>JAPDKC010000061.1 GCA_029258755.1 archaeon | reverse complement strand
CTTCCAGCCAAATGTCAGCCTAGAAAAGGCGAAAATGGAATTTACATGCATTCATTAATTCCAGCCGAACATGATATTGTGGGTTATGCAGAGGATAAGAAGGGAATCATTGAAGGGATAGAACTTCAAGAAATCTTAAATCCTTGCGCAAGAGGATTTAGAGCAGTAAAGATACGTTCGAAAGGATCATGAAAGGAGAAAGGAAATGGAAGAAGAAAAGAAAGAATTTCCAATTCCCAAGTTACATTTGATTCTCATAGTGTTAACTGCAGCGATAATTGTCTGCGCCATAGGAACTCTTCTTCCAGTAGACCAGGAAACGTTAGCTAATATAAGCCAACAAATAGAGGAGATAAGAAACCTTATAAGAAGTTTAGACTTTCTTTCAGCCTCACTTTACATTTTTGTCCATAATTTCACTTTATGTCTGGTAATGTTTATTCCCCTTTTCGGAGTAGGTTTTGGAATGTACGTGATGCTCTCGACTGGCTATGCCACTGAGATAGACGCCTTAGCGCATCAAATACCGCCGTCAGTCGCCTTTATATCATACTTCATACTGCCCCACTTCTGGGCAGAATTCATTTCTTATGCATTAGCTATGTCACAGAGCATTTTAATTACATGGGGCCTCTACAAGAAGGACTTCAGCAAAACCTTTGCTGAAACCTTAAAGATTATAGGGATAACGGCGGCCTTGCTCTTCGCCGCGGCACTCATTGAAACCGCCCTCTTTTTCGCTCTACCACAAAAGCCTCAATGAAGACAACTTTCCAATTCATAAAAATTACTTCTTAGCTTCCGTTATTTCTAGGCTTATATCCAATGCTTTAACGCTATGAGTTAAAATTCCCAAGCTTATTATATCAACTCCTGCCGATGCAAATTCTAAAATATTTTCTTCGTTTATTTTTCCGCTAGCTTCTATCAAAACTCTCTTTCTAAGCTTCTTTTTCTGAAGTTTTTCGATGGTTTTCTTAATGTCTTTAGGTGTGAAGTTATCCAGCATTATTATGTCTGCTCCAGCCTTTGCAGCCTCAATAGCTTCATTAACGCTTGAGACTTCAACCTCAATTTTTTTGGAAAATGAAGCTTTTCGCCTTGCAATTTTTATCGCCTCT
>JAPDKC010000065.1 GCA_029258755.1 archaeon | reverse complement strand
CCATGGTCCTCATCAGTTATAGCTATAGAAAGAAGCTTTCCATATAACTCGATCACCCTTTGTATAAGCTTTTTACAGATCAAATCAGTTCTACTTCTACTTATCATAAACAAAACTATTTTCCTATATTTAGGATCTAAAACAAACCAGAACCAAAATCTCGTGTCTCCTATTTTGAGTGTTGTTTCATCTATTATTACAACATCTGGCATTTCATCTGCAATATGTTCTTTCACTATTTTACCAAGTTTCTGTATCCATTTCCATATAGCTGTTATATTTCTTTTAATGAAGATAGCAATTGCTATTGTAACATCCCTTAAAGAAAATCTACAGAGATAAAGGAAAACACTGTATAACATTATCTCAACAGGTGTTTTTTCCCTTTTAACGATAAATTTTTCTTTCAGTAAGTATTTAATAATTGCACCCACCCCATTTCATTTTCTTCACCTCAAAATGAAATCAATGGGAGTGGGTGCATATTTCTATCGAAAAATTTCGTTAACAGCACACTCTGACAACATAAAACAACAGTGACACAAACATGTAATCAAATGAAAAAGAAAATATATATGGAAATATTAAAATGGAGAATGACGTCAATAAAAGAAATATACAAGGATTACAGATTTCTGTTAGTATTGATTGTGGCAATGGCTATGCTGATAAGAACAATACCTCTTTTCATTTATGCTGCATGGGGAAATGACGTCGGTATATATTACTATTTAACCAAGAAGTTTATAGAAACAAAACAATTCTATTTTTACCCTTATAAAGGATGGGGCTCATCTTACAATTTTTTTCCTCTCCTATATGTTTTTGCTTCAGCTATCCATCTTACTATCGGTATAAGTGAATTTAATGCACTTCTTGCAGTTGGTCCAATTTTGGGAGGACTTTGCATTCTTTTGATATATTTTATTGCAAGAGAAATTGGTTTCGAGAAAAAAACTGCATTGTTGAGCGCTGTTGTGCTTGCAGTCATCCCAGTGCATGCCTATCAGACGTCTCATTCAGCCCCCCTTACTGTTGGGCATTTTTTCCTTCTCCTTTCCTTACTTTTTTATTTAAAATCTCATAAAAGCAGGAAATGGATTGGACCACTATATGCCTCTAC
>JAPDKC010000058.1 GCA_029258755.1 archaeon | reverse complement strand
TTTTCTTCCGGCGAAGAGAAAAATGGCCGTTCCTAATTCTAGTATAGAGGTAACCTGTAGAAATGGAGCAAATAATATGAAGATTATAATTACGTTTAAAAGGTAGATTCCTGCAGCTAACATTAATAATGGTGCATTTGCTGGTCTGAATAATCTTGCTCCGCATTTAGGACAAAAATCATATCTACGTGGCACTACTTCCCCACAATTTGGGCATACAGTATACATCTCTTCGTTTTCTGTCATGTTTACTTCCACTTTAAGGTTAACCTAAATATTTGTCCTACTTCCTCGAGAAATATTTTTCTCTTATTTTTTCATCAACTATTTTCGCTATTAATGATTTTGAGACCAGAACATATTTTAACTCCTAAAAGTTCCGCTAGATCTGCTGGTTTTTCATCTTGAGTTACCAAAATTAAATTGTTTTTCTTGGCATATTCAGCTACTTCTTTGTCTTTTGCTCCCTATAAACCATCTTCCTGAACTGTTACTACTTTCCAGCCTAAGACTAAGACCTCGAAAAATTCTTTTAGTCCAGCGAACATCTCATCAAGTAGAAGCTTCATAGACTTCACAACTACTATAGAGCCTAGCTCAATATCAATTTTCTGATAATGGTTACGGAAAGCATTATTTCTTACGAATTTAATGATTCTTGAGGGAAATGGTTAGGGGTGACATATACTGGTGCCTAAACTGTAATTCGCCTTTGCTTAGTAAAGAATGTGAAAACTGCTGAGAAAGGGAGAATTTATATAGTTATCTAGAGCCGCTGATGCTAGACCAGCCTTTGAAAGCGATATTACCCCTTATTGAAGCCCTACTTAGATGCGAGTATGGCAACGAAATTGTTTCAGCTCTGAATTTAAAAAATCGGTTGATTCTGCTAAAGAGACTGCCATATTTAGATAAGGCATATGAAGTTATACTTGGTGGAAAAATTTTAGCTCATATTTTCTTCGATATTTTTCTTTAAGCTGGAAAATTAAACCTTTAAGGGCTTTGCTTAAATTCACGGAACAAACCGCGACAGATTACCTGTATGTTGTTTTGAACAGGGAAAAGATTAAAAATATGAATTTCTGGATGAAAGCTATATTAAAAAAATCAAATTTTGATGAAGAAACATAATATTTTGGAGTATACTCTAAAG
>JAPDKC010000029.1 GCA_029258755.1 archaeon | reverse complement strand
CAAATTGGTAATCGCCTGCTTGAAGAAAATTTTGCTAACGCAATCTCCGTTGAATACCCACAATGGGCTTTCCTTGAAAAAACTTGGAATGAGCAAATTTTGCTTTTAGCATCCGAGTTTTATAAAAACAGTAAAATTGAATTTCCGGCTGAAAATGAGGTTTTTGAAAAAGTGTTCCACGGTGTGACATATTATTGGTATCATTCAGATCCCAGAGTTTACACGCTTATAGCATGTTGGATCATAGGAACCTATTTCCATCCGATTTTTGTGTTTTATCCGGCTTTGAACCCACAGGGGCAAAGAGAGACAGGTAAGTCGACTCTGCTTGAGTTGCTGCGGAGAATGTGCTGGAACCCTACGGGCCGAGAGGTTGCGTTGAGAGAGGCCGACCTATTCCGCACAATTCAAGATTCAAGAGTAACCTACATAGTCGATGTTACTCGGTTGGATCCGAAAAGCAAGACTTACTCTGAGGTTATAGACGTTTATGAAACTGGAACAGAGAAAGGCGGCCGAGTTAGACGCATAGACAAGGAAACCGGAGAGCCAATTGAATATCAAACTTACGGCCCTAAAGCAATTGCAACTCGCTATGAATTGCCTTTCACGGCTAAGTGCATCCGCATAATAACCGAGAAAGCGCCAAACAAAGAATACAGCAAGCGAAGGCATAGGCTTGACTTTGACCCTGAATGGCCCAAACTAGTAAATTTGCTTTTAAGAGCAGCGATCAAATATTGGCCTAAAGTAGTTGAGGCGTATAATCAGGTTGAGCAGACCGAAAAGCTGACCGGAAGACCGTTTAACTATTGGGCTCCACTACTTGCGATATGCAAGGTTTTTGCGCCACAACACTATGATGATTTCGTTAAACTTGCTGAAGAAATGGCCGAATTGCAGGAAAAAGGCGACCGGCTAAGCGAAGTTGAAGATGCAATTCTGGCTTTGCTGCTTGAATATCAAGGCGAAACAGTAACCATTCTGCTTAAGGAATTAACAGAGAAGGTTCAAAGCATTGTGCCTTGGGTTAAAAACTGGCATGTAGTCAAGTCTGCATTGGATAATCTTGGAATCGTGAAGAGGCGATATGAATCAACAAAAGGCGTTTCTTATGAGATTGCCTTAGATAGAGCAAAGAAGAAGGCTGAAACTAAGGGAATTCTGCAAGAAATACCGGAAGAAAACCAAATTCAGCAAACGGAGCAGAA
>JAPDKC010000043.1 GCA_029258755.1 archaeon | reverse complement strand
ATGTGGCCACAGACATGGCTGTGCCTATGGTGGCCATTTCATGAAGCATTATTGGTATGTCTGCTGGATTGGCCATGGCCGTTAGGAAGGGTGGCCAGGGTCTTACTTCGCCGTGCCAAACATGTTCAAGCGCAAGTAGGATTACTCCTCCCCATAGGAGAGTGTTTAGTAGCGCTAATTTCAGTTTCTCGGCTAAATTGCGGGCTGCCTTCTGTATAGTTGTCGTTATTATTGCTAGTATCATGGGAACTAGGAAGCATGCCATTTACTTCTCACCATGGTAACACAAAACTTAAAAACAGTAATACTGCCTAATAAGTATTCCTAAGAGGCGAATGAAATGTGGCTTGTAATCCTCGCATTTGCCGCAACCATATCTACAGCCTTATGGTACTCAAAAGCCGAAAACGATGAATATATGTTCAAATTTCTCAGCGCAATATTATGGGGTGCAACAATAATGGTTCTAGTTGACCATGTAATGGGCTTTCTAACGGAAGGAGGAGAATTCTTCGAAATGACCGCTGAAGCCGTAGTTTTAGGCTTAGTTCTCCTAATAGCAGCCCTCACAATATGGGAAATAGTCCTTCTAATCAAAGACCCCGGAAGGGTACTATACGGAAAGAAGAGTCAGACATGAATTCAGAAGCATAACGCTGAGCGGAACCCTTTATATAGTTATTATCGTCTCCATTAACCTATGATTTCAATTATTGGCGCGGGTAGAGTTGGAAGCGCTGCAGCCTTCAATATTTTACGCTACAGGATAAGCGATGTAATCTTAGTAGATATATCTGAAAATCTGGCAGTCGGCGAAGCGAAAGACATGATGCAGGCGGCGCCAGCCCTAGAATTCGACGGGAAAATAAAAGGAACAAGCGACTACAGCGACATAGAGGGCTCAGAACTTGTAATAGTTACAGCGGGCCGAGCGAGACAGCCAGGAATGACAAGGCTTGAACTCATGAATGAAAATGCGAAAATAGTTCGATCCATTGTAAGAGAAGTTGCAAAGTATGCGCCTGATTGCAAGCTTATGATGGTTACCAATCCTGTTGATGTAATGACTTACGTAGCCTATAAAGAGTCTGGATTTGAAAGAAACCGCGTTTTCGGAATGGGCAATCTTCTAGATACTATGCGTTTCCGCTCCTACATCGCCTCGGAACTAAACGTTTCTAGGGAAGATGTCCGCGCTTTGGTTATAGGCGAACACGGCGACTCCATGGTTCCACTCATTGAATATGCAAGCGTATCGGGCATACCAATAACAAAACTGCTTAGCA
>JAPDKC010000068.1 GCA_029258755.1 archaeon | reverse complement strand
CTTCCAATCCTTTGCTTTTTGCTAAATATTCCTGGAAATCTTTTTCAGAAGAAAAAGTTGTAATTCCTTCAACTTTTTCTGTTTTGAAAATGCTTGGCAAGGGAAATTTTGGCAACGGAACTTCTAAATATTTTATTAAAAACCAACCAACAGAAATTAATATGGCTAAAGAAATTATAAAAAGCCCCACTAAAGCCTGCTTTTGATTCATTTTAAAGTTTGGTGTTTGAGATTGATCCATAAAATTGTTTTAATTATTTAATTGAAGGTTGCGCGGTTTAACATAATTAAACCTTTGCGCCTTTACTGTTATTCTAATAATGTTTTTCCGATTAAGTTGCATTAGTATATAGTTTTTCTTAAATTTTTGCATTATTTCATTCTATCAGATTTATAAAGAAAGAAGCAACAAATTCGATTTATATTTTATAAAATAAGCCCAATAAAGCTTCCAAAACACGGCATTCTTACTCCTTCTTTTTTATAAATTTCTGGATTTTCCAATCGTTTCCGACAAGAATAAAATCTTTGAGCCTCACAAAATGTACAAATTTTACAATCTTCTATATTTTCTTTTTTAACTCCTAATTTTAAAAGCTTATCAATGGCAATCTTGGTAAGATCTAAATAAATTTTTTGATTTCTTTTTGAAATATATCTTCTAATTTGAGGATTGTTTTTTAATTCTTCTGCATCTTCTTTTAAATCATAACAACAACTTCTTATATGAGGTCCAATTCCTATAATAAGTGAAGCTGGGTCGGTTTCAAAGGTAGCGATAGCGTTTTCAATAATTCCTTTTATTAAACCCTTCTTTCCTGCATGAATTGCTCCGATTCTTTTCCTTTTTGGATCATAAATTAAAATTGGAAGACAATCTGCAGTTTTAATAACCAAAATTTGACCGGTAGTTTCAGAAATCAATCCATCTACCCCCAATTTAATATACCCTCCAATTTTTGGAGGGCAAAAATAAACCTTGTTTCCATGAACCTGCTCAGCGAAAATTAAATTCTCTTCTGAGAAATTCTTGTAACCAATTTTTTCTAAAGCTTTGAGAATATTTTCCTCTGTCTTTGGAACAGAAAAAGGATTTACAGGTCCATCTTTTCTTTCCAAAACTCCATGAATTAAATTTTTGTATTGCAACAATTTTTGAAAGAAAATCATTTATCTTTAAATTTTTAATCAAAAATGTGCCATTTTGAAATTTTGCCTCCAAAAAGCCAGAATTATCAAGGGTTTTCAAAGCCCCCTTCTTGGGGGACAGTCCCCAGGAAAGTCTATAATACATTAAATTAGGGTGGTCAC
>JAPDKC010000030.1 GCA_029258755.1 archaeon | reverse complement strand
CAGTAGTATTTATCTATGCATATTATGACTTACCTTCATTTGGTTTTCTGCCAGCGATAATTGCTTTAATTATCGCCACTTTAGTTTTAGGCACAATTTCTTTATTAACAGGACATAAAAATAATGAATAAAATGGAATATTTTCAAAAATGAAAAGCTATTGTTATTGCTGCAGGAAGGAAAATGCAATAACAATATCTTAATTCTATTTTTCTTATTCAACGATTTGTCATTTTTCGCAATTTTTTAAAATTTTTACATATAATTATAGCATGAAAAAGATTCTTTCCTGCGTAATATGCTTTATTTTTATTTGTCCCAGTTGCATAACCTCCATTAAAAAGAGTGATAACACCATACAAACTTTTATTCCATCTGAAGTTGCTGGAAGCAAGGGAATTGCAGTAAAAATTTTTCTTCCAAAAGTAGGCAGATATTTAAATAAAGCTCCACTTGCCATTTATATACCAGGAGGAAATAGCAGAAAAGGAATAGATACAAACTATATTCCTGTAGTTGAACATGGTGTAATTTTATTGCAATTTGATTTTCCCGGCGGTGGAGCCAGCGGAGGAGTTTATGATGATAGAGGGATGAATTGTATTAAAGCGCTAAGAGATGTTATTTTATTTGCTGAGGGAAAAATAAGAGATGTTAATGGAAAAAGCATAAATGAACTAATTAAGCCATTAAAAGTGGCTAACGTTGGCTTAGTTGGATGGAGTAATGGAGGAAATATTGCTACAGTAGTTTGCTCATTATTTAGTTTAAATGTTTCTTGGCTCGTTACCTATGAAAGTCCTTCTAAGGATATATACATAGTTGTTGAGCCAGGTGGAATAAAATATGATCCTAATGTTGCTATAGATGCTGATGGAAATGGCATACCATGGGATGATGGAAGGAATTTGCATTTTAATGCTTATGATGAAAAGACAAATTATGAAAATATTTCTTGGGATGGAAATGCATTTTTTGATAGATGGAAGGGATGGATTTATTTAGATAACAACAAAAATGGGAAATTTGATTTTGTTGATGGGAGCTTAGATTTAAATGGAAATGGGGTTGTTGATAAATATGAAGATTATCCTATAGCTTGCTTAATAACAAAAATAAATGGTGTAGAAAAAAGAATTTATTCTATTCCAGCCAGAAAATCAATGAATTTTTCTGTAGCTGAAATAGCTACTTTAAATGAGACAATAAACTTTTGGAAAATAAGAAGCATGGAATATCATTATAAAGAGGCAATAAGAAAAAATGATTTGGCAGTAATGATTTTTGGTAGCGTAATGGACCATGTTCAAGCAAATCCATTTCATCCCCACATATTTTCAGCATATAATGGATTTCTAAATGCAGGAGTAAAATTTGTTAGGTTAA
>JAPDKC010000007.1 GCA_029258755.1 archaeon | reverse complement strand
GCTTTTGAATGAAGAATTTTCTGAATTTCTCTTCTATACGCTTCTTTAGGAGAGTCCCAAGCGGACCAAACGTTATGAAGCCGCTTACTCCTCCGTAAATTTCGTATGATGGCCAAAAGAACCCCCTTCTTTTTGCAAGTTCGCTGATTATCTCGTATTTATCGCCTTTACTCAAAGATTTAACCTCGGATTTGATCTCTAAACACTAAACTTGTAGACGTTATAAACGATAAATTCGGCTCACATTCTATTTATTTTTTGCTTACTGCTTAATATTCAGTTTACATTTCATGTTCTGTTTATAGCCAATTAGTGAAGATGAGTATGGGAGAAGGCTAACTTACCTGCAAAGCGGAGGCTTACCTCCACTCGCCCCATCGCGTACTAGTGGATCAGCCACTATGAATGTGGTGTATATGTTCCATCCTTGCGTGTCCTTTACAATATAGGTTCCTGGCTCAACAAATTTATCGTTGAATTCGTCGTATTGATTCCATACGAAGACATCGCTTTGCCCAGGCTCTAGATTCCAAGCTAGAAGAGCATATACCTCGGGAAAAACTGGTTTTTCTTCTGGATAGGTAAGTATTTGCCATGCTGGATATCCACCAATATCTACTGTAGAATTACCCATATTTTCAAGGATTATTGTCACGTTCTCTCCTAAAAGATAAACATGCTTATCGGTTCTTAATATGAGATTCTGTGGTGATTTAACTGTCACATTTATAGGACCGCACATTAAACCAGCAGGCACAGATAAGCCATACAATTGATAAGTTCCAGGTTTTGGCGGGTAATATTCTCCGTTTTCATAACGGTACAGATTCCATTCTAGAGTTTCGGAGTAGTTTTCGCCGGGGTCAAGCGTCAATGATAACAATACTTGAATGAAGTATTTGTCGTCAGACCATTTATAACAATAGCCTTCTGGAGAATGGCAGATTACATCGAAGAATGGAGGGGTAAAGCTTATTGTAACGGCTTGATTGCCGACATTTATCAAAGATAATGTAATATTGATATCCTCTCCTGTAACAATTGAACTTTTATTAATCTCCATTTTTAATTCGAGCTCAGTTGCGCCAGAGCTGGTAAATGGTACAAGTGCGACGCTTGATGAAAAAGTTAGCAATAATGACATTACAAATAACTTGGTAAGACTGTTCATTTTCAGTCCAGATTTAACAATTACTTTACGTTGATATAAATATTTTTAAACATTATTAGACTTGAAACGTCAAGCGGTAAATTCCATGCCAGCAGTAATTTTGAAGTTTTGCAGCATTTACTATTGACTTTAATCTAAATAACGCCATGATGCAGTTGCTAACTAGAAGTTAAATACAACGTTGAGCATACCTTAGCTGGGAGATTGATGAAGATTCTAGATAAAGAAAATCTGTTA
>JAPDKC010000055.1 GCA_029258755.1 archaeon | reverse complement strand
TATTAGGGCTATTCCAGTAAGAATTAGGACGAAACCGCTAAATGTAAGTATGCTACTTGCATCCATACATTTAAGACAAAAACTTTCGTTGATATAAACTTTCACGTTTCAATCCCTTCTTTTACTATGCTTTTCAAAAATGCTTTGCCAGTCAACTTTCATCAATGCATAATATATGAAAACTAGGACGACAATGCTTAAAATTTCGGTGACCCAGCCTCCTGCTTCTCCGAAAAATATCTCAATGATGCCGCCGTAGAGCTTCCCGAAGTAGGCGAGTGCAAAGCACATTAAGAGTTTGCCAGCGAAACATGCTGCAAAAACTTTGCGAATTGGATATTTGAGTGTCCCGAGTGGAATGAAAATTAAATCGTCTGGCAGTGGGGTTAATGCGAATAGGAAAACTGCGGCTAATCCGAACTTATTGAGTATTTTAGTAAGATATTGCATTCTTTGCTTTTTCTCGGTGCTTATAATTTTTCTTCCACAATAGCCTAGCAGATACCCTGTTAATTCTCCAATTGCTGCGCCAAGCCCGCCAGCAAACGCAAGCAAAGCTGGGTTCCATCCTTCAAGCCCCAAATAGAATATTATAACTGTGTATGGAATAGGAAAGAAAATCGAGCTAGCTCCAATAAAACTTACGATGAATATACCTAACAATTGATATTGTTGAGCGATGCTCATTAGCCATTCTTGAATTGTCACTTCTTCTGTCTCCGAATAGGGGTTAATCCTAGATGATCAGCCATAAAAGAAAGATTGACATAATTCCCGTAATGTATATACCATCAAATACGCCGGCTCCACCGATACTTACTATAGGAGACCCAAGCTCAGGTATTTTGTTGAAATTCAGCAGGTCTGCGCCGACAAGTGTACCCAAGGTTCCAGCAACATAGGCTATTATGAAAGGATTTGTTCTAGTGTAGATTGGGAATAGGATTGCTGATGTCAAGGCTGCTGCTGAGGGGGGAATAAATGATGGAACGGCAATACCAAAACCTTTGATAGGCCTTGCAAAAGCGTGAACTATTAATGTAACAACAATAAATGCCACAAGAATCTTCAAGTAAGCAATGATTAAATTTTGTTCATAGGATGGAACGGAATAGAGTAAAAGGTAAAGAGAAAAAAAGGTTGGGATTAATGCTCCTCCAACATTTACGGCGATAACTGTTTTTCTGACACCGTACCCCAACTCTGGAATCTGCCATCGAATCCCGAAAAAGTTTACTTCTCTTAGAATTATCATAGGCTGCGATACTTCCTTTTCTTTAACTTTAATGTTAACATAGCTTCCGAAAAGAGAGAACAAAAACATCGCAAAAATAGTGTAGAATGGAACTCCTAAAGCTTGACTTATGAGTTTTCCCGCAAAAGCAATATATGGTAGTAAAAGGCTTGTAAAAAGGAATAGAAATAAAACATAAAACATTGACAATGGATTGTATAAGAGTATATTCTTGTTTTCTTCGTTTTCAAACATTGAAATCTACCATGGTCTCTATTCATATTTCAAGGGTATTTTCGATGAC
>JAPDKC010000021.1 GCA_029258755.1 archaeon | reverse complement strand
ATTTCCAGAACTTTTTAACAGAGTGAATTCCGAGGAGGCCTTCAGGCATAAGAAGAGCTGGTTCATAAAAGCTTTAGATAGATTCGGTGTTTGCGGAAAAGTTCTGTATGTAAACGACGAAGCAATTGCTTATTCTCAATTTGCTCCATACCATCTGCTTCCTCAAACCAAAAATTACGGCTGTCAGCTAGAAGAAGTAAGAAATGATATAATCTTCCTTTCATGTCTATTTATCTGTAAGCCTGAATATCGCAGAATGGGATTAGGGTCCAGACTTCTCGAAGATATACTATCTAGTCTTAGGGCCTACGGTTTCAATGAAATAGAAACGATTGCAAGGAGGGACTCAGCCAATAATCCTTCAGGACCGCTAGAATTCTATTTGAAGCATAACTTCCAAATAAAGAAAATATTAGATCAAAATTTTGTCTTAGTAGGCCTCAAACTTTGATTATCTTTCTTCGCGGTGAGAGGATGATTGACTATGAAAATAGGTTGAACGAGGTTACAAGCCTGAAGGACCTATATCATATAATCGCCGAGTTAAGTGAGATCAAACCTCTCCATCTTCTGTCCCAAGGGCTTTTTTACGCAATCTAGGGAAAGGTGAGAAGGAGGGAATGGGAAAAAGAAGATTCAGCTTTCAATGAGAAATGGATTCATATAGCAGAATATAATGGAAAAACTATGTCTGCTGTTTCGAGGAGGATATTAAATACAACAATTATTTCGGTGCTAGGAAGGGATATTTTGGGCTTGCGGCTACTTTGTCTGGATTTGGTAGTAAAGAGCTGGATTCTTAGAAGGTTAGGCTTGAGAATTATGCATTATTGGAAGTTTTCGATGAAGTATTTAAGGTAAGTTGTAGATTACCGAACTACGTTTTTAGGTCCTTAGTTCATCTAAAGTTAAGCCTATCGCTATTATCACCATTATTGCTATCAATCCTAGAATGATTACGGTTGAAGGGTTAAAGATCGAATGGAAAATCTCCAAATTTCATACCCTCCTTATTTTGTAGATTCGCTCTACAGTTGTTACGTGGAACTTTAATACAATATGTCCCATTTCGGACACACCAAGAGATAATACGCATTGGAAAAATATAAATCATTATGCTTATGAGCATATATATTATGCTTTAAAACATATCATAATCCAAACTAAAGGAAACTTAATTAAAATCAACTGCTAACCGCAAAGATTCTTAATTTTGGGAACAAGACTAATTGCTTGATCACTTAACATATGAATCTTATCCGACATAGCAATTACATTCTTTACATTGAAAATTTTAGCAACCCCTTCGGCATCAAAGATTGACTTTATATAGTCTCTAAGACTTCCAATTGCCCGTTCACTTTCATATGAAATTTCAATTAAAGATAAGGTTTCGTGAGCAGAAAGGTTTTGAAGCATTTTTTTGTATTCTTTATCTTTCCTTACTTCTTTTTGTATAGCTGCGACTCCCTTTATTGCTGTTAGTGGAATTTCATACCATGAACCTTCGATTCCGGTTAGGGTTGGGACGCCGCGCTTTTTAAGCACTACAGCTTCAGCCTCATGTAAAATTA
>JAPDKC010000042.1 GCA_029258755.1 archaeon | reverse complement strand
ATAAAGCGCTAACATTGTAGCTCTCAGCGAGGAAACTACCAGTTCCCCGCCAACAGATAGGCCGTTTCCCATGATGAAGCCTCTTCCAATTCCGTAAATAAGCGCCGTGGCCATTCCAAGAGATACATCGCCAGTATTGATTATCAGCAAAAGACATGAAGCAGTATACACCGTCAAAGTTAGCTTCCATGCTCTCCACGGATTACTATATGAAACTATTCCAACGCTTATAAATGACCCTAAAAGGTTTCCTATGCTCGCTATGCATGAGATTATGCTTGCATATTCTATTGGAATCTTTAGATAGCTGTTAACAAATGGTCCGTACATCCAGACTCCTATGCCAAGGGGAATCCAATTTAACACGAAAAATGCCACAGCAAGGTAGGGGCATTTCAATTTGAATACTTGTTTAAAATTTTGAAGAGAAAAATACTTTTCCGCAGAGGTTTCTTCGTGAAGAAAAGGGCTTGCAGCAGCTATTATCAATGTAATTATTGCAAGGGTGTAGTAGAGGTATGCCCAACCCCACGTGTAAATAATATAGCCAGAAATAGCGCTAAAAATCGACGCTCCAATTCCCCTCATTCCCCAAGAAATACCCCAAGCTGGCCCCCTTTTCTCCTTTGAAGCGCTTCCCCATATATAAGCGTCCAGATAGGAATCGATAAGTGAAAAGCATAGCACGGCCACTAGCATAAGCAGGCAAAACATTAATAGCTCGATTAAAGATGATAAAAGAAACCAGGAAATGGCTTCTAAAAGAGAAAATAGCATAACTATAAACTTTTTTCCTCCGAATCTCTTGTGAGGAAACAAGTCTATGGCTAAACCGCATAGAATTTTCAGATAGTAGGGAAGCATTACAAAGAAGATGACGAGACTTAATGTAACAATTGAAGCTTGGAGAACTTCCTTTACGTAGATTGTAACGAAAAAAATCAGAAATGTAAAAATTGCGCCTTGTGCTGCGAAAAGAATCGATAAAATCAAAGCTGTTTTGCTCTTTATCATGGCTGTTCCATCTTGTTATTTTTATCCTCTTTAAAGAAATCTAATAAACCTTAAGGAATTTATTAAATGCGGTGGAAATGGAAACTTGCAAGCAAGAGTTGAATATACTGCTGATCCAGCATACTTGAAAAGATGGAATTTACTGTTAAGCTATCAGTTTTCAAATTATTTTGAGAATTTTTATGGAAGGCAGAGGGATAACTTATGAAATGTTTATCTGAAGGAAGTAATTTAACTTTTAGGGAAATCAAAGAAGAACTTTTTAGAAAAATTGAGGAAATAGTTGCCAAAAGCATTCACACATGCATTCAATGTGGAATCTGCTCCGCCTCATGCCCCTCTGGAAGAATATCATCATTCAGAACTCGTCTGCTAATAAGAAAAACTTCGCTTGGCTTGGAGATTAACGTGAAAAAGGAAGATTTATGGCTCTGCACAACATGCTACACATGCCAGGAAAGATGTCCAAAGAAAATAGAGATAGTTCCAATAATAATCGCTTTAAGGAACATAGCGGTGGAAAAGGGAAATTTAATTCCTAAGCATCTTGGAATTTGCCAAAAATTCATTCAA
>JAPDKC010000022.1 GCA_029258755.1 archaeon | reverse complement strand
TAATCCTCAAGTCCCCTTGGAGATCATCTTCAGACTGGCCGGGGTAATTGTAGATTAGGTCTATACCCACATTCTGAAAGCCTTCATCAAGCAAAGAAACTAGCTTCTCTGCAGCCTGTTTTCCTGTTCCAAGTCTACCAAGCAAACGTCTTCCCCTATCACAGAATGTTTGTACTCCAACGCTGAAACGGTTTATCCCCTCTTCCTTGAACACAGCGATCTTATCCTCTGTTAAGTCAGACACGGTAGTCTCAATTGTTAGTTCGGCGTCTGGGGCAAGTGTTAAGTTAGATTTTAAAGCTTGTAGGATTTCCCTTAGGGCTGTAGCAGTAAGTGTTGTAGGGGTTCCACCACCGAAATAGACTGCATGGTAAACTCCTTCCTTAACATATTGATAGGAAGAGTATGTCTGAATTTCTTTGATTATGAGTTTGTGATAATCATTGGGAGGTGGTCTTTGAAAACGACGGAGATTGCAAAATGTGCAGTGCCTTGTGCAAAAGGGTACATGGATGTAGATTGCCCGTCGCCGCGATTTACACTTATAAGTATCTGGTATCGATTTAAGATTGTCAGCAAAGTTAACTCGTTCAGATATAAGCACGCGAAGAGGTGCTTCCGCATCATGATGGCTACGCATACGATCAGGATAGGGCCAATGCAAGTTAGAGAAGGCCCCTCTTTCCTTTATCCAACGTTTCTCCAAAGGAGCAGATCCTCCTCTTTAGTTTGAACAGGCCTTACAGGTACGATATACGGTATTCCTGAATTGTTGTAAATTTCTACGTCGACTCCGTACACCGTTTTTATATTCTCTTGAGTCAAAACTTTAGCCGGCTCACCAGCGTCGTATATTCTTCCTTTGTATAGAAGAATAATCTTGTCAGAGAATCTAGATGCTAGATTTAAGTCGTGAATCGCAATTACGGCTGCTATTCCCTTTTGTTTGACAATAGATCGTATTATACCTAAAACTTCAAGCTGATGCTTAATATCGAGGTTGCTAGTGGGTTCGTCGAGAAGAAGAACTTGTGGTTCCTGAGCTAGAGCCCTCGCGATGATAACCTTTTGTCTCTCGCCTCCGCTTAGCTCGTTGAGCCTTCGGAACGCTAAGTCTTCGATGCCCATTAAAGACAGTATCTGGGACACAATCTCTTTGTCTCTGGAACTTACGCCCCAGTTTACGTACGGTCTTCTTCCGAGCAACACAGTGTCGAACACTGTGGCGGGGAAAGAAGCGGCAGTTGTTTGGGGGACGTAGCCTATAAGTTTAGCAAGTTCTCTCAGTTTTATCTTTCTTGTATCCTTTTCCTCAATCAAGACAACGCCTTTTTTGGGCTTTAGAATCTTGTTGATACATCTGAGAAGCGTGGTTTTTACTGAACCGTTCGGCCCGACTATGCTTACCACCATTCTTTGGGCTACATTCATAGTGATGTCTTTTAATGCAGGTACGCTATTGTAGCTGAAACTCACTCCTCTTATCTCAAGCTTCATCCCCAGTATTGCCTCCTCTTTTTGAAGAGTAGATAAAGAAAGAACGGGGCTCCTATGAAGGAAAGTAAGATTCCTACGGGTATTACCTCAGGCGCCAAGATTGTTCTCGCTATGGTGTGTGCAACGAGAACCATTAAGGCACCAAGAACGCCGGAGCAAGGTATTAGAAACCTGTGATCTCCG
>JAPDKC010000023.1 GCA_029258755.1 archaeon | reverse complement strand
GGAGGAGATTGGCACTTATACAGTGATTGCAAAGTTTATTTGTAATGGTAGCGAATGTGATTCTAGAAGTGTGAAGTTTCTCGCGGAGCAGGAGTTTCCGGAAACACAAACAAGCGAAATTAATCCTTTACTGGTGTTGATTGTTGGATTGGTAGTTTTAGGGGTATTAAAAAGAGATTCTTTTTAATTGATTTTTAGGAAAAATAAATTGTGATGGAGAAAAAAATAGCATTAGTTTTTGCTTTTATTATTGCTTTTGGATTAGGTTTAAGATTATTTCTGATTGAAACAAGACCCTTACATCATGATGAAGGAGTAAACGGTCATTTCATTGATCAAATTTTAAATGGAAATAATTGGCGTTACAATCCGAAGAATTATCATGGCCCGCTGCCATTTTACTTAATGGCCCTAGCAATTGCTATTTTTGGTAACAACGTATTTGCTTTGCGTCTTATGCCAGCATTATTTGGTTCTTTGATGCCATTGCTTCTTCTACCTATGAGAAAACGTTTAGGAAATACTGGCTTTCTTTTTGCGTCCTTCTTTCTCCTATTTTCCCCTTCCCTTTTTTACTACTCATTGGATGCCATACACGAAACATTCTTTGCTTTTTTTATTCTAGCAAGTATTAGCTTTCTTTTCTCATTTGCTATGACAAAGAACCAATTGTATTTGTATTGCGGCATTGCTTCTTTAGCTTTTATGTTCACAACAAAAGAAGGTTCATTTTTAATTGCTCCAACAATTTTCTTGCTTTTCCTTGTTCTTTTAAATCTAAGGAAAGGGCTCGTTCAAACTGTAAGGATAAACGTTTTGCATTTTCTCATTTCGTTTCTTCTTTTTACCCTAATATTTGCAACGTTGTTTTCCTCCTTCTTCGCAAACCTTCAAGGAATAACAGATGCTTTTAAAGCCCCTTTTATGTGGAGCGAAAAAATGAAAGCTGGCTCAGGACATGAGAAGCACGCGTTATATTATCTCGAGCTTATCTTGTTTTCAGATGCACCGATCTTTTTGCTTGGACTGCTTGGCGGCTTTATTGCAATAAAAAGGAAAAACTTTGAAATGATTGCTATATTTGCATTTTTCCTTCTTTTGTTTGTAGGTATGTCTGTGCCTGCCTACAAAGTTCCTTGGGCAATAATAAATCTTGTCCCTATGCTCGCGATACTCTCTGGCTATTTAGTAGAAAATGTTTTGAAAAAGGCACAAAACGCTGAGCTCCTTTACCCATTGCTTGCGATAGCTGTTGTTTTTGTTTTATCGCAAGCAATTATGCTTAGCGCCTTCAAGAGCGCAGACAGAGAAAATAAACTTGCATATGTGCAAACTACTATGGAAGCTAAGCACATGGTTGAGCGTATCAAAAGCTTAGAGGATGAAAAGCATGTAAAAATTGCAATAATAAATAGGCAAAGTGTTTGGCCCTTGCCTTGGTGGCTAAAGGAACTTAATGTTAAATACTACGATGCTGAAAGACTGAAAAGCTTGGATGCTAGCACTTATGATGTTCTGCTCGTAGAAGCAGAATATCTTTATAAGATAAAGAATACTGATATGTTCCAAAAAGAAAGTTTTGCCTTAAGACCTGGTTTAGCAATGAAGGCTTTTTTCAAAAAACATTAAAAAGAGATTAGCGGTATTTATTCTACCTGAAGAGTAAATTGTGTCCTCATAGC
>JAPDKC010000006.1 GCA_029258755.1 archaeon | reverse complement strand
ATTAGCTGGCGTGTTGGCCGGACTGGCGTTAAAATATCTGCCCCAATTTAAGAAAGGAAAACCAGTTTTTGCTCTCGCTTATAATGAGCTGATAGACATTTCTGCCAGAGCAGATGAAAAAATGGTTGAAAATGGAGTGAATCTTGGCCTAGCAATAAAAAAGGCCGCTGAAAAAGTAGGTGGCATAGGAGGAGGACATCCAATAGCTGCTGGAGGGAAGGTGCCGAAAGAAAAAGAGAATGACTTTCTTGATGCATTGGATAAAGAGCTGGAAAAATGAAGCAGCTTATAATATGTGAAAAAAATATTGCGGCAAGAAGGATTGCATATATACTTTCGAATGGCAAGGCAAAACAGGGGAGAGTATATGGAGTGCCTTACTATTATTTCAATAATACCATTGTTGTTGGACTCAAGGGACATATTAAAAAGCTGGATTTTCCAAAGGAATATGCAAAATGGAGTGAGATAGAGCCGAAAAGGCTCATAGATGTTGAGCCAATAAAGAAAATAGGAGAATGGAAAATAGCAAATGCAATAAGAACTCTCGCCAAAGACGCAAGCAGAGTAATAATAGCAACTGATTATGATAGAGAGGGCGAGTTAATAGGGGCAGAGATAATGGATTTGCTGCCAAAGGGCATTGAAATAAAGAGAGCAAGATTCAGTGCAATTACACCCAATGAAATAAGAAGAGCATTTGAAAATCTGGAGAGGATTGACTTAAATTTAGCCAAGTCGGCAGAGGCTAGACAGTATATAGATCTAATATGGGGAGCAAGTTTAACCCGATTTATTTCTTTAGCTTCAGAGCAACTGGGCAAGGACTTTTTATCTGTTGGAAGAGTTCAATCACCTACTTTAGCTTTAATTGTAGAAAGAGAAAAAGAAATACAGGAATTTGTTCCGAAGCCTTTCTGGAAAATTAAAGTTGTGTTTGAAAAAGATGGCGTAAAATTTACTGCCGAATATCCGGAAAAAATATGGGATGAAAAGAAGGCTAAAGAAATATATGAAAAAGTAAAGAAGGAAAAGAAGGGCATAGTTAAATTCTATGAATGTAAAATCAGGCAGGATATGCCTCCGCCTCCATTTGATACAACTTCATTTTTGAAAGAGGCTTCACAACTCGGCATATCAACTCCGCAAGCAATGAAAATTGCTGAAGAGTTATATATGAATGGCTTAATTTCATATCCGAGAACAGACAACACTGTTTATCCCCCTCTGCCATTTAAAAATATATTGGAAAAGTTGGCAAAAGTTTATCCAGAAGAAGTTAAGCAGGTTTTCTCCATGCTGAGAAGTAAACCAGTTTCTGGCAAAAAATTCAGCAAGGATCATCCTCCCATTCATCCAGTAGATGCTGCCAAGCTTGATGGCATGCATGCAAAAATATATGATTTGATTGCTCGTCGTTTCATGGCAACGCTGAGTAAAAACGATGTGCTCGAAGTAAAGAAGGCAGAGATTGATGTTGCAGGAGAAAAATTTGTGGCAAATGGACTCATAATAAAGGAAAAGAACTGGAGGAAGGTGTATCCAGCTAGGCTTGATGAAAAAATTCTGCCAGAGTTGAAAGAAGGAGAGGAAGTTGAGATTGTGGAAGCAAAGAAAGTAAAGGATGAGACAAAGCCGCCTAAACGCTATACACAGGGAAGCTTGATAGTTGAAATGGAAAA
>JAPDKC010000012.1 GCA_029258755.1 archaeon | reverse complement strand
AGGGGCAAAGCCCCACAGGCTCTCCAGGCCTGCGCCTTTCCGGGCTAGGCTACCTCAGCACTCTTTTTCCACATAGGCGGATATGTGCCACGTTTCATTAATACACGTTTGGTATCTGCGGCTATGCCTTTGTCTTTTTCCATTATATCTCTCGTAGTCATTAAAGCTTTCGCTATGGCAACAGCCTCTCCTTTTAAAGTTTTTATTACAACAATATCTCCTTCCTTTATGCCTGTATCTACTTGTGCTACTCCTGGCAAAGCCAAATCCGCTCCATGACAAATGGCGTCAACGGCAGAATCTTTTACTATTATAGCAGGCAGATGAGTTAATAAATCCTCCATTGGACGAAGATATTTTCTTATTTCTTTTTCATCGCCATCTTCTTTCCAGAAAATATAGGCATCGAGCAAATCCTGCAGAATAATGGCATCTTTTTCTTCAAACATTCCGCTCTTGGTTCTTCTTAACTCTTCCATATGAGCCCCAACACCAAGCCTTTTACCAATGTCCTTGCATAACACTCTTATATATGTTCCTCCCTCGCATCCAACTTTGAAAAGAACATCTCTTCCATCTATTTCAAGAATATTTAGATAGTAAATGGTTCTCTGCCTTCTCTGTCTCTTAACAGCTGCTTCCTTTGGGGGAGTCTGCCATATCTTGCCAATAAAACTTTTCATTGTCTCTTTTATCTTTTTCCTGCTAACATCTCCATGCAGTCTCATTACACATACATATTCCTTTGTTGCTCCATGCATCAAGCCAATTGCCTTTGTTGCATTTTGTAAAGCAATTGGCAATACACCAGTAACATTAGGATCAAGAGTGCCACCATGTCCTGCTTTTTTCACATGTAAAATTTCTTTAACCCATGATGCCACCTGATGAGAAGTGGGTCCAGAAGGCTTATCTATAATAACAATGCCATTTTCCAGCAATTCTTCTACACTTCTTTTGCTCGGCTCCTTTCCAAAGAAAGGATTTGTTTCTGCATCCTCTTTTATTAATCTTCTTCTCCCATGCATTGCTATTCTTCAATACAAGAGGTATATAAAAGCTTTGAATAAATAGAAGAAAAAAGAGGAAAATTAAAATGAAATGGATTGTTGTTATGGTATGTCTTTCCGGTGATAATAGCCAATGGCAACAATTCATTCATTTATTCAACACACCCAAAATTGTAAAAAAGAAAAATGAAAATAGGGAAAGAGATCATGCATTTTTCTTTCTTCTAAGCCATATTATCATAGCTAATGAAGCAATGATAGCAGCAAGTTCAAATCCTGGTTGCTTTCCTCCATTTCCTTCTTCCTTTTCTATGCCCAATGTTTCCATAGCTCCTCCAAAGCTATCCCATATGTCTTCCAATTCTTTATCCTTATAACTGCTTACATCTATGCTTTCCTCTGTTACAACAGCTTTCTTATTTTTCTCCACTTCTTCATAGCTCATTCCATTATCTACGCCCACGCTTCCATTCATTACATACAGCCTTGCTGTTTCATTTTCCACGCTTAAAACAAATTCGCTATGTGGAGTAATTTTAATTTTATCTCCTGCTTTATATGTTGTGCCAGCATTACTTTTAACAATAACGCTACCCTGCACAACTTTTATTCCGTCTTTTTCAATTTCTATTATTGCTTTGCCTATCCACTTATACATTGCTAAAATTTCTTCCATTGGATTTC
>JAPDKC010000044.1 GCA_029258755.1 archaeon | reverse complement strand
CAAAAAGGGAAAAAATAAAACTTGAGGAGATTCCCAAAGAAATAGTCATAGAAGCCTTTCCACCATGCATCAAAGCCCTATACAACATGCTATCCTCAGGTCGCCACCTCTCTCATATTGGCCGTTTCACCCTAACCTCCTTTCTAGTCAACATTGGAATGCCAACAGAATCAATAATAGACCTATTCAGAAACCTATCCGACTTCAACGAAAGACTAACTCGCTATCAAGTAGAGCATATAGCCGGTGAAAGAGGCTCAAGGACACGCTACACCCCACCAAAATGCGAAACCCTAAAAACCCATGGAGTATGCCAAAACCCAGATGAACTATGCGAAAGAATACGTCATCCACTATCATATTACCAGAAGAAAGTAAGGAAAATAAAGAAAACGGCTTAAGGTGTGAGAAGAAAAGTTATATATGACACATATCAATAATGAAAGCAATCTTAAATTATACGATATAAAATTAAGTGACTTAGAATGAAGTTAGGGCTGACTTCGCTGCAAACATCGTATATGCCGGAAATGTCCAAGGTTAAAGTCAGCCCTTCCTATAAAATTAAAGGGAAAATTGACAGAAAGCATGAGGTCGCAATAATTCTACCAACCTACTGCGAAGCTGGAAACATAAGAAAACTAATTGAACAAATTGAAAACCTTAAGATAGACCCGCTTATTCTGGTTATAGACGACTCAAGCCCCGATGGAACATCCAAAATAGTAGAGAACTTACAGAAAAAATACTCTAACATCTTATTATTGATAAGGCCAAGCAAAATGGGACTAGGGACAGCAATTACAGATGCCTTCAAAATAATACTTTCGCTTAAGAACAAACCAAAGTACGTAGTCACCATGGACGCGGACTCTTCACATAACCCCAACGATATCCCCCGCCTACTTTCACTGGCAAGAAGAGGATACGACCTAGTGCTTGGAAGCCGCTATTGCCTAGGAGGAAAAGTTGAAAAATGGAGCCCAATACGTATCTTAATAAGTAAAATAGCAAACAAATTTGCATCAATATTCCTTAACACAAAAATAAACGATTGCACAAGCGGATTTAGATGCTATTCAATAAGATTCATCAAAGCGGTAACCAAAAACCTACACAGTCAAACATATGAAATACAAATTGAAACAGTAAGACAAGCAGCAAAGAATGGATTCTTCGCTACTGAGATCCCAATAACTTTTGTAAATAGAAAAATAGGGAAATCAAAGCTTACATTAAATGAAATTAAACAATTTCTATTGTTCATGATGAAAGTGAACCTTGAACGCTACTTTACCATTCGAATGGATAAACTTGTCATGTTGGCACAAAGTCAACTGAGAAAAGCAAATATAGATTCATTAAATTCTCCATTTCTCAGCTATATAGAGTATGTAAAAAGGTTAACGTAACTTTAGGTTAACCTATCTTAATGAACTAAGGAAGTAAAGTATTAAGTAGCTAATATTCCCAATCATCTCTAATAGATGATAACGATTGACGTACGCGGGAAATTATAAGGTTTCAGTGGTAATCAGAACTAGAGATTTAGAAAGGCTGCCTGAACTTTTAAGAATGTTGGCCGCTCAAACGGTTAAACCCGCACAGTTAATTATTGTTGATAACTATTCATGTGAAGGAAGCCTAAAAAATATGCAACGATTTCTTTTGAAAGCCAAAAAAATACTGTTTAAAAGCGCAAC
>JAPDKC010000017.1 GCA_029258755.1 archaeon | reverse complement strand
TTCAAGTTCCCATATACTCACCATATTGCATGCTGGAGCATTTGTAAATAATATTCGAATCTTGTTTGTTTCAACTGCTCGGGGAAAAACATGAATCCTTTTATATTCATTGTTTTCTTTTACCGTCAGCCAGTCAATCCATGCTGTACCATTCCATACTTGAATCGTATACTCTCTCGCATAAGCCCATTCAAAATTAATTTTGACTCCTCTAATCTTTTGCTTCCCTTCCCATTCAATCTGTATCCACTGCGGCAGTCCCTTTAAAGAAGCCCAGCGAGTGGTTAAATCTCCATCTACAGCATTTCTGGCCACATGCGTATTGCTTTCACTACTCGCAGAAACGCTCCCTAAATGGGCTATGTTTTCCCCGTCTTCAACTGGGTAAATCAAATGGTCATTGTAGGGAAAATACTCAACATTCCATATAGAATAGGGATTTTCAAGAAAGTTTATTTCAGCTTCAAGTAAATATAGGATAGAAAATTTGCCATTTCTTATTGTTTTTAGAATGCTTTTCTTTTGCTCATGAAAACTTGAAGCCTCAATTATAGCTATAGTATCTATATCGTTATACCCGTTTCCGTCGTTCTTTAGAGTTATTATATGCGTTCCTTTTTCTAAATTCAGGCATGTTAAATTAATCCATTTTAATTCTGACCAGAACTTTGTTTGAGGCTTGATCTCTGTGTAAAATAAGTCGTCTACGGTTATTGTTAATTTTCCTCTATTGGGCGCAAAACCCAAACGTAACCATATATAATATTCTCCATCTTTTTCAATATAGAATGGAATTTTTACGAGGTTTTTGCCGCATGTGGTTAAAGTATTTCCTGAATAGACAAATCTTCCTACTGTGCTCCATGAAGGTAAGCTAACCCAGTATTTTGATGCGTTCCAGCTTTTGAAGCCATAATCTGAGGCTTTAATAAATGAGTCTTGCATTGAAAGCATTATAAGATCCGTTACAGAGCTATCAGCGAATATCAAAAGCTTGGAATTTTCATGCAACTTATTGCATTTATCTGCAAAAATCAATGCATTATCGTCAAAATTAAAGTTGCTAATTTTCATTAGCGATAGAAAAGATTTTGATCCTCCAACTACAGTTAAATGGTTCCTTGCGGCAAAAAATCTAGGGAGATAATAATTATTCTTTAAAATTAGAGAACTCGAATCATTATAGACTACTTCTATTCCTTTTTGATTTAGGAAGAAACTACGTTCTCTTCCCTTTGCGTAGTGGGGCATTATTATGTATTTGTATCCAAATAATCCGAGAATTTTGGTCATTTTATCCGTTAATAGGTCGCGAGCTACATGGAATCGTAGGTAATCAACGAACCTTCGGCAAGAAAAATCCCAGCCTCCATTCTGAAGGGTAGGTTTGTCATGAAGAAATGAGCTATCATGGCCTAAATCATGCCACCAGCCTACATCAATTAGCATTCCAGAAAATGCAAAATCGCTTTGACTATGCGGAATCCATGTTTCAGGACTATTAACGGTGACTACCTTAAAATCCTCGGGGTCTCTGGCTACCCAGTGATATTGTTCTAAGTAACTTTTAGGCAGAGCATAAACCTGTAATCCCTGGCTAAAAAGGAATGCGCAAGATATAAAACCAGACAAAAAGATCATTGTTATTAGAAAAACGCAAGAGAAACGTATAACTTTTCTAAAGTTACCTGTTGAATTGGTTATTGTTGAAAATCCGTATCTATTTGACTTTATTCTCCTTTTAAGTAATTTTTTTCCAGGATTTAG
>JAPDKC010000028.1 GCA_029258755.1 archaeon | reverse complement strand
AGCTGCTTCAGCTGAGTTTGGATTTCTGGTGAAGAGAGGTTGAGCAAAACTTCTCTGTGATGAGAAATAATGTGAATGATGTCTTGCCTGCCGCCCTCATAACCGTATAGAAAACCAACAAGGAAACCAACAAGGAATGCCGCTACTATCAATAATGAAAGAAAAATGGCTGTCACTCTTTTTTGACCGAAAAATTTGGACTTTTCATTCAATTAATCATCTCCAATTGCTATCTTATCCTTTCATTAACGCCTTAAGCTGCTCAATTTCATTAGCTAAAGCAGGATAAAGGAAGTCTAGAATTTCTTTCGTTTCCTTATCATTGAAACCGAGGATTTTCAAGAACGCTTTATCGACAGTCTCTCTAGCCCAGAATCTATTTTTGAGTTGTTCTACTATGCTTGGAAAACTTACATTACGGATTTTATCGAATAACTGAAGTAAAGAGTCTTTTTCTTTTTTGGATATTTTTCTTAAGTCTGGTACATAGGTTTCTTTTAGCATGTATTCGTGAATTTTCATCCATGCTCCTCTTGTTTCTGTCCTATATACAAGCAGATGAAGGAGGTTGAGTGTGCTGTTGAACCATAAAGCAAGAATTTTCGCATCTTCTCTTTCTATGCCTTTAACGCTCCACATGTCTACGCCAACTGCTGGGTTATCTGTGTAGAATGCGATTAGTCTCGTTCCAGACGCAGAAATGTCGAATCTTCTTGATATTAGCAGATTTGCAAGCCTATGCGACGCATACTTTTGCCACCGCTTAACAACGGTTGGATTTTCTAAGAATTTGTTCAATCCATCAAATTCTGAGATTATTATATAGTCAAGTTCGTTTGTTAAGTCAATTAGCTCAGTGCGTGCTGGTCTCCTCAGACCAAATTTTAAAGCTTTTAAGGGAATGCTCCATATTTCCTTCGTAAACCTATTTTCGACATGTAATCCACTTGCTGTTTCTTCTTTCACTATCCATTTGTCAACTGTTTTTATCGCCCGAAATGGCTTGACGATAAATGCTCCATGATAAGGTGGTCGATAATCAAACTCGAAGATTTCTCCTTCGTCTCCAAGAAATTCTTTAAAGGTAACAAGATTAGGTGACGCCTTTTCAAATATTTCTTCCATTTTTATGGAAACTTTCAAATCATAAGTTGAAATCAAAGCAAACAAATTATCTACTTTTTCTTCAATTTCGTTTTGTGTCACTGTTCGAACAATCATTGTGTCATTTTCAAATACATCATGCGCCTCAAGTTTGGGCACTGCGGAGAGAATCATTTGAGCATATTGCCTAGCTTCTTCTGTTGAACTTGGCAATTTCTTAAGTGCAGTTACGACACATTTTGAATTTCTTTCGTTTGTTTTTCTTGCAATTAGTAAAATTTCTCTAAACTGAGCCCCTTCTGAAAAAGCTGCGCGTTCCCACGCAGTTATGATATGTTCGATACAGTAATTCTTCACTAATAATTCCCTAACTTTGCGTGCAGATTCCACCCTTAATACCGTAGCTGGCAAAACTAACGCTATTCTTCCGTTTTGCTTCGTGAATCTATCCGCAAGAAGAATAAAATAGCCGTAAAGTCCAAGTTGACCATGAATGTAATCGCAATACTCTGACAATCTCTTCATTAAGGTCTCCTTATATTCCCTAGGGAGTCTTTCTTGTCTTGTGAATGGTGGGTTCATTATGACTAGTCTGCCTTTTCCAGTTTGATTTCTTCCCCACCAATGCCTTCAAGCGTTACAACACCCTTCTTAACATAGGCTTCCTCTTCGCTAGGCTTACCCTTCATAAACATTTCAAGCGTAGGCCTACGATAGGCTAGACGCAACTCCTTAGAAATAGCCGGAATAGTATCTCCAGGCTTCAATTCAGTAGAATCCCAAACAGCAATCCTAATCTTCTCGGATTCAAAACCAGCCAACAAACCCTGCAAAGATAAATGCACAACT
>JAPDKC010000053.1 GCA_029258755.1 archaeon | reverse complement strand
TTTTGTTTTTCCAGAATACTCGTTGATTTTTTCAATTGCACTTTTTATGGGCTCCCTAGGCTCTCCTTTTGTTCCAGCCCCGAGAAGAGCATCAACAATTACATCAAAGCCTTTAAGACTTAACTCCCTTATCTGGCTTGAGTCTTTGATGGTCTTGATTTTTATAAAATCAAGCTTTTTAAGAATCTCCCAGTTGTGTTTGGCCTCTTCACTCCTGATTTTTGCCTCATCTCCAATCAAGAAAAGTGTCACCTCATTTTCAAAGCTTAAATGCCTAGCTGCAACAAATCCGTCTCCCCCGTTGTTTCCCGTTCCAGAGAAAATTGCTATTGTTAGGCCCGTACCAAACTTCTCCTCTATAACCCTTGCAACGCCGGCACCTGCATTCTCCATGAGCTGAAAAGGAGAGATTCCAAGCCACTTAGCATTTATATCCCAGATGTAAACGTCCTCGATTTTCATAAGCATCACCAATGAGAAGATTGGAAAAGGAGAATTAAAGGGTATCGCTTAGAAGAGCTCATCTCTTATATTCTATGTATCATTGCAACATTACAAAGTTCATTTAAAACTACAGCAAACCCGATTATCGCACTCAAATACCATGGGAGAACAAAGAGCTTTAATCCCAGTGAGTCTCCACTTAAAACGGCATAAGGCAACTCAAAAAGGAGCGCTATACTGAAATAGACAACCAAGGCTTTTATAGGAAAAGCTCTCTTTCTGAGGGCCATCACAAGGTAAACTTCCAGAGCACCCATAAAGAGGATGTACCCCGGAATGGCGAAACGGAACATGGGTAGCTTCATGAGAAGGAGAACATTGTAAAAGAAGACAATGCCAAGTGCATCCATAACCGATATGACCCGAAAGGCAAGTCTGAGCACTAAAAGAAGTGGAAGCCAGCTGAGGCTTTCGGAATAGCAGTTCTTTTTGAGTTTTTTGTCCGTTTTCATTGAATCACCATTTTAAAGAAGCCTTAAAGCTCTCTCGTAATTCTCTTTAGAGTAGAGGACCAGATACACTTCCTTCACGTTTCTCGCTTCTCTTGAAAACTCTTTGACTGTCTCCACAAAAGTTTTCACGACCTCTTCAAAGGGGCATCCATAGATGCCTGCACTTATGGCTGGAAATGCTATGCTTTTAACTCCAATCTCTTCAGCCTTTCTCAAAGCCCCAAGAATCGCCTTCTTTAACTTTTCCTTCTTGTCATCATCCCACGTACCACCACAATAAGGACCAACTGTATGAACGACGTACTTAATCCCATGTTGTTCCATTTTTAAGGCCGGTGTTACAACTACTTCCCCATGTTCAATCCAATCCCTTCCAATCTGCTCTCTCATAGCTTCTTTGCTTATTTTTATGTAGTCTCTCGCATTCCCAATTGCTGCTTTTGCTATTGCATAGGCCACTCCACCACCATGTTCAAGATATTTGTTAGCAGCGTTAACAATAGCTTCAGCGGGAAACTTTGTTATGTCTCCTTGAGCCACTTTAAATGTGAGAGAACCAAAACTAAGCTCAACCATGTTCCCACCAAAAATAAGTTGAAGTTACAAAATAAAAAGATTAGTGAAGCTTGTCCACTATCTCTTGCACTTTATTTATAATCTCCTCCCCATCCACAGTTAAGACTTCCCCATCGAGCATGATGATTTTCCCATCGATTATCACTGTCTCCACATCGTTACCATTGGCTGAATACACCATGTGAGAGATTACATTGGTTATTGGTCTTAAATGTGGCTTGTTGAAGTCAAATATAACTACATCTGCAAGGGCCCCTTCTTTTATGACTCCAGCGTTTAAACGCAAAGCTCTTGCACCATTTTGCGTGGCCATTTTAAAAATACTCTCTGCATCGGCAATAGTTGGATTCAGTGTATGTACCTTATGAACCAAGGCTGCCAGCTTCATTTCTTCCACCATGTCCAAACTGTTGTTGCTTGCTGCTCCATCAGTGCCAAGGGCAATGTTAACGCCCGCTTTTAGGAGCTTTTCAATGG
>JAPDKC010000005.1 GCA_029258755.1 archaeon | reverse complement strand
CAGACAAAGCAAAAATATCTATAATTATTCCCGCGAAAAATGAAGAGAATACCATTCAGCGTTGTCTAAAAGCGATAGAATATTTAAAGAAAAATTACGAACTTGAATGTATAGTTGTAGCGCCAGATATTGAAACCATAAATTCAGCGAGGAAATTTCCATTTGTTAAGACTATTTTATTCCCTGGAGATATGGAGGCGGCTGTTGATGAGGGATTGAAGCATGCATCGTATGATTTAATATTAAAAATGGATGCTGACATTATCCTGCCTAAAAATTTCTTTGAAGTAATGTTGCCAAAAACTGAAGATTATGATTTAGTTTCATGTCCAGCATCTACGCGAAGCGGAAAGTTTTGGTTAGATATTTTCTTTTGGATAAGAGATCAGTTGTTGAAAGTTGCCCCTCTTGGTAGGTCGACTCATGGAAATAGTATGTTGTTTCGTAAGGCTTTAATTGAAGAAATAGGAGGCTTTAGGTACGATACTGCTCTAGAGAAAGAGGCGATCAAGAGAGGGAAAAAAGTTCTGATTGTTGATGAAATTAGAGTGTTAGAATTTAGAGAGGACTTCACTGTTAAACGAATATTTAAGAGGCAATATGAGGCTGGCAGGAAAAGATACCAATTAGGAATAGGTTTTCTAAGAACCTTGGGGCATTCAGTTTTTAGAGGGAGGCCTGCTGTGATTATCGGATGGCTCAGAGAGAAAATGAAGAAAAGAGTCTCTGGAACTATATGATTTAATGTTTGAAAGGTGCGTAGTTGGGGGACAAAATAATGAGGGTTTTAGTTACAGGCGGTGCCGGTTTTATAGGGAGTCATCTAGTTGATACTTTGATGCAATGTGGCTATAAAGTAGTTGTCTTTGATAATTTAAGTAGTGGAAAGATTGGAAATGTGGAGAGATGGCTTAAGGATGAGAATTTTAGGTTTGTAAGGGGTGATTTGCGTCGGAGGGAGGAGATTAGAAGGGCTGTTGTAGGTTGCGATGTGATTTTTCATTTTGCTGCCAACCCTGATGTTAGAGCTGCAGCGGCTGCCCATTTTAGCGATGTAATTGGAACTTTCAATTTGCTTGAATCATTAAAGGATGCTGGCGTATCGAAGTTTGTTTTTGCTTCTTCGTCTACTGTTTATGGAGAGGCGGAGAGAATTCCTACTTCTGAGGATTATGCTCCGCTTTTACCTATATCTATGTATGGGGCCTCTAAACTTGCCTGTGAAGCGCTTGTCAGTTCTTATGCGCACTCTTTGGGCTTTAAGGCTGCAATTTTGAGATTAGCAAATATTGTTGGGCCGCGTAGTTCTCATGGAGTAATACATGATTTTATAATGAAGTTGAGGAGAAATCCTAAAGAACTGGAGATTCTGGGCGATGGTTCTCAGACGAAGTCTTATCTTTACATAGATGATTGTATTGACGCCATAATGCTGATTACAGAAAAGTTTAACGGAGATGTTGAAGTTTTTAATGTTGGCTCCGAGGATCAAGTAAATGTTAGGAGAATAGCAGAGATAGTTGTGGAAGTTTTGAATCTTAAAGATGTAAAATTTAAGTTCACTGGCGGAGTAAATGGAGGAAGGGGATGGAAAGGCGACGTTAAGGTTATGCTTCTCGATGTTTCAAAATTAAAGTCTTTAGGCTGGAAACCCAAATATAATAGTGAAGCGGCCGTTAGGAAGGCTGCGGAGCACTTGGCTAAGGAAATTATTAAGTGAGCTGGGAATGATTTCGGTCATAGTATTGAGTAAAAATAACGATGATACGTTGGATAAATGTCTGAAGTCAATTATTGAGAGCGAGGGAGAAAAGGAGATTATTGTGGTAGATGCCCATTCTACGGATAATACTCCGCAAATTTTACGGAAATATCATGGAAAAATTAAGGTTGTCTATGATGAGGGAAAGGGAATAGGGATTGCAAGGAACATAGGCGTAAAACACTCGAAAGGAGACATAATATGCTTCGTAGACGCCGACGCATTCGTCTCAAAAGACCACTTCACCAAAATAAAGAAGTTTTTTGATGAACACCCGGAAGTTGGTGTTGTGCACGTGGAGGCTTCCGAGGCTTTGTCAGACAACCTACCTTATGTTCAGCGAATGGAAGCTAAACTTCGGCAGATAAGGAAAGG
>JAPDKC010000071.1 GCA_029258755.1 archaeon | reverse complement strand
GGCAAACTGATCTGTTTAGCTATAAGATTGAACCACCAGCCTGTAAAAGATGTGGTTCGTACAATATAAAAAGGGATGGGCTCTACAGAGGAACCAGAAAACAGGTATATAGATGCAAGCGCTGCAACTGCAGATTTGTATACAATTACTCCGATTTGGAAAAGATGCGATTCCACAGCAAAGTAATAGCGTTTGCTGTTGAACTGTACACAACAACAAGAATAAGCTTAAGAACTCTGGCAAGAAAAATGAAAGAATATTTTGGAATAGGAGCAAGTTATGAAGCTATTAGGTTGTGGATACAGAAAGCGTCTAAGCGAGTATATATTCCCAGATTACACAAATTAAACGCTCGCTTCTGGTGTGTTGATGAGACGATGATAATAAGGGTCAATGAGAAATATATAGCTTTGGTTGTTCTTGACCCAGAAAACAAGGTAGTTATTGCATGGCATACGAGCAGGGTTAGAACGCTTAACGATGCTGTGACTGTGCTCAGAAAAGCGTTCGAGAAAACAGCTAACGTTCCGTGGCAGATAATAACGGATAACCTGCCGCATTACCGCAGAGCAATAGCAAAGGTATTTTGCAGAGGAAATAGACCAGAGCATTTCGTGGCTAAAACAGTGAAAAGGAACAACTATATAAAATCATTATCCCCCTAACTTGACATTACCTTTTTTCAGTTTCCCGAAAGCACAGTTAAATGTAACAACTAGAAACGTTTTCGAACTTTTTTATGCACATCGCATACCCTAACAACTATATTCTACCGCGATACCGCAAAGCGAACAAAAATCGAAAGAAATAAATTAGAAGGATTTCTTGTTTTATTGGGTGCTAAAAATGAAAAATAGAGAAAAAATTATTGCAGTCCTGCTTATTGTAGCGATCGTTGGAATAAGCGTGATTTCTTTTTTGATTATGAACAAATTGGGAGAAAAAAGTGGCTTGTCTCTAAAGACGGAAGTACAGATAGAATTGGATAATACACGTTATGTTGTTGGGCAAGAAATGAAGGTTATCTTAAAAAACCTCTCAAAGCAAAAGATATGGATACTTAAATCTGTTGACGGTTGTGATGCTTCTTTCTTCTTTCTGCAAAGAGAGAGTTATATTGGATGGATTAATGTAAACTACGACCTCGTTGAGTGTGAACAGCCAACATTTGAGCTAGTTTTGCTAAGTCCGGGGGAAGAAAAAATCGCAAGCATATTTCTTCCCTATGGAATTTTCCCACAAGGAGAGTATATCTACAGGCTTATGGTCCCATACTGGATTGAAAAACCTTTTGAAGGAAAGCTTCATGACTATTGGAAGGTTATGGAATTTATAAAGGAATCCTCAAAAGCTTATTCGATAAAATTTGTAATAAAATCCCCTTCTATAGAAGGAAAAAATATTATAAGAACGTGCTCGAGCAATGCAGATTGTGATTGGGTAAGCACAAATTGCTGCCCAGCAAATGCTGGCGCTCATTGGGAATGCATAAATGCAAAGCTTTCAGAAATTGAATGTCCTAAAGATATTGTATGCCCAATGGTATTAAGTCCAAGGCCAGAAAAAGCTTGTGTTTGCGAGAACGGGATTTGTACCTCAGAGAGCACTACGCCTGCAGTTATAATACGCACTGATAAGAAAGAATATGCTCTCGGCGAAACCGTGAAATTCATCCTTCAATTTAGCAAGAATGAGAAGCTCTATGGTTATACTTCTGGCTCTATAAAGAAAAAGGATGTAAACTGGGTATTTTTAATGGAAGACGATTACTGCATAAAGGATTGTGGCTCAAGTAAATTCTGTGAGGATTATTTGACTATCTGTGCTGTTGAGCCGCCACCCTGTCGCGAGTTTCAACAGGGCATTTTAAGAAGCTGGGATCAAAAGTGGGTGATGTTCTTTACCTTAGAGCCTCCTGCATGCGAATGGAAAGAAGAACCGTTAATGTCTCCAGGAGTTTTAACAAAACCAACATGTGTAATGCACTTACATGCCATTCCGGGAACATACAAGCTAACAATTATGCTATGGAAAGATGAGGATTGTTCTGGCGAACCCATGGAGATTGAATCAAACGAATTCATAATAAAGCCCTCGCAAGCCGTTGCTAAAGTATGCGAAGAGGAAAAAGAATCTATAGAAGATATTCAGAACAAACCGGAGTGC
>JAPDKC010000051.1 GCA_029258755.1 archaeon | reverse complement strand
TCTTCCTATCATTAATATAAATTCCCCTTTCTGGTTGTACAATTTTAATAGATGGGGGTATTGTATCTGGAAGAATTGTAAATGTCGAATCCGATATATCTTGCCCAGTATTAACGCCGTCGGATGCCACAACTCCTATCAGATATTCATTTCCAGGCGGCACATAAGAACAATTCCAAGTATATTCCGTATCCCTTATATCCGTAGCTATTACTGTCCAATTCTTTCCATTATCACAACTATATCCAACCATAAAAACAAGGTCGTCTCCATCTGGATCAGAAGCATCCCATCTAATGGTGTATTCTTTTCCAACTTGTAAAGTTTCCCCACCATTTGGATATGTAATAGTTACAACTGGTGAATTTTGGCTCACTTTTCTCTCTTCTAGCACATTTTCCCCATGCAAAATTTGTATTTTATGCGTATTTTTGGGATAAGGAACTGTGAAAGACAGAGGAGCATATTCCAATGTGATATTAGCATCTTTTATTTCAAAAGATATATTGAAACCTGTTTCGTTTATGATTTCATTATGAATGTCTAGAAACCTTATAGTATATTCTCCTTTTTCATTCATCCTTATATCGGGCATTCCAGAGGGTAACCTATACCATTCATCAAAGTATGTACTACCATTTCTATATATTCTTCCTAAAACCATCAAAAGTTCGGGATCCTCGATACTGAATTTCTTTTCTAACAACCATTTGTATTCATCCGCACAGACCCAGCGAGAAGATAAATCTTTAAAAGATGCTGTTCCCATGAAACAAATGACACCCTCTTTCTTTTCTCTTTCATTCACCCAATACCCACAAGTCTGATGTCCTTCATAAGTGACATGGCCGTGTTCAACCCTATATTCTTCTCCATCATAAGGATATTCAATATATAATCCGAAAGTATGTCCAATTTCATGAGCATCCGCGGTCCAAAAGTCCTTACATACAATTACAGTATGTTTTACTCCTGTATTCATAATGCCTGCCCACTCCTCATTTGTAAAGAGGCCTGGCCAATCACGTGGTACAAGAAGTACGATCCTGCCTCCTAGATACGGATATTCTGGTGGGTTGATAGCCCCTCCTTCTATCCATCCAAATGCATGATTCTTTGAGGCTGCTATCAATACTTTGGCTATATTAACAGTGGAAGCTGTCTCTTTAACTTCCTCCCATTTGAGAACTCTAAGACCAGCCCAGAAACTTGTTACTCCTCGAGGATCCTTTACTGGATAGGTTCCCTGAATGAATTTTCTTGCTTGTTCTATGTGTTGTATTGCCTCGTTTTTAGGAATTGCCAAACAGCCATGCTTAGGTTGATTATTTTCATCTACAATCAATAGTGACATATATGCTATGCCAAGTGTTTTAGTTCTATGTATTTTTACATGTACAACAACTTTGTTGCTAATAGATTCATTTTGAAGTGAAATAGCTTCCAATTCAATCCGTCCATCTCCATATTTTTCCCATTGAAATGTATCCGGTTTTGGAGGTAAACCATCTGGGCATTTTATAACTTTTTCCTCTGTTTTTCCAGCATCAATTTCATAGACATCGGAAGTAAATATCACTTTATTGTCCGGATAAATTTTGAATCTAAATTTAAACTTGACTTTTTCCTTCAAATTATTTGTAACATTTACCCTTATTTTATCATAGGTTTTAGTAGGATAACCAAAGATTAAGGTATTTTTCTTTTCTACCATTGGTAACATTGCTCTATATTCCTTTCCTTTCTTTATCTCTTTCATATAGTTATAGCTTCTATTACCTATATCTGAACATTCTTGCCATACCACTTGAACTGGCTGAAAAACAGCCCTTATTTCAAGTTTTGTAGTAACGTTTAACCATACCGTTTTTTCATCTTCTCCGATATTTTCATTATCATCGATTCCGTATACTTTAATTTTATTCCATCCCTCATGCAACATCAATGGAATCTCGAATGGATAGAATGCTGGTTCCTCTTCTAAAGTCCAGTTTTCCTCAGTGGAGCCCTCTTCCCATTCATGAATATATCCGTATTGAACTATACCGACATTATCTCTAATATATCCTGTTACAATTATATTGGGCTCCGTAAAAACTGTTCCATTTTCTGGATGTTCGATAACGACAACAGGTGGTTCTGTATCATTTCCATATATCGTTACTATTAATGGCTCAGACCAATCGCTTTCTTGATGATATGGAATATCTCTTGCTTTTGCTTTAACCTCATATGTTCCTGGCTGTTCCCATGCATGAAAAGTTTCGAAAGGAGTTCCAGATGCAATTGGTCCCACCCATCCTGTATTAGTGCCATCTCCCCAATCTATCAAATATTCTAAAGGATCGTCATCTGGGTCTGTTGTAACAGTATTGAAATAAAGAGTTTCTTTAACCTTTCCTTCAGTTGGACCTTCTGGTGGGGAG
>JAPDKC010000018.1 GCA_029258755.1 archaeon | reverse complement strand
GTATAGCGGATTTAAAAGTTCGGAAGGCAGCACATACTACTACAGCATCGACGCTATGAGAGCAATTCCGGCTTTAATTAAGGCGTATGAACTCACGGGTAATGAAAACTATCTGAACTCAGCTAAACTTGCAGGAGGAAACTTTCTATATAACATGCAGCAAAAACCAAGCGAAATTGGAATCCACGACAAATACTACGGCGGTTTTGCACAGGCAGTAACAGAAGATGATTCATGGATTGAAAACATGCAAACAGTTGACCTTTACGGCCTAAAGGGGCTAAAAAAGCTCTTCGAACTAACAGGAGATACGAAATACATGGAAATGATTAATGACATGCTTAGTTTTTACCGTTACGGAATTGAAAATTTCTACATGAAGTTTACACCCGAGCCTAACGGGGATGGAAGTTGGCACAGAACAGACAGTTCGGAAACCACAGTAATTGATGATTGTTTTGCCTATGCTTTAAATGCGCTTTACGAGTATGAGGGATGGAGCAGCACCGTCAAAAAGGTTTATGAAACGTTAAATTCGATTTTTTCAGCCAGTTATCCAGCGTATAATCCGGCTATTTGCTGGGCAGGATATATAAATGTGGAAAAAAGGGAAGCTGCATGCGAATATTATGATGCGGTTACGATGGGAATACTATGGAATATCCGTCAAAGACACGACAAAATTAGCTATGAATTCTCCAAAAACGTGCTTGAGAAAAAATATGAAGAGTTCATGTTTTGGGGTCCAAAATTTGATGATTACAGCCCAATTGAAAATAAGAAATCAACTATAACCGTTTCTTGGCTTGGAATCTTCCTCATACATTATAGGCCAGTAAATACGGTTTTCACTAGGATTCTGAAAATGCTCGGCGACGAAGTTACGCTTTATCCGTTAGTTGAAGAAGGAGAAAAAAGCGTTTATGGAGATCCTATTGAAATTAAGGCGGTAGTTGAATCCTTACGTGCTGAAGAAGTTATTCTTGAAACTGGCTATATGGAAACTGATTACATCAAAGTTTACGTTTTTTCGCCAATAAGGAACCGCGACAAAATAGAGTGGAAAGGAAAACCCTACGAGGTCGGCCCAGTTCAAGATTACAACTTCATGGGAGAAACGGTCTACAAGACTTCCGTTTGCAGGAGGATAGCCTAAACATGAGTTTTACAGTTGAAGACCCGGTTAAAACTCTTATCAGGCTTTTAAGGACTTATCTGCGTGTTGTAAAGGAAGACGGTGGACTAGCAAGCATTCATATCAGCGATGAATGGTACAACAGTGAAATCTCAAAAACTTATGATGGCCAAATAACAGTTGGACTTGAAAACTGTCGAGAAGAGAGACTTAGCATTAACGGAGCTATCAGGCGTTCGATAGTAACCTATAGAGTTAACGTTTGGGTTTTAGACAAACCCGAGAAAAGCCTTGAAAGCAGCGAAATGCGAAATAAAATACTGCAAGAAGTGAAAAACGTAATTAGAGAAAGGGGAGAGGCCCCATACAAGTTTGAATACAATCTTGTAGGCGCAAGCCAAAAAAGCGGAAGCCATAAAGTTTTCTACACGTTTTCAGACCAGGAGATTCCGCCGACAAGCTCAGAATGGAATGAGCTTTCAGATGAGGAATACGCCAAATTATGGTACAGCGACGATGAGAGGTTAAGTGAAACAATTCAGGAAAATGGAAAATATCCTTTTCTGCTCTTTAAATTTAAATTGGACGCTGAAACAACTGTGTTGAAGAGTTTAACTTTAAAATTTGAGGGTTATGGAGAGTCTCCAGCTGGGAACGGGGTTACGATTAAAGCTTGGAACTTCTCTGATGGAAATTGGCAGAAAACTCAGACCAGTTCTGGCAGTTTAGACGAAACAATTTCAATAGAAATTTTATCTGGCTTCGAAAACTTTGTAGACAAAGACGGCTATGTCTATTTGCTCGCAAAAACAGCTAATCCAAGCGACGGCGTAAACTCGGCTGTTTTACATTGTGATTACGCAGAAATGGATTTCTCTGTGAATGGGATTTCATATTGCAAACTTGTTTCTTATCGGAATTTGGATGAAACTCATAATAGGCCATTCATTTGGAGAACTGAGCTTTCAGTTGAGGGTTGGATTTTTGAAAGAACCGTTTAAGAGGAGGTGGTTAGAGTTTGAGTTTTCCATATGGGGCGCATGAAGCCAAAGTCTATTATGTTGAAGAAAGTGAATATGGAGTTACACCCACGAATCCTTCAATGCTGGGGTTAAAAGCTGAAAACGTTTCGCCTTCGGTAAATCCGGGCTTAATTAGGCTTAGAGGCATAGGAAGCAGAGATTTACAAGCGCTTAAAAAGGGTTTGCTTCAGGCAAGTTTGAGCATCACGTATCCATTGCCAAGCGATTCTCCGATAAATTTTCTACAGCACGTCCAAACGTTAAATTCTTTAACAATCGAGGTTGTTTACGAGAAAACAGATTCAACCGTTGATTTATGTTTCACTGGCTGCAGAATGGACAAGGCGTCGGTTGAATGCCACATAGAAGATGTTGTTAAGGCAACAGTTGACGTTTTAGGCCGAAAAGTTGAAACTGCAACTCCTCGGATTTCAGGGGCAACCTACGCTGACTATTCTGGAGCAGTAGCCTACTATGAAAGTTTCGTTAAGAAAGGCGACGAAGACGGTTC
>JAPDKC010000024.1 GCA_029258755.1 archaeon | reverse complement strand
GTTATGTCTATGAAGCCCCTTCCGGTTCTTACGCAGCCCAAATCCCTTAATTTCCTTAAGTGTACATTTAATGCTTGACGACTTATTCCCAATTGTTTAGCAAGTTCGCTCTGTTTAATCCTAATTGTGTACACGGTGGCCGGTTTTCCCTTTTGAAGAAGCGTTCGAAGAAGTCGAAGCGAGCGTCCAGACGGAATTTCTCTTGTTTTGGGCATTTTATTTTTAGCCTCCAAATATTCTTGATTAAAGATTTCTCTTTACAATAGTCATAATTATTTAAATCTTTTCTTTACAAATACTCTTCAAGATGAAAACGGTTACGTTTAATATTTGCTAAAAGGAAGTTTTGACTAGGTATGAAAATTAGGCTAGAAATATAGCTTAAAGGGGCGAAATCATGCGAGACCCTTATATTTGGCTGGAGAATCTAAAAGACCCCAAAGTAACAAATTGGTTTTTATCGAGAAATGAGCACGCAAGAAAGTTTCTGAAGCCCACTTCAGACATGTTAAAGCCGAGAATCGAAAGTTACTATTCAATTCCATACGTATTACTAGTTAGAACAAGTAAAATTGGAAACTTCATCCTTTTACGTGATGGAGAAGCATTTAAGATTAAGCTTATGTATCCTGATGGTCATCTCAGCGAACTAATTGATTCTAAAAAACTTGGAAAAGAAGCAGTTCTGCAATGGCTCTATGTTTCAATGGAAGGAGACAGATTTGCATTTTCATACTCAATTGGAGGCTCAGACGAAGGAATCCTAAGAGTCATGGATACAGAATCGTTAGAAATTCTGGATGAATTGAAAGGCGTTATAGGCGAGATAGTATGGCTTGACGAGGAGAAATACTATTATGCAAGATTTTACGCCAAAGAAAAAACTCCTGACGGGATATCTCCTCCAGCCGAAAGGATTTTCTTGAGAGAAGACGGCAAAGAAGAAATGGTTTTCGGCAAAGGTGTTCCCACAGCCTATTTTATAGGCGTAAAAAGGAGTTCTCAAGCGAATCGTGCCCTTATTACTATAAGCTATGGCTGGACTAAAAGCGATGTCTATGCTGGTAAACTTGAAGAACCTGAAAGCTGGAACCTTCTTTATGGCGGCGGCGACTTTTTGGCTTCTCCAATTAATTTTGTAAACGTAAAATATTTGGTGGCATCCTATGATAGGGGAGGAATGGGCCGTATAATTTCAGTTGATGAAAAGGGCAAAGTGACAGATATTGTGAGTGAACATGAATACCCATTACAAGACGCTGTTGCTACGAATGATAGTATAATAGCCAACTATCTTGTCAATGCGTCATCAAGACTGAAAATTTTCGATCTTTATGGAAAAGAAATTGAGGAAATAACGCCTAAACCAGCTGGGACGATAGATTCTCTATATTCTGACGGAGAAAAATGCATTTTTAAATATGAATCCTTCTACATTCCCTACCGCATCTACCTTTTGAAAAACAGCAAATTGAGAATTCTAGATTCCAGAGAGGTTAGCAAGAACTTTAAAGTAGAAGAGTTTTGGGTTACGTCTAGAGATTCAACTAGAATTCACGCATTTAAAGTTCAAAGAAAAGATGAAGCCCGCAAACTTGCCTTGGTTTATGGTTATGGAGGCTTCGGAATATCCTTGACGCCAAGATTCTACCCATTTATAGTTCCATTCCTTGAAGACGGCGGGACATTCGTTGTTGCCAACTTACGAGGCGGAAAGGAATATGGCGAACAGTGGCATAGAGCAGGCATGCGAGAGAAGAAACAGAATGTTTTCGACGATTTTATCGCTGTGCTAGAATTTTTGAAGCGTGAGGGAACAAAAACTGTGGCTTTCGGTGTAAGCAACGGCGGACTGCTTGTAGGTGCCGTTCTAACTCAGCGTCCGGAACTGCTTAACGGAGCATTAATTGGATATCCAGTTCTAGACATGCTCAGATTCCACAAGCTCTATATCGGAAAGGCGTGGGTTCCAGAATATGGCGATCCGGACAAGCCAGAAGATGCAGCCTTTCTCATAAAATATTCACCGTATCATAACGTTGCAAAGAGGAAGTATCCGCCTATAATGCTCTATACTGGGTTGCATGATGACCGCGTTCACCCTGCTCATGCCTTTAAATTTGCAGCGAAACTCGAAGAGGCCGGCGCATTCTATCTGCTTAGAGTTGAAACTAAAAGTGGGAATTCAGGGGCAACCCCGCAAACTAAGATAGAAGAATATTCAGATATGATGGCTTTTGTGTATAACATATTGTTTAATAAAGTAAATTTCAGCTAAACCATTATGGCTTAAGTTAATATTCCGCTAGCTTTTGTTACCGCAATATATTTATTTTGGATTTTATTGCAATAGTCAAGCTAAACAAGAGTGTTAAGGCAAGGAGTGAGGCGGTGAAATGTCAGAGACAAATGCAGTATTAGTGGGGAAGAAGCCAGTCATGAACTATGTGCTGGCTTGCATAACCCTCTTCCACGGCGGAGCAAAAGAAGTTATGGTTAAAGCCAGAGGAAGAGCAATCAGCCGTGCTGTTGACGTTGTTGAGGTTGTTCGACGCCGATTCCTACCAGACGTTAAAATCAAAAGCGTAGGCATCGGCACCGAGCAAATCCCACCTGCTGAAGAGGGTGGCACGCCAACCAACGTCAGCACAATCGAAATCACCCTTGAACGCTAGACTCAGCGACAACAGCGTCCAGCAGGGCGAAGTATATGCTCCGCCGCCCCTCCTTTCTTTC
>JAPDKC010000041.1 GCA_029258755.1 archaeon | reverse complement strand
ATTATGTTTTGATAGCAACTGACCACCCAGAATTTAAGAACCTTTCTGCGGAACTATTTAAAAAGTACGGTATAAAAGCCGTAATAGATGGAAGAAATATTTTAGATAAGGAAAAAATAATAAAAGCGGGCATACTATACGAAGGTATGGGAAGATGATTACAAATCTTCTTGCGGATTTTTTATTTTTTGGTTATCAAGTTTTCTGATTATTTTTGCTGGATTACCCGCAATTATACAATATCCCTCAGGAAAAGATTTAGTAACTACACTACCTGCAGCAACTATAGTATGGGGTCCTAACTTTACACCAGGAAGAATAATCGCATTTGCTCCTATCCAGCAATAGTCACCAATATAAACATCCTGCCAGTCTTCATGTTTATCTGGATTATATATATCATGATTGCGCGCAATGATTGAGACGCCCGACGCAATCCATACACCTTTACCGAGATGTATATGATCAAAGTTTTGTATGTATACATTTGGATTAACGCCAAATAAAAAAACATGCAGTTTTCTGAATAACCAGTAAAGTGCTCTTCTCCATTTCGTGATTTTAACTCTATTTATCTCCCTAATCATTTTTTTCCACCTGTTAAAAACAAAAATATATCAATTATCTTTTTTTTGTATTCCGATTTTATACGCCTATTTTTTACCCACTTAATAAAGGATAATTGCCGATTACTCAATCTGATATTTGTTTTTCTATTTTCAATATTTGCTGGCATTTCCACTCCAATGAATTCGCATATTTTTCTTATAAATTCTTTCGGGTTATTTTTTAGTTCCTCATAGTGGAGAACCAATACCTGTGTAAATTTCTCTCTAAGATATTTTACATACTGCTCAAAATCCAACGTCCCAGACTTATAAAGAATATCTTTAAACTCATCAAAAGAAATATTTGGGCGAGAAACACTTTTTATATACTGAACGTAAAAAGATTTCACCCATTCATCTTTATTACGCAATACTATTATGATATTCGCATTTGGAAATAATTTTTTCAATCTATTTGCTATATCGTATCTAGAACCAAATCTGTAACCTTTAGCATCTAAGAAATAATGAGCGGATAAATATTCATCACTTATGAGAAGTGGTTTTTCATTTGATTTTACACCTAGGATATAATTTGGCATTGCTACATTAAGAGGAGAAACAAATTCTACTCCTTTAATTTTTGGGAAAACATATTTTTGCAAATATGTACTACCGGTTTTAGGCAAACCAACATGTATGAATATTTTTTCATCATCTTTCATTGTAATGATAAATTAAATAGATTACTTAAAAATTGCTGGTTTTGTCACCTTTGGGATGGATAAACTGAGCGTGTCGCATGTGAGGGTGATGTATAATAAATTTTAAAATGGAAAGTTGTTACATAAGGTTCTCCCCTCAGCCTACCACTAAAAGGAAAGAATGAAACCTTCCCGCTTTGGAGGAGAACCCACTTATTTTATAATTGTGAAAGGAAGGAGGATAATATTATGGAAAAAAATGTAATAATTTCTTTGCTTTTGCTTATGATCATTATTTTGTTTCTATTTTTTATTTTCATGATAAAAATCTGGATTCTATTTATTCCATGGTGTATATGTTCAGGAGTTTTGGCAAGTATTATGGAAGAGATTCTTAAATCTTAAAATTTTAATAACTTAAGAAGATCATCCATAATAAAAACGAATAAACAAAGAAATACATACAATTAACAAAATACCATATATATGAAAGGAGCATCTTTTTTATCTTTGTGTATTTCTTTCCTCTCACTGAAAATAGCGAGTAATATATAAAAACCACTCATACTTGCACCCCATACGGTATAAAACATTTCATCTTCTTGGTTTATCAAACCAACAAATATGGCGGTTCCTACTAGTATAATTGAAAATAATATCCAACAAGTAAAAAAATAGAAATGTTAAGTACGGATGAATGCTTCCTTTGGCTTCTCCCCAATTTCCAGCCATAAGGCACATGTATCCTTGCATTGTACCAATCAATGAATTGCTGTATATTTTCAAAAGAGGATCTATGTTTATCATATTCATACCAAAATCTCTCTAACTTCCCGTTTGTTTGAGGATTACTTTTACGAGAAGGATTGTATCTTATTCTTTGCTTCAAATATTCCTCAAATTTTGAAAGCTTACCCTTGGTTGAGTAAATTGCACTCCTCTATCGGTATTCACCTCACATATTGTTGCATTAAGTTGCCCCGCTTTCTCTTGAGCCTCTTGTAATGTTTGAATAGAATATTCTGTTGTAGCTTTGCTAAATTTGCCCCCAGCTAATATGAAGTGAGAAGCATCATTCTAACCATACGATAGCATACGATTATCACTACTTCTTCTATGCCAGTCCCCATGTATCAAACTGCATGAAAATTTCTTTTTCTTCTCTTTTGTTTCCAGGATTTGAATTGTTCTTCCTGTTTCCTTGAGATATGAATGTATTTTATTATGAGGAATTTTGTAACTCCTTCTCCTTACCTTTATCTCTATATTCTTTCACCAACTGTTGCACTCTCCTTATAGAGACATTATATGTATTTGCTGCTTGTCTAGTTGTGATATCTCTATTTTCTACATGCTTTACTATCCATTTTATTTTTGCATTCGTCAGTTTCACCATACTGTTTGGTAAAACAGCAGGCGAAATAATTTCCGTACTCTACATAAAAGAAAATAGAAAGAAATCTTTTATATACCTAAATATGTTAAGCTTTTTCATCTTATATCCCCCCTTGGAACATTCCAATAGGGTTTTGCATCTTG
>JAPDKC010000048.1 GCA_029258755.1 archaeon | reverse complement strand
TAGGATTGCGAGGCTTATGGAGTTCGCCAAAAGACATGCAGTGGAGAGGCCCGAGCTTGCTAGGGAGGCTGGGAGGCTTGTTCTGAGGATCGCTAGGAAGGCAAGAGTTAGAATCCCGATCCAATACAAGAGGTTCATCTGTAGAAAATGCGGGACCCCCTTCTACATCCCTGGATCCTTCACGGTAAGGGTTAGGGATAGGAGGAGCACCCACGTTGTCATAAGATGTAATACTTGCGGATACGTCAAGAGGATTCCAGCCGTCAAGGAGAAGAAGGTTAAGTCCAAAACTAAAGTCAAACGATGAAAATAGATTCCACTCGCCAAAATTTTCCCCAAATCCTTCCCTTCTATTACTCTCTTGCAGGAGGCTCATAAATAGGCTATGAAGTCGTTGAACGCTCGGATTACTTCATCCAAAGAACCTTCCAGCATGCTCTAAAAACTCTTCTCTAGAAAACCGTTCCTTCATTCTATGGGAATACCAGGCGGTATAAACTTCTTAAGATGAGGATGAAGTAGAGTGGGAGACACAGTTGGGCATAATGCTGAAGATTAGGCCGCGTCAAAGTTGGAGTTCTCATATAGGAATCAGTTTTGCTGAGATATCTGGTTAAGATTATTCTATGAGCAACTCAAAGTCTTCTCTAATTTCTTTGATGGCCATGAAGTGTTTGTCTCTCGTAACTAGCTTTAATTTTCTGTTTAATGCGACCGCAGCGATAACGGCGTCGATAGCTGGTACAGGCTTCCCGATTCTAAGGAGTTCGGTTGATAGTTTAAGGGCGAGCTCATAGTCTGGTTTGGAGGGATAGATCACCACTAAATCTAATTCCAAGGCTTTTGGAAACTCTATCAAGTTAAGTATGGTGGTATATCCTCTTACGGACATCTTATTCTTATAACACTCGATCAGCTTACTCGTGTCGTAGAGCTTCTTCTCCATTCCGCCTCCCTCATCCTCTCATAGCCCCTTAAAGAATCCTCGAAGCTCAGTTTCTTCAAGCTCTCCCTAAAGCCCTCGCCAAGCTCGTCCAATAGCTCCCTAGTAGTAAGCTCAAACCCACCCTCCTCAAGCCTCCTAAGATACTCCACTATGGCCTTCCTCACAACCTCGCTCCACCTAACCTCCCCATACTTCTTCATCCGCCTATACACATCCTCCGGAATGGACAGAGTAATATTCGGCATCACCGTATTATCGTGATCTCACATATTTAAGGAATTAGATCCACTTCTAACTTACCCAATCTAGTCCTGAGCCAAGAGGAACTAGTCTCAGTAGGTCTTTTGAATGCGTAGGATAAATTCTTGATTTCTACGCCATCGGCGGATGTTAGAGCGAGAGAATATAAGTCACTATCACGGTAAGGCGATCGAGGCGGATGTAGGCTCATTAGCCGTCGACCAGTTATCCACCACTCTTCTTTAGGAAGACACCTTTCAAAAGTCTCCCTCCCTTATCATGTTAAGAGCCCGGTCCCCATGAATACAGATCTTAGAGGAGATCTCTAGGCATAAGTTGATCAATCTAAAGAAATAGAAGTTCCCCAATCTTAAGACCGAGCTCCTTAATATTATATGCCTTTAAGAGTGAAGATGAACTACTAGACATCATCTTGGACATCTTCTCATCTTCCTAACGTTTTTAGAGAACGTTTTTATATAACGTTCTTAGATAACGTTATTAGAGATGCCCAAGAAAGTTTACGACGACGATAAGCTTAGGAAAAGGGCGTTAGAGCTCAGAAGAAAGGGCTACAGCTTCAGGCAGATAGCGAACGAGCTCGGCTGCAGCGTATACAAAGCCTACGAACTCGTCTCACAATATGAAAAACCGAGCCATAGGCTCAGACAAGCTATAGAGCTGGCCGATAAAGTTGAGAAGATCTCCTCTGAAGTCGAAACCCTTACCAAAAAGCTTGAAGAACTAAATCTAAAAGCCAGCAAAATAGAATCCATGGAAGACTTAAGCAAGAAGCTGTCAGAACTTGAGGAAAGCCTGACAAACCTTAACAAAAGCCTCTCCAAAATCTCGGAGAAAGTCAGCTCACTAGAAGACGAAGTCGAAAGAATCTCAGACGATATTCAATGGATACACCTAAGCGTTGAGAGGAGAATCCTCAAGCGTCACAAAAAATGTATATGGCTGGATGAAGACGGCTTCTGCAAGATCATGTATTTCGATAAGAGAATTGAAGGATTAGTTATGAGACCTGAGGAGGAAGAAGGAAAAATCATATACCTGTTAAACGTGAAAAAATACCCATTAATATGTACGGCGTGCCCCTACTATGAATCCGAAGAAACTACATAGAATAAGACTGAAAAAGTTGCACTAAACATGAATTCAAATTAGGGACCGTAGAATCATACACCTTCTTCAAGAACCCAGACGGTCTTCTAAAACAATGAACCTGTCGATTCAAGGCTACAGTTATATGTACGTGATAACACACATACATGCATGAAAACGATTTCGATAAGGGACGATATCTATGAGAAGCTCTTAAGGCTTAAGGAGGAGGATGAGAACTTCAGCGATGTAATTGAGAAGCTACTGGAGAAAAAGGGTTTAACCTAGAAGATTACTTCGGATGCTTGAAAGATAGCCCGGCTCTAGATAAAATAGCGAAATATTCTAGAAGGATCAGGGAATAGGTATCAAGAGACAAAAATCTCATCGCAAGAGAGGAGGTCTGCACGACCGTTATCAACTACCATGAGATAATGGCTGGGGTGAAGAGGATAAGAGCCAGAAGAGAGGAATCGTTCTTCCGGAGATTGTTCTCGAGAATAAAGCTCGTAATGATCGGACGTGAGATTAATGCTTTCGACGTTCTTATCGCCGGAATCGCTCTAGCCAATGGAGTTGAGAAGATCGCGACAAAAGACAAACATTTCGCAGAAATCGAAAAAGTCGCCGACATTAAAGTAATAACATACTAAAATCCGCGAAATTCTACACAA
>JAPDKC010000032.1 GCA_029258755.1 archaeon | reverse complement strand
GGGCCGCATTTTTGTCCGCTCTATCTACTATTCCCGCATATTTTCTAATGAGAAGAGTCGGTAAAGGCGTTTTCGCTGGCGTTACAGCGATGTTATTTGTAGTTTTTTCGGCTCCATATATAAGGATGTTAAGTGATTTTATCAAGAACGCGGTTGGTGTGTGCTGGCTCTTCGCTTTCATCTATTACTTGCATGATTTAGCCACGTCTGGCTTTAAGAAGGACAGCCTAGTGTTGGCTACATTCTTCCTTATTTTAACCGGACTAACCCACATCCTAGATTTTGGCGTCGCCCTTCTCTTTTTCACCCTATACTTTTTAACCACTTTAACCCTTAACGTTAATAGACGCTCTTTTTTAAAGGCATCAAGCATAATGGCGCTGGCCACATGTATCTTTGTATTGATTGCAACTGCATTTTTCAGTCCCTTCTTCTCCGATTTCTCCAAAATCTTTTCGTTCATCAGCAGCCTAACGTCCGAAAACAAGATTTCAAAATCGCTACCTCCTTCGCCACCTAGACCCCAAAGCGCCAACCTATACATGCCTTCAATGGCGGGCGACCCAATTTCAATTCTTCTGCTCCCTCTTGGAATTGTCCTATCGTTATATGCTTGGAAACGGAAGGAAAAAGAAGATTTATTGCTGCTGTTGGTTGCAACTACTGTTGGTGTTATACTTTGTTTTCCCCTTATACCCGCCCAATGGCTTATTAGATTTCAGCTAATGATGGTTGTTCCAACAGCCATAGTTCTAAGCTATGCCATTTCAAAGGTTTGGAAGCAAAAGGGAAGGCAGCTTATCGCCTCTGTATTGCTTGTAGTTGTCTTCTCATTTTACATACTGCAAGCCATAAATCTAATCGCAGTTATTCGCCCCACTATAAGCGAACAAGCGTACTTGGACCTAATTGAAATGAAAAGCATTATTCCGTCAAACTCGATAATTGCAGTTTGCGATTATGGAATCCGCTATTGGGTGGAATATGTAGACGAAGTAAACGTTACGCATGGAAATATAAACCAGCTTTCCCCAGACTTGTGGGAATCATACTCGCATGTGCTAGGTCTATTCCCTAAAGAACATGCACCGCCAGCATCAGCCAGAACAATATTTACTGGAAAAGTCTACGTACTCGTTGAATTACAACAGAAACATTAATTCTGCTCAAACCCGTAAACAGGGGCCTAGAGTAGAAGGGTGCTTAACCAGAATGTAGCATGTTTAATTTTTGTTTCTTTTCCGTATTTTCGTATATCTTGGGGGTAGGGCCATGTTATAAAACAAATGACCAAAATGACGATTTATGTTCGAATCTCCCCCGGACTACCAATATTTTATTAAAATCTGCCCGATTTATCGAGATTTTATGAAATAAAAATGGGAGGAAAAGTTCGGTCATTTTTCAGCTTTTCTACGATGCATTTTTCTTAACTAAAATTGTAGAGAATATTGTAAATATTAGCAATATGGTAAGTAGGATACTTGTAGAAACTTCGGGTATTATTATTACTTGGTGGGTTGAATGTTGATATGTAAAGTAAATATAAGTTTGGGAGTTTACTGTCCAGTTTCGCATGTAAAGTGGTTGAGCGTTGTCAATTTTCACACTGTAGTTTCCTTCCCATAGGCCTTCCACAATGGAGTTTGGGACAGCTACTCTGCAAAAACCTGTTCCTGTCACGCCTGTTACATAAAATTTTATTGTTTTTTCTGTTTGATTTAATTGAAAATCTGTGATTGTTGAATTGCTGATAATTTCTATTTCCTCTGTAATGAATCCAAAAGGAACTTCAAATAAATTGATTGGTGCTGTTAAGGGGTATCTATCTATGTCGCTTGGGGTATCACATATTCCGTCGCTTCCAGGCTCATTTTGGTTAGGTCCACTATAATTGTCTTCTTTTGGATGGTCACTCCAGTAGTTTCCCCCTTCAGGCCACCCCATATCCCATTCTGTGTAACTGCCAGTTCCATATACATCAGTGGCGTTTGTAAAATTGTTTTTGTAGATTTTGTTATAATATGGATAGCCTTCGAAAAGGTGTCCTTCAAAACGAATCGCGTTGTGGTTCGCTGAAATCGTGTTATAGATGATTGTATTATTAGACGAGGCATACTTAAGATAGACTCCTGTGGAAGCGTTCATTATAAAATTGGCTTTTATAAGCGTCAGGTCTGTATCGTCTAGGTAAACACCTGCGGATATCAACGTATTACTTTCTATGTCACATGAACTGGATTCAGAAAGGCTAATACCCCGTCCACCGCTACTTTCTATTTGGTTATTTAAAGTCTTAATGTATGAACTATTCCATATTGATATCGCTCTGTATGCGTTAATGATTCTGTTGTTAATTGCATAGCATAGTTTTACGCTGACAAAGCTTATACCATTTTGATAACCATCATCATTACATTGTATGGTTAGGTTACTCAATATGACGTTATCCGAAGTAACTCTCAAAATGCTTGTAGCATCGTATTTGGATATTATGGATCCAGCCTCGCCAATTAGGCTTAAGGGTTTATACACAGTCACATTTTCGTAGCGGGTTCCCACAATGTGTATGTGGTCCCCTGGATTTGCGGCATCAATGGCTGCTTGTATTGTTGGATAATCATATGGCACCCAGATTTCGTCAGGACCCGCCTTAATGCATTGTACTTCACACAGAAAAACCATAACTAACACTGAAGACAAGATTAACACAATTTTTCTCATACCAACAACACTTTCCACTTATGGGTAACATTACTTACTGATTTAGTTAATAAATGCTACGAATATTAGAAAAACTCTCTGCAACAAAACTGAAAAAAATTTAAACGTAAACCGGACTACCATAAGAACCCTTAAAGATGATGATGCAACTATATTAGATGAAGATATTTTATTTGTTTTAGTTGCTTTTTACGAGGTTTTTAATGGAGTTTGTGAAGAAATATCTTGTTTTTCCTTTTGTTTGCACGTTTAACGCTCTTATTTTTACGACTATTGGGAAGTCTTTTACTGCTTTTCCGAGTACTAGGCAGTGTTGGCGGTAAGTCTCTTGCTATTGATTTTACTGTTTCACTGTCGACTCTTGAGGCTTTTGAAACTGT
>JAPDKC010000035.1 GCA_029258755.1 archaeon | reverse complement strand
CCGGAAGAAAATTATTCTGCATCTGCACTTTCAAGCTGGAGCTACCGCAAAAAGATAACCATTGATCATGCAATGATCGCTAGCACCTTAAAAGATTTCCCGGTTCTGATAAGCTTGCCGGCAGACTATGATCTAGCTACTAAAGCACGCTCAGATGGCAACGATATAATATTCGTTCCCTCTACAGTAAAGTGGTCTACAGGGACAAGTAACGATCGCTATTGTTTTGAGATAGAGAAATATGATTCCTCTACTGGCGAATTGGTTGCCTGGGTCAAGATTCCGAGATTGAGTAGTACAGAGGACACAAACATATATCTCTACTATGGAAATTCTTCCCAAACAACAAGCTTGGAAGATCCTTGTACATGGGATTCGCATTATGTGATGGTACAACATCTAGAAGAATCACCATCTAATGGTGTTGCAGGACATTATGATTCTACTTTTTATGGGAATAATGGAACACCCCAGAATTTTGATTCTAATTCAGAATCAACCACGAACGCTAGTGGAAAGATTGCTGGAGCAGATCTGTTTGATGGTTATAATGATTATGTGAATGTTCCTGATAGTGAAAGCTTACACTTAGATGGAAAGAATTTTACAATTTCTATGTGGATAAAGCCCTATCCCCAGGGAGCATATAGATTTATTTATTCTAAGTGGCGTCCCAATGCTTCTATAGGTAGCTCTGATGGTGGAATAACTTTTGAGGTTCAGGATGAGGATTACTACAATCCTGTCGGAGTTTCTTTTTCTGTGCAACATAAATGGTACTTTATTGTACAAAGAGTTTCAAAGAACTACGAACATAAAGCTTGGGTATTTGATGAGCAGGGGCTCATCGGTACAGCATCAAGAACCTCTGGTGTGGGTTTACCACAAGGTTCTGATGGTGTTGCTTTTAGGTTAAGTAAAAAAGGGTGGTGGGGCGGCTATAATGAATGGTATAAGGGCATCATCGATGAAGTCCGCATCTCAGATATAAATCGCTCCGCAGAATGGATCCAAACCTCTTACCTGAATATGAACGATCCAGAAGCATTCTATTCTTTATGGCCAGAACAGGTATACAATCCAAGAAGGCTAAATGATTGGAACTATAGAAAGCTGATCACAATAAACTCGGCTCAGGTTACAGCAGATCTGAACGATTTCCCAGTGCTAATAAGTATAACAGATTCAGATCTAGCCAATAGTGCAAGAGCTGATGGAAATGACATAGTGTTTGTTCCAAGCTCTGTTTCTTGGTCAAGCGGAACAACAAACGATAGATATTGCTTCGAGATAGAGGACTATAACAGTGCAACAGGCACATTAGTTGCATGGGTAAAGATACCAAAGCTAAGTTCCACAGCAGATACAACGCTTTACCTCTACTATGGAAACTCGAATGCAACAGAAGATCTGCAGAACAGATGCACATGGGATTCGCATTATAAACTGGTAATGCATTTAAGCGAAACTGCAGGTACGCATTATGATAGTACAAACTATAGAAACAATTCAACTTATGAAAAGTTAGATGGCACTGGAAGTCAAAATGCGACCGGAAAGATAAATGGTGCGGATCTTTTCTATGGGGATGACTACATCACAATAAACAATCCACATTCAACTGCTGATTTTACGATTTCTATTTGGATAAATCCTTATGTAATTGACGATGGAAAATATCATGGATTTATTGGTTCTCAAGGTGGCGACTGGGCTTGTAGAGGGCCAGATATGTGGGTTGCCCCAAGTGGAGGGGGTTTACATTTTGATTCCTATGACCCCACATGCGGGACAAGATATAGCGGAATTAAATATGGGTTTTTCACTAGTGCTAATAGTTGGTACTATGTAGTCTGGACAAAGAATTACACTACCTATAAATTCTTTAGAAATGGATCATTATTTGATACTGCATCTGCTCCTTCAGAATTTTATCGCGCGGGCACAAATTATTGGATAGGCAGGGTAGATAATTATTTCAAAGGTATCATTGACGAAGTACGCATTTCAGACACTGCTCGCGATGGAAACTGGATCCAAACTTCCTACAACAATATGAGCTCACCAAGCACTTTCATCAGCCTGAGTGCCGCTGAAGAAATGCCGGCAAGCGTTCCTTCAGTCATCCTAGATGAGCCAAACGGCAACCAGTACATCTCTAGCGACCATGACATAAATTTCTATGTGAAAGATGCTGATGCTAGCGATCTGTGGGTTAGTATCTACTACTCTAGCGTGAAAGGAAGTTTCTCAAACTCGATAGTGACAAATAAAAGTTTACTGAACTCCGGCCTATTCACTTGCGAAGACACAGATTTCAGTGACTATACGCTCTGCACATATTCCTGGGACACTAATGCTGTAATAGACGGAAACTATTACATAGATATAAACGTTTACGATGCCGATGCGCAGTTTGATACGGATTCAAGCGATTCAAGCTTCATGGTTGATAATACTGCTCCAAGTACCACAGATAACGCGCCAGAAGGCTGGCAGGAGCAAGCATTCACTGTAACACTTACGTGTACGGATGATGGTTCAGGATGCTACCAAACATATTACCGCATAGACAATGGTAACTGGCAGATAGGCACAAGCGTTACAATAAGTGAGGACGGAAACCATCGCATACAGTACTACTCTGTTGATCGTGCAGGCGTTCCAGAGCCAGTAAAAACATGCTACGCTGCTTTACGTGCAGGTGCGCATACGTTTACAATAGGCCTGATCCTTGATGGAAACTATAGAAACTATTCCCTATATGTAGCTGACCTGATAGATGGTGAAACGGTTGATAGTGTTGCTACGCAAACAATTACTTCTGGCACGAATATAGATTATGCAAGCTTCGAAGGAGATGGCAATATGTTTGCTTTGGTCTCTACTGGGGCCTGCCATGAGCTGAGCATAACAAACGTAAGTCCGGACGTGTTTAACATGTACATGACCCATTCCTGGCGTCCGGAGTATGGCAAAGAGTTTTTCTTGGTGTTCACTAGAGGGAACCACTACGATATAGAGAAAAACAGGAAAGCAATAACCAATGGCACATTCCTAAAGCGAGTGCAAGCAGTTTTTGGCTATGAGGCGAAAAGCGATTATGAGCTAATTTTGGGTTTAGATTACTATAACACGAGCATAGATATAAACGCTGACTTGCATTTAGGGCCTGGATATCATACACTAATAGTTGAAAATCAGGGAACTGTGAATGATAAAGTTGTGATCAGTATAGAGAGGAGCTAAAACAA
>JAPDKC010000025.1 GCA_029258755.1 archaeon | reverse complement strand
AATGGAAGATTTATTGCTCAATGCGTAGTGGATGTGTGAGGAATGAATGCGAAAAAAATTATTGAGAAGTTGGAAAATACAAAAGGAAATTTTTGGGAATGGGTTCTTACTATATTTGCTCTTTATTCTCTTCGCGCATTATTAGATTTGTTATTAGAAGCCAAAATTTACCCTTCGTTTTCATTGAATTTTTTTATAACAGCATATGTGAGCAACCTATTGTGGTATAGCAGCTTATTTCTTGCTATTGTTACCATCTTGTTTTTGGTTACTGGAAAGGATATAAAAAAGATAACAAAAGCTTGTTTTGTTTTTTGGGTTGTTATTCTACTGGTTCCAATAACAGATTTCGTTTGCTCTGGCGGAAAAGGGTTTGTGCTGTCTTATATAAGCAACAGGTATTTTTGGGAGGAATTTTTCTCATTTTTTGGTCTATTTGGCTCTTATCACATCACCTATGGCCAAACGCTAGCGCTTTGCTTGGGCTTTTTCCTTGTAATTTTTTATTCGTTTATGAAAACCGAAAGCTTTGCCAAGTCCTTTTTAGCGGCGCTCGCTTATTATTGTATTATATATTTTTATGCGTCTCTTCCTATGTTTTGGGCCAAACCAAAAATGATTTTGTTTGTACTTACAGTGCTCCAACTAATATTATGGCACTGGTTTTATGATGAAAAAGAATTGAAATACTTAATAAAAAATTCCCATTGGTTAAGAGTATTGCACTATACAGGGCTTACAATTATTGGTGGACTCTTATCGGCTGCATGTTTTTATAAAGAAGTGAATGTTGAAATGCTGTATTTTGCTACTTTTTCATCTCTCTTCGCGTTTCAATCTGCTTTAATAGTGAACAATATATATGACGGGAAAAAGCTTGCCTATCCAAAAAATCACTATAAAAACATTGGGATTATTTTGACAGCCTTAGCGATTATACCTTCTTTATTTATAAATGCAGCATTTCTTCTGCTACTCATTACCTATTTACTGCTTGGGTTTATATATTCTGCTCCGCCCATTCGCTTTAAGCGTTTTGGTTACTGGAACAATCTGCTTATAGGATTTGAATCTGCTCTAATGTTTGCAGCTGGCTTTGTAAGTCAGAATCCTGATATAAAATTGTTACCACTAAATATTTTCCTAACAGTATTCGTTATATTCTCAATTGCAGGAAATATAAAGGATCTAAAAGACTATAGAGAAGATAAAAGAGAAGGAATCAAAACGCTTCCAGTGCTTCTTGGAAGGAAGAGAAGCGTTAAAGTGCTTGCACTTCTTACTTCTATCTGCTTTCCTCTTTCAGTAGCAATGCTCGGACTCTGGAACTTGCTTTTAATTAGTGTAATCTTTGGGTTGGTTAATGGACTTTTGCTTTTGAAATTCAAAACGGAAAAAACAGTGTTTGTGTGCTATTTTGGGTTTTTATTTGTTTTAGGCTGTTGGTTATTGTTATTCTAACGATACTATTACCTGCGAATTTTTGCCAGCACAGGTAGTGCAGGAAATTATGACTTCTGATGCAGAGGTGTTTAAAATAGGATAGCTTTTACCCCCAGGCCTATCTTCCCTTATATTAAACCTTTTCCTGAAGGGACTGCCTGCACCTTTAAAAAGCCCTCTGATGATCTTCGTTTCTTCTGGCTTTACAAAGAATTCCTCAAAAACTGTGTATTCATTACCATCTATTTCCAATTCATAAAGCTTATGCATTCTATTGTCTGTATTTGATACTGTAAGCGCTAATATACGGCCTTTAGGAACAACGATTCTTTCTGGGGCAATGGATCCATTTTTGATTGTTAACTGCCAAACTACAAGGGAATCATCAGAAAATCTATATGGGCATGAGCCCTCTAAGCAGGGTTTAATCAATCTTCGGGTAAAAATATCGGGAGAAAAAACAGCAAGGAGTAAGAGCAGCACAGTAATAAAAGCTACAATACCAATTAAGGTAAGCTTTTGAAACTTCTTCATAGGCAACAGCCTCAAATCACATAAAAGGTATATGGGAAACTTTTATAAATAATATGTAGGCTTTTTAAATAATGAAAACAAGTATGTTTTAACAGGGGTAATAATGAAAAAATACATTTTTGTATTTATTGCATTCTGTAGCTTTTGCCTGTTTTTTCTGGCTCTTAGCCAGAATGTTTTAGGAGGGATTTGTATAGAAGCAGTCTGCGGTGCAAATGAAGAATGCTGCGACGATATATGCTGTCATTATGACGACAGTGGATGGTGCGATTATTGGGTATGTGCAGAATGTTGCCCTGTAGGCGATGATGATGGCGACAACGGTAGTGGCGTGGGCGGTGGAGGAGGAAGCACATGCACCACTGAAAACCGCTGCAGATTTGGAGATGAAGTATGGAAGTATGAGGCTGGTTCTGGATGCGCTGGCTGGCTTTACAAAGTGGAAGATTGCAGCTATTTGGATCAGACTGGAACCTGTGGCAAGTGGGAGTGCTCAACCTGTTGGGTAGGTGAAGCATGGGGTCTTGGACCTGGAGGTCCTGGATTTGCCCCTCCAGGTTCCCCATTGCAAGAATGTAAAATCAAAAAAAGAACAGATATTACAGGAACATGTAAAGATGGACAGTGTGTTGCGCAAAGTAGTACTGTGAAATGTGCGGAATTTATCTGCCCCTATGGCTGTGCATATTCCTCTGCTCTAGGTGAGGCTGATTGCTTGCCAAAAGCAGCTATAACCACAGATCCTTCACCCGAGGGAGGGTCTGTCAAGATTGTGGAAGGCGATTCTGTTACGTTTGATTGTAGTAATTCTGATGATCCTGAGAGTACAGTGCTTACTTGCGATTGGGACTTTGGAGATGGTAGCACTGCTACAGGCACAGTGGTAACGCATACTTTTACTAACGAAGGGAGCTATACTGTTACGCTAACAGTAACTGATGGGGCTGGCTTAACTGATACTGAGAGCGTGATTATAAATGTTATTCATTTGAACGAGCCGCCGACAGCGTGTTTTACTATTACGCCAGCCAGCGGTGCTGTTGGTGTGCAGCAATTCACATTTGATGCAAGCTGCTCTAGTGATCCAGATGGTACTATAGCTAACTATGAGTGGGACTTTGAAAATGATGGAACGTTTGATGTTAGTGGAGCTGATAAGGTTGTTGTAACGCACACCTATTACGATAATCCGCTTGTTGGTAGCTTGACGAAAGAGGTAAAGCTTCGCGTAACTGATTCTGGGTATGATGGACAGGCACCATTAGCTAATGAAACTGTGCAGACATTGCAGTTATATAATAATGCCCCGCAAGTGAGCTTGAGTGCTAGCGCTCTTGAGGGTGCTGCTCCTTTGGAGGTTACCTTCATCGCTAACGTTAGCGATCCGGATGGGCATGACATAGTTAGCTATTCCTGGGATTTCGGTGATGGAAGCACACAAAGCGGTGCTACGCTAAGTACTGTAAAGCATACGTTTAGCTCTGCTGGAAGTTATACTGTTAGTGTTACCGCTA
>JAPDKC010000067.1 GCA_029258755.1 archaeon | reverse complement strand
AATATAGGAAATATATTAGGAAATATATTTAATTAAAGATGGTACTGGCTTACTGAAAAAGGAAAAAAGTTGCTGAAAAATTGATAGAGATAAAGAAAATCGACAGAGAAGCAGCAGGTCATTTAGCTGAGTATCAATATCTTAAAGAACAGCGAACAATTTTAGCTTTATTAAGGCCTAAGAGGAAAGGGTCAACATATATGATTGGAGATGAACATCTTGTCGACTTTAACTATATCAACCTATTTGAGTTCGAAAAATCGCCTCTAGAAGTTATAGATGTTGCGATAGATTGGGCAGAAAACTTTGTAAAAAAGCGCATGAAAGCCTATGGGAAGGCATACCCTTGGAGAAAGAAAAAGAAATAAAATAGCGATTAGCTTTGCATTTTCCTTAGGGCGGGCTTCCATTATTGCCACAGCGATAAATTTCGATATGTTTTTATATGCAGTCATGCTGTGCAATTAGGGGATGGGATGAAGGAAAATTATTTAAGAAACAAACATATTATAGTTGGAGGCAAAATTATGAAAACCGAGAGGGGTGGGCTGGTTGTTAGTAAAAAGTTAAATAAGAAAATTTCATTTTTCGCGGAAGATTGCGGCTTGTGGAGAGTGACAACATGACAAAAAGAAAATACCTAAAGAAGGAGATAACCAAAAAAGAGGCCGAGGAGATAGCGAAAGCTATCATTGAATTGAAAAAGGAGTTCCAGGAAATTGACAGAGAAATGAACAAGGCCATGAAAATAAGCTACGAAACATTGTTGAGAACCATTAATTATTAATCAATTAAAAATGTCCCACCAAGCATCTGGCGATGATAAAATCGAAATTGTTTCATCCTTCAACAAGGAAAGATTAAAAGAGAAAATAGCTCATGAGAAGATATTTCATGAAAAGCTGGAGGGGGACCATGTAAATTACCTCTATAAATACCTAAAACACTTTAATTGCAAATCCTTTATCGTGGAAAAAGAATATATCGACAAAGATTTTCTAATTGATTTTTCTAACTATTATGTTAGATGCTTTGAGGATTATGAAAAAAAATGCAAGAGACTGCATTTTTTTAAAATACACCTTACCCAAGAGGATTTTGACAAAGCACTTGAAGGAGACAAGCAAAAAATAGAGTTAATGAGAAAGAACTACCTTGGATGCGTTGTCATAAAGCCCCTTCCAGAGGCAGTTATCGGGAAGACATTATTAAAAACATATGAACGTGAAGTCAAGGGACAGCCAAACGCTGAAAGACATTTTCCATGCACAAGGGAGTATTATCCAAATCTATGTGGCATAGAATTTAAAATAAAAACTCTGGCATTCCAAGAACAGGATACAGTGGCTGCCGCCTGTGCTACAAGTGCACTATGGTCAGCATTCAATCAAACCGCTAAAATTTTTGAGGGTACGTTCTCTCCCAGCCCTGTCGAAATTACACATTATGCAACACTAGATTGGAACATAAGACGGCTAATTCCTAACGAGGGATTGTCCTTATTGCAAATGTGCCGTGCGGTACGAAAAGTTAATCTAATACCTGAAGTAATTGATTACAAGGAAAAACACAAAGTTGTTCCCTTAATTAGCTATATTTATGCATACTTGAAGGCGGGCATACCAGTTATTCTGAATGTTGGAACTTTACATGGTTATCATTCAATGACGGTTTGTGGATTTAAATTTAATAAAAACAGGGTTTTAAAAAGAGAAATACTATCTGGCAAATTTTGTCATCTTTTTGGGCAGCATATAGATATCCTTTATGTCCATGATGATCGATTAGGGCCTTTCTGTGCACTGGAAATTAAAGAAATTAAAGAAAAGATACCATTAATATTTGAATTAACATACCCAAACGGCAAGAAGGCTCTAATGTATCCACATTCATTAATTGTACCACTTTATCATAAGATAAGGATTGGTTTCCTAACTATCTACAAGTGGATTATTAAATTTGACAAGATTATTGAGAAAATGAGGATTTTGGATGGAAAGCTTGAATGGGATATATATTTGGCCAAAAACAATGATTATAAAAAAGATATAATAGAGAATAAACCAAAACAATACCCTGTTGATTTTTTGAAGAAACCCTTACCGAGATATATTTGGGTATGTACTGCATATTTCAAATCAAAACCAATATTTGAATTAATAGCAGACACTACAGATATGCAACGCTCTTTGTTCCTGAAGGACATGATATTCTTTGACAAAACATTTAAGGAAATATTTCACAACAGGATAAGTAATAAATTAATAACTGATGCAATTAAGATAGCCTTATTAATGGAAGGTTATACAGAATATCCAGCAATAACTGAGAAGTTTATCGATTTTCTGAGGGATAAATCAAAATAATCCTGCTGGTATATCTTTATCTTTTAATAAGCTGCTAAAATATTCAACATCATATCTCTTGTAAGTTTGACAACTGCTATCCTGCCTGGAAAATCTATATCATCTACTCTTATAAGCGCTATTTTGTCTTTTTCTCTAACTCCGAGTATTTGACATACCCCCTTTGGTATTACTATTCTGTTTGGCTTTTCTATTGGCGCTACCCCCAGCAATTTCCCTTTCTCCATTTTTGTATCCATCATTACTATGTTCTTTTTTGGAGACTTATAAAATATTATTTCTTTTGGGGCTCCGAGAAAGTTGAGTAATTCGTTACTGAGCGAGATCCTATCCCTTGTTTCAATACTTTTTACATCAAACTCAAATTTTCCTTGCATGATGCAAAAGAAATTGTCAAAATTTAAAAGTTTTGAAAATGGAGACTATTATTTTCTTCTCCTGCAAAGGCGATAAATTTTAGATAAATTTTTAAAAATAAAAATTATTTATAAATTAGGTGAAAGGATGCATAATCCGAATATGTTGTACATCCAGTGTGAAAATTGTGAGAATATAATTCCAACCGGAATTGCAGTGAGTAGAGATTCCAAAGGAACTGTTCTTAAAAATAATATAATTCGATGTCCTTATTGTGAATATTTGAATACATGGGATGGAGAAGATGCATTCTATATCGATAAAGTGCCGTTTGTTTCAGAATGAAGTGAGCAATATGATGAAAGGGGATCCTTTTGATGATCTTCTTGCAGAAAAGAAAAAAGAGGTCACTGGATTTGTAGCCGTTATTGGCGCCTTGATCGGTGGAGCTTTTGGAATTGCAATTGCCGGTCCATTTGGTTTAGTTATTGGGGGAATACTTGGCGCAATTCTAGGAGAGTTAATGGAGAGAGGGATAGAATGAAAAAAGAAATGACCTGGGAGGAATGGTATTATAAGTATTATCCGAGAGTAGCGAAGATGATAGTGGCGGCGTTTTATCTTGCGATGTTTAATACACTGATGCTGCTGCTTCTGTTGATTGCATTAAAGCTGGGGTGGGTATAAGAATGGAAGAAGTGTTCACTCAATCACCTGAGTATTTTTTATTCCAACTTAATTTACTCTTATTCTCTGTTAGTTTTGCATGGATGTTTACAAAATCAATGCATAGATACCCATCTTTTGCTATGCGGGTTTCTTTAATTGAGAAAATGGTAAAGTTCTTGCTTAAACTAATTGTTGGAAATAAAATGAAAATAGATGAAGAGGAGAAAGCGGCTTATAAAGCAACCATTGTCTTTATTTTATTATTCATAGTTTTTTC
>JAPDKC010000033.1 GCA_029258755.1 archaeon | reverse complement strand
AACCCTAATAGCTTTTGGATATGTGATGTTTGGGTTCACTCGTGCCTTCGACGAATCCGTCTTTTTCGCGGTGATAATCGCTGTTTTTCCTCCGACAGTGTTAAACTACCTGGATTACAAATGGAGAAAAGATGTAGACAACCACTTGCCCGACCTTTTCCGAAGTATAGTTCAAGCCCAAAAGACAGGAATGACCCTTCCCCAGGCTTTGGAAGAGGTTTCTAAAAGAAAGTACGGACCGTTAACAGCGGAGTTGAAGAAAATGAATGCTCAGATTTCGTGGGGTATGACTTTTGAAGAGGCTCTTTTAGCTTTGGGAAAACGTGTAAACACTGTTCTTATGCAGAGAACTGTGCCTTTAATAATTGAGGCAAGCCGTTCTGGTGGACGTGTAGAAAAGGTTTTTGAGCCTACTGGCAAGTTCGTGCGAACCACTCTTTTGTTAGATAAGGAGAGAAGAAACCAAACCCGCCCATACATCGCTATAATCTATGTGGCTTTTTTCGTTTACCTGTTTACCATAATTTTGCTTTTCAAATCCTTCTTTGTGAGCATAGAAGGACTACCGTTGCTTGGAAGCTCAGTCATGGCACCTCAAGAAATGCAACGCATGTTCTTCCACATGACGGCAATTCAGGCTTTTTTTGGAGGTTTAGTGGCGGGAAAAATGGGTGAAGGAACAATAAACGCTGGGTTGAAACACAGTCTGATAATGATGCTCTGCGGCTACATAGCCTTAAAACTGTTTCTTTGAGGTGAACATGAATGGCGAAAAGAAAAATTAAACATTTGTTCAGGGACAGACGGGCTATAACTCCGGTTTTAAGCAATCTTTTGCTTATGGTTGTGGCAGTAGCCGCTATGTCCATCGCTACAACAGCCACCTACGTTATAACAACAAATCTTAGAGAAACCATGAGCGAACGCCTCATCACAGAAGATGTGTGGTTTAACAATTCCACAAACAACATCAACGTCTACCTGCGCAACGTTGGAAAAGTGGCAGTGCAAATTTCAGCAGTTTATGTAAATCACACTTCCCAAGCTTTCACAGCACCTTTTTATTTGGAAATAGGCAGTCATGGCTGGCTTAACATCTCATACGGCTGGGTTTCCCAAAGCCTGTATTACATAGACATTGTCACATCAAGAGGGACACATGTTGGAGGCTATTATAAGGCGCCTTAAACGCGACAAACGCGGTGTAAGCAACGTTATAGTTGTTATGCTAAGCCTGATTCTAATCGTCATTGTAGTAGCTAATGTGGTTTTGTGGAGTTACCAAATGAACCAGTTTGACTGGGAAAGAGCGGAGGAGAAATTGGAGATAACTTATGTCGGTCAGTATTCATCTTGGTCTTCTGTTTCAAGCGAATTTTCGTTAATATACGGCTTACGAGTGGAGGGAGATTACCTTGACACCCAGAAAATAGATGGATCATACGAAAGCTTTGCGGAAGAAGCTGTAAACACTACCCCTTCCGGATGGTTTAATTCTTCATGGGAATATAGAAAACCAATTATTATAGATAACACGCTAAATCCAAGCCAACTTACGGATTTTCAAATATTAATAACGTTTAGCTCAGCCTCTCTAATCGATGAAGGAAAAATGCGTAGCGATTGCGGAGACTTAAGATTTGCCGACGCGAATGGGGTTAAACTCAATTATTGGATAGAATCTGGAATAAATGCTGAGAACACAAGGGTTTGGGTAAAAATACCGTTAGTTCCAGCAGGTTCCTCCACAACAATCTATATGTATTATGGAAATCCAGAGGCAACTTCTGAAAGCAATGGAACGGCAACATTCGAATTTTTCGACGACTTTGAAAATCTAAACAATTGGAATCTGCGCGGTTCCTCATCAACAACACTTATAGCTGAAAATAGAACAGTTGTAAGAATAACTTCAAGTAGCTATAATCCTGAAGGAATCTATACAAAAAACTTCTTTAATGTTACAAACAAAATAATCGAACTTGAACTTAAGGGATTTGGAAATAGTGACTTAGACGCCGCAGTATATGTTGATACAAGATGGGCAACAAGCTATTATGGCTCAACAAACATCAATCACTTCATAGGCGATAATTACGCTGGCAACACCCATAGAGTATATCTTGGTGGAGCTTCCTCTGCTGGCAGTCAATATACCCGTTCACAATGGGCAATCGCAACCCTCATAGTTAACAATACAGGAATAACCGGAATCTATATGGGTGAAACCTTATCTTTAAGTGGTTCTCCATCAACCTATGTAGGCTTTATAGCTCTTCAAGCGGACAATGATGGCTCTCCAAATACACGATATTATTATGTAGATTGGATTCGTATGCGAAAATACACCAAACCAGAGCCAACGGTATCTATTGGAGAGGAAGAGCCCCGCGTCGCGTATAGAATCAATTTAACGGGAGATTTCGAAATAGATTTAGATAAATATCCGCTAGAAAGTATTCAAGAAATCCAAATTTCCATAACTGCTAGAGCAAGCGACACATCTGAAAATTGCAGTCTAGAAGTATATGATTGGGAGAACACTGCTTTTATAGAAGCAGAAACCCTCAATTTTACAGGCAATTGGCGCAGTAACATTTTGAGCCTTACTGAAAATCCGTCAAGATATATTTCTGAAAATGGAACTGTACGAATCGGATTGAAGGATAACTCCCTAGATAGTCTTCAAACAATAGTAGACTTGGATTTCCTTGCCGTAAGAGTTGTGATTGACGGTATTTGTATCTGCTTAAGCAATAAAGGCGCATCAACTGTGCATATAGTTTCTCTTTGGATAAATAATTCAACGCACCACATGCGCTATGACGCAGATTTCTTCTTAAACTCTGGAGAAACAGATGTCTATGTCAGAACAGACATTTCAATGCCTAGAGGAAGTTATATACTGAAAGTTGTTACTGAAAAAGGGAATATCGCCATCTATTCGCTAGATTAGCTTTTTTCTAAACATGTTTTCTTTAAGGCTTTAACTATCTCTTTTTCAGTTCCATAGAGATAAAATTCTCCATAATCTTCTAACTTCTCAGAATACAGTAGTTTTAATTTATTAAATTCGATTTCAATGGTTTCTTCTGGCCTCCGCCTATATGCTGAGATTATTAACTTATTTCTATTTTTCTTCACCTTTATTATGGAGCTTGAAGCCTGAAAGTTTACAGGTTTAAGTCCCCTCGGTCTATGCACTAGAACTGACCTATCATTCTTTATTATTAAAATTCTCTCTCCCTCTTTAAGAATGGAGACCGCTCTGCCAGTATAACGTATAGAACACCTACCAATAACTAATATCACCTCCCTTCTCCTTACAGCATCTTGAAGTTTTCTTAAAGCCTCCTCAATGCTTGGTTCAATTAAAGCTTTCATCATGCCATAATGTCAATAGTCATGACTTCTATTGAATTTATTCGGTATACGGATTTTCAACTTTATTTCTGATAATGTTCCTATTGTTGTTCTGTATGGTGAACTAAATTGATATATTCTGTATTTATCACTAGAAAGATAGATATCAGCCTAACCCCGTAATTTCTAACTTCTCTGGCTAATCTCTCAAGAATCCACTCTCCTAGTTCTTGTTTTATAAGCGTAGTTCTGTGCATCATCAACTATTAAATATAAAGTTCTTTGTTCGATTCCATACTCTGGTTAAGTATCCTAGAACTGTACGTCGAAATTAGGTTTCATTGCAGTGCTTTCTGTCA
>JAPDKC010000039.1 GCA_029258755.1 archaeon | reverse complement strand
TCAGACCTCTTTATCACAGCGTTGAAAGTAGCCAAAAAACCTTCAACAGCTATACCTACCCCACCAAAGTTTTCATCCGATGTAGAAGAATGCATACTAGATGTAACAAAGATTTTACCAGAAAACGCGCAAAGCATGGGTGTTGACAAGACGCTTATAGCAATCAAGCTTCTGGAACAAGATGAGTTCTTTTGGAGTAAATTCCGTAACGACTCATACTTCACAAAGAGGTTTAACGCAATCAAATCTAGGCTTGAAACGGGTAGGGGGATGCCTTCAGACATGGTAATATCGTCGGAAAGACACGCCATTGCCATGGCTTGGTTTGAAGAATCGGTTTCAGTTACTCAAGCGAATGTCGGTCTAATGCACAGAATAGACGAAATAATGACACACCCTTATCTGGGCTATTTGGTCGCAGCCGTTATTCTATACGTCTTTTTCCAATTAGTATTTACAACTGGAAGCATTTTACAAGAGCCGCTCATGACCGGCTTTATGCAATACATTATCGTACCCGTCACTGACCTTTTAGGAAGAACTACACTGGTCGGGGTTTTAGCCAATGGTGTTCTTCAAGGCGTAGCAGCAGGTCTTACCGTGAATCTTCCGTACGTAGTTCCACTTTTGATAGGTTTGGCGATTCTGGAGGACGTTGGATACCTGCCTAGGGCAGCGTTTATGCTTGACACATTTATGCATCGGCTAGGGTTACATGGCAAGGCCATATTTCCATTGCTCCTCGGATATGGTTGCAGCGTCCCTGCGATAATGGCCACCAGAATTATGGAGTCGAGAAGAGACAGAGTAATCACATCCATGATGGTTCTCTTAATTCCTTGCAGTGGACGACTTATCGTAATTCTAGGTTTGGTTGGATTTTACATTGGTATGAATGCGGCATTCGCCATATTAGCATTAGACTTAATAGTTATCATAGCAGTAGGCTTTGTCCTTTCACACTTAATGCCAGAAGTTACGCCGGGCTTGATCTTAGAAATCCCGGACCTTCGGGTACCTGTGCCAAAAATAGTGCTGCAGAAAACATGGCTGAGGCTTAAGGAATTCTTGATCGTTGCGTGGCCGATACTTATAGCCAGCAGTATACTCCTTTCTTTGATGGACTTTTACGGATTCACTAATGCTTTCAACGAGCTTCTGGCGCCATTAACTTCAAATCTTTTGGGTTTGCCAACAGTCGCTGGAGTGCCCTTAGTACTGAGCATCTTACGAAAGGAGATGGCGTTGATTATGCTGTCACAAGCCCTCAACACCTTAGACAAGTCGCTTCTTGACCTTACCATCTCTCAGATGTTAACCTTCACCGTCTTTACGACTTTCTTTGTCCCTTGCTTCACATCAATAGGAATGATAGTTAAGGAGCTAGGATGGAAAACTGCAATCCAAGCCACTCTACTGTCGTTGCTTCTAGCCATTTTTCTGGCCACAATGACCAAGGTTGTATGTGTAATCTGGGCTCTCTAAATCAGGGAGTAAGGATAGGGCAACGCTCGGTGTAACCTGCCTTATAGGGATTTTCTTTCTGAATTTAGGGGGTTGAAGCTATCTTGAAGGTTCTTATGCGTGAAATCATACTTACGAGGGATGACGGATTGGGCACTTGTATTCGCATATCTCACTCTCTTTTAAGGCAGGCAATATTTCCTTGTGCATTTCGCACAGAAGATGCCTAGACCTCATTATCCAGCAAGCCTTACAAATGTTGCTTAACACATCATCTACTGAAGCTTTACCTTCAGCAAGCTTGTCTGCCAATTTAGACAAAATATTCATAACTTCGTCTGAACTCTCAACCATTTGGACGGCTGCATCTCCCCTAACCTTTTCAAGATACTGAGTTACAGCTGCTGGTGTTATCCCCATTTTCTTAGCAGCTCTAGTCCGTCTTAACCCATGCTTCTCAACTAGTTCTTTCGCGATTAGAACCCTAAAAGCGGGTAGAATATACTGTACCATAATTACGCAAGGCGGTTTCAATTTTAGTCACCTACACTTATTGTGGGAGAGGTAAATTTATATTTAACGGCGTTAAAAAATCCATAAAGGTTATTCCAGATGACAAAGCCTCTTTCAGGAATGAGAATAATAATATGTGGAAAGGGAGGAAGTGGAAAAAGCACTATTGTTACCTTCATGGCGAGGGTCTTGAGAGACAAAGGATACATGGTTCACGTCTTGGACAGCGACGCATCTAATATCGGACTTTACCGAATGTTAGGATTCGATAAAGCTCCTGAACCTATTATAAACTATTTTGGGGGAAAGACTTTCAAGGGCGAAGAAGGAAAGGTAACATGCCCTGTGGATGACCCAACTCCTTTAGACAGAGACAAAATAGATTTGAAAAAGATCCCGCCTGAATATTTCCAGACAAAAAACGGTATCACTTTGTTTGTTGTAGGAAAAATAAAGGGAATTTATGAAGGGTGTCATGGTCCAGAATCAAAAGTAACTCGAGACTTTGTACTACCGGGAGAACAAGTTACCTTAATAGATGTAGAAGCGGGATTCGAACACTTCGGAAGAGGAATCGAGATAAATGCAGATGCGGTGCTAACAGTAGTTGATCCCAATTATACTTCTTTTCAAATCGCTGACAGTGTCGAAAAAATAGTTGCAGAAATGAAGTCGAGCAGGGAGAAACTGGTGAAGAAAATGATTGAAAAACTAGGAACTGATGCCCATATAGCAAGAGAAATAAACAAGAATCTGAGGATCAAATACGCCTGGACGGTTTTGAATAAGGTTGATTCACCAAAAACGGAGTCCCTCATGAGAGAAAAGTTAAAGGAGAGAGGGATAGAACCCATAGGCTCTATACGTTATGATCCCGAAGTCTTCAGATCATTCCTAGAAGGCACCCCTCTTAAAGGAAACGTGGCATACGAAGATGTTAAAGAAATCGTGAACCGCATAGAAAGGCTGATACAGAAACAATAGCTGCGATTAAAAGAAGCATGAATAATAGAACGAAAGTTCTTATTGGGAATTTAATTCTAGCCGTATTTCACGAGTTGATGCTAGATCACTGAATTCCTCTGGCTCAGCAGAACCGGAAAATGGTCACATATAGAAATGTCACGGGTAACTGCCCTTATTTCTTTGGCCACCGCACTATTTTTGCCATGTGCTACTGCGACTATTCTCGATATGCTTCTGATGGTAAATCTAGGTTTAAAGGGAGTAGAGAAAATGAAGTGGCATTTCTAAAGCGTCATGATAGGAGCGTTACAGGGATAGTATAGGTTATTTTAGGCATACTGACTTGTCTCATGAGATATAAACTGAACTTTATAAAGCTATTTTCCGCTTCGCCTCCCTAAATGCCTTTGATGTTTAATCTTATACTCTTAAAACGCCTTTTGCGGATCATCCATATCTACAATCAGAAAAATCCTTATTTTTGGCTTCCCTAAATTTATTAAGAGAGCTGAAATATTATGTCTGAATCGATTTCGAAAAGAGCTGAGGATTACTTAATAACGATATATGAAATTACAAAGGAGAAAGGTTACGCCCGCATAAAAGACATTGCATGGAGACTGCATGTCAAGCCGTCTACTGTAGTCGAAATGATGAAGAAACTTCACGGCAGAGGATTTATATTTTATGAGAAATATGGCGGCATCACCCTTAAGCCGCGTGGAAAGGAAATTGCAGAGGCTATTAAGAGGCAAGAGAAATTCAGAAAAATGAAGTTTGAACTAAAACCTATAGGGATTATACATACGCCTTACAAAGACAAGAGTGAAATTCCTTGCCAAGGATGTAAATCGGACGAGGTTGGTGAAGTGGAGGTATTTCGCGAATTTGAAGAAGCATTGAAGGATATTGAGGGATTTTCTCATATTTATTTGATTTATTATTTTCATGAAGCAGCTGGTTACGAACCTCTTACAAAAACTTTTCTAGACGATCAAG
>JAPDKC010000052.1 GCA_029258755.1 archaeon | reverse complement strand
TTATGCGCCATGCGCTGCCCGGAGATAGCTCATTATCATGTTGCCCAGCTTGCAAGGAGATTGTATGGGAAATATATTGCGCCTAGGGCAAAGCATCTGGAGAAAAGAGTAAAGGAGATTGAAGAAGGAAGGTTTGATAAGGACATGAAGAAGATGATGAAGATGAGCATCGAAGAATTGAGGAAATTGTATAATGCCCGTGATATAGAGCCAGAGGAGGAGGTTTAAATGTATCCAAAAGAGTTTGAAAAATCAATAAAGAAGGTGGAGGCAACAAGGGAAGAGAGGCTTAAAAAGCTGCCAGAAAGAATGAAGGAAAAAGAAAAGGATGCATTGCTCAAAAAATGGCATCCGGATTATAAGCCAGAGGCAAAGAGAAAACTGAAAGTAGGGGTAAGCAAGGGAAGTATAGTCCCAAATGAGGTGGCTGATTTACTTGAGGCATATCCTCTCATCAATCCAGATGAGATTGATTTGAGTCAGGTTGACTATGAGGCAGATATTTTAATAATTGGTGGAGGAGGAGCAGGGACAGCCGCCGCCCTATATGCATATTACAATGGAATAAAGCCAGAGAACATTATAATAGCGACTAAGCTCCGACACGGTGATTCAAACACAATAATGGCTCAAGGTGGCATTCAGGCAGCAGATAAACCAAATGATTCCCCAATTATTCATTATTTAGATGTGATAGGCGGGGGGCATTTTGCAAATAAGCCTGATCTGGTGGCAAAACTTGTTATGGATGCGCCTCTCATCATAAAATGGCATGAGGAGCTTGGGATAATGTATGATAAAAAAGGAGACGGAGAAATGATTACAATTCACGGCGGCGGCACAAGCAGAAAAAGAATGCATTCTGCAAAGGATTACACAGGCATGGAGATAATGCGTGTACTTAGAGACGAGGCAAGAAATATTGGTATAAAGGTTCTTGAATTTTCTCCCGCCATCGAACTACTCATGGATGATGATGGCAAAGTTGCTGGAGCATTGCTTTATAATATGGAAACAGACCAATACTATGTTGTCAAAGCCAAAGCAACTATATTGGCAACGGGAGGATTTGGCAGATTACACATTCAAGGATTTCCAACAACAAATCATTATGGAGCAACTGCAGATGGCCTAGTCATGGCTTATCGCCTTGGAGCTAAGCTTCGAGACATGGATTCTGTTCAGTATCATCCTACTGGCGTAGCATATCCAGAGCAAATAGTTGGCCTGCTTGTTACAGAAAAAGTAAGAGGCTTAGGAGCACAGCCAGTTAATGTTGATGGTGAACAATTTGTCCATCCTTTGGAGCCTCGAGATGTGGAGGCAGCTGCAATAATAAGAGAATGTTATGGACGTAACAAAGGCGTTGTCACACCAACTGGAATGCGCGGCATATGGCTTGATTCTCCAATGATTGACATGATACATGGTGAGGGGACAATTGAGAAGAGATTAGGAGCAATGTTCAGGATGTTCAGCAGATTCGGCATTGATATGCGCTATGAGCCAATCTTAGTATTTCCAACTCTGCACTATCAAAATGGAGGTATTGAAATAGATGCCGATGCTAGGGTTTTAAGCAAAAAGGGAGCTATACCTGGCTTATTTGCTGCTGGAGAAGTAGAAGGAGGAGTCCATGGTAAAAATCGCCTCATGGGAAATTCATTGCTTGATACACAGGTTTTTGGAAGAGTAGCTGGCATTAACGCCGCCAAATATGCAAAGAAAGCAAAGATTGGCAAGCTCAGCCTGCAGCACACCAAGAAATATATAGGAGAACTAAAGAAGGCAAAAATAAAGGAGGAAAGAAAGGCACCAATATTGCTACCAGATTACAGAGAAGAAAAAGTGCTGTCAAGGGCAATAGACATTCTATAAGCTATCTCTTTTTCTTTTCCTTTGGCATTATCTTTCCTTTCTTTACTTTTATTAATTCTGCTTTTTCGAGTGTCTTTAAAATTTCATTTATGGCGGGCCTAGTTAAACTAATTTCGTTTCCATTCTGCTTCAGGATTTTTATGCTATCTATATATTCGTTCAAATCCATTTTTCCTTCTACTTTACTTAGCGTCATTGTTACAATATCTGCCATAAAAAGGAGTTTGGAATATTCCGGTTTTTCCTTGATAAGTTTTTCAAGGCGCCCTGTTTCATATACAATATCGATTAAATTTGCATATACATCCACTCTTTTATCAACCAACGCTTTCAGTTCATATCGCAGATCAAGCTTATCAGCCTCTTCATCGCTTACACCATGAATATATATTTTAATGAATGGGTCCTCTGAAACTTCTCCATACATTTTTCCATCTTTATATCTTATTCCGTTCTTTTCCAACAAAAAGTGGAAATATGCCATGAATTCCATTTCTCTAAAGAATTGGTTCAAATATTTCTCTAGCTTTTCTTTTCCGATTTCTTTTGCAATTTCATCATAAATTTTTCCACTTTCAACAATATCTGCGTTTTTTATTCGCTCATTTATTGTTTTCCTTAATTCTGCATATTCTTTTCTCTCCGGCATAACCAAATCCAAAAATTTCTCTTCAAAATCCTTCTTATCCATACCGTCTTCCATGACTTCTCTTGCCTTCTTCATATATTCCTCCATTTTTTTGATTTCTTCAGCGATTCTATCTTCCTTATATTTCTCTTTCAGCTCGCTTATTTTTCCCTGGACACTATAGCTTCCTTCCCCTTCAATATTTAAAGAATGCTTCAATTCTGTTCTTATTCCTGCTTTTCTCAAATCTTCAGCAACAACCTCTGCTTCCCCTTCGCCAAATGTTCCTATATATACTCGCATACCTGTAAAATTACCGCCTATTTTATAGTTTGCTCAATCCAGCATTATGCTTCCCAGTTCATTCAATGTGTCCATATCGTTCATCTTTACTATTTTATCTGAAATTGTATAAAGGACATTATCAATGTAAAGACATCTTTTAATAAAATAGGGACTATACCAGTAATAATATGTTTCATTGCTTTCATTGCCCATATGGGTTATTCTTCCCTTGTATTCAAAGCCATTTTCCAAGCTTATTTTATAAACATAAGCTCCCTGAAAAGTAAATTCACCATACATATTTCCTGTGTAATTCTGCCTGGCTTTTATTTCATCGTCTATTTCATATACGGCAACAGGAATGATGAAAATTCCTTTTTCCCTATCAAACAAAAGGGCTTTATGATCGTGCAAAACGGGACTATCTGTTCCTCTATCTCCTATAACCACTTTTGACATTTCTATTGGCTCTTCAGGGTTGCTAACGTTAAACAATGCAATTTTAAGTCCCTGATACCACGCAAAGTCGCCTTCCATGGCTTCGACAGTTTCTTTACCTATTCCAATTATGTGATTTTCATCATATGGGTGGAGATAATCAGAGTAGCCCGGTATCTTCAGTTTGCCCAGAATCTTTGGATTGTAAGGGTTAGATAAATCAATTGTAAAAAATGGATCTACTTTTTTGAATGTTACAAGATATGCTCTGTTTCCCATAAATCTTGCTGAATAAATTCTTTCTCCAGGCGCAATGTTTTCAATTTTGCCAACAATACTCAAATTTTCATTGAGAATATAGATGTTATTGCTTGAATTGCCATTCCATACACTGCCAGCGGTTGTAGCTATTCTGAAAAATCCATTGTATTCATCCATTGAAAACTGATTCAGTACATATCCTAGTACTTCGCCCTGTGCCTCATATAAAATATCCCCATTTTTTATTGATATTCTGTAAATTATTGTCTTTTCTCTATCATAGTAAGAAGGTGCTTTAGCCAATATATGCACATCATATTTCTGGCTTGCAAGAAATATGTTATTCTGTGAAACGTATAATGTCTGAGCATTTCCTATGAGGAAACTTTTCTGTGTAACATCTCCGCTGCTCAAATTAATCGCCATTACATTAACCATTGAGTCAGGCGAGTAAGGCATATCCATATAGTAGATGCATGATGGTGGCACCTTCGTTGTTTCGTTATTTATCCTCATCTCTGGAATATTAACTGTTACATTTCCATCCAGAATGTAATATATGCTGTAATAATATTCCTGGCTGATGACATAAACATAATTTTTCAGCATTCTGGCACCAAAATATGCCCCATCTATCTCAATCTCTTTTGTAATTTGTGGCGATGATTTATTGGTCACATCATATATTTTAATAACTGTTGTTGGCACACTGCTCCAGAAACTCTCATTTTGAATGCTAAATGTCCTGTAAGAATTGCCAAAAACGATGAGGTTGTTTTCGTCTATAAAAATATTCTCCACATGAATATCCTCTCCCATGTTTATTTTAGATAGAATGCTGGCATTCTCTGGAGGATATGCCCTTATAATGTAAATCTTCTGATTTGCAACCAAGTAAATATATGTTCCATCTGTTTTAACAATGTCTGGCTCATCCACGCCTTCCACCTGCACATTTGTTCTGGAAAAATCTATATTACTGTCTCTTGTAACATATGTGCCTGCTGTGTCAACACCTACATTCTTGACAGATAATTCTTCAACATAATATTTGTTTGAGGTGAATTTATTAAAATTGTTCTTCAAAAAATCCACCATTT
>JAPDKC010000011.1 GCA_029258755.1 archaeon | reverse complement strand
AGTCTGCCGGCAAGCTTATCAGAACCGGGAAATCTTTTAAGGTGCTAGCGATCATTGCATGATCAATGGTTATCTTTTTGCGGTAGCTCCAGCTTGAAAGTGCAGATGCAGAATAATTTTCTTCCGGACCTAGAGAATAGAAATCCTCTGGATCATTTTGGTTGTTGTATTCTGTTTGAATCCACTCAGCAGAGCGGGCTGTGTTTGAGATTCTTACTTCATCGATGATACCAGGGATGTTTTCATGGGTTGGGCCTGTGGTGCCTACTCTTAGGCTGCCGGCATTAGAAAAATCATTTGACTGTTGGTCAGTTTCGGCTTCTTTACTGGCATTAATATAAAGCTTGGAATAGGAACCGTTATAAACACCGGTTAAATGGTACCATTTACCCACTTCTAATTTGGTGGTAGAAATAGTGTTTCTCCTTGTTCCTGTAGAATCATAAAAATCAAAATGAAGTGTTCCATCTCCTCTTGTAATCCACATAGCCCATCTTGGATTACTGCTATGCCAATTTTTTTCAATGATCATTAGATTTTCATTTCCCGTATTTGTCAAACTGCTAAGTTTTAACCATAAATCAACAGTAAATTCATCCCCAATAGATAAACTTGAATTGTGTGCCACTTCAACATAATCATCTTCTCCGTCGAAATTCACTGCCTTGTGGATTTTTCCACTTACAGAGGCGTTTGCGGAGCCGTTCCATAACGTGCTTTCTTCGCTTCCTACGCTTGCGGTTGGTTCTGAGCTAACATATTTGCGAACGAAGATATAATCAAAATACCAATCCGCCCTGTCCCAAACCATGGGCATAAGGTAATTAAAGCTCGAATAGTTGCTATCACTTCCGCTTAGAATAAGGCATTCATCTATATAGCCTTTTAATTGAGATGATAAAAAAGTTGTTTTGAGTTTATAGTAATTGCCGTTAGAGGCAGGTGCTGCAGATGGCCAATGCAAGAAAGAATAAGATCCATCTATCCAAACTCTTATATCATGATTGTCTCCATTCCACCCCCAAAAACCATAATCATACCCATTAGCGGCAGCATGACCTGAAGGACCTGCTGTGTCATTAGGCGCTATAAACCAACCAACCCATTCATCCCAATCGGAAGCGTAGACAAGAGATTCTATTGCAAAAGAATCTGGAAAATCAACAAAGTGCTTAACACTTACGCCCCCTCCTGTAGAACCCCCAGCAAGTCTTAACATTTTTTTTCCATCATGGGAGATAATTTCATATGAACCGTCGCTTCCAGCATTTGTTTGCAGACTCCATCCACCCTGTCCATCAATACTAGCTAGGGAATAGCTTTCAAAATCATCAAAAAATTCAAAAACAGCTTCACCATTAGAGTCGCTCGTAGCCTGAGGATTACCATAATATACGTAGATTGTTTTTGTTCCGTTTGGAATGCTTGGTATTTTTACCCAGAAATTTCCGTCAGATTCTTTCCAATAGCTTAGTGGAGCTAGATTTGAGTCTGCAAAGCGAATATCATCATAGTTTAGCTTTGCTTTTGCTTCGTATAGAGCTTGAATTTCTGCCTCTGTTAGGGCGCGGTTATAGATGCGGACTTCGTCTATGATGCCGTTGAAATACCACCCGTAGTAAGGTAAAGCTCCTATGTTTATATCGGTTGTAGCTGTATTGAGCGGACCTCCTAAGGTTTTTGAACCTCTTAGCTGACCTTGCGTATAAGCTTTTATTGTTACATCTCCATCATACACTAACACTACATGAACCCATCCTTCTTGTGGAACTCCTGCATCGAAGAGAAGATCATCAGCCCATGTATAGAACTGCATATAGGGATAGTCATCCATATCCAATCCAAATGCTTGTCTAGTTGTTCTTGCCCCATAATGAAAAATTGTATTTACATTTTGTTGCCAAGAAGATGAATTAACATAAATCCACATCGCTACTGTCCTTGGAGTAGAACCGTAAGGAAGCGTTGTGCTTTGGGGTATGTTTACATAGTCGTCAGTATCGTCAAAGCTCAACGCATTTCCAAACTTCCCAGTTGTCCAGGTAGCACCATTTATTGTGCCGTCATTGTTTTTTCCGCTGGAATCCTTTGCTGTGGTTCCAGAACCTTCATCGAAGTGTAAGCTTAGCACTAAGCCGGTTTCATTATAAATCGGGTTTTCTATCCTCACCTGGTAATCTGTAAGGGTTGAGCCTGTGGAATTGGTTATTGTGATAGGTCTGCGGTAGCGCCAGACGCCGTAGAGCGTGCCGTTATTATCGTAAGAGGTGGAGTCGTAGAAATTTATATCGGTTTCATCCATGTGTTGCACCATTACATAACCATTGCTCCAAACGTTTTCTGGATCTTGCTGGTTACTTGCTGAAGCATTACCATAGTAGAGGTAAATGGTGGTGTCCGTTGAAGAGCTTAGAGTAGGCACTTTTACCCATGCAATGAGCTCGCCTGTACTTGGATCGAACTTTTCTATTTCGTGCGCGAGCTTTGTTGTGCCATCGCTTGCAGTGAATAGAATATCGTCAGCATCGCTTTGGGCTTTACTTGCTAGATCAGTATCTGCTGGCAAATGTATTAAAACAGGGAAATCGGTTAGATTGCCAGCTACTTTATCATGGTCTATTGTGATTGCTTTGCGGTATGGCCAGTCGGAGCTGTACCAAGAAGCAAAAACACTTGTGGCTAAAAGGAATAATAGTAGTACGACAAATATTTTTATGAAATCTTTCATAGTCCCGCACTTAACTTTGGTTTTTTACTTAATAAAGATTTTTCGGAATAAAAAGGTTGCTCTCTGTGGTTGCTGTCAAGTTATTTGACGTAAAATTAGTTATTTCTATTTTTACGAATCGCATTTTATAGGGGCAAGCCCTGCAAGCTATCCGACTCCGGCAAAAGAGCTTGTCTCCAGGAGCGTGATAAAATGTATAGGCAATTGGATTTAAATAGCTATTTATATCAAACAATTTAACGCTCAAACAGTTTTGTGTATTAAACCATTTTATCTTGCGAGGATAGAAGCCATTTCCACAGAGGCAAAAATTTTATCTTCTTCCCTTTAAATATTTCCTCACTCTCATAGTCCCATGTAATGCAGAGCAGATTATTACATTTCAAAAGCTTGCTTGCCTTTATCAGGCTCCTCAATTCTCTTTTCTCTATCTCATCCATTTCAGAGGCATACGTTACCTGAATCAGCTGCTTTATTCTTGGTCCTTCTTTAATTACGAAATCAATCTCGTGCTCCCTGGTTCCAAAATAAAAGAGTTGTTCAGAGGGATTGAAGGCTTTACGCCTGAAGAGCTCTATTGCAACACAGTTCTCCATAAACCTGCCAACGTTTTCACTAACATCACTTGTATAGATATCTACAAAGCCCGTATCCGCAATATATACCTTCTTCGGAGACCTCTCAACCTTCTTATATGATATGGAGAAGCTGCTTAGGGGCTTTATAAAGCATGCTTCCTGTAAATAATCGCTGAACCTGCGCACGGTTTCAAATGGTATGCTCAGGTTTTTTGATGTGCGCCTCAATGTGGTTTTATTGGAGAAATTAAGCATGTAAAAGGTTGCAAGTCTTTTAAGCGCATCAATTTCTCTTATGTTATGCCTCTCTGCAACATCTTTTATAATGATTGTCTCAAAGTAGGATTTTAGAATACTTTTATCCCCAGAAATCACAACCTTCGGAAATCCGCCAGTTTTAAGATATCTGTAAAGGATTCTTATAAGCTCCGCTTTTTTCGCATAAAGCTCAATATCCTCTTTTATCTCAATACCTTTTGCTTTAAGGAACTCTCTGAAAGAGAAGGGAAATATCTCGATCTCAATATGCCTTCCAGAAAGAAGTGTTGCGTACTCACTGCTCAAAAGCTTTGAGGAAGAACCAGTTACAACAATTGGGATGTTTTTTGCATAAAGTGTTCTTACAAATCTTTCCCAGCCATCAACCTGGTGTATCTCATCAAGAAAAACGCAAGGCGTTTTGCCTTGAAATATTCGCTGGTTGAATAGCGTCCATATTCTATCCAATGTATGCAATGAGGGTTCAAGGCGATAGTCCTCAAAATTCACTATGAGTATGCTTCTCTCTTTTGCCCCCGCTTCTATAAGCTTTTCCGCAAGCTGAAGCAATGCGTATGATTTGCCTGCCCTGCGAATGCCGCCTATTGCTATTATTTCCCCTGTTTTTAGTTTATTTTTAATCTTCGGAACAAACTCTCTGGGTATGCCTGTTTTATGCCCTTTAAACCAGAAATTCTGGTCTGAAAGCACTGCTATGATTTCATCATCCCTCATAATGACCAATATATGAGTCAAAAAATATATAAATTTGACCCATAAAGATGTCAGATATTCTCAATTTCCGAGCAACCATTTCCAGAGCGGAACGAACCTTATCCTTTTTCCCTGAAAATTTCCGAAGAGAATTGCTAAGCTTTTCCGCATATTTTAAGCACGGGTCTCTAAATTTTTATTCTTTCCAAAAACTTTACTCTGTCGAAATCTTCATTAAAGCTAGCTATCTTTTTTATTCCGTAATATTTGCATGTGGATGCTATCAGGGCATCGTTCAGCAGTAAGTGGTATTTTTCCATAACCTCTAATACAAGCTTCCAAGGAGGAAGAGAGCTAACCACAGTTATTCCTTCATCACAAATCGAATGATAGAACTCATCTGCTTTTTTAAGACAGAGTTCGTATGTCTTCTCATTGGTTTTTATTCTCTTCAAAGTTTCACAATGGGAATATATGCCATGCAGGTTTGCTGCAGTAAGTTTCATCAGTATAATAAGTGGTTTCCTCAATAACGTTGACAGAAGTGTAAAGCTCATTTTTATAAATCCTGTCGTAAAGGATTTTTACCTTTTTATTTCCTAAAAAAATACTCAACAAAAAAGATGTATCAATGAATGCCTTCATTAGCTCAGCCTCTCTTCAATCTTCAGATCCCTTTCTTTATCCACATAAATTTTTCCTTTAAAAATACCGAAGAACCTTTCAAGCCCGATTCCTATCATTAGCTTATATTTCCTTTTGTTTTCTAGCCTAATTTTTCCGCACGGCTTCAGTACACCATTTTCATATATTGCTTCTATAATCCTCCCCATATTACCCCTCTGTTAATTTTATTTTCATAAACCTTAATTTTAAAGCTTCCCTTCTAGGTTCTGTTTCAAAAATTGCTGACAAAGTGCAATATTTAATTGAATTTTATCACTGGAAAATTGGAATAGAACCTTTTTCCTGTTTCCTATCAATAATTTTTCTCCATTGTTGCTGAGGTATTTTAAATTAGCTCTGCTATTTGTAGGCATCATCATGGTGTGCAAATTTAAGGAAAATAACCTTGTGATTTTTATCATCTATCTCATACATTAGAACGAAAGAGCCTATGTGAACACGCCATATCCCTTTAAGGGTATACCTTAGAGGCTTTCCCAATCTTGGATTTTCACAGATTTTAAGCATTTTCTTTATAGTTTTCCTATAAACTA
>JAPDKC010000060.1 GCA_029258755.1 archaeon | reverse complement strand
TTTGTTATCTGTTTTATATCGCCATCATCTAAATTGGCAGTTTCGCTTAAAGATTTACTTGCCTCTTTGCTTATAGCATCGCTTAAAGAGATTGTTTCGGTGCAAGTTTGAGTGTAACTTTGTGCTCCTGACTGAAATCCCTCTATTTTCCAACTATCCACATAAGCCCTTGAAGCATCATACCAACCTGATTGTGCCCCTGTGAAAATTTGCCAAAGAGTATCATCATCAAAATCACTTATAGTTCCTGTCCAAACTGTTTCCCAAGAACCCCCTGCTGGTTTCCTTTCAACTAACCAAGTAGTGCCATTTTTTGTAAATCTATAACTATCTGCTCCATAAGACCAACCACTACCGCTTGTAATCTGTGTCTTTGTATTATTAACTGTTTTATATAAATACCAATCTCCCCCGTGGTCACATTGCAAAAATACTGTGTTATCATCATTATCTTCTTGAGTTACTCCTATATAAAATCTGCCATAGTCATCACCAGAGCTTTCTGTTAAAACAATCGTAGCTCTGAAGTTTCTTAATTTTTCTACATTGTGCAATGCTCCTGAATGCCCATTATAGTTTCCTGTTTGCCCTGTTTCAGGTGCCGCTCTAACTTTTAGCTGACTGTTTGCGGTATCTAACACAGGAGAATATGCCTCTCCACTATTAAGGTTTGTATTATCCCCCCAATTTGCATAAGTTATTTCTACCCAATCAGCGGGACTTGAATCAAAATCTTCTGCATATGTAATTTCTTCTTGGTCTATTGCAAGCATTTCATCCCAATAAGTCGTTATCGCCCCAACACTCAAATAACTTTCCGTCCTAATTTGCACCTTACCTATTGTAGCATTTGAAACCTTTGGAACTCTGTCCGTTAAACTGTCCACTAAATTGAAATCATTATCATATAAATAACAGTTCCACCTATCTGAACTTGGATTATATTTCGCAACTATTAAATACCAAGTATTCGTGCTTAAAGCTACACCATTGCTATATTTTCCATTATTATCAGTTACAAAGAACCTTCCGCCTTGAGAATCCCAATCGCTTTGCCCAACACTCAAAATAAGGTTTCCACTATCATCAAAAATATTTACATAATTGTTTGAACCATAACCCATATTATCTGTTCTAAACCAAATTCTGAAAGTAAAATCACTTCCGCTACTATGAGAAACATCGTGATAGCCCCTGCTTTGCTGGTTATTAGAAACAGCTATTTTTAAACCATAAGGGCCGCTTTTTGCCGCTTCAGAAACAACTGACCAGCAACCTTCATTATCAAAATCATACCAGCCACTATACGTGCCATCATCAAAATTATAAGTTACTATGCCCATAACTTACCCCTTTATCCTTTCCCCAACCGCCCACCCTTATTCTCTGCGTTCCTTTCGTCACACAGAGGACTTAAATATTTTAACTAACTGTTATCTTCCAAGTTACCGTCAAACTATCTCCGTTTGCCACATTCAACGCTGAAAATGTCTGCCTTGCTAACATATCTCCTGCTGTTGCATCGTTGAATATTCCACTCTCTGTAATCGCATAACTGCTCGTAAAGTTAAACGTTGCCTCTAACTGTGCTGTGTCGTTTGTTACATTCGTTGTAGTTAGCGAAGTAGTTGCCGAAGCTCTATGTGTTTCTGTTTCTAAAGCAGTATCGCTTGCACTTGGAGCTGTAGTTCCTGTTCCTATCGCAATATATCCAAACGCTGTAGCTCCTGTATCACCTATAAGCAAACCTGCCGTTTCTGACTTGCCCGCATTCACTATAAGATTATCTATCTCTCTGACTTCCTTTATTTTGCCATCTTTATCCTTTAGCACAAACTTAATATGCCCTTTAAGCTTTAGGCTTTCTTTTTGGGCTTCCATGGATCTTCCCTCCTTTGAGTTTTTTTAATTCAAGCTTTTTCAGCCTATCTTTGAGTATTTGCTTGCCCTTTTTAGGCAGCCTTTTAATATGCAAATCGTTCTTTATGCGCTTTTGCTTATTTCTCACTACTAATATAAGCTCTCCCATCTACTAAGGCCTCCTGCAGCTGCTTAAGCCCCGCCCATTGGGTTTACCGCAGGGAAGCGCTTCCTAAAGAATTAGCATTTTGACCGAAATAAAAAAGTAGCTCAATTCTACAAGTTCTGGTTATACTTACAATAGATCTATAAGATGTTTAAGAAGGTAAAGTAAAGCGCCAACTGCTACAAACCATCCCCACCAATTACAAAAAACTTCGATTTTCGTAAATCCACACAGCAGCCAGCCCAGCACCCCTGCAAGTATTAAAAGAGAGGATGCAGTGTGCGCAACAAATTCCATCGAAACAGGTATATCCATATTTTATATTTCAATAAAGGAATAAATATAAAAAAGTAAAGTAGTTTAAATTCCAAAATTTTACCAAAGCTTAAAAGGCTCTATCGTTATCCCAAATGGGTTGGCGGTTTTTCTTTTTGCTCTTCTTTTCTTCTTGCTTTTTTTGGTTCTCTTACCATACGTGCCCGCTAATTTTTTCTTCAATGTTTCTAAACTATCAGTTCCTTGAAGCTTATTACATTCATAGCACAAACAAGCAGAATTAGCCAATGTTGTTGCTCCACCTTTAGAATAAGCTCTCTTATGCCCTACCTGCATTGCAGAAAAACTTATCTTTTTACCACAAGCTTCGCACCTACCTTTTGCTCTTTTATAAAGAATTTGCCTATCCCGCAAGCTTAAAGTTCTTTTACGCTTACGACTTTTAGAAGTAGAACCTAAAATATCAGGGCCAACAGTTAAATCAAGCCAGCCTCTCGCCATTTTATCACTAAAAGTAATCTGGATTAATTTTTTAAAAGTTTTTTATTAAGTACATCGCTACCCATAAAACGTTTTTGTATCAAATTTTCCAGGATATTCTTTACAAAAGCGCTCTTCGAGATCTGATCTAAGCTTGGCAAGCTTTCGCTCTACGTTCCAATATTCCTTTTTTACGTATTTAGGCACTCCTTGCATCTTCTCTTCCAATTTAATTAATTCCTGATGCGTCTTTTTGATCTGCCTTCCTATTTCTTTCCATTCCTGCAAAGTTTTTGTTTTCCGCATTTAACCGCCTTTTTTAGCTATTTTTCTTTGTTTTTCTTGATAAAGTAGTCCGTCCAGCTTTTAATAAAAATTATCAACACTGCAACAAAAAGTGCTAAGCCTCCCGCAATAATAATAAGCCCAAAAATAGTAGTATCTTGAGGCTCTACACAAACCCATTTATCTTCTTTCCACTCGGGTACTTGGCCTTCAGGGCATATATACAAAATTTCCCAACGCATACCATCTTGCGAGCACACTGCCACGTTTCTGTCAAAAACCGCCGTTCTACCAGGTTCACATAGCCGCATATCATAAGGGCCCGATGCTGCATAAAAAACAGGAATCAATAAAATTGCTGTTATAGCCAATATAAGTTTTTTCAAACCCACCACACTTATTTGCTATTTTACAATCTTCTTTTAAATTTTTAGTTTTTGCATTTTCCGCAGAATATTTACTCTCCCTGTTTATAAATTTTTTCGGCCTCTTTCATAGCGCTTGCATACTCCGGTGCCCACACGTAACCTTTTAAATTCTCTTTTTCCTCACAGAAGTCAACAACTCCATTACGTGCATCCATACCTGTAATATAGACGTTTTTTCCTTCTTTTACTAAAGCCCAGCACACAAGATGACTAATTATAAGAATTTTTCCACCATCATAAACAGCCCACCAATTTGTGGCCGGAATTATTTGCAAAATCTTCTTTTCATTTATTTCTTCCAATAGCACCACCTTCTTTTATCTTATCAATCTTAAATTCCCCTGTGAAAAGAGCGTCTAATTCTGCCTCCGTTCCCTTTTCTGCTAATTTTAAAAAATACTTGCCTATCTTTTCAAACGCATCGTCTATGTTCTCTGCTTCAAAACACACATCTGCTTTAAATCTAAATTTCATCAAACCACTTCAACTTCTTTATTTTCTTTTATATAATCTTCATCAAAAATTAAATAATATCTTTGGTTTTTGTACTTTATTTTTAATAACTCTTTGTCTCTTACCATTTTCCACAAAATCTTTCTAATAGCCCAATGCGTGCAATTATAGCCCAAACTCTTTAATTTACTCATAATTTGTTGCTCTGTTAAAGCATGCTTTGATGCCTTTACAATCATAGTTATAAGCGTGCGTATCTGCCTGTGTTCCGCATATTTCTGCAAATATTGTTTAAGCAATTCTTCTTTTGTTAGCTTTTTTTCCAACTTTTCCACCCCTTCTAAGCCTATACTTACAAGGCTTGCCTGTGCGATAATCTTCACCATGGCCTACTTCAAGGGGTTTGCTCTTCTTTCCATGAGTGTGCCATATTCTTATTCTTTCACCGCATTTAGGGCACCGGTATGTCACCCAAACACCTCTCTAATTTTTTCATTTGTTATGCGCTTTAAGGCATTCGCTACTTTCACTATTGCTTGCCTTTTTGTGCCCGCCTCTATTGGCTTATCCAGCAAATTACAAAATGCTACAAACTTGCCGTTGTCTTTTTCACATAAAGTAATATTTATTGTTCCGATCTCAAAAAGGCTCAACTCCTCTCCCTCCGTTTTAATTCTTTTTCAAAATCTATGTGAATTCTGCCTCTTTCTTGCTTTTGGATCTTGCGAAGCTGATTTCTTGAAAGCGAAATGCTGAACCTTATGCCTTCAATTTCTAATGGAATTGTATAGATCCACAACCTGCCTACTTTCTCTTTTTTGTATGCACTCCTTTTTTCAGCTTCAAATTCAGCCATTTCAGAACCCAATGTAGACCAACCTAATCCTGGCATTTAATCACACTCCTCTATTTTTAATTCAAACTCAATGGGAACTATCTCATATTTGCCCTCTCGAAGCAGTTTAACTACTTTTTTATGGCCTTTAATTGCTTCTTGTTTTGTTTCATATCGTTTACAATAACAACAGCTAATTTCAAGGTTTTCTGGAAATATCATTGTTTCATACCACAAGTCTTGCCCGCCATACCCGTGATTTAACTCAAGGAATACTGTGCTTACTTTAACTATGCCTTCTTTCAGCTTTACCGTGCTAACTAAATGCCACCTATCTTTATGGAAAACATATCCGCATTTACAAACAGGTGTAAATCCATGCTGCTTTACTGGATCTGTGTCTTCAGGCACTAAAGGAATTCTATCAAGCTTACAAAATTCTTCAAATGTGTATTTTTTTCCGCATTTGCCACATTTCCATTCGCTCATTTACCCACGCTCCTTTTGGCAATTAATCCTCCACATAGCTTTTTTCATCTATCCGCATCACAACAACATTACACGGATAAGCCTGCTTCTTTTTGGCTATGCTTTTTTCTCTTTCAGTATTCACAATTTCAATGGCCGTGTCATCTTCCAAAACATAAATATCGGCTCTCTTTCCGTTCTCAAACTTTGCCTCTGTTACAAAGCTATATCCTGCTTCATTCAACCTATAACAAACCTCTGCTTTTTTCATCGCATGCTTTATGCTTTCGTTTTTACCGAACCTTACACAATTCAAATGCTTTCTGCTTGCCAACTGCAGCTTTCTTAAGTTTGCTATTGCCGACCTATTCAAATTAACCGCCTCTGTGCTGGTGGTTGGTTGCGCTTTCTCTCAAATATTTCAACAGCCAAACAATGTGAACATGAGGGCTTTGGGCCTTCTCCTCTGTTAAATTTCTTCAATTTTGTTTGGAAGCCCTGACAATTGCATTCCAAGC
>JAPDKC010000001.1 GCA_029258755.1 archaeon | reverse complement strand
TAACCCCTGAAGAAGTGCAAGAAATTATCAAAGAAAAAGAAAAAAGCGGAGAATCAACTGATTTTGAAGAATTTCTCAAGGAGAACCAGGTGGTGCTAGTTCCCACGTCCCTAATCCTCTATGCCTCAAACCTCCATCCCTTCCTCTATGAGAACGTTACCTTTTACGGCTATGCTCCGGACTTTGATACCGTTTACCTCCATATTAAAAACCAAACGATCGCTTTGGGGGTTAAGAACAACCGATTTTCTTATGTGTATTCCTTCCACACGGTTGGTAAGTATGAGGTCTTTGCAACCGGTGTAAAGAACGGAAGTGTTCAGAATTCAAACGTTCTTATAGTTAACGTGTTGAAGATCCCCACTAGAATAATTCTTTCCTCAAAAGGGAGTGCTTACATAAACGAAAGCATCGAGATGAGCGGTGCTCTGCTGGACTACTACGGAAGGGCCTTAAAAGGAGAAGAGGTTTTTGGAGAGTTTGATGGTGAGAGATTTGCGTTAATAACTTCCCACGATGGGAGCTTTTCATTCAACGTTACAAGTGATGAGAGCGGGAAAAAGCTGTTAAACGTTACCTACCTCGGTAACGAGATTTATGCAGGGAGTTCTGCTTCTTTGGGTCTTGTGTTCCTGAAGTATCCGGTGAAGATCACCATAAAGACCGAGAAAAATAAATTCAAGATTGGAGAGGAGGTCAAGATAAGTGGAACCGTAAGCGGGGTTAGAAGGGAGATTCCTGTGATAATTTACGTCGATGATGAACCTTATACGGAGCTCTATGCAATACGGGACTTCAAGGTGAAAGTCACCTTTAATGAAACTGGAGAGCACAGAATCTACGCCCGCTTCCCCGGGAATGATTACTATGAAGCGGCAAACTCAAATATGATAACGGTTAAAATCGTGGAATTTTCTCTCTTTGAAATCCTCTTAATCCTCCTCATTGCTGGTCTTCTTTTCGGCATAGGGTTCCTCAGTTACAAGATTTACAGAAAGGGCAGAGAGGGAGTGACAGATGAAGAGTTCCTAACCCTATTAAAGGCAATGGAAGAGGCCGAAAAAATGGAAGAACCAGAAAGGAAAAGGAAACTCAAGTCCCTCAGGCAGATGTACAGGGAGATTTACTACAAGCTTATCAAGCACTACAACCTCAAGCCCAGCCTGACGCCAAGGGAGTTAGTAAACAGGCTAAGGAAGGAAAACTTTGCTTATCACTTAGAAAAAGCCACTGGCCTTTACGAGAAGCACTTTTATGGGAAGAAAGTCCTCAGAAGGAGTGACGTTCTGGATTATCTAAGACATATAGCTGGTTTCATAGTATCATTTATAGTGAGGGAGGAGTTATGAGAAGGGCCGTCTATGCTATCCTCATGGCATTCGGTATCTTTCTCCTCGTGATGCCCTTAACCATACCCGTGTTCTACACCAGCGCAGACTTCAGCGTTTTCAATACAAAGTGGAACGGGGCCTCAAACTTTGGAAGGCTCCTCTATGAGGAAACAAAAATCGTGCCCGTGATAACCTCCTATAACTCCTTTGATCTTGGCGAGAAGGAAGGTGTTCTCCTGATCCTCGGGCCCGACCTGAGCTATTCCTCCCTTGAGATTGATGAGATCAAGAAGTTTCTGGAGAACGGGGGGACCCTTGTTCTAATAGACGACTTTGGAACCGGGAATGATATTTTGAGCGGCCTAAACCTAACGGCCAGGTTTACCAGTCTTATTCCCATTGATGTCTTCTACTCAAAGAACTACAACTTCCCGGAGCTCGTGAGGATCTTGGACCCACAGCTGAGTGTCGGAGTTGATAAGCTGACACTCAACGTCCCCTCCGTAATAGTCGGAGCCGAAGGGTCAATCTACACGAGCAAAGTGGCCGTCATAGGGAACAACCAGAGACAGCTCCCAATAATGAGCGAGCTGGAGTATGGAAACGGGAGGATAATCCTCTTCTCAGACCCGAGTGTTTTCATAAACGACATGTTCGAGAAGAACGAGCCCTTCATAAGGAACTTTGTGAGCTACATAAAAGCGGATGTGATTTACATCGATGAGGCCCATCACACGAGCTTCAACCCCTACGCCGTCGGGACGGTGGTTATCAGGAGAAGTCTGGACAAGATGAAGGCCTTTTACGTGATTTTGGGAGTGGCAGTTTTAGCCATACTCATTGAGAGCGGCCTAGCCTTAGAGGGAATAAGCAGGGTTGTAAATGTCCTGCTAGGCAAAATCTTTAAGGAAGAAGAAAAAAGTTTGGATGATGTGATAGAGGAGTTAAAGAAAGATGGCTATGATGAGAAGGTTCTCAGGAAGATAATAAGGGAAATAAACACTGGAAAAAAGCTGGGTGATTAAAATGAATGGTAAAGAATTCCTTGAAAAGCTTAAAGCTGAAATTCACAACGCTGTTGTTGGAAAAGATGATGTAATAGAGCTTTTAGCTGTCGCTCTGCTGAGTGAAGGACACGTAATCCTCGAGGGAGTGCCGGGGGTTGCGAAAACGACAATAGCGAAGAGCTTTGCACATGCTATTGGTTTGGAATTTTCTAGGATTCAGCTTACACCTGATTTATTGCCAGCTGATATAATTGGAACCGTTTACTACGACCAAAAGATGGCCCAGTTCAAGATAAAGAAAGGGCCCATATTTGCAAACGTAGTTCTAGCGGATGAGATTAACAGGGCCCAGCCAAAAACACAATCCGCTCTTCTTGAAGCAATGCAGGAAGAGCAGGTGACCATAGAGGGCAGAACCCTCTACCTCCCAAGGCCCTTCCTCGTGATAGCAACCAAAAACCCGTTGGAGTTTGAGGGAGTTTACACTTTACCTGAGGCCCAAATTGACAGATTCATGATGGAGATAAAAGTAGGCTACCCCGATAAAGAGGAAGAGCTGAGGATGCTGCTGAGAAAGGATCGGGGAGAGTTTAGAGAAGTAAGACAAATATTCACCCCAACCCAGATCCTGGCTTTAATGGCCCAAGTTAGGAGGGTCAAAACAAGTGAAGAGGTTCTCCAATACCTTTACGAAATAATCGCCAAAACCAGAAGAGATAACAGACTTTTGGTCGGGGCATCTCCAAGAGCTGCCGAGCATCTCCTCTATGCCTCAAAGGCCTTGGCCTTTCTTAGAGGGCGGGATTATGTGATACCCGATGACATAAAGGAGATGGCCCTCAGCGTTTTGACTCACAGGCTCCTGGTTAGGGCCGAGTATGAGCTTGAGGGGGTTAAGAGCGAAGACGTCGTAAGGGAGATTCTCGATGAGGTAGAGGTGCCGGTATGAAAAGAGAGGACCTGCTGTGGACGCTTTCAGGTGTCAGCTTCGCCCATGGATATCTGGCCTCAAACGTTTTTAGTGCCCTGTTTGGTTTAGGGTTAGCTTTGTATACGTTAAAAACCAGGAAGGAGTTTAACCCGGAGATAAAAGTGGATGTTGAGTTCCCCACAACGGTTGAGGAAATGAAAAAATCCAAGGTTATTTTAAAGGTCAAAAACCTTGGAAGTGACGTGAAGGTTAGAGTTAAGAGTGGTTTTGCCCCAAACGTAAGGATTGCCGATGGTGAAACCTACATCCTCAAATCAGGGGAGGAGAGGTTTATTGACCTCCTCCTCATCCCCGAGAAGAAAGGGGAGTATGAGATCCCCCTCAAGATGGAGATTTATGATTTGAAGGAGCTCTACTTTGAGGAGCTGGACATTGGTAAGTACAAGCTCGATGTGATGCCCTCCGTTGAGTCGATAAGGGAAGCGGCCAAAGAGGATTACAACATAAAGCTGAGTGAGGTCTACAAGAGGAGCATTTTTCTGGGCCTGGAGACTCTGGAGCTCGAAGGCTTAAGGGAATATTTACCGGGGGATGATTTGAGGAGGATAGACTGGAAGGCCTCATCCCGTTTGGGGGAGCTTATAGTCAGAGTCTTCATAAAGGAGTGGGAAGGGGATGTGTATCTTATCTTAGACGCAACGAGGGAGATGAGGAAAGGGCTGAGGAAAGCAAAGATAGACTACGCATCAACTCTGGTTCTGCATTTGGCAACGGTGCTCTTGAAGAAGAACTACAGAGTGGGCCTTATCATCTACAGCGATAGGGGTGTTAAGATTGTTAAGCCATCAAAGGGAAGGGAGCACCTGAATAAAATTAGGGCCGCGGTGAAGTTTAAGCCCGAGAAAGGGTTGATAAGCTTAAAGAGCAACGTGATTTTGAAGTTCAGCGAGAAGGGAAGGAAATTCATGGAGAAGATCTTCCCAAGAAAGAGGAGCGGACTTGGTGAGGCCCTGCTCAACATCAAGGAGCCCTCGTATCTGATTATTATTAGTGATTTAATGGGCCAAACCTCACTGCTTTACAGATTAATGCTCATGCTCAAGAAGAAGCACAAAGCCGTGATATTATCTCCGAATCCAATACTCTTCTACGCCGAGGAGATAAATGGGGAGACGCTGAAGTTCCTGTATGAGAAGTATCTGGAGAGGGAGAGGACGGTTAGGAAGTTCAATGCTGTTGCTCCAACAATTGATCTGGGCCCGAGTGATTATTTGAGGGAGATCGTGAGGGAGCTGAAATGATCTGGGGGATAATAGCGGTAATTGCAGGGTTGATATTAAGGAGTAAAGCCATTGTTTTGATACCCTTAGTTTATTTGCTCGCAAGGAAGAACAAGGACTTAGGGCTTATTGCTTACTTCTTCTACGCTGTTGCGTTAATGAACGATGTTTTTGTGAGGGATGTCCTCTCTTTTGAAACAGCGAAAACCATTTTACTTGGGGCCTTCCCGGCCCTCATGGTTCTGAGGGAGATTTTGATCGGGATGGAGTTTAGGGAAAGTTATAAATTCAAAAAGCCAGAGATGGAAGTTTTCCTTGATTTGAGGGTTTGGGCATTCATCTTAGCACTTGTTGGCTTAATGAGCATTGTAAAGCTCAGGTATGAGTACCTCTACACCCCCGAGAACCAGGTTTCTGTTGCGACTGGATTGGCTATAATATTCCTCCTGCTGGCCTTGAGGGAAGATGTCAAACGGTTGGAGATATTTGGGGGGAGGAGGTGAGGTTTGGGAATGATTTCTACATTCAGTTCTTTTTGTAGTCTTTTAATTTTTGGGAAGATTGCCCACATCCGAACATTTGTAGGGAAAAAACTTTAAACTTAGAAGTAATCAAACATTCTTTTAGTATGAAGTCAGTATTTATATACTCCTATCTTTAATATAAATAAATTATCCATATGGTTGTATAAAATCGCAAATATTGCAAAAATTGCACCGGTGATCTCGATGAATAATAAAACCCTCATAATACTCCCTGCCTACAATGAGGAACTAACGATTGGTTCTGTCGTTGCTTTAGCTAAGAAGTTTGGTGATGTTCTTGTTGTTGATGATGGTTCTAGGGATAAAACCTCTAAAATTGCTCAAGAAGTTGGAGCCATTGTCCTAAGGCATGAAGTCAACAAAGGAAAAGGATGCGCATTGAAAACAGGTTTTAAATATGCTTTAAGCAAGGAGTATGATATTGTTGTTTGGTTGGATTCCGATGGCCAGCACAATCCTGATGAGATACCCCTTCTCTTGGACCCGATAGTTAAAGGAGAGGCCGACTTGGTTATTGGTTCGAGATATTTAAATGAGAGCAGAAAGGAGATTCCAATTTACAGGAGACTGGGCCTATGGGTGCTGAATACAATGACAAAAATGGCTGCAAGGGTCGAAGTTGATTCTCAAAGCGGTTTTAGGGCCATGAACAGAAAAGCCTTGGAAAGTCTGGGTTTAAGCAGTGATGGATACTCAATAGAGACGGACATAATTGTCAAAGCAAGTGAGAGGGGAATTAGGCTCATGGAAGTTCCAATTACCGTTAGATATGATGTGCCGAATAAGCATAAGAAGAATCCACTAACTCATGGGTTTGGTGTTCTATCGGATATAGTGGGCTTGATAGGATATAAGAGGCCTTTGCTGTTGTTTGGGAGTTTAAGCTTGATCTCGTTTATTATTGCTGGTGGATTGGCATATTGGGGATTGATGCCATATTACAGGGGAGAGGGTGTTTATTTAACCCAATTAATCGGGGCGGGAATTTTTGTGATTATTGGGATTCAACTATTCATTGGAGGGTTGATGTTGAATGTTCTAGGACAGATGATCAACAGGAGGTAAAATCATGAATATTGCTTTCATAGGATCTAGAGGTATC
>JAPDKC010000037.1 GCA_029258755.1 archaeon | reverse complement strand
CAGCTCTCTCCTCGGCAACTTCTGCCTTTTCTTCAGGCGCTTCTTCCCTTTCTTCAGGCACTGCTTGCTCTTCTGGCTTTTTTCTTATTCTAGCGCGTAGCTCAGCTAAAGCATCACTATGCCCAATCTCAGAAAACCTTTGCTCTATGTTTTCGATAAGCGCTTCCGCTCTTTCCATAGATGCTTCCGGCAAGCCTTTCTTAATCTTGCCTAATTCGGACTCAAGCTGATTGATGAAAATCTGCAAGGTTTCATCCTCAATACCTTCGCTAGCGATCCTTTCTTTAAACTCGTTGAATCTTTGTTCAATCTTATTCAATTTGCTAATATTAACACCCTCTGCCATATTAGCACCTCGTGAAATCTTATCAATATATGCAAAACATTATTAAAAATTTATCGCACTTCCTTTCAGAAAATCGTGAAAAAAGTTTTTTGAAATTTCTTTCACTTGTTTTAACTAAATAGTGAAAGATGCTCCCTCAACGCTTATCTTTGCCCTTTCACCTCTCGTTTCCACATCAAAACTTACATCAAGAAGCTTTTCAGTAACACTTATGTTTGTGATTGCATGCTTTGTGAGCTTTCCTTCAATAATGCTTTTGCCAGAAGCGAGGGCCATAAAAGGAATAAGCTGATCTATACAATGACTGTCCAAAGGAGCTAAAAAATTTATTTCTTCAAGCAGCGAGTTTGCGGCATTCCTGCCTATATTTTCAGGTTTGCTTCCGCTAAGTCCCAAAGCGTTAGCGCCTAATATTGTATTTGCGTATTTTGCAAACAAATCTATGCCAAACCCTATCGTTTCTTTTCTTTCAGGGCTTGCTTCTATGCTTTGTATCCAATCAAATTCGCCTAAAGCTTGTTTTAATGTGTTCTTTGCTACGCTTGCCGTATCCTTAGCTACCTTTGCAGGCATCCCCGAACAATGAGCAATGCATTCTATTTTCTGCAGTTTGCCCAAAGTTGTTAAGCAAATAGGTTTTAAAGGCAAACATGGTTTTGAGAAAAAGGTTATGCAGCCGTTTCCTTTTGGATAATAACCCCTTGCTAAAACATTCAGCTTAAGCTCGGCTCCCATCTTTCTCAAAAAATAGAAAGTAACCCTTTGCATATAGTTTATACTTGGAGCAAAGCTTACATCGGTGCCGCCAAATACGCGAAGCTTCAAGTTGCATGCTAAAGAAACAGGTAAAACCTGCTGCAAAAGCAGGCTTATGCTGCCAGCAGTTCCTATATTCGCTAGCAAGCTTGCGTTCTCTATTTTACCTGGTTTGAAAAGCAATGTTTTGCTTCCAATAAAAGCTCCTTTTAGTTTAGCGTTGCATATCTTTGCAAGCGTTTTTACAGCCGCTAAGTGCTGAGGTCTTAAGCCGGGCTTTGGCCTTTTAGCGCGAATATTAGTTATGCGAACATCTTTTCCTGTAAGTGCAGCTAACGCCAGCGATGTTCTCACAATTTGGCCGCCACCTTCACCAGCGGAGCCATCAATTTCAATCATAAAAAAGAATTTAGCAAAGAAAGGGTTTTTAATTGGGCTTTTTGAATTTCTAATAAAGCCCAATGGGATGTAACCTTAATATTCCTGTTACCTGCCCCCGCAAGCGGCCTTTTATTCATACCAAGAATAAAATTTTAACAAAAACCTATTTAAGAGCTAAGCAATGCTTTTAGCTCTCTCTTGTTTTGCTCATTCCTGTGCTTTTGATCTTCCCACAGTTTTCTAAAAAAATAAAGGTATTCGTAAAGCTCGTATTTATCGTTGGCAAGAATTATCTTGTGATTTTCTATAACTTCTTTTTTTAAATAAAGTGGAAGTTCCTCAAATATGTAAAGGTCTATTTTGTTGCTTTTGGTATCGATTCTTCGAAAAAGTCCACGCAATAATTCCGAATGCTTTGCCTTTGGTGCAACTATACATACATCATAATCGTTTCCTTTACATGTTTTCTTTGCTTTTGAGCCGAATAAAAGAACAGCTAAAACGCTTTTCTCCTCTTTTAGAAAAGAAAACATTTTCCTTAGCTTTGAGAGCTCAGCCATTGTCTTGCACCTTTATAAAAACTTCTAAGCTCTGGAATAAGCGACTTTATTGATTCGAATACAACATTTGGCTTAATATCATTATATTCATGAACAAGTCTATTGCGCAAGCCATTAGCTTCTTTCAATGCTTTACCCAGAGCTTGTGATACGATGTTTTTCTTAACTAATTTATCTATGTTTGCATAATCGTCTCTTACAAGAAGCTTCATGTCCTTGAGCATCATTGCACATATATCTGTAATAGCTTCTACCGCCTCTTGAAATGCTTTGTATGTAGCAAGTTTTGTTTTTTTGTCACTTTCAAATTCTTCAAAACTCAAGCCTGAAATCCAACTTTCAATATCATTCAATCTTTCCTCTAATAGCTCAAGTTTTGCAATATATCGCACAAGCCTTTCTTTTTCCATCATATACAATCAGTAGGGAAGTTTTTTTAACACTGTTTTTAAACATTTTTGTAAAAGCCAAATTCTTATGCAGCGCGTGCTTGTTACTGGAAGCTCTGGTTTTATCGGAAGCAGGCTTGTTAAGGTCTTAAAGAAGAAACGGTACAAAGTAGTTGAATTTGATATAAAAAAAGGAAATGATCTGCTAAGCTATGAAGATTGTAAAAAAGCGAGTAAAGGTTGTTATGCTGTTGTGCATTGCGCAGCGATACTTGATGAGCATGCAAAAAACCTTTGGAAGGTAAACGTCCTTGGCACTGAGAATATAATAAGGGCTAGCGCAGAGAATAAAGTTGAGCGCTTTATCTTCTTGAGCACAGCTGGCGTTTATGGAAATGTTAAAGGTATTGCTAACGAGCTTACAGAAAAAAGGCCGCAAACAAATTATGAAAAAAGCAAAGCAAGGGCTGAAGAAATAGTCAATTCTTATCAGGAGCTTATTCAAGGAACGATTCTTAGGCCAGCGATTGTTTTGGGTCCAAACGAGTATTGGCGCAAAATAATAAAGGTTATAAAGAAAGGTTTTCCTCTCATAGGCAGCGGGAAGAATTTATGGCATGCTGTTTATGTTAGCGATGTTGTTGATGCTATTGTTTTTTGTTTAGAGAATGAAAGCACGGCTGGCGAAACACTAAACATTGCTGCAAGCGATGTGCTAAGCTTAAAGCAGTTGGTGCTTGAGATAAAAAAGTGCTTGGGCCTAAAGCCAGAGGTTAAGCATATTCCTGTATGGCTTGGAAAAGCAATAGCTTATTTATACATAACATTTTCCTCAAAGCCCATAGTAACACCAGAGCATGTTGAAAGGCTTATAAGAAATAGGCATTATAGTATTGAGAAAATAAAGAAGCTTGGCTTTGAGCCAAGGGTGAACACTAAAGAAGCGATCAAAAAAACTGTGAATGAGCTAAAACCTTTATAAATTGCTTATCTTCCTGCTTCCGCTACTGCCTTTGCTAATGCTTGCAAGCGCTTTCTTGCTTTTTGGAAGTTGTTTGAAACGTTTTCGATAGCGGTGCCTACATGAACTATATTAGCGCCTGCTTTTATGCATGATTTTGCCTGCTTAGGTGTTTTAACACCGCCTGCTACAACCAAGGGAATATCTATTAGCTTTCTTGTTTGTTCTATCATCGCTAGCGGAACATGCTTGCTGGCACCGCCGCCTGCTTCTAGAATTACCAAATGCGAGCCCATATACTGGCCAGCTAAAGCAGTAACAGCAGCTAAATATGGCAGCTCCCTTGGAATCAATTGCACGCGGCCTATCCAGCCTGCTGCTCTTCCCGGCTCAACTATAATGTAAGATGTTGGAATTACCTCAATGTTCATTCTTTTTAACGGATAGCTTGCAGCAATCTGAGCACCGCTTATATAGTAAGGGTCAAGCGAGTTTAGCAAGCTCATAAAATAGATAGCATCCGCTTTTGGGCTTAAAGTTGCAATATTTCCTGGAAAAAGGATCACTGGCAAGGAGCAATTTTCTTTTATGAACTGAATTGTTGTATCTAATAAAGCACCTTGCGCCCCAACAGAGCCGCCGACAGCGATTGCGGCTATGCCTGCCTGCTCAGCAATTTTTGCAAGCTTGCCAGCTACCTCAGGGCTTTGATTTGGAGGATCTATAACGAGGAAAACCATTCCTTGCTTCTTTTCTACCTTATCAAGAATATACCGATACACCTTGCCAAAATGCTTTTCAAGCATGAGAACCACTAATAGTATTTCTCCTTAAGGGTTTTTAAAACCGCTTGCAGGTTTTCTTCTTGGTCTCCCTTAAAAACAAGCCCGTGACCGGGGAGCAAAACATCAAATTTTAGATATTGGAGCTCATGCAAGGATTCAACCATTTGCTGCTCATTACCGCCTGGCAAATCTGTTCTTCCACAAGCGTTTTCAAACAAGGTATCGCCTGAAAAAAGAAGCTTATTCTTTTCATCATAGAAGCATACGGAGCCTGCTGTATGTCCAGGAGTATGAATAACTTGCAGCAAGAACGGCTTTATATCTATTGTTTCGTTGCCTTTAAGGAGTGAATCTATTTTAGGATACTCCTCCTGAGAAAAAAGATTTGAGCAAGTATAGCGAGCATCGCAAAGCTCAAGCTTTTTTGCATCTGCCTCATGCATTAGCTTTTCAGCTCTTTCAAATAAAGAGGTGCATCCAATATGGTCTGCATGCGCATGCGTATGCAGAACCAAATCCACATCCTTTCGCTCAATACCTATAGACGCTAAAGCATCCAGAAGATCTTCAGCATTTGCTTTTAAGCTTGTATCTATAAGCGCTATGCGCTTCCCGACAAGAACATAAACGTTACTTCCTAGGTTTGGAGAATAGAAAACAAACAGATTGTTGCTCAGCTTATGCAACATACTAAAAACCTTGATAAAATTGATTAAAAAGATATTGCGCCTTATCTTTTTTGGTAGTATGGCTGCTTTATTGGATGCCAAGAAGATAATAAAGAGGATTATAGCGGAAACCGGGAAAAGCGAGGATGAGATAAGAAAGCTTATTGATGAAAAGAAGCGCAAGTTTGCCGGCTTGCTTACCGATGACGGAGCAGCATTTATGCTTGCTAAAGAGCTTGGCGTAGACATTCAGCTAAAAACGGAGAAGCCGCAAGTAGTAAAGATCGCTAATCTTGTGGAAGGAATGCGGAATGTTGATATTGTTGCTCGCGTGCTTCATGTGCAAAGTCCAAAGAAGTTTGAAAAGGAGAATAGAAAAGGCCGTTACTGTAAGCTCTTGCTTGCTGATGAAACAGGAGAAATAACGCTAACCCTATGGAACAAGGACATAAAGTGGCTTGAGCAAAACAAGGTTGAAAGAGGCGATACTTTGCTTGTTAAAAACTGCATTGTTTCCTCCTTTAACGATAGGCTTAATCTTTCATTAGGATTGAATAGCGAACTTGTAGTAAATCCAAAGGATGTTGACACAAGCACCCTGCCAAAGGCTGAAAGCATAGCCTTAAAGATCGCTGACTTAAGCGAAGGAATGCGGAATGTTGATGTGTTTGCTCGCGTGCTTAGAGTGTTCGAAACAAGAGGTTTTGAGAGAAATGGGGAGAAAGCAAAGGTAACAAGCTTTGAAATAGGTGATGGTAGCGCTACTATAAGAGTAGTTGCCTGGCGCGAACTTGCCGAAAGAGCTTCCAAGCTTTATGCTGGCGAGCTTATAAAGATTGAGGGAGCTAGCGTAAAGAGCTCAGCAAATGGTTTAGAGCTACATTTAGATTGGCGCTCTCGCATAATTTCTGATCCAAAAACCGATTTAAAAATACCTGAGCTTGCCGAACTCACTGGAATAAAATATAAAAGGCGCGACATAAAAGAGCTTGAGGAAGGTATGAGCAATGTTGAGGTAGTTGGCGAAATAGTGGACATAAACAAGGGAAATTTAATCTACTATTTCTGTCCAACATGTAAGGAGAAGGCATCTAGCGAAACTTGCGAAAAATGCGGAAATAAAGCAAGAGCAAGGGCCGTTGTTACTGTTATATTGGATGACGGAACAGCAAGCATAGCTTGCACCCTATTTGGAAGGCAGGCAGAGGTTGCTTTAGGCATAAGTGCTTTGCAGCTCCTTGAAGAGATGCAAAATAAAAGCACTGAGCAATTGCTAGATGAGTTAGCAAATGCTGTTGTTGGAAAGATGCTTCTTGTGAGGGGGGATGTACGCAGGCATTCTCTAAATCCGGAAGAGTTAGAGCTTATTGCAAAGGATGCTATGAAGCCAAAGCTGGAAGCGGAGCTAGCGAATATGCTTAAGAGTTTAGCGGAACCAAGGTCTGGGAATTAATTAAAAGCCCTTCCTCACCTAAATTAATTAAATGTAATAAGAAGGGGGGTTTTATGGCTGGCAAGATCAAGGAGATTTACAGAAGAGTT
>JAPDKC010000015.1 GCA_029258755.1 archaeon | reverse complement strand
CAAAGCGCATTAAGATAAAAAATACCTATCATCGCTGTGTTGAAATGGTTTTTAAGGCAAGAGGAAGCAGAGAATTGCTTGAAATGGGATATAAAGCAGGATTCGGAGAAAGAAATTCCATGGGATTTGGAATGGTGAAGGTGGCGAATGGAAAAAGCAGGAGGGCGGAGGAGGGAAGAGGATGAAGGCGGTGGAGGAAATAGAGATGAAAGAAGAAGCAGAAGAACAATCTACACAAAAAGAACCCTTACGATTCACGGGAAATTGGTTTATCGATGCAGGGATTTTGGGGTTTGTGAATTTAATGGAAGAAGTATATGGATGGGATTTGGAAAAGTTGCAGAAAAAAATAGAAGAAAATGCTAAACCCATTTATTATTGGTGTTTTCCCATTGCATTTGTATATTATAACAACAAATTGCGTGGTAAAGTTACAGAATTCGTACCTGATCCACCAAACAATATAGAAAATGAAGAGGATATTTTTGAAGAAGCCTGGAAATGGATTTGTAGTAGAAAAGAGTTTATTCTACCCACTAGGAAAGGAAAAAGAATTGATTTAAGTTTTAGGAAACCATTTAATTATTTCACAAACTTGCTCTTTTTCCAACCTCAGTGGACTATAGAACAACAAAAAGATGCGTTTATGGAAATTTTAAGAATTAAAAGTATAGAAAAAGATGTATTAAAATATATCGACAAGACAATTAATAAGTTCTTACCGTCTGTAGAGGAATTCAATAATCTTCCGTACACTAGGGCTCTATTAACTTTGGAAACTTTGCTGAATACTTGCCCTTACTCGCTTGTATATATTCTCTGTTTTCCTTTAGCATTCATACAAAATATATTGCAGGAAAACATTTTCTTTTACTCTCCAGATTTAAAATTTACATACTATGTAAACAAAAGAATAGCAAAGCTTGCAGAAAAAGCAGAGGATAGAACCCAGCTTATTCAGATTACATGGAAGGTTGTAATAGATTCCATTATAGAAATGCAATCAATATGGGTACTTGAAAATATGTATTTGATAAAATATAGATTAGGAGGTAGACAGGATATTATAAATGCTGAGTACATAGGCATTCCAAAACTTCAAGCGAGTGTTATTCTAGACGATCTGATAAGGGATGTCTTAAATAGGTATATTCCAACACCAAAACGTGAAAGAGTATGGATACTTGAAGAATTCATTAAAAATAAACCGTTATTACCATACCTAATAAATTACCTACACCGCTACTTAAATAGGAGACCAGATGCAAGACTCGGAAATAGAACATTGATTTATGCAAATTCGGTAGATGCACGTTTAAGAAAACTTGGTAAAGACAAGAATTTATTTAGTGGCGAATTTTTACATGGGTACAGAAGTGTATTGTTTGAAATCAAGGAAGATGCTGCCAAGATGGTTTCAGCTGCCAAAAACACATACAGTATCTTCAAGGATTGCAAGGAACGAGAAAGAATTGCAAGCAGGCTTTTATCAACAATAAGAAAAAGAAATAAGTATGCTTTCACAAATATCCTGCTCAAGTCATTCATTGGAAGATTTAAGATACATGAAATTGAGGAATTGAATAAATATCTTTTTGACAAAATAGTCTCAAATGATATAAACTGGGAGAATTATGCTCTTGCAATTGTTGTAGGTTTGGTTTATGGAGGTGTTGAAGGTGGAGAATATGAAAATGAAGGAAAAACAGAAGAGTAAAATATTGTCAGATGAGAAATTAAGGAGAATAAAAGACATTGCAACCAATGTATTTGGGAAAATTGGTTCGGAAAATTATAGACAGAAGCTAGTATACAATCTTCTAAATGTTGCCAAAGGAAATAATCAGAAGGAGTTCTTCTGGACTCTTCTTCGAGCATTAAATTCACAGAAAGATGATGAAGCTAAAAAGATGGTTAAAGAGTTAAGAGATATATACCCTCTAACTTTTGGAGATTTTGAAAAGTTAGCATATTCTGTCATCATGGGTATAATGTCTGCAAAATCTAAAGGAGGTGATTAAAATGGGTAGGTATATTGTGATGGACATAGTTTTTTATGGGAATTCCCTAAATTACGATCAGGGAACCGGAAACTACCAAGAACTTAAGAAGATAACAAAATGGGATGGCAGACAATATACACTTGTGAGTAGATATGCTTTGAGATACAGTTTATTAGATACGGCAAGGAAGATGGGATTATGGAACATTGCAGATGGATCTAAGCTCCAACGAGCTGGAGAAGGGGATCAAACAGTCATACAGCCTTCGGATAAGATTCTACTTTCTGGTGAGATACTGAAATATCCAGAGTTTGATCTATTTGGTTATCTGATCACCACAACATCTCCGCAAAACTTCAGAGAGTCTCCAGTAAAAATAAGCCATGCTGTATCTTTAACGCCATTCAGCTATGATGCTTTATTTAACGCAAACATAGGTTTAGCAAATAGAATGAGGAGGACAACTGGAGGAATGGATCCTAATCCGTTTACTGCCGAGGAACATGAAACTTACTATCAATATACTATTGTGGTTAATTTAGATGCCATCGGTAAAATTGATATATATCTAGCCAAGAATGAGCCAGTGGAATGGGATTTTTTAAAAATAATAAAGGAGGGAGGAGGGGTTGCTTTTGAAATCAAATACAAAAAGGATAAAAAGGGTAAGGAAAGAGATCCACTAAAGTTTAAATATCAAGGGAATAGTAATGTATCACTAACCAAAATAATTGTGCCATATGATGAAAAGAGTAAAAAAATTGAGTATTCCGATGAGTTAAAAGACATCCTTATATTTGATGAATCTATCGGTGTCATGGTCATAAATTACCAGTTAAAGGAGACCAAAAATAGAATTTACGAACTAATAAAATCTATTCTTAATCTTAAAAGGAGTATAAAGGGGCGAGAAGAAGACCTTTCACCAAAATTAATGGTTGTAGGAATCTACAAAAACAACCCGTATAAAACTTACAAAGACAAAATATCGCTCATTGATGAATACTGTGAAGAGGAATACGATGAAGTGATAGAAGAACCGTTTGAAAATGGAAGAAAAATGAAAATTAAGCACATAGTATCTAAAAGTAAGAAACCAGTGTTTGAAGTAAAAATCAATAGTACCAGAAAGGAAGAATTATCTGAAGATAAAGTTATCAACTTTATAAATGAAATATTTGATAAAAATAAGGATAAGATCAACCAAGTGAGGATATTCTATGACTCAAGCATAGAGTGTAAAATTAAGGAGAATAACGAAGAAGAACGAGACCAGTGAATAACCATGTCTAAGGAAAGGACATTATTCATTGAACTTTTCCAACCATTTGCACAATATAGGAATCCTTTTACTTTTTATTATGCACAATCTTACCCATTGCCTCCGAAATCAACAATAATTGGAATGCTACAGAATGTAACAGGTGATTGGTATGGAAGAAACAGATGGTATGAAGATGAGAAAGGTGCACTTAAAAATATATGGTGGGATGATCTAAAAGTTAGTCTTCATGGTGAGTTTGAAAGTATTTTCTGGAATTATCAAAGCCTAATCAAAGGGGATGTTTCTGTTAGCAGAGTCGGTTTAATAAATAAACATGTTAGAAATCCTCTGGGAGGTAATCTTTGGCATCATTTATATCATGCTCATATAAAAGCACAAAGAACTCCTGTTTATCAGCAGGAACTTTTTAATGGCCATTTATTCATCTTCTTAAGAGGAAATAACGGGTTGTTAGAGAAAATAAAGAAATCTTTAGAAAAACCAGAAAAGGTTTTGTCTTTAGGTAGGAGCGAAGATATAGTCTATATACAGAGAGTTGAGTACGTAGATGGAAAATTAATTAAGGATATAGAAGGTGACATAAGATTAACTTATCCGACATATATTAAGAGAGAGAATTTTCCCATTAAAAACCAAAAATACCCTGTATATTCTATCCCTGTAAAAGTAGTTTTTAAAAATGACGGAAAACCTGTAAAACACAAAGCAGAAATAACAAAATCTACAGAGAGAGATGTAAAATTTGAGACCGTAATTTACACAGGAACTGATTACTCGATTATATTAAAAGATGGAGAAAAAATAGATGTGGAAATCTACGAGATTAATAGGAAGAAATTCCTTATAATAGATAAATTTGGGTGGTTATAATGCCGTTGATAGATATAATAAGAGCGAAATCTAAAAGATATGAAAGAATCCTTTTAAAAGAGCATATTGAGGATATTATCGAGAGAATAATCCAGATATGGAGATTTGTTCAGAAAAACAGAGATAATATGGATTATGATTTTATTAAATCAGAAGAAATTTTTAAAAACTTGACAAAAGCAGCGTTTCTTCATGACTTGGGAAAAATAGATTTTGGTTTCCAGAAAAAAGTATTTGGGAAGGAAGAGAAAGTGAAGGAGAATAAGAATTGGAATGATATTGTGGAATTCTTTACAATAAATAAATACCCGATAGATTTTGGCATTCCTGACCATGAGATACTTTCTGTTATCCATACCGTGGCTTTCTTAGGAAATGATAGATGGGATAAATGGATTAGAACTGCTATTCTTCTACATCATTACAACAAATTTTTTGCTGAAAGAGAACAGCATATAACAAGGATATTGGATGATTATCCGAATATAGTGGATTATGTAAAATTTTTAACCATTAAAAAGGATCGATTTGGAGAGATTTACGAAGATTTATTAAAATATTTGGAAAATGAATTTAAAAAAAAGAATGCACCCAAATTTATTTATGATGCACTCAAAGAATTAGAAAGCAGTTTGGATACGAGTAAATTTGACGTTCTTCTAGAAAAAATCGATAACGGACTCGGTGTATCTAATGTACTTCCGCTATATGAACTATATGATAAAAAATTTGATGAAATAAAGGGGTTTTTTGTTTTTCTTGGTTTACTAAGAAGATGCGACTATTCCGCAAGTGGGGAAATAATTGTAGAAAAGGATGTATCCCTTGAACATGTCATGGAGAATTTACCCGCCACTATCAAACAGAATATAAAGATTCATTCAGAAAAGATATGGCAAGAGGAAATTTTGGAAAGGCACATGGAAAAAAATCTGATATTGATTGCACCTACAGGTTCTGGTAAAACTGAGTTTGCTCTTTTATGGGCGAGAAAAAATGGTAAGAAATTATTGTATACTTTGCCACTACGAGTAGCTCTTAATGATTTGTTCGATAGATTTGCAGGAGAAAATGGTTATTTCAACAAAGAAGTTGTTGATTTGTTGCATTCTACATCATTTATTGAATACCTCAAAGGAGAAAATGGTAAGGATATATCAATCGATGAAAAATTAAAGGAAATTAAAATGTTCGCTTCTCCTATTCTATTAACTACGCCGGACCAAGTTTTTTTATCATCCTTAAAATTCTACGGATTCGATAAGTTATTATCGATATATCCGTTTTCATCCATTGTTATAGATGAAATTCAAGCATATGATCCTGAAATGGCCGCAATCATTATAAAAACTCTAGAGATGATAGAAAATGTTAATGGAAATGTGTTAATAATAACTGCAACTTTTCCCCCATATTATGAAAAATTTTTAAAACATTATCTCAAAATAGATTTAAAGGAAGAGAAGAAACATATAAAGCAGGAGATTAAAAACTACAATTTAAAAAGACATAAAATAGAAACTATTGAAAAAGAAATGTTTTCAAAAAATGATAAAGGAGGGTGGGAAGTTAAAGAATTTAACGAAATTGCAAAAATAATTAATGACCATTTCTCACAAAACATTCTCATAATAGTAAATAATGTAATGAAATCTATTAAATTGTTCGAGAAATTTAATGAAGAAGAAGAAAAATGGGGAAATGTTTATCTTCTTCATTCTAGGCTGATTGAAAAAGAAAAGAGTAGGCGAATCGAAGAAATTAAAACCAAGTTAAAATCTAATGAAAGAGTTATCGTTGTTTCCACCCAACTTGTTGAAGCATCTGTAAATTTTGATTTCGATGTGCTTATTACAGAAATTTCTCCGATAGATAGTCAAATACAAAGATGGGGACGAATTTATAGAAACAGGGACAGCGATTATAAGGATGAGAAACCTAATATTTACATATTTACTGGTATAGACGAGAAAGGAGGTACAAGGGCAATATATCGCCCTATTGAAGCTCTCGAAAAAACGAAAGAAGTTTTAAAGAAATATAAAAAACAAAAACTCGGATATGAGGAAGAACGACAAATGATAGAAGAAGTGTATAATGATGAAAAAATAAAAGAAAAATATGAAACAGATATAACAAAAACATTAGAATGGTTAGGTATATACCAAGCATCTAAAAAATCAGAGGCACAGCGAATCTTTCGGAGAATTGCAGGCGTGCAACTTGTTATTCCTAAAATTATGGAATTGCAGGAAAAAGAAATAGAGCATTTAAAGAGTTTGGCAAACATCATAAGGGATCATGAAAAAAGTAAAAATAGCTGGAAAGAAATAGCAAAGGAAATTTTTAATTCATCAACAAATGTCGAATATAATGTACTGAAAATATTAAAATGGATGTATGAATATTCTATACCTACACCCGAATATGTAATAAGAAGGCATTTATTGGGGTTAGCAAGAGAATTCAAGGGATTTTATATATTAGATTTGAATGAGAAAGATGCTGAAAAAGTTAGAAAATTAGGGGTAGATATAATTACCCGAGAAATAGATTTGGATGAATACCTATATGAGGAGAGTAGTATAATCGGATAAGAAAATTTGCATAGAACTAATCCTTCTTCTTTTTTACTTCACATCATATATGAAAACGGGGCCGAGGAAAGCCATGTAGGCATCAATACCATTACTCTGCTTTATTGCTACCCAGTAAAAATCATTTGGCTCAACACTGTAATCTTCATAG
>JAPDKC010000059.1 GCA_029258755.1 archaeon | reverse complement strand
TGGTGCGAGAGATTGCTCCAGCAATGCCTGCAAAGCCCTTTTCAAAAGATTGCCCCTATTATAAGTGGTAATAACCACACTAATTTTCACCATAACACATCATCGTTAATCGTTATATATTATCCTGATTAAAAACTAAAAATAAAGAATTTATAAATTAATTAGTTAAATTTATCGGATTTTTGATATTATCTGGCGAATGGGTGAAAAAATTTGAACAAAAAGAAAAATGTAATTATAATTGTATGCGACTCAATACGGAGTGATCTTTTTCTGGAAAACGCTTCACGATTTCCAGCATTTAAAAAAATGATAAACGCCGGGGTTTTATTTACGCGGGCATATAGTACCTCCTGCTGGACAAAACCAGCAATAGCAAGCCTTTTTACCGGATTGTGGGTATCGAATCACAAAGTTAAGACCCCCTCCGAAACCCTGCCTAGTGAAATACCTACAATGGCTGAAATAATGCAAAAGCATGGCTACTACACCATAGCAGTCAATGAGAACCCATTTTGTACCGATCCTGGTTTTAGGAGAGGATTTAATCAGTATTTAGACAAATTTGGAATGCCCAAAAAAATTCTATTTAAGGTGTTGTTCAAAGCGTTTAACAAATTTCTTCCGGAAAAATTTTCCAAGCGTCTTTTTTTTGAAGCATATGAAAAAGTTGCGCCTGCTGACGAAATGATAAATGCTCTCATAAAAGCCATCAGGCAAAGTAAACACAGAAAGCCTTTATTTGTGTATATTCATTTAATGGATACCCACTATCCATATGGAGCTGACTTTTCCCAATATATAAAACTAACTAATTTTGTGAATAATAAAAATAGGGAAAAGTTAAAAGAACTGTTGAGTAACTCTTTAGCCATAGTGGATAAAAGCATTGGTCAATTGCTAAATTTTATCGAAAAAAACCTGCCAAATACGTGTATAGTACTTTTATCTGATCATGGGGATGCCTTATTCGAACACGGTGGTTTTGGACATGGGCACATGAAAGGGTTATACGAAGAAACAGTCAGAATTCCTCTAATAATATACGACAAGGATCTTAACACAAAGGGGCAGCTCGTCAATAAACCAGTAAGGATTGTCGATATTCTACCGACAATACTTGAAATGAGTAAAATTGAGTGTGGTGAACTAAAAATTGATGGCGCATCACTGCTCCCAGTAATAAAGAATGTTGAAAGAGGAGAGAGGGTGGTAATTTTTGAAAGCGGGAATTCCCACCCCTTGCAGAGGAGAAAGGGGGAAGAACAAGCAGGAATATTATACAAGGGTAAGTGGAAGTATATTTTATACAAACAAAGCAAAAAAGAAGAATTGTTCAATATAATAGATGACCCGAAAGAGAAAATAAACTTGGCGAATAAAAACAAACCTATGAAAGATAAGCTAAAGGCTCAACTAACAAATTTTCTGACGAACGAGCACCCATCGAGTACCCATTCAGGAAATTATAAATATAGTGATGATGACTTAAAAAAATTGAAAGCATTAGGCTACCTCTAACACTTTTGTCAAAACCCTAAACATTTTATTATAGATACAGATTTTTACAATACCAGCTCACAGCCAATCTCAAGCCTTTTTCTAGATCGGTTTTGGGTGCAAAGCCAAAGCTGTTCTGGGCTTTTGAAAAATCCCCTCTGAAATAGCTAACCTCCCCAGTTCTTTCAGGATATATCTGGATCTCACTCTTAGAATCTGTAATTTTTTTTAACATTTGTGCAACTTCAATAATTTTTGTAACATTTCCAGAGCAAAGGTTAAAGGTGTTATTTTTTACCTTATCAAATTTTTTTATTGCGCGTATCATCCCATCAACAACATCGTCAATGTAAATAAAATCCAATGATTTATCTTCTCCATATATTTTTAACGGCTTATTTTGTTTTAACAACTTTATAAACAGCGGTATAACGCGATCCGTTTCATCGTACATCCCATAGACATTTGAAAGTCTAAATATTACATACTCCACTCCGTAACAATATTTGAACGCCTGAATAAGTGCCTCACAGGCCACTTTTGAGGCGGCATAGGGGTTTTTTATATTATCCAAAACAACATCTGTCTCTTTGCAAGGTTCTATTCTGCCCTCACCATAGACCTCGCGACTGCTAGCAAAAGCAATTTTGTTTATTTCATTTTTGCGAAGGAAATTTAGAATGTTAAATGTCATTGTTATGTTTTCCAATCCTTTTTCTGGTTCTTCGACAGATTCCATAACCCGAGAGTTGGCTGCAAGATGAAAAACAAGATCAAAATCAGTTGGCAACATTTCTATTGCGCGAGCATCTAAAAGGTCGCATTTTATAGTTAAATTATTCACAGTTTTATTCCATTTGTTAGTACGTTTGTCTACGCCTGTTACTTCATAACCTTCATTGAGGAGCTTTTCACAAAGCCTTGTACCAATTACCCCGCTTGAACCGGTAACTAAAATTTTCCTAATCATTTTTCACCCCCAAACTAAATTTATAATTTTCCTTATAAACTCTTCTATCTTTTTGCATTTTTGCCATATGACACCATGCTTTTTAGCTCTCTTTCTAAGTCTTTTATGGAATAGCTAGATACGAATCCCTTCCAAATCAGGTATTGCTCCATCTCCCACAGAGTCAGTCCTGCTTTGCGTGCAGCTTCAGAAAAGGTTATCTTGCCAGCCAAATAATCCTCCGCTGCTTTTTTCTTCATAAACTCCATGTAACCCAGCATTAGAAGTTTTCTTATTATGGTGCTTCTGTCTTCGTGCTCTTCAGCACCAAGCTTCTCAACCTGCCGCAGTAGTTTTTGAGGCAATCTTACCCCTATTGCCTTTTCCATTTTTCACCCTCCATTAAGATCTTATCAATAACGGCCTCGCTAAACCAACCAATCTCCCTTAACATTTCCAAGCTTTCCTTAAATTTTGTTTCATCAATAATCCCCTTAATAAACAACGCCAGCACTATAGCCGGTGTTCCTATAATTTTTAGACCTAAAAGCACTCTCTTTTTCCTTACATTATCATCATCAGTAGCTATGAATTCTATCCCTTCTTGCCAGCAGAGGGAAATAGCTTCTGCTTCCCCGTGTTGGATGTTGAGGTCTTTGGCCTTTTTCAAGTATTCCTTTCTTGAAAGCCGCTTAACCAATATTTTTTTATTTCTTATTAAATCCTCAACAACTGCAACTTCCGCACATCCTTTCTTTTTCCCAGCTAAAACCTCGCAATAGACTAACTGAGGGATTACAGCTTTATTAAAATAGTCACAGCACTTCTCCAGTAATGTTAGCTTTGCAAGGTGTATAACTACTGTAGAATCCAACACTATCATTGTAGTATATTGTGCACATTGTTTATTTAAACCTTTCGAACCTATAGATCCTCAAATAATGCGGCTTTTCTGTTTCAAAAACAAGCTGCAAGCGGTCTTTGTTTTTCTCAATAAATTCTTTTATCTTTTCGCGTTCATTTTCAATGACCTGTTGTCGCGTGCTTTTTCTACCTGAGCGATTGCTGTACCTAAGCTCAAGCACATAAGTTTTGTCATCGATAAACTGCTCTATCGAAAGGTTCTGTGGGTTTCCTGCCAAACCCTGATTGAGATCAATATTTAAGTAGCGTCTTTTTGGAAAAAATCCATTCAAAAAATACATACAATCGTCACTGCTACCAATTACTAAAGCATTCTCAGGAGTATTTGCATATATTTGCTCAAAAACAGCTTTTCTTTCATTTAAGAATTTAGCATGCACGTAGGAAGCATAAGCCGTGCCTGCAAGCAATAATGCGATAAATAGCCAATAAGCAAATCGCAAAGCCTTTTCTTTGCTCTTGTATTTTTCCCATATTCTCTGCAAGAATAGCCCATAAGGTATCAAAAGCATTCCTGCTAAAGGCAGAGCATAACGCATGCGCAATGGAAGCGTAAGCAAAGAAATATCAAAGTGGAATGGGTTATAGCGAGCTGCTAACAAAATGTATGCAAGCGAAAATAGAGCATACTCTAATTTAAGATTAAATTTTTGCAGCAGATAGGGGCTTGCAAACATTGCAGGATAAAGTAAGAGCAGCATTATTATGTAGAAAACTAGGGAAACAATGTCGCCTCTAAATATTGTAGAGTATAGAAGCTTTATGCCCGATTCGCCATAACCTGTGCTAACTGCGCCTCCATAAGTAAAAGTATTGAACAAAACTATTGCAAAAAGGACAGGCAAGAAGCCCGCAAGCACGAAAAGAAGCTTTCTTCTATCTTTTATAAGTAGTGCTAAAGATATTGCTCCTATGCCCAAAGCAGCATCATAACGTGCTAGCATAGCTAAGCCTAAAAAAATGCCGCTTAAAACCCAATGCTTTTCTTTATCTGAAATGTAGAAATAAAAAGCTGCTAAAAATCCTGTTAAAACCAGAATGCCTGCATACAGAGTTCTGCTCTGCCAGAAAATTACTGGATAGAAAAGATAGAGTAAGGCAAAGCTTTGCCTTACTTTAAGCTTTCTAAATATTAGGAGAAGTAGTATAAAGTTTATAATGTGGATAATAAGGCCCGAAAGCATAACCGCTTGCAAACCGAACCATGTAAAGGGAATTAAGAAAAGCGATCTGCCTATATATTGTCCGTACACATAACCATTATTTGTATAGAGGCCTGCATTGCACACATTTAATGGGTCTTTTTCCCCTAAATAGCCCCTCTGTATCTGCAAGGCATTTGCCAAATAATGCTGCTCATCGCTAGAAGAATAGAAAGAGGGAAAACAGAAGAAATGAATGATTAAGTATATAGTTATGATCACGTAGATTAACAAATTTTTTTCTATCTTTTTAAAAACCGGGTTTTGCATATTTAAAGGATATGGGGGGTTATAATTTATTATTTATGCTCTCATTTACTATACAGCTATGATGAAAATTAAGAAAGCTGTTATTAGTTATTTGATTGGCATACTTTTACTTTTAGCTCTTTTTTCCTATGTAGGAATCGAAAAAATTTTTGAGTTACTTTCTAAATTTCAAATAATATACCTAATACCTGCCATCTCCCTATTTTTATTAGTGCTTTGTTTAAACACTCTAAATCTAAAAATTATGTACACGCCCATTAAAAAGTTTGGATATTTATTTCTTCTCAAAAAATACACCGTGAGCTGGGCTCTTGGAGCGATTTTACCTAGCAGAGCTGGAGAGTTTTCTTTGGCATATTTCTTAAAAGACCATGTGCCTTTGGGAAAAAGCACTGCCATACTTGTGTTAGATAAACTTATATCGCTAGCAGTGCTTTCTTTTTTTTCCATTTTAGCAACACTTTATTTCTTTGGCTTTAGAGAGGCGCTTCATCTATTTTTAATTCTTCTTAGCTCAGGTATTTTAATTGCCTTCTTCATTTTCTCGGAAAAAGCCAAAAACTTATTAAAAAACACTTTATTTGCAGCAATTAAACACCATTTTGCTGGCTTTTCTAAAACTTTATACTATTACCTAAAAAAAGAAAGAAAGCTCATCTTTGTGAATTTTACTCTTACTTTAGTACGACTATTCTTGCAATCTGCGATTATATTTGTTCTCTTTTTAGGATTTGGAGAAATTGTAAATTTGACTGCTCTTATATACGTGGTTTCTATTGTTGCGATTCTCTCATTGCTTCCCTTAACCCCAAACGGAATAGGAATAAGACAAATATCATTAGTTTTCTTCCTCGGTATTTTGGGAATTAGCACCACCAAAACAGCAAGTTTGACTCTTATCTTGTTTGTTATTAATTATAGCTTTGTATTGATTGTACTGTATGTGGCAGTATTAAAAAAACTCTTTAACAGATAAAAGATATAGAGGATCTTTATGGGCAGATTAATAATACTTGGCCTTGATGGATTAGAACCAACTTTACTTGAGAAATGGAAAACAGAGTTACCACATTTTGCAAAGCTTATTGATAAAGGAGTTTATCTAAAAATGGAAAGCTCTATTCCTGCAGAATCGCCCCCTGCATGGACTTCTATGTATACTGGCACGAATCCTGGAAAACACGGGATTTTCGGATTTGGAAAAAGAATGGAAGATAGCTATGATTTAGTACCCATTACCGCGACCGATGTAAAGATGAAAAGCCTGTGGAAAATACTTAGTGAACAGGGCAAAAAAGTTTGTGTAATAAATGTACCACTAACATATCCTGCTGAAAAGGTGAATGGAGTTTTGATTTCTGGCCGACCTGTACCAAGTAAAAAAAGCAAGTTTGTCTATCCAGAAATGATGAAAAAGAAACTGAGAGAATGGAAATATCAACCCATTATCAAAACAGACTGCTCAGATAAAAAACGCCACTTAAATGAAATAAAAAAGGTTAGAAAATCAGTATTTGAAACAGCTCTAAGATTATTTAAAGAATCCTACTGGGACTTTTTTATGCTTGTTTTAACAAGTGCTGATGATATAGGACATTTCTTCTGGCATTATACTGACGAAAAGCACCCAATGTATAAAAAGAAGGGTGAATTTAAGGATGTTTTGTTGGAGGAGTATAAAGAGTTCGATAAAATTCTTGGAGAATTTCTAAAACGACTTAAGCAAGAGGATCTGCTCCTTGTTGTTTCAGATCATGGTTTTGGACCATGCTATAAATATATACTTATAAACCAGTTTCTGGCAATGGAAGGATTCTTAAGATTTAAAGCAGAGAAAAAAAAGGCTATTGCACCAAAAAAAGAGTGGGTTATTCGATTGATGGACAAATTGTTTGGGAGGGATCGTGTTAAAGAGATTGTACTAAAACTAAAATCTAATTTTATTGGAAAGCACATATTGAAATTGGCGTTTGCGCTTCCGAGCTCAAATGTTTCCACATCGAATATTGATTGGGAGCATACAAAAGCTTATTGTTGGAGTGAGGGTAAGCTCTATATCAACTTAAAAGGAAGGGAACCCAAAGGAATTGTGGGAAAAGAGCGGTATGAAGAGATTAGAGAGGAATTAATTAAGTACCTGGTGGAACTGAATGATGAGGGTAGAAAAGTTATAAAGGCTGTTTATAAAAAAGAGGAAATTTATTCGGGTGAAGCTCTAGAAGACGCACCCGATCTGATTATAGTACCTGAGGATGGATATTACATCCCAGGAATCGACATGGAAAGGATTATAGAAGGTACTTTCTTTGATAATAATCCTAGAAAAACAGGTATACACAGGCCCTATGGGGTATTCTTAGCGTATATGAAAGATAACAAAATTAAAACGAATCGAAAAACAATAAAAATTGTTGATGTATTTCCAACTGTACTAGCTTTCTTCGGATTCAAAACACCCAAACAATGTGATGGAAAACAAATTCTAATTTTACCACAAAAAGCAAAAAAGAAAATAAAAGAAGGTGTAAAGAAGAAAACTGAATTTAAAAAGATAAATCTAAAAGAAACTGAGGCGCAAGAGATCAAAAAGCAGTTAAAGGGGCTTGGTTATCTTTAACTAGTATTTTATTTTTTTAACCTATACAAAATTTCTTCGAGGGTTTTTCTATTGAGCTTTATCATTTCTGCTACTAGGCCGATTATTACTACTTCGAAACCAAGTATTAGAAGTAAGCTTGATAGCAGAGCTGTTGGTAGATAAGGCT
>JAPDKC010000070.1 GCA_029258755.1 archaeon | reverse complement strand
TTCAAGCTCCAAGGTTAAACTTTTAGCATTCTTTTTTAGTTCTTTGCCACAATATGGACAATAATTAGCGGCTTTATCTACTTTTTTACCACACCCAGGGCATTGTAGCATTCCTCTTACCTCCGAACCCTTCTTTATTAAGTTTAACTATTTATGTTGGAGTCACGAGTATTCCAGCAATATATTTAATAGCATTTGCACATACCGAAGGATTTTGCTCGCAGTATTTTATTACTTTTTTTGTTATTTTTGCCAATTCTGATTCGGGTATAGTGATGCTTCCTATAGGTTTTGCATTTTGTGGTGTCCATCTCCATCCTTCAAATACTACTGCTACAACTGTTTCGGGTAACAAACAATCTAAGCCTCTTACTCTTATACCTTCCTCATTTTCACATCCTTCTCCTTTAATTGCTTTTACTTCTTGCCCTGGTGCAATCCTACCGAATTTATATTGCTCCGTTGAAATTATCTCGTACTCTCCATTTTCTGCTTTCCTAAGCACAAATAATTGTAACGTAGTATCCTCAGTTGTTATTCCTTTTTGCCAAGATTTGTTGGTAAGAGTAACATAGCAACAATCTGGTGCAAAGAGACACCTATCTTTGCATGACAAAGAACCCCTAAATCTAGGATGGGGCATCTCAACCTCTACTTCTATTTCAGATTCTTCTCCTGTTATTGTGATATATGCCGTAGGCTTATAATCTGTTTTATATAAGTCTGTAGGAACGTCAACTTCTAACCTATATTCGCCTGGAAGCACATTTGCCAGCTTTGTTTTTCCCTCATCAGTAGTTTTAAATAAGCTCTTTATTGTTTCTCCTGTTTCTTCATTCCTAATCTCTACATAGAACCCATTTACAGGGAGCTGAGTTTCTTTGTCTTTTACTACTATTGTTATTGTTCTGGGCAATTTTATGCTAATTTGGAAGGCGGTATTTTCAGGAGTAACATATATTGTGGTAGAGTCAGAAATGTTTCCCTTTTTAACTTCTAGCACATGCGTACCTTCTTCTACAAACGAAACACTATAACTACCTGCTGGATCTGTTCTACCTTTATAAGAACCATCAATGTATATTTCGGCGTCCTCTACAGGTTCCTTAGTTATTTCATCAACCACACTTATAGAAATAGACAATTTTCTAGTAACTTTGAAAGTGAAACTACTTAAGGAACGACTTATATTTTTTATTTCTTCAAGTAGTATCCCTTCTCCTTGTATCCTAAAAGTATGGTTGCCTGGCTTTGCAAAGAACGAACATGTGCCATCTGCCTGTGTTGTACATTTATTTTCCCCATCGACATAGATTGTTACATTTGATATTGGCTCCCCTGTTTTTTCACTAAAGACAGCCACAAATGTTTGCACTGGTTTAGCAATTTTTATTGTTATATCTTCTCCTTCAAAATAGAAATCTTTTTCAAATTCTAACCCATTCACAATTATTATTAACCTATGGTTTCCTTTTGTTAGATCCCCAATCTCAATTATACTGTTAGGCGTAACCTCTGTATCATCAATAATGAGCTTTTCAGGTACTACCTCTTCACCTGTATCAAATTTTAGAGATAATTTTGCCTTAGGCGTTTCTTCTACTGGTGTCTCTAAAGAAGATTCAGCTGTTGCAGAAGCACCTGTTGCCAATCCTGTAGGAGTAAATCGTGATAGCATAAATAAAATTGTTCCACCTACTGCAAAAATAGCAATTAGTAATAAAACTATTAACATCTTCTGATTCATGACCAACCCCCCATATATCTTTTTCAGAAAATTCTTTTAATATTTGCTATGCTTTTGCTACGCTATTGTTATTCTGGTAATAAGTAGGGGCTATTAGCCTAATTTTTTCATGGAATGGGAAGATGTGATATTTATACTAAAGTCCAAGAAAAGAAGGAAAATTTTGGAACTTATGGAGAAGAAGCCTGTAAGCCCTTCGGAAGTAGCAAAATTAACTGATGATCATTTAAGTTCCGTGAGTAGAAGCTTTCTTGAATTAGCTAAAGGTGGATTTATAAAGTGCATAAATCCAAATGACCTTAATTTTAGGTTCTATAAGCTTACGAAGAAAGGGAAAGAAGCTTTGAAAAAGCTTAAAGAGATGAGAGGATAATATCCGAATTTTTAAAATTACAAGACTATACTACCCTGGTTGGAGTTACTATCTTTATTGGTATTTCTTTCTCGTTTTCTTTATTTTTTATTGCATTAATTGCATTTGCGCTTAATGGTTTGTATGAAACCACAATAAGAAAATCCAAATTAGGACAATATCTATCAATCTGGCCCAACAACCTTTGCAATTTAGATGTTTCCTCCAAGTCGTATTTAACTTCAATTCCTATTTTAGCATTCCCAACCAATACTAGCAAATCAATCCTTTCATTGGAAGGAAACCTATATTCTCTAGCGATATTAACATTCCAGCCGAATTTGGCCAAAGATGTTTCCATTACAGAAGCCATTCCATTTAGGAAAGCTTTTATCTCCTTTTGGAATTCTGTTTCATTTGCATATATTTGGGATTGTTGATAAAGTCTTTTCATGTGCCAAATTATCTCATCCACAATTGTAGTTAAGATTCGGTCTCCCAATGTTTCTTCCTTTTTTCCTTCAACTTCTGCAAGTATTTTATCATACTTTTTGTTTATGAGTCCTACCTCATTTAGAAATTCTTCTGCCAGCCTATGTTTTCCTAAACGGATAAGTGAGCGATATATTTGCTCTGTAGAAAGGGCTTGGGAAAGAATACCAACCAGTTTTGCTTTAGGAATTTTACTAGGATCTACTTTTCTTTGTCTTTGTTCAAAACCAAGCTCTAAAGAAGGCAGTTCCATTTTAGGCATTTCTATTTCAGGTACATCAATTTTTGGCATGTCGAAACCAAAATCAAAGAAATCGTCTTTCTTTCGCCTAGTTTTTCTTTTTGTTTTCCTCTTTGACTTCTTTCTTGCCATATTTATCTAACCAAGATATGTTTTATACAGTTGCACTAACTCTTTATGAGAAAGCCTTGAAAGATACTTTTCTTTTACAATCTTTATTTCTTCCTTCCGTTTTGAATTAATTTGATATTTCTTTACTTGTTTTCCTATCGCAGATCCAACCTTTTTGAATAAACCACTGATTCCCATAGAGGTCACATACGCCCTAATTTTAATTTTAAACCTCAAAATTTTTTATAAAGTTATTTTTGGCAGAATAGATGAAAACTAATCTAACTAATACCAATAATCAAAACCTAATATATTTTTTTAATAAAATTCCCTAAAAATTTTCTGTGTAAGGTATTAAACTCAAACTAAGAAACTTTTGGTGGCAACATGGGGGAGAGTGCTAGAAAAGACTTTATTAAAAAAGGCCACATGTTGGAAGAGCTGATAGATAAATTTTTTCAGCTTAATGGTTATACCACGCATAGAAATATTATTTTAGAAGGCAAATCAGGGGGGCGACATGAAATAGATATATTGGCTGAAAAGCAAGATGAAATAACTTCCTTCCGAATAATGGTTGAGTGTAAGGCTTGGAATAATCCTATAGAGAAAGATGTTGTTTCTAAGGTAGCTTATGTTATGAGGGATTTGGGGCTCAATAAAGCAATTATTGTTAGCTTAGAGGGCTGGAGGGTTGGAGCTGAAAAATCTGCTAAAGAACTCGGCATAGAACTCTGGGGAAAAGATGATATTGAAAAGAAGCTGGGCAAAGTGTCTTTAGCAGAGTTAGAAACTGCTAAATTTAAAAGAAAAGTTCTAGGAATACCTCCCAAATGCGAAGAAAGAGAGGCGGTTGCTTTAGTGGAAAAAGAAAGCAAAGGTTTCTTGGGAATCATAAAAGAAGATATCCTTTGGGTTAAACTTGTGTGGGTCCCTTGTTATTTATTCAGGATAACCTATTCAGAAAAGATGGGTTTATTGAAAAGCAGCATTAAGGCAAAAAATCTCCTAAATGTTTACGAATCTTTGCATGGCAACTTCTTGTTTAGGTTTGTGGATGAGCCACCTTTGGAAGAAGTACCTGCTGAAGTGATTATTCAACCAAAAATTAAGGAAAACAAGATTAAAAAGAACATACTTAAGACGTTAGAGAAAGCTCAAGAAGTAGTAACTGCTAAAGCTAAATTAAGATATCAAGAAAAATTGATGAATTTAGGCATTCCTCCTTCTTCGCTGAGTGTTAGTGTAGATAAGATAGAAGAAATATTTTTCCCTTTTTACGTAGCACTTTTAAAGAAAGGCGAAAATGAAAGAGTCGTCGTGGTTAATGCCATTAATAAGAATATAAATAAGGTCCTGGGCGCAGTACTAACTGCTGAGTTGAGCTACTTAAAAGATATTTTGTCAGAAATCAGAAAATAGTTTTGAAAAAATAATAATTTAATTTAAATCTATGCTAATAATTTCAGCCTTCTTAAATTTTTCTGGCATTTGGCCAAATTTCCACCCTGGAGAAGTAGTTTCAACGTAAAAATACTTTTTGCCATCTTTTTCTATATACGTCCCTGAGTAATAATAGTCTCCAAGAACACCTATAGCCATGTGATTAGAGTTAGAATCATTTTTAGGTTTTACATAAAAGAGTTTCACATCGTAACCTTGTCGCTTTAATAGGGCTGCGGCCAATATAGAGAGATCTTCACAATCTCCTGATTGGTCTATGATTGTTTGGATTGGATACTTTGTGTATTCATCAAAACCTGTAAATTTATCGCTTGTATACGGAAGACTTTGCACAAAAGATACCGTAAACATTACAGAATCATAGTAATTAAATCCGTTTCTTTTGGCCCATTCTTTAAGTCCTTGCGCTAGTTTTCTTAATTCTTTATCTTCAAATTCGATAAACTCCGCATAATAGTTATAATCCCCTCTCCACGTAGGCCTAGGTTTAATTTCGTAGTAATGAAATACATCGGAGTGAACTGAAACAGTCCAAGTAAATTTATATTTCCCATATGTCCATTCAAAATGTTTTGTAATATATCGCCCGCCCCCAAATGGGTGTGCATCATATTGATCTGGAATACCATCGTTGTCGGAATCTTTTTCTAAATTAGATGTGCCTAAAATGGAATTCCAATCAATATTGTTAAGAATATTGCTTACTGCTGGCAGAATAAAACCATAGAATCCGATAATAATGACCGCCCACAATACTAAAGCCAAAACTACTTCAAAAGCCCCCCTCATTATATTACCAAGTCTGGAGATAATTTTTCTCATTAAAAATCTATTAAAATTGAAAAGTTAATTTAATTTTTGTTGAACAATTTTACCCATATCAATTTTAACGAAATTGGTATTTCATTAAAAAAGGAATACGTATTCCTAAAATCGGATTTTAATGCAAAAATTTGCTATTTTTGATCGCTATTATTTTTAAACATTTTAGTGGAATTTATTTATAGGGAATATTTTTAGGGGTGCACTTCTGCATTCAGCTAGAAAGGATGGTTGGCTACCCCGCATTTCTAAAGCTTTCGTGATGTTACTAGGTGATTGTTATGTATTTCCAAAACAATTTGAGCGCAGAGTACATTTCATACATTTTTATGATCGCGCTTTTTGCACTGTTTACAAAAGTTTTTGTTTCTTTTCAGGAAGTAGCTGAGCTTAATTCTTATTCTCAGGAAATTTTGAAATCCTCAATAATCTATGGGAACTTATCAGCGTGCATAGTATTGCTGGGGGCCTCGCTTGTTTCTGGAATATTGTTAGTGGTCTCTATTTTGTTTTTTCTTGGAGCGCAAAGAAATTACAGCAGTTATATATGCTAATTTTTAAAATTAATAGCCCAAGATACCTACTCAAATAGCAAAAGAAACAGGCTTAGCGGTTTCACACGTTAGCAGAACTTTAAAGGAGTTTGTTGAAAAGGGGCTTGTAGAATGCAAGACTCCAAACGAAAAAGTTGGAAAGATATATGCTTTAACAGAGAAAGGGAAGAGGGTGTTGGAAAAAATATCTTATAAAAACCCATAGGTTCTTTAATCTCTTCGCAAACCTCGTGTAATGATCATATCATTTACAATTGCAGAATAAGCTGCTAATAACTCTTTTTTTGAAATGTTTATACCAATAGCCTTCGCTATTGCAGTATCAAATTTAACTCTAAGCGGGTGTGGATTTATTCGAGGCATATTATGTTCTATCTTTTGTTTTTTCCTATGGGCAAGCCAAAATAGTTTATATCGGTTTTCAAAATATCTGTCTAACTGTTGAGTAAGAGCTGGAAACTGTACTTTCTTAAATTGTTCAAACACCTTCACAAGCTTTGGTATCTGCCTTTGTTTTGGAAATATACGCATGGCATAGAGATCATAAAATCTTATATCAATATACCGACCTGTGGATTCTTCTTTTAAATTGAAAAAATTTGCCAGAAAAAATATTGAGTTTAATAACACAGTAAGAGCTTTTGCACGTTCTATATTTTTTTCTAAAATAACATTTACTTGGTTTGAAGGGTATATAGGAGTCTCACTAAAAAAAGCTATCAATTTTTGGTTAGGCGAAAATGGATTTATTCTTCGAACAACCACAATATTTGTTCGAACTCTCTGAAGCTCATATTTTACATTTTTCCAATATTTTGCAGGAAGTATTTTACTAAACCCTGTTAGGTTTTGTATGTGTAATAATTCTTTGTAGGGGCGGCGGGCAACATAATCATGTCTGTCCGTAATATCAATTGTATTTAAACCGACAGGGGTTCTAAGCGTTGGCAAAAAAGCGGATTTTGGAAAAATAAACTTTTGAATTTTTGCGGGAGAACAGGCAATTATCTTGTGTTTATTTTCTTTTTCTAAAATTAAAAAAGATTCTTGGATTCTTCCATTTTCTGGACGAGTTATAAACATAAATTTAGATACGCCTTTAGGGACAGGGCGATAACCTTCTCTAAAATACTCTTTAGGAAAATTCAAAAGTCGTTGAGAAGATTTGTTAATTAATTGTTTTAACGCATCTTTATCAGCAAAGGAATGCCCACTAATGAAAGGCATGAGATTATCAGGATATAGCATAATTCTATTTAAACTATATGAATCTATGTCTAACATATTACTTCGAAGACTATCTGCTTCCTTTATGAGCAAGGCTATTTTTTCTGTTTCTTTCTCAGTTAACTCATTTAAATCTTTTTTAATTAAACAAAATTTTACTTTGTGATCGTTGGGTTTTTTCTTTGTCTTCTTTGCAATGACAAGAATATCTCGATATTCGGCCCATTCAGAAAAGCCATAATTAAGCGTAGGTTTGATAATATATAAAGGAAGCCAATGTTCAAATATAATTTTTCTAACTAGTTTACTTTCCCGCCCTCTAAGAAGATTTATAGGCAAAACAGCACCAAATGTCCCCCCTTCTTTTAAAAAATTATCTGCAAGTGCAACAAAATGTCCCCATAAACCCACTTCGCCTCCAACTTCCTTGGCAAACCTATCCATTTTTATATATTCTTTTACTCCACGTTCAACCTTCGTAAAGGGAGGGTTCATAAGAACTACATCTACTGATTTTAATTTTAGCTCGTATTTTTCTCCTTTTGGAGTATAGCTATCAACAATGTTTGGTGATCTTTGGTTGGGAATCCATTTCATAATGCTTTCTATGCCTGGTCTGAGCGTAGTGTCTGGAGAAAGCTTTAAGCTATCTTCTTCTATTACTTGCACTCTTTCAATAGTAACGGCTGGATTCATTGCAGCTAAATTAGCTCCAGTTAAGTGAACTGCGAAAGGCATAATATCTATTCCGAATAGGTGTTTTTCGCAA
>JAPDKC010000013.1 GCA_029258755.1 archaeon | reverse complement strand
GTGTATGCAAGAGTAAAATTTGTTGTTTTTATGAAATTAAGCAACACTAAATATATTGCCGAGGCTTATAGAAAATTGATTACAAATAAAGAGATTGCACAAAATCTGGGCTTTGATGCATCAAATCTTCCATCATATGAAACAGTTAGGCATTTTGTGAATGATTTGCTTTCTCATAAAATTGATGAAATTTTTTATAGAGTTGTTAAAGAACTGGAAAAGCAATTGAAAAGAAAAGGAAAATGGACAGGAGATGTTGTTGAGGATGCAACAGTTATTACTGCAAGAAGAATGGATAAGGAAGCAAAATACAGCGGATACTATAAAACATATGGATGGAAGAAAGATTTATTTATAGAATCAAATAGAATTTTCCTTTCTTACAAAGATTTAGAAATAAACGATGATGAAGGATGTTATATGGAATACCATTTGAAGAAGTTGAATCAATTATCCATCTTTATAAATCATATAACTGCTGATGGAAAATATGCTACTTATTACAACATTGCCATGACAAAATGCTGTTATAATGTGGAATTTTTATATAAACCACAGGAAGGATGGATTTATAATAAAAAGGGAGAAGAAAGATACATTAGAGAAAAGTATAGCAGATATTGGAAAGAAAAAGGGTTTAAAGCAAATGCATCCATTGATTACAAACTCAAATTTCTGTATAATAGGCAAGAATATGAAATTGTGGGAGCATATTACAGGAATAAAAGAATGGAAGAATGGAAAGAAAATGATGATCTAAGGAAAAGATATGCGAAGGAAAGAAATAGCAATGAGGGTTTTAATTCCTATCTCAAAAATCATGCAGGATTTGAAACAAATTTATCCAGAAGAGGAAAAAGATATGCATTTTTCCATACTACATTATGTCTATTAGCTCTAAACCTGGTTGCATTAACAAGATTGCAAAATGGTGTAACTGATAATCTCATTAGCGTGGCATATTTAACTTAACATTTGCTCAATCATTGCTTTTTATTCCTAAATGATTTAGATTAGAAAAGAGCTAATTTGATGTATTTTTGCTTATTTTTCAAATCATCATGCATTTTTACGCAATAACAGCATCAAAACAAACTATTTTATTGAAAAATTTGTTATTGCAAAAGACCAGCAATAACAAAATACAGATTTAAAAACAGTAAATCTGTATCTGCCGTTAATTCCTTCTCCTGAAAAAGTATAAATCTATATATAGGACAAAAGTTTAATATTTGAAATGAAGAAGATATTCAAAGAGGAGGAGAAGGAGGAGAAAAAAAAGGCGGGCTTGCTTTTTAGTAAATACAGATTAAATGAACTGCTTGCTGCCAGAAAGAAAATAATAGAGGAACTCCGGAATATACAGGAAATGGAAGAAAGAATGAGGGCTAAGGAGAGCATAGCCCGAATAAAAAGAGGGGAGGACATAGATACACTATTTGGAGATTATAAGGAAATAGTGGATTTATCGCCTCCAAAAGAAGATCATATTGAGGTCGTTGAGGTTCATCCCATAATAAAGCCATTTGCATTTGTCAGAATTTTATATGACAATAAAAACCATGAATACATATATGAAGTGCTGGAGCCAAAATTAAATGCAGAAGAAAGAAAACTTCTGGAATTCATAAAGGAAACGCTGCTTAAAACAATGGATATAGAACTGACTGAATTCAGCGAGGATGAAGCAAAGGAATATCTGAGAAAAAATGTTGACGGAATAATAAGAGATTATTCAATAAGCATGGACGATGTAACAAAGGAAAAAATCATGTATTATGTCATCAGGGACTTTCTCGGTTATGGAAAAATAGATGTGCTGATGCGTGACCCCATGATTGAAGATATATCATGCGATGCTGCAGGCGTGCCAATTTTCATATATCACCGCAATTATGAGTCAATAAAAACAAACATTGTCTTTCAGACTGACAATGAACTCGATTCCTTTGTCATACAGCTTGCCCAGAAATGCGGGAGGCATATCTCAATAGCCCGCCCCTTACTTGATGCAACAATGCCAGACGGCTCCAGATTACAGGCTTGTTTGGCAAGAGAAGTCTCTGCAATGGGATCAAACTTCACCATAAGAAGATTCAGAGAGGAACCATTTACTCCGACTCATCTGGTGGAATTCAATACCATTTCACCTGAAATGGCAGCATATTTCTGGATGGCAATTGAGCATGGCGCATCTGCCATTATAGCAGGAGGGACAGCATCTGGTAAAACAACCACCTTAAATGCTCTCAGCCTTTTTATTCCTCCTCAGATGAAAATTGTATCCATAGAAGATACAAGAGAGATTAATTTACCTCATCCCAACTGGATTGCTTCGGTAACAAGAGAAACATCTGGAGAGACAGAGGAAAGCAAAGTAGGAATGTTCGATTTGCTCAAGGCTGCATTGAGGCAGAGACCAGAATACATAATAGTGGGAGAAATTAGAGGTGAGGAGGCAGTTGTTTTATTCCAAGCAATGGCAACGGGCCATACAGTATATTCTACCATGCACGCCGACTCCATATTTTCTGTAGTTCACAGACTCGAGGGAGAGCCAATTAATATTCCCCGTATTCAGCTTCAGGCTCTGGATATTGTAGCTATACAGGGTTTAATGAGAATAGGAAGAAAAAGAGTTAGGAGAGTAAAGGAAGTGGTGGAAGTCGTGGGAATAGACCCGACAACTGAAGATATTTTGACCAATGAAGTCTTTAAATGGAATCCAAGAAAAGATACTTTCGATTATTACGGCAAGGGCCATGTCATGGATAGAATAGCCGAGCAAAGAAACTGGACAGATAGAGAGCTAAACGAAGAATTTAACAGAAGAGTGGAAGTAATAAAATGGCTGGTTGAAAAAGGAATAAAGCATTATGTGGATGTAGGTAATGTCATTGCCGCCTATTATAAGGATCCTGATAAAATTATGGAAAGGATAAAGGAGGAAAGGAGAGAAAGAGAACATGCTGACAAAATATCAAAGCCTGTGTTATAAAATATTTGGTAAAAAAGCTGCCAAATCAACACAAATTGAATATATTAAGAGAGCAATAGAAAAAGCTTTCATGGAAGTGAGGCCCGAGGCATATATAGCTTTTGCATGGATGAATGGAATACTTGGCGCTGTTGCAGGAATTGTTTTGATTATACTTTATCTGTTTGTTCTTCCTTCTTTTGTTTCTCTACCTCTTAAACTCCTTGCAATAATTATTCCATCCCCCATTCTTTTTGGTGCCCTTGCATATTTCATAACAATGATGATTCCTGAGAGCAGAGCCAATAGAAGAAAAAAGGATATTGATACAAAATTACCATACGCCTTAAATTTCATTGCTGCAATGTCCACAGCAGGCATAACCCCTGCTGAAATTTTTAAAAATCTGGCGGAGCAGCCAGTTTATGGAGAAGTTCATAAAGAGGCAGCATGGATTTACAGAGATATAGCTATATTTAACATAGATATAATTACTGCTTTGAGGAATGCGGCAAACAGAACGCCTTCTGTAAAATTCCAAGAATTTTTACAGGGAGCAATAACAACAATTACATCTGGAGGGGATTTAAAGAAATACTTCCTAGCAAAGGCAGAAGAGTACATGAGAGAAAATAGAAGACAGCAGAAGGAATTTCTTGAAACACTCGGTGTGCTGGCAGAAAGCTATGTTACTGTTGTTGTGGCCGCTCCTCTATTCCTCATTATAATGTTCTCTGTCATGTCATTATTTGGTGGCTCAAAAAGCACAGGCCTCATAATGTATTTGCTTGCCTTTGTCATGCTTCCTCTGGCAAATCTTGGATTTGCTATTGTGATTCAATCAATGTCTCCGGAGGTGTAAAATGATAGGGAAAAAGATAGTATGGTTTGCCTTCATTTTTTCCATTATCACAATAAGCTTATCCATAATTTTTAGAATAAAGGAGGAATACACTCTTTCAAATATTTTATTTGCCTCCTCCCTCATAATATTCCTGATATTTTCATGGATACAGAGAAAAATCAAGGAAGACATGCTCCCATTCTTATCAGAAGAATATAAAGAGAGAGAATGGAGATATTATTTTTCCTCATTGATAGCTTTTATACTCCTTGTATTCACGACCATGCTCAATTCCTTCATAATATTCATGGGTATGGGTCTTTCACGAGTTCTAATAAATTTTCTCTTAGGCGCGATTCTTCTTTTAATGCTTTACACTGTTTTTTCCATTCCATCTGTTGAGAAAACAGCAGCATATCCCATATTTTTCCTGTTCGCTCTGATTTTCGCGGGCATAGTTATTGGCTCCCAGCTGGATATTGGTTACCATCTTCCAGAAAATGTTTCTCCCCTTCTCCGCAATATGGCCGATCCTCTTTTTCTTTTAAATATAGCCCTCATCTCCTGGATGGCTTCCCTGATGGCAGGCGGAGAGATGCCCGCGCCCATTGAATCAATTGCTGGGTTGTATGAAAGAGGAAAGGCTGTCAAAGAAGAAGTTATGCTGAGGAGAAATGTGCTTTATGTCACCATAATATCCCTCATAATATTATTCATTTTCATCAATTTGCTTGCTGTAATTAAGTTTCCAGGTGAGCTAAGTATAAGCAGAGTTCAATGGGGATACGCATTAATCTTTATAAGCATAGGTCTGCTCGTCTCTATAATACTTTACATCATTTTTATACTTCCAGAAAAAACCGGTATGATAAAAGAGAAATATGACCTCGATACATTATACAGGATTTTAATTCTATCAATATCTGCAATATTTGCAGCCATGTTCATAATACTTGCTGTTATGGTCCAGCTTGGAAAACTACATGCTATTGGCCCCATTAATCTCTCGAAAGACAATGCAATAGATTTTGCAATCTTTGCCATTCTGGTTACCATTGGCCCCTTTGGCTTTTATGAATATTCCAGATACAGAAAAATGAATTTGATCGAAGAGAGATTTCCAGAATTTTTAAGAGATTTAGCTGAATCAAGGAAAGCTGGAATGACCATGGCAAGAGCTGTTGAGATGGCAGCAAAGGGAGATTATGGTTATTTAACCCCTGAAATTAAAAAGATGGCAGTGCAAATTTCATGGGGGCTTCCTTTCAGCGAGGCTCTGAAAAGATTCGGAGAAAGCATTAAGACGCCGTTGATTCAGAGAACGACAGCGATGGTGGTAAAGGCTTCAGAAGCGGGAGGAAAAATTGCAGATGTTATAGAAGCTGCAGCCAAAAATGTGAGAGAGATAAAAATACTTCAGGCAGAAAGAAGAACAGAAATGAAAATGTATCTCATGATCATTTACATTTCCTTCTTTGTTTTCCTCTCTGTCATCATAGCACTTTCATCCATGTTTCTACCAAAACTTTATGAGGCATCAGCAGGAGCAGGCCAGCTGGTAGGAGGAGGCTCAGGCTTAACACTGGCAGATTATAGATTCATTTACATATGCACTGCTCTATCTCAGGCAATAGGTAGCGGAATAGTTGCTGGCTCTCTTGCTGAAGGAAAAGCTCTAGCTGGTTTAAGACACGGAACAATAATGATAATCATTACATACATAGTTTTCAAACTAATGCTTTGATTACATAAAAGCACATTCAATTAAAATAGAAAAAATTAATTATTTCCTGTTGCTATTATTTTATGAGAGCACTTATTATTGGAAGATTTCAGCCATTTCATAAAGGACATGCAAAATTGGCGGAGGATTCAAAAAAATATGAATTAATTTTTGCAATAGGCTCTGCCTATAATTCCTTTTCATTTGAAAATCCTTTTACTGCTGGAGAAAGATATGAAATGATTTATAACGCAATGGACGAACTCAAAATAAAAAAGTTTTTTATTGCCCCCGTTCCAGATATAAATAGATATGGAGTATATGCAAAACATGTTATCGATTTGGTTCCATCTTTTGATTTTGTTATCTCGAACAACATCCTAATAAAAGAGCTTTTTGAAAGAGAAGGATATGAAGTTAAAGAAACACCTCTCTATAATAGAAGGGAATATCAGGGAAAAGTTATAAGGCAGAGAATAGCAGAAGGCAAAAAATGGGAACATCTTGTGCCAAAAAGTGTGGCAGAATTTATCAGAAAAATCGGAGGAGATGAGAGAATAAAAAGACTTGCACATTTTTAAACCAATAATTTATTTATTTTTGTGAAGATAAAAGCTGGGAAGTTAGATGAAGATAAATATAGCAGGCTGAAATTATTTGAATGGTTTGACATAAACAAGGTTGAAAAAGAAAAGGTGCTTGTTGTCGGCGCGGGGGCTTTAGGAAACGAAGTATGTAAAAATCTTGTTTTATCAGGGTACAAGAATATAACGATAGTTGATATGGATATAATTGTAAAATCAAATCTGAATAGATGTGTATTTTTTGCAGATGAAGATGCTGAAAATGGAAGATATAAGGCGGAAGTAATAGCAGAGAAGCTGAAAAAAATTGAGCCGAACGTAAAAATTGAATATCATGTAAAAAGGATTGAAGAATTGCCTGATAATTTCATTGCCTCCCATACTCTCGTTCTAGGATGTGTTGATAACGTGGCAGCTCGCCTCCATGTTAATGCCAATTGTTATGCTGGAAAAATTCCATATATAGATGGTGCTACTCATGGACAGATAGGGAAAGTTCAGGTTATCAAGCCGCCAGAAACAAGCTGTCTGGAATGTGGAATGAACACAACGCATGCAAAAATATTGCAAAAAAGATTCAGCTGCACAGGCAAAGACATCATATATTTTGAACCAAAGCTTGCTGCAGATATAAATACAACAAGCATAATAGCCGCCATACAGGTGCAGGAAGCATTAAAATTAACGCATGGGAGAAACAACTACATAAAAAATATTTTTTATTACGATGGTAGCAGAAACTTCTCCTCAATACTTGAATTACCTATAAATCAGAAGTGCCCCAATCATACTTCATTATTGTAAACTGCTTGAAATTGCAGACATCTTTGAATCCAAATTTTTTGTAAAATGAGTATGCCTTTATATCTCTTGAAGTAGCTACATATGCATCTCTGCCCATCTCTCTCAACCTATTTAATGCAAATTGCAATGCCTCTTTTCCATAACCTTTTCCCCAGCGCTCAGGAGAGACCATTAAGAATTCAATCAATGCCATCTTATTATTGATCAGAGGAGGAGGTATCCATTCTATTTTCTTGTTTTCAAAGTTATAGACGAGAGCGAAAGTTGCAATTATCTTTTTGTCTCTCCATATATACAGCTCGTCAAATTCTTCTCTCAACCTTTTTTCCAAAAATGGCTCATATATTTCCTTAAATTTCCGGAAGTCATTTATAGAGGGCTTTTCATCAACCCATTCCAGCAGAGGATATTCTCCTCCAGTTGCTTTGTATATGGAATAAACAAATTTTACCATCTCCTCTATATCATATTTTTCCTCTCTCTGGTACATTTCTGCACTCACACTCCCTTTTCTCTGGCAATTTTTTAATGCATTCATCAACTATATGCAATATATCTCTCTTTCTTTCATTATATATCCTTTTAATCTCTTCAACATCAAGCCTCTCCTGCATACCAGCAGCATAATTTGATATTAAGCATATGGATGCATAACATATTCCTGCTTCTCTAGCAAGAACAACTTCAGGGTAAATAGTCATGTTAATTACCTCCCAGCCAAAACTTTTAAACCATTCACTTTCAGCCTTAGTACTAAATCTTGGACCTTGAATCACTACTGCTGTCCCCCTTTCATGTATGGGTAAATTTAATTCTTCACCAACCTTTACTGTTAACTCACGTAACTCAGGACAATATGGTTCAGCCATAGCAACATGTGTTGTTATAGGTCCATCATAAAACGTATCATCTCTACCGGTTGTTCTATTAATAAACTGGTCACAAATTACAAAATCTCCAATTTTAACATGGGGTTGCAAACTCCCAACAGCGCAAGGTGCAATAATTCTTTCAACTCCAAGCTGCTTTAAAGCCCAAATATTTGCCTTATACGGAACCTTGTGTGGCGGGTATTGATGGTATCTTCCATGTCTAGGTAAAAATGCAACTTTTTTCTTACCGATTTCTCCAATAGCTATCCTATCTGATGTAGGACCGTAGGGTGTATCTACCTTA
>JAPDKC010000063.1 GCA_029258755.1 archaeon | reverse complement strand
CTTACGGTTGAGAATCTGAAAGAAAGATTCCTTTGGGATTGGAAGTATGAGGGCATACTTCCATTGAATGTGCTAAGGCATCTGCCAGAGAAGGCATTTAGCATAGAGGTGCTAGAGAAATATAATGTGCAAATTGGGAACAAATATCTTATTAATGCTGTGATCCCACTGAACATTGAAACTGCATGGCTCCTTGGTTTCTTAACAGCAGAGATGGGTGCTTCTATTGATACTCCACAAATAGGAATCTCTCAAGAGATAGCAAATGCTGGAAGGCTTATAAAGGTGCAAAGTATTTTCAAGCAATACGCTGGTCTAACAGTACAGCTATATGATGATATAAGAGAACGCTCCGCTCAAAAGAAGATAGTGTGTGGAAATATTGCATTATGGCTTTTATTGAAATCTTTAGGCCTTTGTAAGTATTGCTATGAGAAACACGTGCCTGATTTTATCTTTGGGGCAAAAAAAGATATTATTGCTGCTTTTCTGCAAGGATACTTTGAGGGCGATGGTGTAGTAAAAAGAGGGACCATAGGATTTTGTACAAGCTCAGAGAACCTTGCAAAAGACATAGCATTACTTCTTTTAATACTAGGAGAGATCCCGGTAATAACAAAACACAAATCAAACGGAAGATACAAGGATATGTACTTTGTTTATGCATTTAAATTAAAGAATATTAATGATTTGGGCAAAAATACAGAAAAAAGGCATGCACAGAAGGTTCTCCCGATAAGGAAAGAGCTCTTATCTATAATAAGGAAACATAAATTGTCGGGAAAATTAAGATATTTTTATACAGAATTCTCTCAACATCAGCCAACTTATGGCACTGTTAGAAGATTTTTTGAGAAGATAAAAAAGCTTGGCGTAAAGGATGCTAAGCTTGCTAAAATTGAGAGATTGCTAAACTCAGACCTGTTATTCGAAAAAGTTGTAAAAATAGATTATGCTAAGGAACAACATGATTTTGTGTATGACCTGCAAGTTTTAGACAACCCTATAATAGACAATTTTGTTGCCGGTAATTATGTATGTGCACACAACACCCAAAGCATAACAGAAGTTTATGGAAAGATGGCTTCAGGCAAATGCGTTTCAAAGGACACAAATATTTTCTATTTAAATCCTGATAAGCCCCATATAGAAAAAATTGAAGAATTTTACAATAAATACGCAATAAATGAAAGAAGGTTCGATTCAGGCTTTATAGCAGAGCTTAAGCAGCCCGTTAAAGTTATTGGAATAAATAGCGCCGGTGAAATAGAAGAAGCGAATGTAAGCTATTTGTATAAGGAAAAGGTAAAGAACCTTATTCTTATTAAGACGGAGCGCGGAGCAGAGCTAAAGCTTACAGGATTCCATCCATTATTAACACTAACAAAAGAAGGAATCCTATGGAAATCAGCAGAGCTTCTTAGGAAGGGGGATTTCATTGGAGTTCCAGAAAAAATAAATACTGCAAATTCAAGTAAACTAAGCGAAGACGATGCCTACTTCATTGGCTTATTTGTTGCGGAAGGCTGCAGAAATCCTCTTAGTATAACAAATTACAATAAGCGCATTCAAGAAAAAATTGCAAGCTATATAGAAAAGCGCTTTGGGTATAGGCCAAGGATTGTTAAGGAAAAAGGACTTATAATACTCCAGAAGCCTACAAAGGAATTCCTCGGAAAGCTTGCGGAATGCACAGCAGCCAACAAATTTGTTCCAGAAGAAATAATCTGCGGCTCTGAGGAAATAATTAAGGCATTTCTAAGGGGTTATTTGGAAGGGGATGCTTACATAAGCAAGGCTGTTTCAATAGGCACCAAATCAAAAAGGCTTTGCGAACAGCTCGCTTACCTATTCGCAATGCTCAGAATACAGGTTACGATAAAGGAGAAGGTCGTAAAGGGAAAGAAGTATTATGTGCTTTACATAACCGAAACGGAATCCAAGAAGAAGATAGAGGAAATAATGAAAGATACTACAAAACACAAACGCATTGCTGGAAGGAAAAACATATCAACAAAATATTGTATACCGGTAAGGATTATTGAACCGTTATACAGAAGGATTTACGCAAGGCTTAGCGGTTCAAGAAGAAGGTTTAACAGATGGAGCAAAAAAGCAATGTGTGAAAAGGGTTACAAAAACTTATTTGTAACATTTATTGGGAAAAAACCTCACATGGAAAGAATAACAAAAAAGACCTTGGAAAATATGATAGAGTTTTTCAAGATTAGAATAAACGAAATAAATGAAGCTAAACAAATGCTTAATGATCCAAAGCCAGAGAACGTGCTAAGCGCTTTAGCTATTTTGCCCATTCAAACAAAAGAGCTTTGCAGTACGCTCGGAACAAAAAGATCAACATTGCAAAACTATATTACAAGAAGAATGCCGAAAAAGGCTGCAGAAAAAATAGCAGACGTTTTGAAAGAGCATGCGGACGCTATCCTTAACGATAAAAAACTGGAAAAGGATTTAAGAACTCTGGAAATTCTTGCAAGCGGAACAATAAGATGGGAAAAGATTGTTGAAAAGAAAGAAATAGAATATAATGATTGGGTATATGACGTTGTTGTGCCAAGGACCCATAGCTTTATTGGTGGAAACAAGCCAGTGTTTCTACATAATACGCAATGGTGCTTTCAGCTTAGCGTTATGGTTCAGCTTCCCCCAGAAAAAGGCGGCTTAAATGGGAAGGTTGTTTATATAGATTCTGAAGCAAGCTTTAGGCCTGAACGCATTGCTCAAATAGCGCAAGCGAAAGGGCTAGATCCGGAAAAGGTGCTAAAGAATATATTCGTTGCAAGGGCTTATAACGCTGATCACCAGATGCTTTTAGTAGATAAAGCTGCTGACATTATAAAGGATAATAATGTGAAGCTTCTTATAGTGGATTCTCTCACAGCACAGTTTAGAGCTGAATACATAGGTCGCAGCTTGCTTGCAGAAAGGCAGCAAAAGCTAAACAAGCATATGCACCAACTTATGCGCTTGGCTGAAATGCATAACTTAGCTGTGCTTGTAACAAACCAGGTTATGGAAAGGCCCGATATTTTATTTGGCGATCCAACAGCGCCTATAGGTGGCAACATAGTTGGACACGCTTGTCTTGACGGGGATACAATAATTCAGGTTGGAAATGGAGAAATGCATAAAATATCTGAGTTAAACTGCACAAACGTTTTTTCAGCAGATATGAAAAGCATGCGAATAGTAAAATCTGATGTTGCTCTGCGGTCTGTTAGAGATGATGTGGAAAGGGTGTATGAGATTGACACAGGCTATCACATAATAGCATCTCCCGACCATAGATTTTTCAAACTGGACGGATTTGAACTAAAAGAAATAAAGGCAAAGGATATAAGAAAGGGTGACTACCTGTTACATGCTGGAATCATAAGGTTTGAAGGCACACCACAGAAGCTTGCGTACTTTGAACCCACCAGAATGGTTACGATAAGCGGAAAGGGCGCGGAAGTGATTAAAAGTTGTTTAGAGGAGATGAACAAAACAAGAGCAGAGGTATGCAACTATTTAAATATAACACCAAGGCAGCTTAGAAGGGTTTTGAATCAGGGCTATGCAACAGCTTGCAACAACATGGTAACGCTTATCGGGCTTGTGGGGAAAGAGGGGCTCATAGAAGAGCTTAATGAACATACATCATACAAACATAGAAACATTACTATGCCAGAGTTCTTCCAAGAAGAGCTTGCTCAGATTACAGGCTATATGCTCGGAGATGGATTTATTGATAAGAGAAGCATAGAATTTAAGGACAGCCGAAAGGATTTGCTTGAGGAATATAACAGGTTATTTAAGAGGGTGTTTGATAAAGAAGGATCGATCAGGAAGGAAAAAGGAAAGAATGCATTTAGGTTGGTAATTAATAGTGTTGAAATAAAAGAGCTTATGGAATGGATCAAGGGAAATTATAAGGAGCTTGTGTCAAAGTCTCCTTTGAATGTTGTTGCCTCATTTATTAGAGGCTTTGTTGATGCGGAAGGTTATGTTGATAGTAAGGTTAGAAGGATTGAAATAGCGCAGAAGCGTAAGGAAATATTGCAGTTTATCCAGATGTTGCTTCTTAGATTTGGAATAGGTTCAAGGTTAAGCTGTTTTAAATCACGGTATCTGCTAGAGCTATTTAGCGAGGATGTTGTAAAATATGCGCTAATGATTGGCATAACTGCAAAGGACAAGAAGAGGTTATTGGATAAATGGGTTGAAACCTTTAAACCCGAACGATCGAAAAGGATAATACCTATTGAAAGAAAAGTAATGCTGAAATATCTAAGGGAGGTATTCGGACATACAAACAATATTATCTCCTCGCGAAACAGCAAGTATATCACAAAATACGAATTAGAAAAAATTGTCAGGGCTCTTGAGGAAAAAGAAATTAATGACCCTGATTTGGCCAAGAAACGGGCTTTCTTAAAGAAAATTTTGAATGGAGATGTGAAGTTTGAAAAGGTAAGGAGAATTAGAGAAATTAAAAACACAAAGCCCTTATATGATATAAGTGTTCCAAAAACAGAAAACTATATTGCCAATGGATTCATCGTTCATAACAGCAAAACGAGGATTTACTTAAGGCAAAGCAAAGGCGATAAGCGCGTTGCCCGCTTAGTGGATTCGCCAAGCCTACCTGATGGAGAAGCGATTTACAGAATAACGGAGCGCGGTATAGAGGACGTTGAATAAAAGCTGCACTCTATTAGAGACCCCAGATACCATTAATATAAAACCATGCACGGCTCTTTTAACGTATCGTTTTATATTTATCTTTAAACACAAATATTATTTGTGGGCTAGGTCGGGGGGTTAGCGGTCCCCTACACCGGAAATCCGCTATACGCCGGGACCGAAGCTCTGGGGAAGGCCTTTATGCTAAACACAAAGCCGCAACCAGACAATGAGGTTCTGGCCTCAGGGGCCTTGCTTAGCGGTGAACCCGCCAGGCCCGGAAGGGAGCAACGGTAGCCGCTTTGTGAGGCGCTCTGAGGACTCGGAACTAAGAAAGGTTGCGGAGCAACTTTGTGTTTAGCATATGGTCGACTCCGGAGCGCGCCCACACTTAAATTAACGCCTGATTTTATCGTGGTGCTTTATTATCTCTTTCATAAGCGCTTCTAAAGCGTCTTGCAAAGCTGTTAAATAGTTCCATGAATGCCCTTTTGCGTTTGCAGAAAAGCCAGGTGCATCAAGCTTAGCATGTACAGAATGTTTTTTTCGCATGCCCTCTTTTTCATGGCTCTTAAAATGTATTAATAGCATTAAATCTTCTGTATGCAGAATCTTTGCTGCCTTATCATAAAAAGCATTCAATGTGCGCATTGCCCTCTTCTTATCGGGTTCTGTAAATTCAGGTGCATTGGAAAGTTGAATATTTCTTTTGAGTGTTTTAGGCTTTACTATTGCTGCCAACACATCGCCTGTTGTCACTATGCCTTTTGGCACATTATTGGCAAGTACCACTATGCTTTTCGTTTCGCATATCAATTGTTTTACCTCAGCTAAACTCGTGCTTGGGCTTGCGGTATTGGCTTCTTCCAAAAGCCCAGAAACAGGCAGCTCCAATATTGCCTTTGCCTCTGGCTCATGCCCTTTAAGCGAGAAGAGCTCTCTTTTCGGAGCGGCATGAATAAAGTAATTACTGACGAGCCCTTCTAAAGTGAGAATTCCTACAAACTTCTTGTTTTTATCCACAATAGGCAACTGCTTAACGTTATGTTCCTTCATTAAAGCTAAAGCTTTGCCTAAAGTATCGCTTGCTTGCAAAACGATTGGCTCGGAAGCGATATCTGCTAGCTTTAAGCTTTCTATATCAAGCTCATCAAAAGCTGCACTAAGAACATCTCTAACATGAACGAATCCTTTAAGTTCAGAATTCTGAAAAACAGGAAGCATCCTTAACCCAGATTGATACATGAGCTCAGCTATTCTAAGCAAATCATCCTCTGGATTTAATCTCGGAGCAAACTTATCTATGAAGTTTTCTGCCTTTGTATAAGAGTAAACAACATGTGGTTTAAGAAAACCTCTATGGGAAAGAATGCCTATATATTTCCCTTCCTTAAATACAGCTGCACATAGCTCATTGGTCTTTGCCATAATACCGAATGCTTGCGCAAGTGTACTTTCAGCCTCTATCCTTGGATATTGTTGGCTTAATAAATCTTTAGCTAGCATGCGATCACCTCACCTAAGTCCTGAAAGTAGTTCAAGTATTGCTTGCTCTTTATTTTCTGCCTTAACTATTGCAGATGCTACAAAGACGCCTGAGCAGCCGAGCTCTAATGCTTTTTTAACATCTAAAGCACTTTTTATTCCAGCACCTGCTATAATAGGGATGCTTGCTATTTTACCTACTTCCTCAACAATGCTTTCTACAAGTTCTGGTTTGGCCGTGGATACTGCTTTATAAGTGCCAACAAGCTCCGGGGGCTCTATTGCAAGCAAATCTGGTTTTGGATTAAAGCTGGCTATCTGTTTTGCTCTTTCAAGAGATTCAGCACAAGCCATAACAGTCAAACCAACTTCTTTAGCCCTTATTATTGCCTTTTGCAAAAACTCATTATCGCATTTATTTTCTGCATGGTTCAATATCGTGCCTTTTGCACCGGCTTGCTTGACAGCTTCAGGCAATATGGCGCCTGTGTGAGCTCCGTAGCTCACTGGGTCTATGTGCTGAGCAAATATATCGATGCTTACAGCTTCTGCAAGCATCCTTATATCGCATGCCTGAACAACGAGCACTATGCGTTTACCTTCCTTCTTGGAAATGCTGTCAGCAAGCTTCGCAAGCTCAAGAGCGTTTTTGCCGGTACCGGCTTCATATGTTTTGAAATTTATAAAGAGTGCTGGCAGATCCATAAAATCACCGCATAAAATAGAAAATACATCTGATTTAAATAACTGTTGGTACTTTTCCCTTTTTTTACTAGCTTGCAAATGTTTAAAGGAATTAGGAGCCAGAGTATTTTTTAATGCAATACAGAAATGCAAGCTTTGCGGAGCTTAAGAGGTTTGCGAAAACCCCTGAAGAAGCTGAGAAGCTAGATAAGGCCTTTGCATTAGCAAAAGAGATTTTCGCAAGCGATAAGGAAACGCTGCAACATCAAATAAACACTGCTTTCATACTGGCTAAATTGAATTTAGATATAGAGAGCATAACCGCGGCTTTGCTACATGAATGTATATATGTGCAAGCTGATTCGGAGCAGCTTATTATTGACTCCTTAGGCAAAGAAATAGCTTCTATTGTTAAGGAGATAGCCAAACTAAAGCTTGTAAAAAAGAGCAACGCCAACTCATTGGATTATGCAACGCTAGCAAAAGTAATACTTGGTGTCGCACAGGATATAAGAAGCCTTATAGTTGAGCTTGCTTCTCAGCTAGATAAAATGCGATTCCTAAGCAAAAAACCGGAGCACGAGCAGCAGCTTCTAGCAAAACTTGCACTTAATGTCTATGCACCAATATGCCACAAGCTTGGTCTTTATGAGATCGAATGGGAGCTACAGGATTTAGCGTTTAAGAAGCTTAACTATGCAGAGTATGAAAAAATAAAAATGCTTGTTGGCGAAAAAAGGCATATAAGAGAGCGAAAGGTAAACAAAGCGAAGGAAGAGATAGCACAGCTTCTAAGAAGCTATGGTTTAAATGTTCTCATGCAAGCAAGACCAAAGAGCTTTTATAGCATTTACAAGAAGATGAAGGAACAAGGAAAGAGCTTTAATGAACTACACGATCTGCTTGGCGTTCGTGTTATATGCGGCTCTGTAGAGGATTGCTATAGGGCTTTGAGCATAATTCATATGCATTATAAGCCAACGGGCAAATTTTATGATTATATAGCTAAACCGAAAGAAAACAACTATAGGTCAATACATACGGTTATAGAATGGCAAGGCGACTTTTTGGAAGTACAAATAAGAACGTTTGAGATGCACAGGGATGCCGAGGAAGGCTTGGCAGCTCATTGGCGCTACAAAAAGTTTGAGCAGGATGAGCATTTCGATAAAAAGCTCTCTTGGGCTAAGCAGCTTGTTGAGATGCAACGCACGTTGAAAAGAAGCGATTTTATGAAATCCATAAGGTTAAAATTTGGACAGAGGGAAATATTTGTTCTTACTCCAAAAAAGGAGGTAATAATATTGCCTGAGGATTCTACAGTATTGGATTTTGCATACGCTATCCACACAGATATAGGGAATAGATGCAAAGCAGCATTGGTGAATGGGAAAAAAGTAGCGCTGAACAAAAAGTTGGAAAGCGGCGATGTAGTGCAAATAATTGTAGGGAAAGATATTCGCGTAAGAAGAGATTGGCTCATGTTTGTCAAAACAAGCAAGGCAAAGGCTAAAATAAGAAAACAGCTAGGACTCAAAGCAAGACCTGCAAAAACAAAGAAAGAGAAGATTGAGGAGAAAAAGAAGAAGATTATTATAGCTAAGTGCTGCATGCCTCTGCCAGGAGATGCGGTAATCGGTTATAGAACAACTAAAAGAAAAATAACCGTGCATAAGATTGATTGCCCTTATGTTAGCGTTTTGCCCGAGGAGAGAAAAGTAACTTTGGATGATTCTGTGTGGAAGCAAAAGGTTTATGCAACAAAGCTTAGAATAAAAGCGTTTGAGAGAGCTGGCATTCTTATGGATCTGCTAAAAACCTTGGAAAAGCTTGGAGCAACCATAAATAGCAGTGAGGCAAGAGTTGAATCCAAAGATGTGATAAGGTGCATACTTGATGTCAATGTAAAAGGTTATGCGCACGTTGAGAAGATAAGGAACGAGCTGCTTAAGATCCCAGGGGTATTTGAAGTAGGCCGGGGGTAGAAATAAATATTAGTTTGCATAATGAAGGTTATAGGTGGTGCTATGCGTAGAGTTAGAACAGGCATTTACGGCCTCGATGAACTTATTCAAGGTGGTTTTCCGCAAGGAAGAAGCATACTTGTTAGTGGCACTTGTGGTTCTGGAAAAACAACCTTTGGTATTCAGTATCTATATATGGGTGCTGAAGTTTATGGAGAGCCGGGCATATATGTAACATTGGACGAAAGACCTAACCTTATAAGAGAAGATTGCTTGAACTTCGGTTGGGATTTAAGAAAGCTTGAAGCGCAAAATATGCTTCAAATAATTGATGGTACTGTTGCAAGATTAGGCTTTCCTACGGAAGAAGAGTTCACACTTCCAAGCACTGCTTTAGACGTTGACAAGCTCCTGCTAGAGATTTTAGCGGCTATAAAAAGATTTGGGGCAAAGCGCATAGTGATAGATTCTTTAGCTGCTCTTGGATTAAGCTTAAGATCTGAGGATGAGATAAGGAAAGCGATGCTTAAGATAAGCTACTTGCTTGGGAAAGCGGGCATAACATCTGTGCTTATATCAGAGATCAGCGAGGAGAAAAAATACAGTAAATACGGAATTGAAGAATTTTTAGTAGATGGGGTAATAATTTTGCATTATTTAGGTGTGGGTGGCTCTGCAACAAGGGCTTTGCAAATATTAAAGATGCGAGGAACAAAGCATTCAGAATATCTGCACCCTATGGAGATAACAGATAAAGGCATTGTTGTAAAGAAGGTTGAAGAAACAGAGATTTAAGTGGGGCGGGCGAGATTCGAACTCGCGACTCCACGGTCTTCAGCCGTGTGCTCTCCCACTGAGCTACCGCCCCTTAAAAATTCTCTTTCTCAGAAGTATTTAAAAATTACCTCGTGCGGTTCTGTTCTAAATTTTGTTGGTGGTAAAATCAAAAAATAAGCCTTCCTTATCAGCACCTTCCAGTTTCTCAATTTTTCCTTCTGCACAGCTCCTGCTTTTTCAGCAGGAGTGCATCCAACAGCA
>JAPDKC010000050.1 GCA_029258755.1 archaeon | reverse complement strand
GCTCCTTGCTGTAGGTATTTCTAAGCTCTAGAACCTCAGCTTCCATATCCAAAACAAGCTTTTTTGCAAAGTCGCGTTCCTTTTTCAGCAAAAGAGTGAGCTCAGCACTCTTTTCGCAGAATTCATCGAAATATCTTTGCAGCTCTTCTAACCTGTCAGCAAGTGCCATAAAATCCGATTGCAGGTTGGCTATCTTTACCCTGTACTCCGAAAAGATGTCTTCAAGCTTTTTCTTCTCTCTTTCGAGAGCTAAGCGAAGCTTTTGCAGTTCATCCTCAAGCTCTGCTGCGTTTACTTCTTCAATGCCGAAAAATATGCTTTTCTTGACCTCTTTATACTTTTCCCTAAGCTCTTGAAGCTCTTTTTCCCTTTGATGTAAAAGTTCAAGCAACTCTTCTTTTTTTTCACCCTGCTCAAGTAGCTTGGCCTTCTTTTTGCTTACGATTATGTTTAATCGCTCCACAAAAAATCTTGTTCTGAGTAGAAGCGACAGAACCTTGTGCTGTAATGAGGCAAAGAGCTCGGGATTTTCTTCAACCTCACGCTCATGTATAAGCTTTGCTTTCGGCTCCTTCTTTTCTTCAAGCTCTATGTTTTTCTGCAAAGCTGTTAGCGTTTTTCTGTATTCATTCAGCAATTCCTTAAACTCTTTGCTTTCTATCCCTTCTACTTCTTTTTCGAGCGATTTTAAAATATCCTCTATCTCAAGCAAATCTTTAAGCGTGGCGCTGGCTTCTTTTATAAACCCATGCCTCGAAAGCTCAGCCCAATTAATATCCCTTATTCTTACCTGAAGATATGAAAGTTTTTGCAAGCATCTATCCAAAAGCTGCGCTTCTCGCATCTTACTCACCGCAAAAACCAAAAAACCAATAAAAGGTTTATTCAATCTTTTATATAATTGTTTTCCTCTCGATTCAGAAAAACTTTTTATATCACAAGCCACATACTATTGGCATATGCAGATTTTCGGGGAAAGAGGCATAATACTTAGGGCTCAGAGTTCTGTTGCCATAGATTGCAACAGCGGAGATGCTAGCGTTATTACGCATGCGCATGCGGATCACGCTTATTTTAAAACAGATAAACCTGTGTTGGCATCTGAAGAAACCCTGGCTCTTATTGAGTCAAATTATAAGGGGATTAAAAAACCTAAGCCAGTTAGGTTTGGGGAAAAAGTAAAGTGGCGTGAATTTTCGCTGAGCTTGCATAACGCTGGTCATATCCTGGGCTCAGCGCAGGTACTTGTACAAGATAGTACTAGCATAGCGATAACCTCTGATTTTAAGCTTCAAGATTCTCTTGTGCTTAAGGGCGCTACTCCTCTGGATTGCGAAACCCTCGTAATAGAAAGCACTTTCGGTTTACCAGAATATCAATTCCCAGATAGAGAAACAACGTATGAAGAATTTGCCAATTGGATAAAGAAGCAGCTTTCTTTGAATAGGTTTGTTGTGCTTGCAGGCTATGCGATTGGAAAAGCTCAAGAGCTTACTGCTTTTGTAAATGAATACTTGGGCATAACTCCGCTAGTGCATGAAAAAATATACCGAACAAATAAGGTTTATGAAAAGTATAACTCTAAGCTCGGCTCATACTATAAGCTCAACCATAACTTAAACGATTCCGATATATTGATAATGCCGCCATCTCTTTGTAATGCGATGCTCCTTCAGGCGATTGAGTTTAGTGTTCATAAACATGTTGCAAGCGCGAAAGCAAGCGGCTGGCCATACAAGGGTTGCTTCGATCGCGTATTCCCTCTTTCGGATCATGCTGATTTCAACCAATTGCTTGAATATATAAAGTTAGCTGAACCAAAGCTTGTGCTTACAACGCACGGCTTTGCTAAAGAATTCGCTTACTATGTAAGGCGTAAGCTCAATATACCTGCAAGACCCTTACAAAGCTCCACAAACCAGCTATTCTTAGAGGAATTTGATTAAAAGAGGCGAAAATCGCAAGCGGTTTATTAATTTTTCTCTTCTCCTCGCTTTTTAATGAAGCGTTGTGATTTGCTGACTCTTTATAAGTCACTTTATGAGTTTTTTGGTCCGCAGCACTGGTGGCCTGCTCAAAGCAAATTCGAGGTTTGCATAGGGGCAATACTCACGCAAAATACTGCTTGGCGAAATGTTGAGAAAGCTATAGCAAACCTAAAAAAAGCAAACAAGCTTTCTCTTGAAGGAATACTTTCGTTAAGCGAAAAAGAGCTTGCAAAGCTCATAAGAAGCGCTGGCTACTACAATCAGAAAGCAAAAAAGCTGAAAGCATTCTGTTCCTACATAAAAGAAAATTATGAAGGAAGCTTGGAAAAGTTCTTCAGCAAGTCGATACATGAATTGCGCGAAGAGCTGCTTTCGTTGCATGGCATTGGTAGCGAGACAGCAGATTCAATAATCCTATACGCTGCAGACAAGCCAAGCTTTGTTGTAGATGCTTACACAGAAAGAATAATTGAGCGCTTTTGCAATTTAAGGTTTAACTCTCGCGATGAACTGAAGAAATTCTTCGAAAGCAAGCTCCCCAAAGATGTGAAGCTTTACAACGAGTACCATGCTTTGCTTGTTGCTTTAGGCAAGCATTTCTGCAGAAAAAAGCCATTGTGCCTAGAATGCCCAATCAATAAAAAATGTTATCACTATAAGAATAATGTTAAAGCTTAGCGAGGTGTTTGCTTGCGCGTCTATGCTAACGAGGTTGCAAAGCATCATAACAAAAAGGTATTGGTTCAAGGATGGGTTCAAGAGCTTAGGGATTTCGGAGGTATAAGGTTTATATTACTCAAGGACCGCTCTGGCTATACGCAAATAACTATTCCAAAAAAAGAGGTGCCTGCAAGCGTTTATAATGCTGTAGAAAACTTAACAAAAGAATCTGTTATCTATGTTTGGGGCATTGCTAAAAAATCTGAAAAAGCAAAAGTTGGCAGCGAAATAATCCCTGAGCGAATAGAGATAGTTTCGCTAGCGGAAGCACCAACACCCATAGACACTAGTGGAAAGATAAAAACAGATTTGAGCAAGCGCTTGGATCACCGCTTCTTAGATGTTAGAAATAAGAAGAGCATAGCTCTCTTCACAATCCGCTCGAAAATATTTAAAGCCTGCGTAGAGTATTTCGATTCAAACGGATTTATAAATATAAACACTCCAAAGATAACCACTATTGGTGTAGAGTCCGGAGCGGCGCTTTTTGAGGTAAAATACTTCGAGAGAGTTGCCTATCTCGCTCAAAGTCCGCAAGTATATAAACAAATGTTCGCAAGCAGTTTTGAAAAGGTATATGAGATAGCCCCTGTTTATAGAGCTGAAAAGAGCCACACTGCTCAGCACTTAACAGAATTTATAGGAATTGATTTTGAGCAGGCATTTATCGAATCTGAGCAAGATGTCATGGATACTGTTGAAGGGTTGATAAAGCATATCATAAAAAAGGTAAAGGAAGAATGCAAAAATGAACTAAAGCTCTGGCAGCGCGAGCTTTCAGTACCAAAGAAGATTCCTCGCATAACAATGCGTGAAGCAAAGGAGATATTGGCGGAGAAAGGTTACAAGGTTCCTGAAGAAGAAGATTTAAACCTGGAAACGCAAAAAGTGTTAGCGGAGCACTTTTTAAATGAGCACAAATCGGAGCTTGTTTTTATTTATTATTATCCCTGGGCAGTTAGACCTTTCTATCACATGAAGCCAGAACATGACCCTAGCGTAACCAAAAGCTTTGACTTACTGTGGAACGGCATAGAAGTTGCTACAGGCGCTCAAAGAGAACACCGCTATGAAATACTCAAAAAGCAGGCAGCAGAGAAAGGGCTTGATTTGGATTCTATGAGTTATTATGCAGAGATATTCCGCTATGGTTGTCCGCCACATGGAGGCACCGGCTTAGGCTTAGACCGCTTGCTTGAAGCAATGATGCTTTTACCTAATATTCGCGAAGGCATATTATTGCCTCGTGACCCGGAGCGATTGACCCCCTAGCAGGGGCCTAACATGAAGCTTACAGTTTTGGGTTCTGGGACAGTACTCTCAAAAGAAAGAGCATGTTCTGGTTTTCTCTTAGAATCAGGCAAGAAAAAGCTACTTATTGACATTGGGGAAGGTGCTCTCACAAACCTAAAAAGGGTTGCAGAACCTGCGGATATTAACACGATTCTACTTACTCATTTCCATTCAGATCATACTTCAGCGCTTGCCCCTTTCCTACTTTACAAAAGGCTCGCTTTTAAATATGGAGTTATCAAGGACGCTAATCAGCTTACCATAATTGGACCTAAGGGTTTAGCTGCTTTTTGCGAATCCCTTGATAATGTATTTCCAACCTTAAAGGAAGTGCCTTTTAAAGTTGTTACAAAGGAACTTGGAAATAGCTTCCTTATGCTACCTGGCTTCAGGATTAAAACCAGAACAATGAAACACGAAAACACGATAGCTTATAGAATCGAAGCTGAAGAAAAAAGCATAGTTTTTTCCGGCGATACTGCTTATTGTGAAGATATAGTATCGCTTGCAAATGAAGCTGACCTGCTCGTGCTTGAATGCTCATTGCCCGATTCTCTGCCAAGCTCGAATCACCTAACCGTGAGCCAAGCTGCGAGCATAGCAAAGCAGGCAAATGTTAAAAGCCTGCTTTTAAATCACTTCTACCCACAGGTGGAAAGCGAACCGATCGAAAAGATTGTAAAGAATATTTATTCAGGCACAGTGAAAACAGCAAATGATTTAATGGTTATTGAGATTTAAATTCTGTGATCTTTATGGAGGAATATTTAAATGCTGCTATAAAAGCTGCAAAAAATGCTGGCAAAATCGCTTTAGAAAACTTAGATTCGAAGCTTTCAATAAAAACCAAAGGAATAGCAGATTTTGTCACCAATGCAGATATTGAGGCAGAAAAAGCGATAATAAGCATGCTCGCTGAAGAGTTTCCTGAGTTAGGATTTCTTACGGAAGAGCAAGGCACACTAAAGAAAGATTCAGAGCTTTTTTGGGTTATAGACCCTATTGATGGAACAAATAACTACATCGCTGGCTTACCTTTATTTTGCACCTCTATAGCTTTAGTGAAAAAAGCTGCTCCTTTGCTTGGTGTTATTTATGATCCAAACAGGAAAGAGCTATTTTCTGCGGTTAGAGGTAAAGGAGCTTTTCTGAATAACAAAAAAATAAAGGTATCGAAGAGAGCCAAACTAAAAGAAGCTTTTTTCGTTCCAAGCTCGCTTTCAGTAAGACACATAAAATACATAACCTCTTTGGATGAGAAAAGAATTTTTAGCATTTATAAAAGCACAAGAGCGACAAGAAAGTTTGGTGCTGTAGCTTTAGAGCTTGCCTACCTTGCTGCTGGCAGAGTAGATGCTGTGGTGCATCTAAATATAAAGCCCTGGGATGGCGCTGCGGGCTCAATAATTGTAAAGGAAGCCGCTGGCAGGGTAACAAACCAGTTTGGTGAAGAATGGCAGATCCATGATAGAATACTGCTTGCTACAAATGGTTTATTACATAGCGAGCTTATGCATGCGTTAAATCTGTAATATTTCCTCAAGAACAACAGAGGTTATTGTTTTATCAATGCCTGCTATGTTTCGCAACTTTTTTGTGAGGAAAGAATCGAGCTCTTTTATGGATTTAAATCGCGCTTTTATTATAAGATCTATTTCGCCTGTAACTATCGCTACCGACTCGACATTTGCGAACATCTTGGCTATCTTCTGCGCTATCTCTTGTTGGGAAACCTTTTTGATTTCAGCTGGATTTTGCCTCACAGTAACGAGTATGTAAGCGCATATTCCGTAGCCAAGCTTTTCCGGATCTGTTACGATTGTATACTTTTTTATAATTCCTTCTTTTTCCATACGCTTTATTCGATGGAAAACGGTTGTTAGCGGCACGTTAATCCTTTTCGCTATCTGGCGTTTTGAGAGCGAGCTGTTTTCTTTTAGTACTTCCAAAATTTTTTCATCAATATGGTCCATAAAGAAACAAATGTTCCATAAAGCTTTTATTTTTTCCTGCTTTTTGTAATTTTTACGAATTTTTTAGAAAAAATTTTTTATATTCAGGATGTGGATAAAAATATTATGTCCAAAATTCCTAGTCCAGAAAGCATAGAATTTGTTGAGAAGAGGCACCTTTCTTTTAGACACCCTCTAACAAAGCTCGCCTTAAAAGTACAGTCAGAAGCTTGCTTTTACCTTGGTAAGTTTTTGCGTAGCGAAGGTTTCGTTGAGCTAAGGCCCCCAATAATATCCCCTTGTACGGATCCCGGTATAAGAGGTGCAAAGCATGCGGTGATCGATTTCTACGGGAAAAAATATAAGGTGACCGCAAGCATGATAATGCATAAGCAGCTAGCGATAACAGCTTTTGATAAGATATTTGCATTCTCGCCAAACGTAAGATTAGAACCGTTAGAGACAGTAAAGACATTAAGACACTTAGTTGAGTTTACTCAGCTTGACCTTGAGGCAGCGCACTATAAAAAAGACCAAATAATGAGATTGGCTGAGAGAATGTTGAGATATACAATAGCTCGCGTAAAGAAATCCTGCAAAGAACAGCTCGAAGAGCTGGGAAGAAAACTAAAAGTTCCAAAAATACCGTTCAAAGAGATCAGTTATGCAAAAGCTGTTGATATGCTTGCATCAGAAGGCTTTGAAGTACCTTTCGGCAAGGAAATTTCGTGGGATGCTGAAAAATTTCTCTCGGAAAAAGCCAAGGGCTTTCTTTGGATTACAGATTATCCTATTGGTTCAAGAGGCTTTTACGATAAGCGAGGCGAAAAATTCCTTATAGATTTTGATCTACTGTATCCAGAAGGTTTTGGCGAGGCAATCTCCGGAAGCGAACGCGAATATGAGCTCGAAAAGGTTAAAAGAAACATGAGAGAAGCTGGTTTAGATCTAAGCGAATACAGCTGGTACCTCGAGCTTCTAGAGCACGGCATTCCAAGCTCGGCTGGCTTTGGTTTAGGTATAGAACGCTTTACCCGCTACCTTTGCGGACTAAAGGCAGTATGGCAAGCAGCAGCATTTCCAAAGGTTGCAGGCGTTTATTCCCCATAGAAAACCGTTTTTATTAATTTTCCTACAATAAAACACACTTATGGATTTTATAAAAATAGAGCAAGCAATAAAAAAAGCCAAGGGTAAAGCAGCTTTGCGCGGCTGGGTTAAAAGGAAACGCGAGCATAAAGAAAAGATATTTATTTTGCTTAGAGATGAGACCTCTGAGTTGCAATGTGTTGCAGATGTAAATAAACTCGATAAGAAGGTTTGGGAAGAATGCGAAAAAGCAACTATTGAGTCAAGCGTTAAGCTTAGCGGCTCCTTAAAGAAAGACCCCAGAGCGCCGCATGGCGTTGAATTGGCTATAGAAAACTTTGAGATAGTGGGCTTAGCTGAAAAATTCCCTATCCAGAAGGACTTTTCAACATCTTTTTTGATGGATGTAAGACATCTATGGCTTAGAAGCAAGCGCATGCGAGATGCGCTTAAAGTTCGTGCTACCGTATTTGAGGCATTCCGCGAATTCATGAAGAAAGAGATGAATGCTATTGAAGTTCAAGGACCAATGTTTGTCTCTGGCATGGTTGAGGGCGGCTCAACACTTTTTGAGGTACCTTATTTCGGAAAGAAGGTTTATCTGACTCAGAGCTCACAATTTTATCTGGAAGCTTTAATATTCTCATTGGGTAATGTTTTTACCGTTGCGCCAAGCTTCAGAGCTGAAAAAAGTAAGACAACAAGGCATCTAACAGAGTTCTGGCATGCGGAAGCAGAGTTTCCTTGGATAGGATTGAAGGAACTTTTGGATATAGAAGAGAGCATGGTAAAATATATGGTAAGAAAGGTCTTGGAAGAAAACGAAAAAGAATTAATTTCTTTGGGCAGAGATCCTAAAACCTTGGAACCAAGCGCCTATAAAAAATACGAACGCTTACGCTATGAAGATGTGCTTAAGATAGCACAAAAAAAGTTTCCGCATCTGAAGAGCGGGGCTGATCTGGGCGAAAAAGAAGAGCGCGAGATAACAAGGGAAAAAGAAACACCTATAATAGTTACTCACTATCCGCGCTCTTTGAAACCGTTTTATCATAGACCAGACCCTAAGGACCCTAACTATGTGCTATGTGCTGATGTTTTAGCTCCTGAAGGTTATGGTGAAATAATAGGTTCCGGTGAAAGAACCTGGCGCAAGGAAGAGCTTTTGGAAAGAATGAAGGAGGAAGGCCTAGATCCTGAGCCATATCAATGGTATATTGATCTTAGACGCTACGGTTCAGTGCCACATGCAGGTTTTGGCTTAGGCCTAGATCGCTTTACAGCCTGGGTCATTAAAGCGCCGCATATAAGAGACGCAGTACCATTTCCAAGAACTCTTAATAGATATTATCCTTAAAATTCGATTAATGTACGAATTTTTTATTTTTGTACCATAAGAGCTTTATAAAGTGAATGGGGAAATTATATTAGCTTTAACCCCCGGTTTTCACCTCACCTTCCTCCTTCTTCTTTTTAATTTTTTGCTTTTCTAATATATGAAGGTGGTTTTATGTTCTTTCTGCAGGCACAGCATCCTTGGGATTACCTTAGGCCCCTAGCAGAATTCGCATATAGGCATGATTATGCTTTAAGACCCATAGTTTTGATATTCTCGTTAGCGATGCTTACTCTTGCTTTACTAGCTTATAGAAAAAATCCAACGAAGAGGTTTGCTCTTGTAGCGCTTGCGTTCCTCTTTTTTAGTATCAAATGGGCTTTGAAAGTTCTTGACTTATTTGTTTCGCCGGGATATTTCTTCTCTGATGCCAGCGAAAATGTTTTTGAGCTAATAATTCTTGCATGCCTCTTGTTGGCGCTTTTTAAGCATTAGGTGTTGGCTTTGATCGATCGTGAAAAAGCGCTTGCTCTAGCAACACGAAGAAAGCTATTCGATGAGATAAAAAGGTTTCCTGGCATACATTTCCGCGAGCTTAGAAGGCGCACTAATTTAGCGATAGGTTCTTTGCAGTATCATTTGGACGTGCTTTGCAAGGCAAGATTGGTAAAAGCTGAAAAAAAAGGGAAATACTTGAGATACTTTCCTGTTATCAATGAGCCAAGCAGGGAAGAAAAAGATATTCTTGCTTTGTTGCGCGAACCTAATGTAAGAAAACTTATCCTCTTTTTGGCAAATAAAAAGCGTGCCACGAATAAGCAATTAGCAAAATTTTTAGGCGTGTCAGCAAGTACGGTTTCTTTTCATATCAACAAACTTCTTTCAGCAGGAATTGTAGCGAAGCATCGTAAAGGCAAAAAGACATACTTTGCTCTTACAAATCCCAAATGGGTTAGAGAGCTAATAATATCTTATAGAAAGTCATTCTTAGATGAGCTTGTAGATTCGTTCGTGGAAATATGGAGCAGGCTTTAGCATACTTAAGAATCTGATAGAGCTTTAACAGCTAATTGTACGTTTTTCTTGTTCACCTCCTTTATGATAAAATCTGGTTTGTATGCTTTGCCTCGTTCCCAGGAAAAAGGTGCCTTATATTTTGTTACAAGCACAAATTTCATTCCAAGTTTTTTGCAAGCTCCATCGCTTACAGGATTATCTCCAAACATTATAGCTTCCTTTCCTTTGGTGCGCAATCTTTTCAGGCATATCTTAAATATTTTAGTGCAGGGTTTTTCCACGCGAACTTCTTCTGAAACTACTACAGCATCTAAAAGATTTTGTACATTATGGCTCCTTATAAGCGCATATAACCTTTCTGCTCTGTCGTTTGAAAGTATCGCTGTTTTTAGTCCTTGCGATTTAGCCCAAGTTAAGGCGCTTTTAACTCTAGGATTTGAAGGAAGGGTTCTGTTTCAAAAATTGTTGGTAAAATTTTATTAAGTGGGGCAGTGTAGTATCACTGAGGTGATACACACGAACTGCCCCATATGTAAAAGGGGTGGTTGGGTTATTAAATATGGTGGTTATGA
>JAPDKC010000008.1 GCA_029258755.1 archaeon | reverse complement strand
GTTGATAAAAAACTCGTTGAAAAGAAGCTGGCGTATTATGGATTAAAATGGAATAAGAAAGAGTTCAAAGAAATGCTTGAGAGTAAAAAAGAAATATGGGAAAGTGAAATGAAACCACTTGTAAAAAAATTGCCAAAATTTGAAGAAGTTTTCAAATTTATACTTAAAAAGGTGTAACCATGCTTTCTTCAAAAGCTCTTTTTACAGGTACACAAGTTGCTTACTTTGTAATATGTCCTACAAAGCTGTGGTTGTTTTCCCACCATACTACTATGGAACATGAATCTGAGCTCGTTGCCATGGGAAAGCTTCTGAATGAGGAGAGCTTTTCCGCAAGCGAAAAAGATGTAATTATAGACAACAAAATTGCTATTGATTTTATAAAAACGCGCAGTGGAATAGTTTTGCATGAAATAAAAAAGAGTGCCAAACTAGAGAAAGCACATAAAATGCAGCTTCTTTATTATATGTATTATTTGAAAAAGTACAAAGGAATTGAAAATGTTAAAGGAGTCATTCATTATCCTACGAAGCGTAAAACTCTTGAACTTGAATTAGATAGCAAAGCTGAGCAAGAACTAAAGAGAATTTTGAAAGAAATACAAAGAATTGTTAAAATGGAAAAACCGCCAAAAACAGAACGAAAGAAGTATTGTAGAAAATGTAGTTATTTTGAATTCTGTTGGTGCTAAATGTATGAAAAAAATTAAGACAAGGTTTTAAGCCGAATTTTCCTAATCCCTCAAATTCTCTGTCATACCTTGGCAGTTTTAAACTGCTGGAAATATAATTTTCAATTAAAAACAAAAGTTTGCGTTTGTAGATTGCCAGAAGCTCACATGAGTCATTTCTTTTCAAACCAGTTAATGCTTTGGTCGTTCCAGAGCTTTCTATATTTGTAGAAATAATAGCTCAGTTCAGGAGCACTTTTTGTAAATATTATTTTTGAATTGTTTATTACGTTAATTTTTATATAAAGAGGAAGCTCCTCAAAAAGCCTTATATCGTATTTGTTTGCATCTATTTTTTGCCAGATCGAACGCAAAAAAGAGGTTTGTTGCCGTACGCTTTTCAATTCTGGGACAACAATGCAAATATCTATATCGCTTTTCTTTGTCTGGGTGCCCTTTTTCCAGGAGCCATAGAGAAGCACTGTTTTTACGCCTCTATTTTCCACCAGAAATCGGAAATCTTCCATTATCTTCCCTTTAATATCGCTCATCCTTTTTTCATTCTTCAGATCTCTCATAAGTATTTCACCATCTTTCTAAGAATTGATTTTAATTTAGGTAAAAGCTCCTGCATGGATTCCCTTGCAACCTCATCATCGGTTTTATTATATTTATGCACTATCCTATTTCTAAGCCCATTGGCTTCTTTCAAAATATCCGCCTCGCTTCGTGAAATTATTCCCAGATGCGCAAGCTTTTCAACGTTTACATAGTCATCCTCAACTACTTTATTCATATCTCTCAGACACATCGCCATTATATCAAAAAGCAATTCCACCGCTTCCTGAAACGCTTTGTAGCAGGCAAGCCTGCTGTATTTTTTCTCAAATTCCTTGAGCAGAAACTCCACATCTTCCAGCCTTTCCTCAATAAGTTCGAACTTCTCCGCATACCTCTTCTTTCTTTCCTTCCCAATCTTCATCAGTTTCATAAAATCACCCACATATTCAAATTAATGCCCATAAATTCTTTTTTAATATATTTTGAGTGCTCTGTTCAAAATTGCCGGTAAAGCGCAATATTTAATTGAATTTTATCGCTGGAAAATTTGGAATAGAATCTTTTTTTCTATTTCCCATTAATAATTTTTCTCCATTGCTGCTGAGGTATTTTAAATTAGCCCTGCTATTTATAAGCATCATCATGGTGTGCAAATTTAAGGAAAATAACCTTGCGATTTTTATCATCTATCTCGTACATTAGAACGAAAGAGCCTATGTGAACACGCCATATGCCTCTTAGGGCATACCTTAGAGGCTTTCCCACCCTTGGATTTTCACATATCTTAAGCATTTTCTTTATAGTTTTCCTATAAAACTACAGGGTCCTTTTTTCTGAGCTTTAAAAGAAGCCTTTCTAGTTTGGATTCAACAACAATATCGTAAGACTCTGCTGGCATGCGATTACCCATCTGAGAAGCGTTTTCTAAATTCTTCGTATTTGTATGCCTTTGCCTTACCTTTCTTCACTCTGCTCCGTGCCTCTTTTACAGAGTTTAAAAAATCCCTTCTCAATTCACTTTCTGGAGGGTATATCTCTTCTCTGAGCACTTCTACTATGCGCTCAGCAATATCATATTTAACCTTTTCTTCCAATTCTGGCAATATGTCTTTTATCTGCTTTGTAATAGCTCGAGAAGTTATAAGTATAAAAGAGTAATTTCTGTTTAAATACCCTTCGTTTTTTCCATCAACAATTTTTTCGCCCATATTTTGCTGTCAGGTTATTTGGGTTTGTATCCAGAATTTCCCCAGCTCATTAACCTGATATTATCGGGAAGGGAATGCAGGTATTTTTCATGTGTTAAGACGCAAGCCCTTTATCCCTACTTAATTAATATTACTACTCCACTACTAAAAAGCACTGGCTTGCTGTTGGCAGTAAAATCACAATTTTGCAAATCCGCTTGTGGGTATGTTGGCACTGGAAAATTAAAATTAGCTTTGCATCCGTGCTTTAAGTTTCTTCAGCGTTTTGTCTATGGCCGCGCGATCGGCTGTGCCTGGAGTATAGCTTTCTTTTAGCTTTTCCAGCTGAGAATAAATGTTTTTTAGCTGTTTAGCATCCATTGCTTCTGTAAGGCTTGCTATGCCTTCAATTGCAAGTATCCTTAAAGGCCTTTCATGCTCTGCAGGATGCTTCCTAGCTATTTCAAGGAGAAGCTCAGCACCTTTGCCATAGTTTATTCTTACAATGGCTTGTGTAACATAACGCAAGACCTCAGGGTCTTTTTCAACCGCAATTATATCCTCGAATATTCTATATGCTTTTGGCTGGAGCTCTCTGGAGCTGGCAACCTTGCCTATCTCATAGATCGCGCTTATCCTTTGCCCTCTGGTTCTACCTTTTTTTGCAAAAATCTCCAGATTTTTAAGCATAGCTGTTTTACTTGGGTTAGAAGCAGCCTTCTTCCTAAAAGCACGTGCTCTTATTCTTCTTGTAGGTTTTTTTGCAGGCATTTTCTCGCCATAACTTTTTCGTTATATTTACAAAAATCAAAACTTATTAATAAATTTAACTTTGTAGTGTTGCTGTCAAGTTATTAAGGGCTTTGGATTCAAAAACCGCTAACAAAAATTTGGATGGGGCCGCCGGGATTTGAACCCGGGTCGCCAGCTGGTTCTATCAGAAAAACTATGGTGCCAAAAGGGAAAGGTATCGGAAAACCGTAGGTTTTCTGATTCCCGAAGCTGGGATGCTAGACCAGGCTACACCACGGCCCCATGCAGGCATAAAACAAATTTAATACCTAAAAATTAATTTTATATTGTTTGACTTGCCACTATTGTTATGCCAAAGGTGTCAGTGCTTGCCTATGGCGGAACTGCTTCTTTTTCACAACCTTCTGAGCCACATTATTACCACTACATTCTTTTCATTTCAGCAAGCTATCTTATTGTTTTGGGGCTAAACAAGTTAAAGGTTTTAAAAATTCTTTAGATTTGGAGTGAATAACTACCGAAAGGTTTAAAAAGCGCCGAATTTCGCAGTTTTTTTATTTTTTTCTTTCTTTTTCCCAAGATTAGGGGGCTTGATATGTCTTGAGCTATTGGCTCAAGCCGGTGTATTTTTTCTTATTTACTCCTTTGGCTTGAGCACCTTGCTTTTGCAAATATGAACGATTTTTCATACTTGTAAGAGGGGATAAAATGAAAGCCGTAATAATTGCTGCTGGCGATGGCACTAGGTTTGGCAACCTAACCAAAAAGAAGCCGAAGCCCTTGATCAAGCTTTTAGGAATACCTATTCTAGAGCGTGTGATACTTTCAGCTAGAGAAGCAGGAATAAAAGAGTTTATAATCGTGATAGGCTACCTTGGAAAAAAGATAAAGAAGTATCTCAAGAGCGGCGAGCGACTAGGTGTAAAAATAAAATACGTAAAAAATAAGGAATGGCTCAAGGGTAACGCGCTTTCTGTTCTCAAAGCGAAAAAGCTTGTGAAAGAAAGCTTTGTGCTTCTTATGAGCGACCATATATTCGATTATAGAATACTTAAGAGGCTCATAAAGAAAAGACCTAGAAGCACAGTTATGCTTGCGGTTGATAGAAGAAAGCCAACGAAGGAAGACACTAAGGTGTTTGAGAAGGAAGGCAAAATTGTTCGGATCGGAAAGAATATAAAGAAAGCCAATGCTGTAGATACTGGTATATTTTTACTAAAGCCAAAAATATTTTCCTATATTGAAAAATGCGTTAGGAAGAACAAAACTGAGCTATCGCATGCTATTGCATTAGCCGCTTCTAAAGGAGATGCGGAAGTATTTGACATAACCGAAATACCTGGCAATGTTTACTGGTGCGATATAGACACTGTGGAAGATCTCGAAAAAGCCGAGCAGCTTTTGTGCTCATCGCTCACTAAAAGGAGCGACGGCATTGTTGCAAAATATATAAATAGGCCTATTTCAACAAGAATTTCAAGGTATTTGGCAAAGTGCAATGTTACGCCTAACGTGCTTTCCCTCATGAGCTTTTCGCTCTCTTTGCTTGCTTCCTTCTTGTTTTCCTTCGGTAGATACATATATTCACTTGTTGCAGGATTGCTTGTGCAGCTTGCTTCTATAATCGATGGGTGCGATGGTGAAATAGCAAGGTTAAAATTTGAGCGCTCGCCGCAAGGCGCTTGGTTTGATGCAATGCTTGATAGAATCGCAGATGCATTAATAATCTTTGGCATAGCGTTCGGCTATTGGAATGTTACATCTGATGCTAGCATTTGGCTTGTTAGTTTCTTTGCTTTGATGGGCTCATTTCTTGTAAGCTACAGTGCAGATAAGTATGAAGCAGCATTCAAGAAGAAGCCCTTTTCCTTTAGCCTTCCTGCTGGCAGAGATGTAAGGAGCTTTATAATAATGCTTGGTGCGATATTCAACCAACCCTTTCTTACTCTTTGCGTGCTTGCTGTTTTGACGCTAGCAGTTTCAATAGTGAGAATATATAAGGTTTTTATAAGGTTTTAGTTCCATAGCGCTTTTATGCCAAGGTGCAGATTTTGTGGCAAAAAATCAGAATTATTTTTGCGCTATGCCCGCTTACCTCTATGTAAAAAGTGCTTTATAGCCTATTATCAGCGAAAGGTCAGGGAAGCGCTAGAAAAGTTTAACATAGAAAAGGATGCAACAATAGCAGTTGCTCTTTCAGCAGGCAAAGATTCAGTAGCTTTACTTCATTCTTTAAGCGCTTTAAGAGAAGTTAAAGCTATTCATATTGCTTTAGGTATAGAAGGACATTCAGATAAACTTTTAGAATCGTGCAAGAAGCTTTGTAAAGATCTTAACATAGAACTTATCTTGTTTGATTTAAAAAAAGAGCTTGGAATTTCTGCAAGCGATTTTAGGAAGATAAATAAGAAAGTTTGCTCTGTATGCGGAACTGTTAAGCGCTATCTGCTTAATAAAATTGCCTGGGAGAATTCGATAGATTATGTTGCTACAGGACACAATGCCGATGATACGGCTTCAGCTATCTTGCGCAATTTTCTCACAGGCAATATAGCTTTACTTGCTCGTATAGAATTTTTCAGCCCAAAAGATGAAAAGTTTAAGTTGGTTGGAAAAATAAAGCCGCTTTATAGAACACTTGAATTCGAGAACAAAATGTATTGTGATATTCTCGAGCTTCCATATGTTGCTGAACAGTGCCCATTAGCCAAAAGAGCTATGCAGAATGAGGTAAAAGCGCTTATCGATTCTTTAGAAAAACGCATGCCCGAGATAAAGCTAAGGATAATTACAAATTACTTCAAGATGAAGCCCTTATTTGAGGAGTATGCTAAAAAAGAAAGAAAGGTTGAGTTTAAACTGTGCAAACAATGCGGCTATGCAACTGTGAGTGATAAATGTAAATTTTGCAAAACGATCGAAAAATTGCAAAAGGTTAGAAACAAAACAAAAAGTTTTTAAACCAAAAATATATATTTTATTCCATGAAAAAAGTCAAAAAGTTCTTTTCAGATCCTCTTAGAGTTGGGGTTTTTTTGCTAGGTGTTTCGGCGCTAATACTAGCACTAATTGCTTTGAGCTTTTACCTAAAATCTATGGCTTACCAATCTCAAGAGTATTCCTATAAACCCAATCTGTATGGAATTTGCAGATACAAAACAATAATAATAAACGCTTACAATGAGCTCAAAGATGTGGCCGTGTTGGATGAGGAAGGCAGTGTACTCTGCAGCTTTGATAGGATTCCTCCGAATTCCGATGAGGTTTGCAAGGTTCCTTCAGAAGGAGTTTACATAATAAGAGCGGGCGAGGTAAAAAGAGTAGTTATTTGCGAAAAGGAGCTAATGGACTAGAAATTCTTAGCGAGCAAATCAAGATAAGGGCTCCTTCCATTTTATCTAAAAACTTTGTTTAATGGTAAAAGTTCCAAAATTCTTAGCATTCGAGCTCATTGCGCTATTTCTTTTCTTTTTCTAACACAGCAATTTTTAATAAAATAGAACAAGTATTCATAAATTCTTTTAAGTACTTTTCAAATCAAATTATTCTAAGATTTCGAAGGTGTTTGCTATGTTAGCTGAACCTTACAGAATAAAGGTTGTTGAGCCTGTAAAAATTCCTTCGCGCAAACAGCGCGAGCGAATACTTAAAAAAGCCCATTACAATATTTTTAATGTTCGCTCCGAAGATGTGTATATTGATTTGCTTACCGATTCTGGCACAGCAGCGATGAGCTGCAATCAGTGGGCAGGTATAATGCTTGGCGATGAAGCGTACGCTAACTGCAGAAACTACTTCAATCTTAAGCGTGCTATAAAGAAGATATTTGGCTTTAAGCACTTTGTGCCAACACATCAAGGGAGAGCAGCCGAGCATATCTTGTTTTCAACCATAATAAAACCCGGTATGATTGTGCCGAGTAATATGCATTTCGATACCACACGCGCGAATATAATTGCTAATGGAGGCAAGCCAATAAACCTGCCGGTAAATGATGCATACAAACCATTCAAGAAAGCTCCGTTTAAGGGGAATATGGATACAAAGAAGCTTCGCAAACTTCTGGATGAAGATAGCGAAAAAGTGCCTTTGGTTATGCTTACAATAACGAATAATTCTTGCGGTGGTCAGCCGGTTTCAATGAAAAATATCCGTAAGGTAAGCAAGATCTGCAAGGATTATGGAAAGCCACTTTTTATAGATGCTTGCAGATATGCTGAAAACGCCTACTTTATAAAGGAAAGAGAGCCCGGCTATAAAAACAAGAGTATTCTTGAAATCGCCAACGAAATTTTTTCTCTTGCTGATGGTTGCACATTCAGCGGCAAAAAGGATGCTCTGGTAAATATAGGTGGCTTTCTAGCCATGAACGATTCAAAGCTTTTTGAAAAGGTAAAGCAGCGCCTAATTCTTGTTGAAGGCTTTCCTACTTACGGTGGCTTAGCTGGTCGTGACTTAGAAGCAATGGCTAGAGGTCTGCTCGAAGGAATAGATGAAGATTACTTAAGGAGCAGGATAGCACAGGTCCATTATTTAGGTAAGCGCTTAAATGAGGAAGGTATTCCCATAATACAGCCTGTTGGCGGGCATGCTGTTTATGTGGAGGCAAAGCATTTTTTACCACATATTCCACAAGCAGAATTTCCTGCACAAGCCTTGGTTGTCGAACTTTATAGAGAAGCTGCTGTACGCGCTGTAGAGATAGGCAGCGTTATGTTTGCAGAAAAAGATGAAAAAGGCAAGACAAAGTATCCAAAGCTTGAAATGATGCGCTTAGCGATTCCGCGAAGAGTTTACACAAATGCACACATGGATGTAGTTGTTGAAGCTCATGTAAAAATCTCGGAAAGAAAGGAGGAAATAAGTGGCTATAAAATTGTAAAAGGCTCGGGACCATTAAGGCATTTCACTGCTTGGTTCAAACCAGTGAAATAGCTCATTTACTCTAACTTCTTCAATTTCCCAAAATAATACGCCTTGTTTCCACAATCAAAAAGGTCTATATTTTTTAAACAATTGCAACACTCTTTTTATAGGTGGTAATTATGGCCAGAACATTAACTGCTGTGGTTTACAAAGAAGAGGACATGTATGTTGCTGAATGTATAGAGGTTGGTACTGTCAGCCAAGGTAAAACAATAGATGAAGCTCTAAGAAATTTAAAAGAAGCTACAGAACTCTACTTGGAGGAATTTCCCCTAAAAGAAAGAAAAAAGCCGCTGATGACAACATTTGAGGTGGCCTGTAGTGTCAGCACTTAGAAAAGTCTCAGGAATGAAAGTTATTAAGATTTTATGCAATAAACTTGGATTCAAAATAACGGGGCGCTCCGGAAGCCATGTTAGATTGGTGAAAGAAACTCCTTCTGGAAAAGTTGGGACAGTGGTGCCCTTACATAAGGAATTAAAAATTGGAACCTTAAAGGGCATACTGAAACTAGCGAAGGTTGATGAAGAAGAATTTTCAAAATACTTGTAGTGCGACATATTTGGGTGTTTTTATATAACGCCTCTTAATTTCCCAAAATAATACACTTTATCCTCCACAACCCAGCATTCAAAATCGCTTAAATCTTGCTGTAAAAACGGACTAAGCAACTTTTCGCTTAAAACATCGCTGCCTATTGCAACAGCATTCATGCTTGGCATCACTATTAGATTTTTTTCCCCATATTTTCCTTTCAAGAAGCACTTATATAATTCAACTCTCTGCCCTTCTCTCAAGCCAATTGCAGCATGTTCATGAGCTATTATGAGCGTTTTGGCTTTTTTGAACTCTTCGCTCTGGCTTAACTTATGCCCATGCAAAATTAGGGCAGCATACTCTGTTATGTATAATTCATCTAGGATACTTAGTCCTTTTCTCCTAGCCAACGGACCTAAGATTGTATCATGATTTCCTTTTATAAGCACTATTTGCTCAGTCCTTTCTTGAATAAAATCAAGCATCGCTAGTACTTCACGCCATTCCTGCTTGCTTATTTCGCCAAATTCATGCTTCAGGTCGCCATTTATTATTACACTTTTTGGCTGAGTTTCCTCAAGCATGCTTTTCAATCTTTTCTTAATATCTCTAAAATTCAACCTTGGAATGAAAATGCCTTGCTTATTGAGCATTTCTTCATAACCCAGATGTAAATCAGCTATTATAAGCGCTTGCTTTTTTTCCAAATAAAGCCCTAAATCAACTATTGCAATGCCCGGCAGAATTTCGTTAGCAGTTTCCATTGGCAATCAAAAATAAATAATAAGAGAAACATTTTGAATAGTTTTCTTTTTATTTGGGATAAAAATCTATATTCCCATAAATTCTTGCACAAATCCACATTTGGAGCATACGTAAGCTTTCCCCTTCTTTGCAGCTAGAGCCAAAACGCCAGAAAAGAAAGTAGTATGTATAGTGTTCAACCTTACACTAAATTCAAAAAATTGGTCGTTTCCACAAAAAGGACACTTTAGTTGTTTGCCGTGCACTATAATGGTGCGGGACTCAGCCATTTTATCACTTCTCCGAAGGAGAATTGTTATAAAAAATGGTTGCTGCTATTATTATAAAAATTTATCTCCTTTTGTTGCTTGATTTGAACAGTTGAAAGCTAATTTAACAAAAGTAGGTTCTGCTGGCTTATTGTTGGCATAACGTTTTGCAGTTTGCAGATAAAATAGGTTGCCAAAGGCAATTTTGCAAACTATAGCGAAGCCTTTTATTACTATATTCCTCAGACCTATATAAGGCTGATAAAGAAGTTCATAAATAGATGAGCTTATGGAACTGCGAGGAAAAATGTCTTATAATTTTTTTCGTTTTAATTTGCTTTAGGCTTTTCTTTTTTGATAGAATTAGAAGGTGCTTTCACCAAGCTTTGAGGGATAATTGGAAGTATTAGCAAGAAAATGAGTGTCACTATTATAATTTTGGCAAGCTCAAGAGTTGTAAATTTTTCTGGAGATAAAACATATGAAACCACGAAGAGTAATGCTACAATTAAAATAAAGAGAGCGATATAAAGAATAAGGGCTTTCCCTCTTCCATACTTCTTTGCCGCTTTATCCCAATATTTTGTAGAAAGATAATGGTTCAAAAGTTTTTTTACCTGCGGATCTTTTTTCAATATGCCTAGTTCTGTATCTAGTTTTTTGTCGAGTGCTTTTATATATGCTACGGCAAATGTCATTAAAACAAAAGAAATGGTGAGAATTCCACCTATAGTTCTATCCTTAAAAATATTCCAATAATATAGTATTGCATAAGTGAAAAGCACTAATGTAAGCAGTATAAGAATCGGGACTAGGATTACTCCTTTGCGAATGTATTTCAAACT
>JAPDKC010000031.1 GCA_029258755.1 archaeon | reverse complement strand
CTTTTATTGTGCCTCCATTTAAATCGAGAGCATTTGTATTTATATAATCTAAGTCCTCAGAAATGTCACCTTGCTGTACAACATAGCGAAAAACTAGTGTAGTTGTGTTGTTTCCATCAACATAAGGGGCATTTCTATCAGTATCCCCGGTTTCAAGCTTTAGGTAAGGTATTCCTCCAGTAGTGTCTACAATTACCTTCTTGGAAAATATAACCTTTATATCTATTGTTTCGCCAGCTTTATAAGCCCCGTCGTTTTTATCAGAAGTTACATTTATAACCTGTACCGTAGCAAAAACACTCGCTAAAACAAACGCAAATGCAATTAAGATTAATATGCTCTTTGCCCTCAAAAAACCACCCTGACCAAGGTAGAAGCCCCTTACTACAAATTTTTGCCTTAAAAATGTTTTTAAATACTTTTTAGCAATTTTTTAGAGATTGATTCTTAAGGGGGTTTTGTGTTAGGCATACTTGGCGGCACGGTTTTTCTTAAAAAGCAGGCGTTTGAATTTAAAAAAGAAAAGAAGGTAAAGACCCCCTATGGAACCGTGCTTGTGAAGATGGCAGATGGCTTTGCATTTATTCAGAGGCATGGTGCAAAGCTATTGCCACCGCATAAAACAAACCATTGGGCAAACATATATGCATTTAAAAAGCTTGGGATAAAGGAAATCATCGGAATAAATTCTACAGGAAGCTTAAAAAGGAATATAAAACCCGGCTCCTTAGTTGTTCCGCACGATTTCATGCAGTTCTTCCCGAAAACATTTTTTGATAATAGAGCCGTGCATATAACCCCTAAGCTCAGCGAGGGGCTTAGAAGAAAAATAATTAAAGCTTGCGAACAGCTGAAGATTCCCGTGATAAAAAAAGCTGTTTATTTCCAAACCATAGGGCCAAGGTTAGAAACTATTGCCGAGGTAAAATTCTTGGCAAAATTCGCTGATATAGTCGGCATGACGCTCGCTGATGAAGCTACGCTTGCCGCAGAGCAAGGACTTAGTTATGCAAGCTTATGCACTGTTGATAATTATGCTCATGGCATTGCAAAATCGCTTACATACGAAGAAATAGTTGAAAATGCTGCCAAGAATGCTGAAAAGGTAAAAAAGATTATCTTGCGAGTGGTTGCAAATGACTATACTGATTGAAAATGTATTGGTGCCGGAAGGGAAAAGAGTTGATATAGAGATTGAAGAAAACATAATTTCGGCAATAAATCCGAAAGAAAAGGACAGAAGCGACATAATAATAGATGGGAGCAAAAAAGCCGCCTTGCCAGGATTTTTTAATATGCATACGCACGCAGCAATGATTTTGCTAAAAGGTTATGCCGATGACTATGAGCTGCACGAATGGCTAACGAAACATATCTTCCCTATGGAAGCAAAGCTTAAGCCAAAGCATGTTTATTACGGAACATTGCTTGCATGCGCTGAGATGATTCATTCGGGCATAACATGCTTTAATGATATGTATTTTTTTGAGGAAGAGATTGCTAAAGCCGTTGAAAAATCCGGACTGAGGGCTGTTGTTAGCAAGGCGTTTATTAGCGAAACCTACAATAGGGCGGAAGTAAAAAAAGCGATAAAAAATATCGAGAAATACGCTAGAGTCATTCCGGCTTTAGGGCCGCATGCTATTTACACAACAGATCCTGAAACTCTTAAGGATGCTAAAGCTCTCGCAGATGAGCTAAACGTGCTCATACATTTCCACCTTAGCGAAACCCAAAAGGAATTAGCGGATTGTTTAAAGAAATATGGTAAAAGGCCTGCACAATATCTTGCCGAATTGGGCTTTTTGGATGAAAAGTTAATAAACGCCCATTGTGTTTGGCTCGATAGGGGAGAAATAAATTTATTAGCAAAAAGTGGCGCTAAAGTTGTGAGCTGCCCTACATCAAACTTAAAGCTTGCTAGCGGAATTGCACCTCTCAAGGAAATTATTGATTCAGGCATAACAACAACCCTTGGCACAGATGGCTCAGCAAGCAACAATTCGCTAAACATGTTTGAAACAATTAAGCTTGCTTCAATTCTACAAAAGTATAAATATAATGATGCTACCGCCTTGCCAGCAAAGCAGGCCTTTGAGCTTGCAACAATAAATGGGGCCAAAGCACTTGGCTTAAAAGCTGGTATGCTTAAGGAGGGCTTTTTAGCAGATTTATTTTTGGTTGACTTAGGGCATATAAGCATGGTTCCAAGATATAATCTTATTTCGAATATTGTTTTCGCTGCAACTCCGGGCTGCGTAGATACCGTTATTTGCGATGGCGAAATAATAATGGAAAACAAGCAAATTCCCTGGGAAGATGAAGCTAAAGAAAAAGCGATTGAAGTAGCTAACGAGCTTCTTGGATAATTGCTTGAAGAGAGACTTATTTTTACATTTTATCTTTTTCATTTAAGCAGTTCCTTCTTTATTACTACAATTTCTGGTAAGCCGCGATACATGCCAGCGTAATCAAGACCATAGCCGCCAACAAAGACGCGCGGAATACGAAAACCAACAAAATCAATAGAAACGCCTTTTGCTATGCCTTTATCTAGCAAAACACAAGTTTTCAAGTTTTTGCTTTTATCGAGAAGAAACTGCTGAAGCACTTTTAGCGTGTTTCCAGTATCTACGATATCTTCTATTAGAAGCATATTTTCTCCTTCAATAGTATCAACTTGAAAAATATTGACATTGCCGCTGGAATAAGATTTGGCACCATAGCTGGAGCATTTTATGAAATCGATTCTTGTTCTAAGGTTGCTTTGCTCATCGAGCGCTCTTATTAGGTCTGCAGCAAAGAACATTCCGCCTTTCAAGACAACAACGCAGGTTATTTCGCCAGCATTCCTAAAAGCATTTTCTATTTCCCCTGCAAGCGCTTTAACCCTTTCCTTGATACAACCTTTTGTGATTAAGACCTTTTCTAGCTCATTAGCATATTTTTCCCTGATCTTAGGTTCTGGCTCGTTTGGTAAGCGTATTCCTTCATCTGGAACAACTACTGTTTTGCTAAAATCGCTAACAACCTTATGCATTGAACCACCGCTTATAGAACCTGGTGTTCTTTATCGCTCTTTCATACCTCTCAAACGTATCTGTAGGAAACCACTGACCAACAGCAAAGCAGCCGTAAAGCCTGCTTTCGGAAGCAAGCTTTGGAAAAACCTGTCTTTCTATGCTGTATCGCTTTCCTTTCGGAATAAGTTTAAATACGTCCGGCTCCAACACATAGGCACCAGCGCTAACAACCTTGCTTTTTATCTCGCTTGGCTTCGGCTTTTCTATAAAGCGCAATATTCTATTGTTTTTAATCTCCACAACGCCAAATTGTTCAATATTGTTCAATTTTTTTAATGCAAGCGTTCCAAGCGCAGATTTGCGCAGATGCAAGGAGAGCATCTTGGAATAGTTTACATCCTTTATTTCATCCCCATTGCACATAAAAAAAGTATCCTTAAAATAGCGTTCAGCTTTTTTTAATGCGCCTGCGGTGCCAAGGGGCTTTTTTTCCCTGCTGTATTTTATTTTTACGCCAAAAGAAGAGCCATCACCAAAGTATTCTTTTATTAGATCTCCCTTATAGCCAACTCCTAAAACAATTTCCTTAACACCGTGCTCGGCCAAATTCCTTATATTATACTCTAAAATTGGCCTTCCCTTTACAGGTAAAAGAGGTTTTGGAATCTCATAGGTAAAAGGCCTCAATCTCGTGCCAATGCCGCCAGCAAGAACAAACGCCTTGGTAACGCTCTTCATATGTCAAGCAATTAACAAAAAATTTTTAACCTTATTATTATCGTAAAGCGTTTCTTGCTCTTTCAAGATCGGATTTTGTATTAACATTAAGATAAAGCCCTTGGAAGGGATAACCTGCTAGCATATATTGTTTAGCTAATCGTGGCAGAATATCGCGCTCTAAACTTTTGTCGTTTTTTCTTATATACTGAAAAATTTCTGGCTCAAAAAGGAAGTAACCCGCGTTTATTAGATAGCTTCCAATATTAACCTTTGGCTTTTCGATGAATCCTTTTATTCTGGAACCCTCTAGGATTACTACTCCGTAATCTTTAGGCATGCTTACAGTTGTGAGCGCTACCGTAGCTATGGCTTTGCTTTCTTTGTGGAATCTATACATATCGGAAAAATTAAGCTCACATATAGTATCGCCATAGGCAAGAAGGAAGGTAGAATTTAACATCCGCTTTGCTTTGAGTAGCGGTTGAGCGGTGCCTGTGGCTTTTTTGGCTGTAATAAAATGCAGCTCATAGCTTAACGGTAGCTGCTCAAAATACTCTATAATTTCATCGCTTTTGTAGTCTGCATATACTATAAATTCATCTATTCCAAAGCTATTTAGATGCTCCAAAACTCTTTCAAGCAGTGTTTTATTTCCTATTTTTGCAAGGAACTTTACTGTATTTCCTATGGTTATATTTGCTGGCTTTCCACCGGCAAGAACAAGTGCTGTATTTACCTTCCCTTTGAGAACTTTGCTTAGCAGAAATTCTATAGCTTGGCTTCTGCTTCTTATAGTAAAACCATCTATGGTCGCATCAATTTTTGCTAAGATGTCCTTTCTTATCGAGATCGTAACTCTTGTTCTACTTTCCTTTTTCATACTTTTTCATACGATTTATGAACCAATATTTATTTAAAAAGCTATCTGAAGAATTTATTCTAAAGGGGGTTGGAAATATGGATATTGCAGTTATAGGAACTGGTTATGTGGGCTTAGTTGTTGGCACGTGCTTAGCCGATCTCGGAAACAATGTTATTTGTGTGGATATTGATAGAAAAAAGATTGCAAAGCTCAAAAAGGGCATATGTCCTATTTACGAACCCGAGCTTCCCAAACTTATTAGGAAAAATGCGAAAGCTGGAAGGCTCAAATTTACAACTAATGTTGAGAAGGCTGTTAAAAATTCCTACGTAATATATATAGCTGTAGGCACGCCACAAGCAAAGAATGGTAGAGCAGATCTAAAATATGTGAAAATGGCAGCCAAACAGATTGGTAAAGCTATGAACGGAGAAAAGATAATCGTTAATAAAAGCACCGTGCCTGTTGGAACGGCTGAGCTTGTAAAAAGCATTATTGCTAAATACTACAAAGGAACTTTCCATGTTGTTTCCAATCCTGAATTTCTAAGAGAGGGCTCAGCTGTAAACGACTTCTTAAAGCCGGATCGCATAGTAATTGGCTATGAAAGCCCCAAGGCAAAAAAAGTTATGCAAGAGCTCTACAAGCCCATAAAGGCGAAGAAATTCTATACGGATTTAAGAAGTGCTGAGCTTATAAAGTATGCTTCCAATGCATTTCTAGCAACAAAGATTTCGTTCATAAACGAGATTGCTGCGCTATGTGAAAAAACAGGAGCAAACGTAAAGGATGTTGCAACTGGCATAGGGCTCGATAAGAGAATCAATCCGCACTTTTTGCGTGCTGGTTGCGGTTGGGGCGGCTCATGCTTCCCAAAAGATGTAAGCGCATTAATCTACATGGGGAAAGAACATAATGTTGAGCTTAAAATTCCAAAGGCAGCTAAAGAAGTAAATAAGCAAGCTAAGCTTAGGCCTGTTAGGAAACTTAAGGAAAAGCTCGGAAGTTTGAATGGAAAAAAGATTGCTTTGCTTGGCTTGGCCTTTAAGCCAAATACCGATGACATGAGAGAAGCAAGTAGCATTGTTATAGCAAACGAATTGAAGAAAGCAGGAGCAACAATAGCTGCTTACGACCCTATTGCTGAAGAAAACGCAAGAAAAATAATGCCGTGGATTAAGTATTGTAAGGACCCTTACGAAGCTTTGGAAGGAGCTGATGCTACAATACTTGTTACCGAATGGCCTGAATTCGAAAAGCTTAACTTCAAGAAGGTAAAGAAGCTTATGAAAAAGCCGATTATAATCGATGGAAGAAACTTTTTAAATAAAGAAGCTCTTATAGATATTGGTTTTGAGTATGAAGGGATTGGAATTTAATGCTCAGGAGGGGGTAGAATGAAATTATTGACAGTTTCGTGTATAAAAGCCGATGTAGGTAGCTTATCCGGCCATGTTACAGTTGTGCCCGAGATGATAGAAATAATGAAAAAGCACCTGGAAAAGGAAGGCAAGCGCAAGGGGCTTATAATCGACTACTATGTTTTTCACTGCGGAGATGATCTGGAAACAGTAATGACTCACAGAAAGGGCAAAGATAACCCAAAGATCCATAAGCTTGCGTGGGATGGTTTTATCAAAGTTGCAAAATATGCAAAGAAAAACAGGCTTTATGGCGCAGGCCAGGATCTGTTAAGCGATGCTTTTTCAGGAAATGTTAAAGGCCAAGGGCCTGGTGTTGCTGAAATGACCTTTGCTGAGCGAAAAAGCGACCCAATACTTATATTTGCTTGCGACAAAACAGACCCTGCGGCTTTCAATCTTCCACTTTTTAGAGCATTTGCTGATCCGTTTAATACCGCTGGATTAGTGATAGATCCAAAGATGATTAATGGGTTTTCATTTGAAGTTCTGGATGTCTACAAGCATACTATGGTAAGGATGGATTGCCCTGAAGAGATGTACGAATTGCTTGCTTTGCTGGGCTCTACAAGCACGTATGCGATAAAGCGCATTTATAAAAAAGGCAATGAGCCTGCTGAAGAACGCATAGCAGCAGAGGTTTGTACGGAAAAGCTTAACGTGCAGGCAGGAAGATACGTTGGCAAGGATGACCCTGTATGCATAGTAAGAGCGCAAAGCGGCTTTCCGTCGGTTGGCGAGATACTCGAAGGATTTACAATAGGGCATTTAGTGAGCGGTTGGATGCGCGGCTCACACAAAGGACCTTTGATGCCAGTGCCTCTAAAGTACGCTACGCCCACACGCTTTGATGGTCCGCCACGCATAGTTGGACTTGGCTTTCAGGTATGTGATGGCAAGCTTATAGGTCCTAAAGACCTCTTTGATGATGTAAGCTTTGACGAAGTAAGAAGACAATGCAATAAGATCGCTGAGTATATGCGTAGGCACGGGCCTTTCGAACCCCATAGAGTAAGCGAAAAAGAGCTAGAATACACAACATTGCCAAAGGTTTTGGAGAAGATAAAGCATAAAATGAAAAAGGTAAGCGAGTGAAGTTAATGAAAGCCATAATCCCTGCCGCAGGTTATGGCACTAGGTTGAGGCCTCTAACACTTACCACACCAAAAGCTTTGATCGATGTTGCAGGCAGACCGGTAATAGAGCATGTGCTAGCAAGGGTAGATGAGCTCGGCTGCGTAGATACAGTTTACATAATCACAAATAACTACTATTACAGAAGATTTTTAGAATGGCTAAAGAACTTAGATAAAAACCAATACAATTTTACCATAGAACTTATCAACGATGGAACAAACAACGAGAACGAGCGCTTAGGAGCCATAGGAGATAAATTGTTGGCTATTAGAGAAAAGAATATAGAGGAAGATTTGCTGGACATAAGCAGCGATAACATATTCGATTTTTCTTTGAAGCCCAAGCTGAAATTCTTCAAAGAGAAAAAAGCTTGCGTTGTAGGCGTATATGACGTTAAATCCTTGAAGCTTGCTAAGAGATATGGTGTGGTAGTGATAAACAAAGAAAATAGAATAATAGATTTTCAGGAAAAACCAAGTGAGCCAAAATCAACGCTCGCAAGCACGGGAATTTATATGTACCCTAAAAAAATTGTTAGGTTATTTGAGCAATATGCTGAAGAAGGAAACAATTTAGATGCTCCTGGAAACTTCATTCAATGGCTTCACAAAAGAACTCACGTATATGCACACATATTTAAAGGCAACTGGTTTGACATTGGATCTATAGATGCGCTAGAGAAAGCAAGGAGGCACATCAAATGCGAGCATTAGTTACTGGTTGCGCTGGCTTTATTGGCTCACATCTGTGCGAATTTCTTCTTAAAAAAGGATATGAAGTTATAGGAGTTGACAATCTGTGTACAGGTTCTATTAAAAATTTGGAAGAAATAAAAGACAGCATAACTTTCATCAAGAAGGATATAACAAGGCCTCTTAGGATTAGCGGAGCGCTGGATGAGATATACAACCTTGCATCTCCAGCTTCACCAGTGGCTTATCAGAGAATGCCCATACAAACAATTCTTACAAATTCTTTAGGTACAAAAAACATGCTTGATTTAGCTCTTAAAAAAGGCGCAAGTTTTTTGCAAGCTTCCACCTCAGAGGTTTACGGCAACCCTTTGAAGCATCCGCAGAAGGAAGATTATTTTGGTAATGTTAATCCCGTAGGCCCGAGAGCATGCTACGATGAATCGAAGAGGTTTGCGGAAACACTTACAATAAACTACTATTGGAAGTTTGGAGTTAAGACGCGAATTGCAAGAATATTCAATACATACGGGCCAAAAATGAGCAAGGATGACGGCAGGGTTATACCCAATTTCATCACTCAAGCGCTTAAAAACCAGCCAATAACCGTTTATGGGAGAGGTCTTCAAACAAGATCCTTTTGTTATATAAGTGATATGGTGCAAGGGCTATATAAATTAATGCAGAGCGATTATTGTATGCCTATTAACCTTGGAAACCCAAAGGAGATAAGAATTATCGAACTGGCAAAGCTCGTCAAAAAATTGACAAAATCTAACTCTAAAATTGTATTCAAAAAGATTCCACCGGATGACCCTGCAAAAAGGAGACCCGATATTAGGTTGGCGAAAAAGGTTTTGCATTGGAAGCCAAAGGTATGCTTAAGGGATGGGTTAAAGAGCACTATCAGATGGTTTGAAAAGAACCTTTAAATATGCCTGCGCAACCTCTCAATTTTCTTGCTTTCAATTTTTTTGGCTTCCTTGTGCACCTTATGCAATGCTTTTTCCAAAGGCGTTTTTCTCTCTAAAAAGTTTTTGTAGGTAAAGTAAGATATCACGATTATTGCTATGAGCGCTATTATAACAACAGCCACCCAAGGAAACTGGGCTTTTTCCTCTTCTTTTTCTACTGTGATTTCTACGCATTCGCCTGCTCTGCACTCTTTATTTTCTCCACATGCCGTTCCATCTGGTAAATTTTCGTAAACACATTTTCCAGTGCTTGGATCACAACTAGCTTTTTTACAAAGTTTGGGCTCACAGATAACTCCTGCACAGAGATCAACAGGGGCTTCTTCAAATTCTACGACAAATGGCGCCCGCCATTCATCCGCAGAGTCCTTATTTATATCGCTTTTTATTTTATACGTTATATTTATGCTCTCGTTTGCATCTAATTCAGGTACTATGAATTCTAACAGAGGGTCTTTTTTAACAACAGAGAATGTGTAATCGCTTTCAATCATATTTTCATCGATAAAAGGCAGAACTTCTTTTGGTATGAAATCGTATACTTTTACATCTATTATTTTATGGCCTGTTTTATTATGCACTTCTATCGTAACTGTGGTTTTATATGCCACATTTCCGTCTTCTTCAATAATCTTCTCCACAACAAACTTGCGTGTTGTTTTTATTTTTAAAAGTGCCCCCACTGCTGCTTCTATAGCTTTTTCACTAGCACCAACTTCCTCTAAAAGATCTATCAACTGACTTTTTGTAGGCTTCTTAGTTATTACCTTCTCCAATATTTTTTCGATCTTTTCTACCTGGGGCGCTTGCTCTGTTGGCGTTTCTTCGCCTTGTTGAGGTGTTTCCTCTGGCGAAGGCGTTGTTGTTGGAGATGTTTCGCTACCTGCTCCTGTGCTTGGCGTTGTTGTCGGAGTCGGTGTTGGCGTAGTCGTTGGTGTTGGTGATGGAGTCGGCGTAGGCGAAGGACAAGGACCGCAATCAGAACTACAGGTTGAGCATGTCTCGCCATAAGAACAGTAACCATCACCACAAACAGCGTTTGCTGTTATTGTACAGCTGTAATCATTAGGATCATTATAAGCAGAAGATATGCGAGCAGTTATGGTCGTTGTACAAGCATTAATGGCATTAAAATCATAGCTTAATGCTACTTGGCCACCTGAATTTATGTCTTGACTCCAAGGGTCTTGGCCAGCCACAAGAGAGAAACAATCAGAATTATAATCCATATCAACCTGCACATTTGTAGCATCGCCGCCAGTATTACTTATAATAAAACTTATTGTTACAACATCCTGTACATTTATATCTGTAGGAGAACAGCTTTGGTTGGATACCTCTATATAAGGGGGCGTAAGAACACTAAGCTGTACGCTCGCAGCAGAGCTTGCCCCAGTGGCAGTAAAAGTAAGCGTGTATGGCTCAGAGCTTGCCTGTTCTCCTTTAACAGTCCAGCTTACTGATTGCGAGCCACCTGCAGGAATGTTTGCAATAACCTTTGAAGCGGAACCAACTATGCTTACGCCAGAGGGATATCCTATGGTAACTGTAACATTTGATGCTGCTGTACCGCTAGCTGTAACTGTTGCAGTCGCAGTTGTTGTTTGTCCTTGATAAATGGGATTTGGCGATATGCTAGCGGTTATACTCACAGCAGCAAAAGCATTTCCCAATAAAATAAAATTTAAGATGAGTAACAAAACATAGCAGCGCATTTATATACCTCCTTCAGTGCGTTGACCACATAAATCCATATACCGGCGAGCTTTCGTTATTGTAGGTTACCGTTGCTGCTATCATGTAACCTTCCCCAAAGCTATCGGGTGCTATGTAGAAATTACCATCCATCTTCAATCTTCCAATGCCATTAATTGCTGTACCGTTAAATGTCGTTACTGGCAGACCTGTTTGTTCGTTAAATATTGTACCTGTGATGGTAGCAGTTCCTGTAACGTACTCATCGTCGAAATTCTTTATTTTAAACACTATGTATCTATCTAACGGACTTGAACCCATAGTTTCTGGATCAAAGAAGTTCTCTCTGTAAGAGAACAGATTGTAAATAACAAGATTACCATCAACAATGTTGTTATCAATATCCCTATTTATATCGTATTGCGCTCTTGGATTATAACCATGCTCAGAAGAATCGCATTTTCCAACACCATATAAGCATATTAGAAATGCAGAAGCATCGCCTATAAACAATTCATTCAAGTCTTCGTGAGGAGTTCCTTGCATAAGGTTTGTCAGGTCCTATGGAGGCTC
>JAPDKC010000038.1 GCA_029258755.1 archaeon | reverse complement strand
ATTCCCTCGCAAGCCTAACAACTTCTGGATCTATTTCAACGCCACTTATTTTAACATCTGGAAAAAATCTTTCAATCTTAGTTGCTATTGTGCCAGTGGCAAAACCTAGAATAAGCATATCTTTAGCTTCAACAATTTCAGGAAACACTACTATCGCGTCATAAAAATTTATACTCAAGCCAGGTTCTTTCTCAAGGTACGACATTGCATACCCATTGAGAAGAAGCCAGCGTGTTCCAAGCCGCTCTTTTATTTCTATTGTATTATATATAGATTCTACTTTTACCAGCGTATAGCGCCCTTTATCTTCTGGAAACATCACAGGGAAAGCTAAAAGAATTGCTGAGAGTATAAAGAGTGACAACAATTTTTTCCGCATTGCTTTTTCAACTAAAAAGCCAGCGAGTATCAATAATGCCATAAAGACTGTGCAATAAAGTAAAGTTGCTTTGCTTCCAAAAAAAGGGGCCAAATAGAAGGTTGTTGCAAACGTGCCAAGTATGCTGCCCAAATTGGAGATTGCATACACATTACCTATAGTTTTTCCCTCTTCCCTCTTTTTTAGAAGAAGCTTTGTGGCTATTGGGGGAACCATACTTAGGGCCATAGAAGGGGGCACTAAGAGCACAATAGAAGCAAAAATAAGACCCTCAAGATGGCCAAAGTTGGAAAAATATTTGAGAATAAAGGAATACAAAAATATAACGACACTTAAATAAAGAACAGAGAAAAGAATTATCAAATAAACCATAATTGCTGTTTTTGTCCTATCGGCTATTATGCCACCTATCCAATATCCAACTGTAAGAGAAACAAGTACTATTCCTATGGCCCCGCCCCATACAAATATAGAATAACCAAATACCGAAGCAAGGATTCTAATTCCAATTATTTCCAAAGCCATTATAACAAAGCCTGCAAAAAAGACGTTGAGCAGCAGAGTGTATCTTTTTAAGTCCATATTAAAACCCATTCTTGCATTTTTCATGTTTTGCTAGAGCCTGACATGTTTTCTAGCTCACTTATGAGTCTCGACATAAAAGGAATATTATTAAACTCTTCAGGTGTGCAAGGTTGAAAAATATATATTGTATAGTTAGGTGTCTCTATAACTTTTGGAGCCGCACCTCTTGGGAATGAATATACATCGGGCGCTTGCCCTTTTTTGTATACACAAAAAGCAGCTTTAACTAATGATGTTGTATCCCATCCATACATCGGAGTATAGCGACAAAGGAGCTCTGGGTTTATAAACAAAAATGAGGTAATAAGGTTTTCCGTATTCGTTATATGGCCAAAATAGTAACATTCCTCAAGCTCCTCGCGCTGCCAATTATCTTCAAGCGGAAATGTTCTTAAAATCTCAATAGCATCTCGAGATGTACTTCCACAAGGAGTTTGTGAGGGCACGCCATTGCAACAATAGCCACTTTCCACAATTTCTGTTCCGCATCTGCATCTATCCAGAACAACCTCTCCGCATTCTGAACAAGGAGCATCGCTTCCATCGCAATCTTCATCTATGCCGTTTTCACATATTTCTTTTTGGGGCATAATAGCGCCTTCGCATTCACTCCAGCTGCCATTTACACATCTCTGTATCCCATATTTACAAATACCAATATCGCTGTAGCCGCATTGCTTGGTTTCCCCCTCAATGCATTCGCAACCTTCATCTATTGTCCCATCGCAGTCATCATCTATGCTGTTGCATTTTTCAGCCATGCCTGGATGTACATTTGGGTTTGCATCATCACAATCTATCTCACTACTGGGGCAGTACTGTAGGTTTGCGGAACCAAAGCCGTCATTATCTTTATCAATACAATTTGGCCGGGGTTGTTGCAAGCAGCCAGAAACAAATAAAATAATGAAGAATGCAAACATAAGAAGTATAACAAATACTGCCAATCGCATACAATAATTATTTTTATTTGATTAAAAAATATAACGGACTTGTCAGGCAAGAGCCGAACACTTACTATTTTTTGTTATTTTAAAAGCACATGTTAACTCAAAGCAATCAATAAAAATAATCATTTGCTAATTTCTGTATGGCGATTTTTGGGAAGCGTATTTTAACTAAGAAAAGGAAGCAAGCCTTAGATGAATTTAGAAAGCAGGCTATAAAAGCTTTGGAAAGGTTAAGTAAGGATGCTAAAAGCGAGCTGGAAAAATTTTTATTTGAACAGATGAAAAAGAATGTTTTAAGTGTGCCAATCTATTTTTACCCTGGCGGAACGCTTAGGTATGCGTTGCAGAGATTTGGGAACAAGATCGGTGTATCAGCTATAAAAGGCGAAAACGTAACCTTGCTCAAAATAATTCAGGTGGGAGGCAGACGGTTGATTATTAGAGAGAACTTTATAAATCTGCCTGCAGACCATATATTTGTTGGTGAAAGATTAAGCCTACAAGGCATACTAACTCTTTGCCATGAGTATGCTCATTTTCCAAAACCTATGCTTGGAAAATTTGCAAGGTCATTGAATATTACTCCAACGCAAGCAGAGGAATTGCTTGCGGATATGCTCGCTGCTAAGCTTGCGGTTGCACTCGGCTTTAAGAAAGAACAGGTGCTAAAACACTTTGCTGGGAGAGAAATAGTTTATGGAAACTTTCCTTACTTCGCTTACATTGAGCGTGCGATGGCAAAATAGACTTATTTTCTCCTGTGAACAGGTTTCAACCTTCTTTTTGTTGGCTTCGCTCTTTGCGAATGCTTCATGGTTCTTCTTTTTGGAAAATTGGAAATTATGTCGCCGCAGATGCTTTTATCAACATACGCTTGTTTAGGCTTTAAAAGGAGTTTTAGGTAATCTATCACAGTTCTAACGCAGCACTCGCTAATCTCGCCACCGCCTCTTATAACAAGACCCTTTCCAAGAGGTATTTTCTTTTTTATAATGATATTGTAAAGGCGTTCTGCATCACCTCTAAGACCATCTATCCCAGGAGAGTTTATAACTATGAGACGTTCTTTAAGATGCTCTTTTGCAAATGCAATAAGACGTGCAACATCGGCATGCATAACTTTTTTAAGCTCAGCCCTATCGCGAAGAATTGCTTTGTATTCGGAGAAACTCATAGGCACGGCAAGTATTGCAACAAGCACATCGGGTCTTTTGGCTGCATTAAGGATAGCTCTGCCATAAACATCAAACATTGCCCTTCTATACCGTTTAAAATCCGTTTCGTGAGCTTTGCCGCGGGAGTAAGGCTGCTTCATAAGATAAGCAACCTTTGAGTTTGATGTTTCGGAAGGAGTTGCATGCTCTAACCAGTTTGGATGCACGATCACGAGAAGCTCTTTGAACTCTATGCCCTTTATCTTACCCATGGTAAAAATATTAATCTTTTGAATTAAAAATGTGCCGCTGATTAACTTAGCAATCTTTAAAACTTTTTATCATTTATATTTTTTACTAATTGCTTTTTTAGCGTGAGCTCAATGGATTTTAAAGCTATGGAAGAGCGCTGGCGCGAGTATTGGCAAAAAGAGCGCATCTTTGAGCCAGAAGTAGATAAAGGCAGGCAAGCATTCTATATACAGGTTGCTTATCCATATCCAAGCGGTGCTATGCATATCGGCCATGCAAGAACTTACACAGTAACTGACATAGTTGCAAAGTACCACATGCTTAAAGGCTACAATGTGCTTATGCCTATGGGTTGGCACGTTTCTGGCACGCCAGTTATTGCCACCGTAGAAGCCCTGCAAAGAGGAGATGAAAAAACTGTAAAGATGTTCAAAGAAAGATTTCAGATTCCGGAAGAAGATTTTAAGTATCTTACAGCATCCCCAGAAAGCTTTGTAGATTATATGGTAAACAAAGCAAAGTATGGCTACAAAGCTGGTTTTAGGAAGCTTAGCTTAGGTATTGACTGGCGCCGTGAGCTTGTAACAATAGATAAGCAGTATAAACGGTTTATAGAATGGCAGTATAAAAAGCTGTATGCAAAGGGTTATATAAAGAAAGGCCGCTATCCTGTACGCTATTGTCCTAATTGCAAAAATCCCGTTGGCGATCATGATCTAAGCGAAGGCGAAGGCCTAGGTATACAGGAATTTACATTGCTGAAATTCAAGCTGCAAAGCGGAAAATATCTCGTTGCTGCAACCCTGAGGCCTGAAACCGTATTTGGGCAAACAAATATATGGATTAGGCCTGATATAGAGTATGCGATAATAAAAGTCGATAATGAGCAATGGATAGCTAGCAACGAATTCTTCGAAAAATTTAAGCATCAGAAAAAAGGCATAGAAAAAACTGGTAGCATAAAAGGTTCTGCACTAATAGGTAAGGAAGTTTATGCTCCCGGAATAGAAAAGAATATTCCTGTGCTACCTGCCAGCTTCTGCGATCCTAAAACAGGCACCGGCATAGTTACTTCCGTGCCTAGCGATGCGCCAATTGATTATATTGCATTAAAAGATCTACAAAATGATGAAGAGCTCATGAAAAAATACAACTTAGATATAGAAAAGATAAGAGCTATAAAGCCTATTCCAATAATAAAAACTCCAGAGCTTGGTGAATTGGCCGCTGTAAAGGTTTGCGAACAGCTTGGAATAAAAAACCAAAACGAACACGAAAAGCTGGAGGAAGCAAAAAAACTTGTTTACAAGATTGGTTTCCATAAGGGAATTATGAACGAAAATTGTGGAAAGTACGCTAACATGCCTGTGAACAAAGCAAAAGAGCTGGTTAAACAAGAGCTAATCGAGCAAGGAATGGCTGAAAAATTCTATGAGCTCGAAGGCAGAGTAGTTTGTAGATGCGGCACAACTTGCGTAGTCCGCGTGCTTGAAGACCAATGGTTTGTTACATATTCAGATCCAGAGTGGAAAGCTGAGGCAAAAAAGACGCTTGCTAAAATGCGCATTGTACCAGAGCTCTTCAGAAAACAGTATGAGAACGTCTTCGATTGGCTTGAAGATAAACCTTGCACGCGTTCCAAAGGTTTAGGTACAGCATTTCCATGGCAACCAAACTTAGTGCTTGAGCCCTTGGCAGATTCTACTATATATATGGCTTACTTCACAATCTCTCATCTGATAAAGCGCGTTCCGGCAGAGAAGCTTGAAGAAGAGGTGTTTGACTATATATTCCTAAATAAAGGCTCCGCTAGCGAAATAGCGAAAAAGTATGGAATTGAAGAGAATCTATTGAAAGAGATGAGAGAAAACTTTGAGTATTGGTACCCACTTGCTTACAATGTGAGCGCTATTGAGCTCATACCCAATCACATGTCCTTTTCCATATTCCAGCACACTGCTATCTTTCCGCCAGAAAAAAGGCAAAAAGGCACTATAAATCTCGGCATGGTTGTGCTTGAAGGACGCAAAATGTCCTCCTCTAAAGGAAACGTCATACTAATAAATGATTTATGCGAACAGATAGGGACTGATTTCGTTAGGTTCTTCCTTGTAAATTCTGTTGAACCTTGGGAAGAAATGAACTGGCAGCAGAGAGAGGTAGAAAAAGGTTTAGCGAAGCTAAAAAGGTTTATAGAAGAACTGATAGAGATGAGCAAGCATATAAGCGATGAAAAGTTAGCGGTTGTAGAACTTGATTCCGTAGAGAGATGGTTTTATAGCAGAATAAATTCTAGAATTAAGGAATATATGGAAGCGATGGATAACATAGAGCTAAGAAGAGCTTTACAAGCAGTAGTGTTCCAGCTGATGCAAGATCTTGCATGGTACAAAAAAAGGAAAACAAAAGAGAATAAAGCGCTAAACAAATACTTCTTGCATAACTGGATTTTATGCATAGCTCCATTTATGCCTCATCTTGCAGAAGAGCTTTGGCATAATATTGGAAATAAGGATTCTGTGTTTAGGGCATCTTTGCCAAAAGAGCTTGAGCTAAGCATCGAAGCTGAGCAAGCTGAGGAGCTAATAAAAGATGTTTTAGCGGATATAAATGAGATTAAAAAGCTTGCAAACATTGAGAAACCAAAGAAGATTGTGCTTTATACAGCAAGCCCTTGGAAGTATCGTTTATTTGAGCTTTTGAAAGAGAATCTTTCTGAGCCAAATGCAAATGCAGCTATCAAAATAGCAATGCAAGATTCAGAGATAAAAACCAAAGGAAAGCTTGCCATTGCTATAACCAAACAGCTTGCTAGCAGAATAATCGAATGGAAAAACAAAAAAACTTTAGATGAATTCGCGATTCTTAATGAAGCAAAGCCGTTTTTAGAAAAAACATTTAATTGTGAGGTAATTATTGAAAAGGAAGAAAGCGCAACCTATGACCCAAAAGATAAAGCAAAGAATGCTCTGCCATTTAAACCAGCAATATATATGGAATAATTTAACACCTAGTTATGCTCAGCACCCCTTTTAGCTTAGCTAGTTCATTCACGATTTTTTCTTCTTTTCTCTTATTTTTTATTTTTATATCTAAAGTCACATAAGTGCTTGCGCCTATCTGCTCCGCTAGGAACCTTTTCACTGCTGATTGTCCCAACACTTTGCCTAAAAGTTTAGGAGCAATACTTATATCCTGCATCTCTATTTTTAGCCTAATCGTATCTTTCCTTATATCAAATGCCTCTTCTGGAGGAAGGCTAACTTCGCAACTGTCAGCAAGCTTTAGCAATTCGCTTACTAATTGTTTTTCTAAATCTTGCTTTTTCTTCTTCTCCTTAAGCCAATAGGTAATGCCTTTTTCTTCGAGCTCATCCGTTTCTTTGGTGCGGATATAAACCTTTATAGCTCTGCCTTTAGGACCTATCACAGAGGTATGCAAAGCCCTATAATAGCCAGAAGGCAATGCAATGTAATCCTTAAACTTCTTTGGAATAGGATAAAATGTGTTGTGGATAACCTTTAAAGCTTCGTAACATGCATCAATAGAAGGAGCTACAACGACAAGCGTTACATAATCATAAAGTTCTTCTAAGGTTTTGCCTTCTTTTAATTTTTTAAAATAGTGATAAGCGTTCTTTCTTTCTTTTTTAAATACGTATCCTGAAAACGGTTTTTTGCCGAGTTTTTTTCTTAATATCTCTATTGCCCTATCTATCTCTGCTTCTTTCTCTTTATATAACGGTTTCAGCTCATCGCTAAGCTTTTTGTATTCTTTAGGATAAAGCTGAGAAAAGCATATGTCTTCTATTTCTTCCTGGATTTTTTTAAGACCAAATTGTTCGGCAAGCGGAGCATAAAATGCTAATGCTTCCTTGCATATCTCTTTTCTGCGCTTTGCGGGCAAATATTCTATAGTACGCAGATTGTGCAGCTTATCTGCAAGCTTTATGAGCAAAACCCTTTGGTCTTTAGAAGCATAGGTGAGAAGTTTTTTTAGATAGGCATTTCGCTTGCCCTTAGATTCTGCTTTAGTAAGAGCGTAAACAAGCTCAGCTACCTCGCTACCAAATTCTTGCTCTAGCTCTTCCTTTTTTACATCAGTATCTTCAAGAACATCATGCAACAAAGCAGCAGCTATTGTTTTAGCATCAACATCATAGTCACTAAGTATTAATGCTGTCTCGATAAGATGGTTGAAATATGGTTCGCCTGAAACGCGTTTCTGCTTCGCATGCTTTTTCTTTGAGAAGGAATAAGCTTTTTCTATGAGAGCGAACTCCTTGCCGGCAAGCTTGCTCCTAATGAACGCTATAGCATGCTTTATAAGCACAACGTCTGGCTTGGCAAACTGCTTTGCAACCTTGCTAAGCAAAAGTTTCAGTTGCTTTTCCTTTACTTTTCTTTTTTTCTCCCCCTTGGCTTTTTTCTTTTTCTTCTTTATTTTAAGTATCATCACATCTCCTCAAGAACGGGAATATTTAATAAGGTTAAGCCATTTGCTATGACCCTGCCCACAGAATCAACAAGCAACAACCTAGCTTTTCTAACATCTTCCTTTGCCTTTAACACAGGCACCTCATGATAATAGGAGTTAAAAAGCTCCGCTAGCTCGATTAGATAGTTGCATATCAAGTTTGGCTTTCTTTCCTCAAGCGAGCTGAGAACAACTCTGGGGAAAAAGAACAATTTCTTCACTATTGATTTTTCCATATCATTAGTAAGCAAGGTAGGGTCAGCGTCAGCATAGGTAATACCTAAGCTATTCGCTTTTCTTAGGATGCTTCTTGCTCTTGCATAAGTATACTGGATGTAAGGCCCTGTGCTTCCCTCGAACGATATGCTTTTCTCTGGCTCAAACAAAATATTCTTTTTTGGATCAACCCTAAGCATTGCAAACTTTATTGCAGCTAACGCAATAGCCAGAGCTCTTTCCTCAAGCTCTTTTCCACTCAGCTCTGTTCTTTTAAGAATTTCTTGTTTTGCAAGCTCAGTGACGCTAGCGATTAAATCATCAGCATCTATCACCTTGCCTTCTCTACTTTTTAGTTTGCCTTCTCGAAGCAAAACAAGTCCATAGCTTAAATGCTCATTTTTGTTGTACCATTCATAACCTAAAAGCTCGAATATTCTAAAAAGCTGTTTAAAGTAAAGGTCTTGCTCGCTTGCAACAACAAAGATATTTAGATCTAAATCGTAGTGCTCAATTTTATGCTTTGTAAGCACAAGATCGTTTGAGATATAGATGCTAGTGCCGTCTTCGCGCAAAACAACCTTATCGGGTAGCGGAGCGAGCTTTGCAACTATCGCTCCTTTATCATTTTTATAGAATACTCCTTTTGCCAAGCCTTCCTCAATTATTGGCTTTACCTTATAATAGAAATCCGATTCAAAAAAGATAACATCAAATTTTGAGCCGAAAATTTTGTAGGTTTGCTGAAAGCCCTCTATAACCCAATCGCGAAGCTTTTTCCATAAAGCAAGAGTTTCCGGATCCTTTGCTTCCCATTTGCGCAAGAGCTCTCTGGCAAGGTCATTAAGCTTTGGATCTTCCTTAACTTTTTGGTGGAAGAGTACATAGTATTTTCCTACAAGTTTGTCGCCTTTCATACCTGTACTTTCCGGCGTTTCGTTATTGCCAAAAAGTTTGTAAGCTAACATCGCTTGGCATATATGTATGCCCCTATCGTTCATTAAATTCGCTCTTATAACATCATAGCCACAAAACTCAAACAGGTTGCTTATAGCCATACCTATCGAATCGTTCCGCAAGTGGCCTATATGTAAGGGCTTATTCGTATTTGGTTGCGAATATTCAATCATAACCCGCTTGCCTCTACCTATTTCGCTGGCGCCATACTTTTCTTTCTTCTCCATTATTTCGCTTAGCACCTCTTTTGCTAAAAAAGCAGTGTCTATAAAAAAATTCAAGTAAGCGCCAACAGCTTGCATCTTTGCAAAACCTTCAGGCAAAGAAAGCTCTTTGCTTAACTCGCTTGCGATGCTTCGCGCATCTCTTTTCATTTTTTTCGCAAGAAAAAAACAAGGCAAAGCATAGTCGCCAAGCTCTTCGCTAGGAGGAATCTCTATTAGCTTAGCTATTTCTTCTTCTTGCAAATTCAGTTGCTCAGCCAAACTGCTAGCTAACTTTCTTTTTAAATCCAGCATATAAAAAGATTGCAGAGATTAATTTTAAAGATTGCGTATAAGTTTTTAATAGTGGTCCAAATGATACAAATAGATGAAAAGCTAAAGAATTTAATTGAGAATAATGCTTTAGCATTAGCAACAGTTGATGAAAACAATGAGCCACACTGCATAGCTGTGGCTTTTGCCAAAGTTGTTTCGCAAAACCAGATTTTAATAACAGACAACTACATGCAGACAACAGTGGAGAATATAAAAAGGGGAAGTAAAGTTGCATTAGTTGTCTGGAATAAGGATTGGGAACAAAACTGTACTGGCTATGCGCTGAAAGGAAAGGCGGAATATTTTACCTCGGGCAAATGGTATGAGATGGTAAAAGCGATGCCAGAAAATGCCAATGAACCATGCAAAGGAGCTATACTCATAACTGTGGAAAAAATAAAAAAGCTTGCATAACCTTAAAGCTCTAAAACTATTGGCTTTTTGCCCAAGTATTCCGCTGCCGTTGAAACATTTTTGTTCAGCTTTTTCACTAGTTGCCAGAGCTTTGATGTGCGCTCCTTAAATCTTTTTTCCCTCGGCAGATGATGATCGTAGATTATTAGCTTAGCATTTGTTTCTTTTATAATCTTGCAAGCGTTTTCGATTGCACGGTTTAAATTTATTCTATTGAACATGTAGCCGAGCATATAGGTTGCTGGACCATCAAGAACAAGCAGATCTGGTTTTTCTTTGCATAACCATTCTGCATAATCCTCAATTATCGGCCCGTTAAGATCGCTCGTATGTATGAACTTTTTTCCTTCATACTCTATAACCGTTGCGATAACCCAGCCAACACGAGCGAATTCAATTCCGTGGAAGAGTGGTTTTGTGAACCTAATCTTTGTTTCTCCAAAACAAAATTGTTTGCGATCAGCAAATCTCACACGCAAGTTTTCAAAATCAAGCTCAGGAATTCTAGCATAGCTTTGCCATTTCTTTGCCCTTGCTTTAAACCAATTTAATCCAGCTTTGATAAGCTCTTTTCTCCTTCTGTTATAATCTCCAAAATCTTTTTTGCTAGCGATCTTTAGCTCATTCAAAGGGTTTGCATAGCTAAGCTTCTCTGGTTTGAGAAGAATTTCCGCTAAGCTTATTTTCCCGAAACGCTTGCACAGTTTTGAATAAAAAAGCTCCGCTCTCTTTCTTTGTGAGTCGTTTATGTAAGCATTCGGATCCTTTGCAAGAATCAGCTTATGCTTATATATGCCTAAATCATTCGGCATGTAGTGATCGTGGTGGTAATGCGAAATTATAATAATGTCCGCTCTGCTTGCGGCTCTCTTTATTTCTTTCTTTCCTTTCATTTTCCAACGCAGCTTTTGTAAGCGAGAAGCTGGAAAGCTCGGTTGCATTGCGGCAATACCAGGGTCAAGCAAAATACTTGCATCTGGAGTTTCTACCAAGCAGCAGGCACTTTTCGCTCCAAGAGAATCAAACCATACTGGCTTAAACTTTAGAGACATCATTAAAAAGATGTGCAGGAGATTTAAAAAAATCGATTTATTTTTTATAAAAACGATTTTTTAGCCAAAAATTGCTGAAAGCTTTAAAAAAACTTCCGTTTTCTCATTTTATTGGATTTGGAAAAAAGAGCGAATTTTGTTCGGTGAATTAATGAAAGCTTT
>JAPDKC010000045.1 GCA_029258755.1 archaeon | reverse complement strand
GAAGCAGCCATCCTTTAAAGAGTGCGTAACAGCTCACCCACCTAGGGCAAAGGCCCCGAAAATAATCTGGGCTAAAACCGGCCGCCGATACCTGGGGGCTTCGCATTGCGAAGATCCGGTAGGGGGGTGTGCCGGTGGAAAAAAAGCCGCTTTGTGAAAAGCGGTGAATCCGCCGGCAATATGGATCCTCGCGCTAGTAGCAACGATTGAGGGGTGAGAATCCCCTCCGCCGAAAGGGCCAGGGTTCCTTAGCGCTGATCATCAGCTAAGGGTTAGTCGGTCCTAACCGCTACCCTAACCGGAGTAGCGGGAAAGGGAAACGGGTTAATATTCCCGTACTGTCCAAATACGTTTGCGGCAACGAAAGCCCATGCTCTGACGCCTTGGGCTAGGCTGAGTTCCCTCGCCAGGGAATCTAACCAGCATAAGCCTCCGGAGAACCGTCATGGTGAGAAGGAGGCAAAAGCTGGGATGGGCCGCAAGGTTCAGCCGAGGCCCAGGGCCAGTGAAAAGGGGCATGGGAAGGATTTTGGACAACCGTACCGAGAACCGGGAGAGGTGCCCCTGGCTGAAGAGGCCTAGGCGTATCGGGGTAACTGCGCTAAGGGAACTCGGCAAATTAGCCCCGTACCTTCGGTATAAGGGGTGCCTGCTTCGCGAGAAGCAGGTCGCAGTGACTAGGGGGGCCCGACTGTTTATTAAAAACACAGGTCCCTGCAAGCTCGAAAGGGTGAGTACAGGGACTGACCCCTGCTCACTGCCCGTAGGTGAAAGCCCCGTCCAAGGGGCCTAAGCCCGGGTGAAGAGCGGGCCTAACTCTGAGGCTCTCATGGTAGCGTAATACCTTGCCGGTTTAATGCCGGCTTGCACCAAGGGGGTAACGAGGTCCCCACTGTCCCTAGCGCAGGCCCGGCGAACTCGCTGCGCGGTGAACATGCCGCGGACTGCCAGCGGGACGAGAAGACCCCACGGAGGTTTACCGCAGCCTGGCGCTGTGGTATGGTTTCTGGAGTGAAGAGTAGGTGGGAGCCTTAGAAGTGTCCTCGCCAGGGGACATGGAGGCGCCAATGGGACACCACCCTCTGGGAACTGTACCACTAACCCGAAAGGGGACAACGCTTGGTGGGCGGTTCGGCTGGGGCGGTACACCCCTGAAAAGATATCAGGGGTATCCAAAGGTCTGCTCAGGCGGGACAGAAATCCGCCGTGGAATACAAGGGTAAAAGCAGGCTTTACCGGGTTTCGCACAGCGAGAAACCCGGTTGCGAAAGCACGGCCTAGCGAACACTGGTGTGCCCTTTAAAGGGGCCCCGGTCTGATAGTGAACTTACCCTGGGGGTAACAGATCCGTCGCGGGTGAGAGTTCACATCGACCCCGCGGTTTGATACTTCGCCGTCGGCTCAGGGCATCCTGGCTGTGCATCAGCAGCCAAGGGTGGAGGTGTTAACTCATTAAAGCCCTACGTTAGTTGGGTTGAGAACGGTGCGAGCCAGTTTGGATACTATCTGCTGGCAGTGTTGGTCGGCTGAGGGGAAGGTCCAGTTAGTACGAGAGGAACACTGGGCCGCGGCCTCTGGTGTACCGGTTGTCCGGCAGGGCAACGCCGGGTAGCTACGCCGTAGCCGATAAGAGCTGAAGGCATCTAAGCTCGAAGCGGCCCCCGAAAAGAGCCGACCATCCCCGAACGCTTCCCGCAAGGGAAGTGCTAGGGGCGAGAGCTCCGCTAAAACAGCGGTTTGATAGGTCAGGGGTGTAAGGCGCGAGCTTTTGCGAGCGCTTCAGCCCACTGATACTAAACGCTCGAGGTTCACGTAGCGCGTGCGGTCTATGCGGACAGAAAAAGAGTCTTATTCTTGGTTAAACTTTAGAGTTTTGTTGATTTACAGAAATGATTTAAACATAACTTGGTCTTATTTTTATAGGGGTAGCGGAAGGCCGGCTTACCGCGTTTAGCGGAGGAAAGTCCGCCCACCCGCTCAAAAAGCGCGAAAGCGCCTGCCCGAGAGGGCAGCCAGCGGAGCAGAAACGAAACCAGGGCTAAGCAAAAGCGATGATCAAAACTGAGCGCTTAGTCCTGGATGAAACGTGCCGCTGGAAGGGTGCAAGCCGTAAGGCGCTTAGATGAATGCCGGCAGGTGCTTGCTTGCAAGCACCGAACAGAAGGCGGCTTACTCTCCGCTGCCCCCGCAACCTAGCTTCTGTTTCTGGAAAAAACCATAGCAGCTAAGTAATAAGGATTTAATTAATTTGCTCCCAGAATTATTTTCATGGTTTCTAAGGAAGAGTTAAGAAAAAAATTTTCTAAGGAATGGGAAAAGCACTATAAAGTTGATTTTTTAGTGGAGAAAGGTTTTGTTAGAAAGCAGTGCAAAAAATGCAAACGTTATTTTTGGACCCTTGATCAGGAACGCGATATCTGCGCTGATTCTAGTTGCATCGGCTTTGAATTTATTGGAAAGAAAACTAAAGGGTTTGGCTATGTAGAAACCTGGCGCGCAATAGAGAAATATTTTGTAAAAAATGGGCATACAAGTATTGCTCGCTATCCAGTTGTAGCTCGCTGGAGAGATGATTTGTATTTTGTTAATGCTTCTATAATTGATTTTCAACCTTATGTTGTTAGCGGCGAACTCGAGCCTATCGCAAATCCTTTGATTGTACCGCAAGCATGCTTGCGCTTTAAGGATTTGCAAAACGTTGGTGTTACGGGTCAGCACTACACTGCTTTCATAATGTTCGGCCAGCACGCATTTAATTCAGAAAAAACTGGCTTATTCTACTGGAAGAACGAAGCACTAATGCATGACTTCAATTATTTAACAAAGGTTATTCGCGTGCCAAAAGAAGAGCTTGTTTTTATGGAAGATGTTTGGTCTGGCGGCGGCACATTTGGACCAAGCATGGAATATTTAGCGAGCGGTGTAGAGCTAGGCAATTGCGTATTTATGCAATTTAAGGAAACCGCTAGCGGTTATGAAGAGCTGAAAACAAAAGTTATAGATATGGGTGCCGGCCTAGAACGCTTAGCTTGGTACACAAACGGCACAGCAACAAGTTATGATGTTGTTTTTAAAGAGGTTCTGAAAAAAGCGTTAGCTGATTCAGGAATAAGCTACGATAAAAAAGCGTTTCTGGAATTTGCTAAATTTGGCGGAACACTAAATGTTGAGGACGGAATGCTTAAAGAAAAGAGAAAAAGGATTTTGGAAAGCATCGGCCTAAGTGAAAGCGATTTTAAACGCACAATAAGGCCTTTGCAAGCGCTTTACGCTTGCATAGATCACCTAAAAGCTTTGTTGTATGCGGTTACAGACGGTATGCTTCCAAGCAATAGCGGCGGTGGCTACAACCTGCGCATATTAGCAAGGCGCCTATTTGCTTTCAATGAGGAATTTGATCTAAGGCTTGATATTCCAAAGCTTATAGAGCTGCATGCAAAAGCGCTCAAAGGTTTTGATGACGCCCTTGCTGAAGGTGTGCAATCCACAATCGAAGTTATGGAAGAAGAGCGCAAAAAGGATGAATTATTAAAGCAAAAGGCCAGGCAAAAAATAGTTGCGATAATTGAAAAAGCCAAGCAAGGCAAAAAACCTTCAGTAAACGAATTAATTACACTTTATGAAAGCCAAGGTATTGCTCCAGAGCTAATAGAAAAAGAAGCTGAAAAATTCGGCTTAGAGATTGAGGTGCCTGAGAACTTTTACTATTTGGTAGCGAAAAAGAATGAGAAGGAAGCTGCGGAAAAAATTGCTATTGAACTTTCTGGTCAGTATGCAAAAACTGAGGAGCTTTACTATAAGGATCCTTTGCTAAGCGAATTTGAAGCAAAGGTTATTGGCGTAGAAAAAGATTTTGTGATCCTTGATCGAACTGCTTTCTATCCAACTTCAGGTGGGCAAGAGCACGATAAAGGCAAGCTGAATGGAGTTGAAGTGCTAAGCGTTGAAAAACATGAAGGAATAATTCTACACAAAGTTGCAGAGCCGAAGAAATTCAAGAAAGGAATGAAGGTTAAGGGCGTAATAGATTTAGAGCGGAGAAAGCAGCTTATGAGGCATCACACAGCTACACATCTGCTTAATGCATGCTGTAAGAGACTTTTAGGGAAGCATATCTGGCAGGCTGGCGCACACAAAGATGTTGATAAAGCACATTTAGATGTAACGCACTATAAACGCATTACTAAGGAGCAGATCGCTAAGCTAGAGCGAATGGTAAATGAGCTTATTTTGGCTGACATTCCTGTGAAAACCTTCTTTATGCCAAGAAATGAAGCTGAGCAGAAGTATGGCTTTACGCTCTATCAAGGCGGTTATGTGCCAGGCAAAGTTCTGCGCATAGTTGAGATTCCCGGCATAGATGTTGAAGCTTGCGGTGGAACGCATGTACTAAAAACAAGCGATATGGGGTTCTTTAAGATAATAAAGCGCGAAGGTGTGCAAGACGGCATTGAGCGATTAACATTTGTTTGTGGTTTGCAAGCCCTTAAATACGTACAAGAAGAGGAAGCATTACTTGAGGAAGCAGCAAACATACTCTCTGTACCAAAAAGAGAGGTGGCAAAAACAGCAAAGCGCTTCTTTGATGAATGGAAAGAACTGCGGAAAAAGTTAGCTAAAGCAAGCGAGATTATCGCAAAGCTTGCAAGTAAAGAATTAATTGCAAGTAAGGAAAAGGAAATAAAGGCTTACTTCCCTGGCTTAGATGTTAAGCAGCTTATCGAACTAGGCAATGAGGTAATGGCAAAGCGAAGGGATGCTGTGCTTATTCTAGGTTCAGCTGATAACATAGTAGTATTTTGTGGTGAGGCCTCTGGAAAAAACGCTAATGAAGAGCTGCAGAAAATATTACAAAAGCTGAATGGAAAAGGCGGTGGCAGCAACCGTATGGCTGTTGGGAAAGTGGATAAAGAAAAGCTTGCAAGCTTTTTTAGTAAAACAAGAGAAGAATCTGCACCGTAAAAAATTTATATTAGATAAAACTAACTAATCGGGTATGAAAAAAGGGCTTTTTAAAATAGTTTTTTTCATACTCTTGGGTTTTTTCTTGCTTGCGTTTTCTGGTTGCTTAGTAAAGCCTAGGGAAAAGGTTGAACAAACCAGAACAAACCAAGCTGAAACTCCTGAGATATTTACTTGCACAACAGAAGCTTGTTTCAAGGAAAAGCTCGCTAACTGTGAAAAAGCATCATTTGTGCTCAGAGAGGAGCTTGATTTTGTGAAAACCCAACTGGAACTTTCTGTAAAAGAAAAGCGTGGCAATACTTGCGTAATTTCTGTAAAACTTAGTGAGGTGGAATTGCAAACCATAGGCACTGAAAACGAGGTAGAGGAAAGAATACATGAAGCGTTAGATTCTTTTTTTGCCGAGCTAAAGGAAAAGCGTGCGGAATGTGTATTTGGGCAGGAAGACATAACAACTGTCTCTTTTGCAAGTTCCGGATTTTTGTTTAGTGACTGTTGTTCTGGAGAGCTGAAAGATTCTTTAGGTTCTTTAGAGCGGGATATTGAGAAGGTTATTGAGCAGGCGTTAGGTGAGGTTGAATGAAGAGATTGCTGCTATGCTTGGCTTTTATTGTTTTGTTGCTTGTTCCTTTTAATTTCGCTATTTTTTTGGAAAATGAGCAAGAGCAAAGCATTTCTACAATAGAATCAGATTTTTTGGAAAACATTCCAGAGCAAGGACTATTCTATGAAAAGCTAGATAAGAATGTGCCAAAATATTATGGTTACATTGTGGAGCTAAAAAGTGAGCCCTTGGTTGTCTATAAGAATCGTTTTGAAGAGGTGCTAAAGAATCTTGAGGAACGTTACAATTCTCTTTCTAGTAGGGAAAAAAGCATCCTTAGCGGCAGAATATTAAGAGCACAGATAAATGCATATAAAAGAACAGTAAGGCGAAGGTTAAAAGCTTACATGGGTTTTCTGAAAGAGGAACACGAGTCTGTAAAGGCCACTCTTTTTTCCAGGGGGAGCGCTGAGGTAAAAAGCACCCATGCTACAGAGAGAGGAAAGGCTGGAGAAAGAGTTATAGGCTACGAGTATTTCAAGGTATTTAATGGGTTCCATGCAAATATAAGCGAGCGAGAAGCAAGAGAGCTTGAAAAGCACCCTCTGGTAAAGAAGGTGCATAAGAACTATGAGGTAAAGGCATTGCTTATGGATTCTGTTCCTTTGATTGGTGCTGATCAGGTATGGCGGCTTACTGATGATTCTGGTTTGAATGTAACTGGGAAAGGAATTACTATTGCGATTTTAGATACTGGTGTTGATTATACGCACCCTGGCCTTGGTGGGTGTACAAGGGAGCAATTTTTAGCTGGTGAATGTGAAAAGGTTATTGGCGGCTATGATTTTGTGAACAATGATCCTGATCCGATGGACGATTATGGACATGGAACGCATTGTGCAAGTATTGCAGCTGGGAATGGGGCACTTAAAGGGATTGCTCCGGATGCGAAAATATTATCTTATAAAGTTTTAGGCCCCTTGGGGGGAAGCGTAGCTTGGGTTATTGCAGGCATAGAAGCCGCTATTGACCCTAATGGAGATGGTGACACAAGCGACCATGCGGACGTAATTTCTATGAGCTTAGGCGGTCCCGGCAACCCTGATAGCCCAATTTCAAAGGCAGCGGATAACGCTGTTGAAGCTGGTGCTGTTGTAGTTGTTGCTGCTGGAAATAGCGGTCCGAGAGCAAGCAGTATAGCGTGCCCAGGATGCGCTAGGAAAGTAATAACTGTTGGCGCCACCTATAAGAAGGATTATCCAAATTGGATAATAAAGTATGACGAAGCACCTTTACAGGATTATGTAACAAGCTTTAGCTCCAGAGGCCCCGTACAATGGGAAAACGAAATTATACATAAGCCAGATATCGTTGCACCTGGAGCATTTATTTGTGCTGCACGATATGACAATATTTTTCCTATAGGAAGTAACTTTTTTTATAAGCCATGCTTTGACGAAAAACATGTGCAGATGGCAGGAACTTCTATGGCAACACCAATAGTTGCTGGAGCTGCAGCACTTCTCTTACAAAAGCATCCAGAATACACGCCTGAAAAAGTGAAAGAGATACTTAAAAGGACGGCTATTGATTTAGGCCTCCCTGAGGATGTTATGGGAGCTGGCAGGATTGATATTTTTGAAGCAGTAAACTATGACGAAAACCAAGAGATTGTCGCAAAGATCAACCCCCTCCCCGAATATATAAATGACAGCATAGCAATTACCGGTAGCGCTTACGGCGACAATTTTTCTCATTATGTTTTAGAGGTTTATCGCACGGAAACTCAAGAATATGAGGTTTTGACCACTAAGTATGAACCTGTAATAAATGGTGTTCTATATAACGAATTTGATCCATGCGGATACAAAGACGGTTTTATAAAATTCAAATTAACGGTATACACAACGGATGGAAACAAAAAAGTCGCATATGCATTTACCACTATAAATAACATAATGTTTTTAGACCTGCCTGAAATATGCGGAGTTAATGGTCGAAGAGGGGAAATCATATTTAGTGGGAATAACATTAGTATAAAAGGCAATATTTATTGTGAAAAAGCAAAATATTACAAGGTAAAGGTGGGAAAAAGTTATCTTCCAGAGGAATATTCTGAAGAGGCTATAACACCAACTTTACCTTACCTAACAAACCTGCCACTAATGGGAAAAGAGCTTGCTATCCTAAATGTTTCAAAACTACCTGAATCTAATCTTTACACAATTCTTCTAGAGATATTTGACGAAGGGCATAATAAAATCGGCGAAGATAGAATACATTTGGGAATAAATAAAACTGGGAAAAAGATAGTTTCTTATCCAGAGATGCATATATACAACTTTGCCGTTGGAGAAGCAAGATTTCCAAAAATTGAAGATATAGACGGGGATGGAAAAGATGAAATAATATTTACTGTAGGCTCCAAAATAATGGCATATAATGAAGATGGAACTCCTGTAGAAGGATGGCCTTTCAATGCAATGCCAAAGAATTCTAGCCCGCTTGGGCGTATCCCAAATGCTCCTTGTGTGGGAGATATTGACTTTGATGGAAATATTGAAGTGGGGGCAACCACAGAATGGGGAATACACATATTGTTAGATCAAAAGGGCTCCATGAAACCCGGATGGCCTGTATACCCGCCCTGGTACGAACCAAATAGCGGAGAACGCCCCACAGCGCTTACATTACCTCCGATCTTTGCTAGCTTAACCCAACATCCCTATAAGGAATACATTGCCAGATTTCCGAAGAAAGTTTACAACTTTAAAGGAGATGTTCTGCTTAACATATCTGATGATCTACTCGCATCATTCACTGTAGTGGAATGTGACGGCCTGCCTGGATATGAACTCGCGGTATCAGTTACAGAAAAGGAAACCATTTCGGACAACTCCAAACCCAGAAAAACCCTTATATATGAAATAGTAAAACTAAATGGTGAAAAGCTCTGCAGGTATGAAGAAGAAAATGTGTGGCTCTATCCTTTGTTATCTGTTGATGTTGATGGAGATGGAAAAGATGAGGTATTCTCTTTTGAATCAAAATACATCAAACTAGGAAACTACAAACATTTTCTTACTTATATGAAGGGCTGTAAGAAGATAAGGATAGCGGAAGTTCATGCTTCTGATTGGCTCTATCCTTTTGCCTTGGCAGGGGATATAGAGGGACATCTATGCCGAGATAGTTACATACAACAGGTTGGCGGATAGTAATTTCCCGCAATTACTGATTATTGGAAAAAACGGCATAGAAAAGAAAAGAGATATTAACTCTTTAGGAATAATATTTAAACCTCAGCTTATGGTTGGCAGTAATATTTACGGGATATATTCTTACTGGCTAGGTAGTAAAGAATCTGAAAAATATCCGCCCTTTTGCGCAGTTCGATTCATAGGAAGCTTAAATGAAAACTTGATGCTCAAAAGAGATACTCAAATGGTAGTGCCGGCCAATACTTTTTTAGGAGTGGGGAATATAGATGATGATAATTCATACGAGCTTGCGGGGGTTATGCCGATTAATCTACCTAGAACGGATGTATTTGTGTGGGATCTTCCTGAAAGAGGAAAGTTAGAGTGGCCTATTCTTGCTCATGATAACGAAAATACATTTAGATATGGTCACACAGCGCATTATTTAGAGTTTTGCTCGGACGGCACACCTTACGGAAAATGCTCAGCACAAAAACCGCTTTACTGTGAAGATGGAAGCTTGGTGCCAAAATGTTCCATCTGCGGATGTCCAGAAGGCTATGAATGTGACGCCAATACAGAAGAATGCTATCCTAGCGGGTATGAAACCATTACCTTACACTTAATAAACAATTGGAACTATGTATCTGTTCCGCTTGAGGACGCAAACCTTACCTTGCGTAAATTGAAGGAGGAATGCGATGTTTACCATATTTTCTATTATGATCCATATAGAGGGTATCAGTTTATTTCGTATGCAGACAATCCTGATTATGTGCTTGAGCCAGGGGTTGGGTATGCGATAAGAGCTTATAGGGATTGTAATATTGTTTTGCAGGGAAATCCTTGGAGTTTTGAACCTGTTGAGCTTGATGCTAACAAAAGCTATTTAATTGGAGCGCCCTATGAAGAGGTTAGCGTTGAAGATATTCTTGGAACTTGTTCTTTGGATAAGCTAACGGTTGTGTATATTGATTATAGCAGTGGTGGAGAAGAACGGTTTGAAGTTAGTGTTCTTGAACCTGGGAAAGCGTACTTTATTAGGAGTACTGAGAACTGTACTCTTGGAACTTCTCCGGGTCCATCGCCCTGTATTCCGAAAACATGTGAGGAGCTTGGATGGGAATGCGGCTCCGGAATAGAGCCAAAATGCAATACTAAGATAGATTGCGGTAGCTGTGAAGAAGGATATAAGTGTCAAGAGCACAAATGTGTCCCTACAGGAACTACTTTCACATTGCATCTTATAAAGAACTGGAACTATATCTCTGTTCCGTTGGAAAATGCAAACCTTACTTTGCAAAGGTTGTATGAGGAATGTGGAATTTACTACGTGTATTACTGGGATTCTGAGTTTAAAGGGTATAGAGTGAAGCTTTATTCTAAGGAACCTGACTATTTGCTTGAGCCAGGGGTTGGGTATATCGTTAAGCCCGATAGAGCATGTTCCATTGAGCTTTCTGGAACTCCTTGGAAAATGAGCTCAATAGAGCTTGAATCTGGCAGGAGTTATTTAATTGGGGCTCCTTATGATGAAGTTTCTATTGAGGAGATAAAAGGAACCTGTGATTTGGATAAGCTGGATATAGTGTATGTGGATTATTCTAGTGGTAGTGAGGAACGCAGAAAGGTTAGAGTACTTGAACCTGGAAAAGCGTATTGGGTGCAGAGCGCTAAAACATGTACTCTTGAAGTTTCTGAACACACTCCGATACCAAGCCCTGGTCCAAGCCCAACGCTCACTCCTACACCTTGTGTACCGAAAACATGTGAGGAGCTTGGATGGGAATGCGGTGCTGGTATAGAACCTGATTGCAATACAAAGGTAGATTGTGGGAGCTGTGAGGAAGGGTATGTGTGCGAAAAGCATAAGTGTAGATTCGCTTTAACACCTCCACCAGCACCAGATGAAACAGCACTGGGAATGGGTGCGGAGAGTATAAAAGCCATGACTGTTAGGGAAGGGGACACATGGCGAATAACATTGCAAGCTGACTCCTGGAATATGATTTCTTCCCCTGTGGAGGAAGGAATAACCATAGAACAGATTGCTGAATACTGCAATATTTCCAAGTATGTGTTCCATTATAACCCTGAAACCCTTGGCTATGAAATGCTTGGACCTGATGCAACACTTGAACCAGGGAAAGGATACTGGGTTAGGAATTATGGGGATGAGTGCACCATAACTGTTACAGGCACTGAGTATGGGTTTGAAGCCATAGATCTGCAGGCAGGGAAGTGGAAACAGATAGGGGCTGCTGGAGCGGCAATAAAAATTGCAGATATAAAGAATGACTGCAGAGTAGTGTATGTGTATGGGTATCAGGACAGAGGATATTACTATTTAACAGAGGAGGATTCACTGCAACCGGGGAAGGGATACTGGGTTATGAGCACGAATGACTGCACGCTGTCATTAGCGCAGCCAGTGTGCAATGAAACAGATTCTGGGAATAGGCCTGAAATTGGGGGAACAGTTACTTTAGGGGAAGAAAGTGAAAAAGATTCTTGCTTGCAGCAGCCGTATTTGAAAGAGTTCTATTGTGGAGATAATGCAATAGAGGAGGAAATATATAACTGCGAAATTTACTGCGAGGAAACCTATGGTTCTGGTTGGACAGGGAGCTGTGAGCCGAATGAGAATGGTGAGGGCTACTGTAGCTGTGAAGCTCCGCCGGCAACAGAAAACATAAAGAATATGAATAAGTATACTAATAGAGAGGCGTTTTTGATATCTGATGATGATTGGCGAGCTGTTCTAACTTTGGTGCCAGTAGCTGTTTGGACTCAGCAAAAAGAAGCTGGTGAATGTCAGCGGGGCTATTTAACTCCGGAAAATGTCTGTGTATATCCGTTGTTAATATTTCATAATGAAACCGATGAAGGAAATGGCTTTGATGCTGATTCAATAATTTATTTCTTCCAGCAGTATAGGCCAGGCAGAGTAACTATAATTGGAAGTACTCCTGAAGAGCTTGATGCTTTGCTTGTTGCTGATTATGGAAATATGGTTCCTGGGGAAAGCTTGGGTGCTGGCCTAAGCGAGGATCAGTTACAGAGAATTGATCTGCAAGATTATTTGGGCTATTGGAAGAGTTTTAAGGACATTGTTTATGTTGAAGATAATTATGAGTTAGCGTTGCTTGCATCAACATATGCCTCCTTAATA
>JAPDKC010000047.1 GCA_029258755.1 archaeon | reverse complement strand
ATGCACTACACAAAAGAGGATGCTGAGATACTTTCGAGGCATGTGAGCAATCTGGATAAGCAAGTGTATGTTGTTCATAATGTGCCTCCTGAGGTTGTAAGCACCCTTTTTGCCTATGTTAGCAGATCTCCTGAAAGCTTTAGAGATAATCTGCTCAAGCTGATCAAAAGCGGGGAAGTAGAACGCTTGCAAAAAAAAGATTATTTTGCTGAAGCTGAAAGAATTGCGAGCAAGTTTCACGAAAAATGGGTTGTTGGGTTTGGGCATTTTAGTGTTGCGGAGCACGCTGTTCTTAACATTGCAATAGAGGATGTGAGCATTTTACTTAGCAAAATAATTGAGGATAATCGCCTAGCGAGTTACACGGAGAAAAGCACGCGCTACCAGGTGTTCGATAGGAATAGATATTACAAACCAAAAAGGATCATGAAATCGAAATTCGCTAACGATTATGAAGAAACGCTGAATAAGTTGTTTGATTTTTATAACGGTTATTTTAATGAAATGCTGGATTTCATCAAGGGGAAGAATCCGAAGCCCAAAGAGATGCAAGAGAGCTTTTACGAAATGAAGTGCAAATCAAAAGCATGCGATGCTATGCGCTACACTCTGCCAGCTGCAACACTAACAAACATAGGGGCTACGTTCAACGCCCGCTCACTGGTTCATGCGATAAGGAAGATGCTTTCAAATCCCTTGGAGGAGGCTCAGCACATAGGCATGCTGCTTAAGGAAGAGGCAGGCAAGTTTCTCCCTACAATAATAAAGGCTGCGGAAAAAAGCGAGTATATTGAAAAAACCGAGCATGCGATGAGGGAATTGGCTTTAAGGATAATTGAAAAGGGAAGTGAAAACGAGAAGAAAAAAGAGTTTGATGTAAAGTTTGTTGATTATGATGCGAACGCTGAAGATAAGCTTGTTGCAGCGATGTTATACAGGCATTTACATGAGCCTTTTGAAAAGGTTCTTGTAAAGGTAAAGAAACTGAGCAGAGATAAGAAGGAGAAGGTTTTTGAGGAATTCTTTAAGAAGCTAACAAACAAGGATGCGCCTCTGCGCGAGCTTGAGCATGCATACTATAAAGTAGAAATACTTGTTGATTTTGGTGCTTATAGGGATTTGCAGAGGCACAGGATGTGCACACAAACACCTCAGCTGCTAAGCACAAAGCATGGTTTCAGCATACCTGAAGAGATGAAAGAGTTTGGCATCGCTAACGAATTCTCCGAGCTTATGAAAGAAGCGAAGGAGCTCTATGAAAAGCTTGCCGAGGAAATGCCCTATGAAGCGCAGTATTGCGTACCTCTCGCATATAAAAAACGCGTTCTATATACGCTGAATGCTCGCGAACTTTACCATATTATCAGGCTGCGCACAGGCAAAGCAGGCCACAAAAGCTATCGCAAGGTAGCTCAGCAGATGTATTTAGAGCTGAAGAAAATCCATCCATTACTGGCGAAATACTTCAGCGCTGATTTGAGCTAACAATACCACTAGCTCTGAGCAATTAGTGTTGCAAGCGTTTCTTTGCATCTTTCCTCCCAATTTAGCGTAAAGGTATTGTAATTTACCACATATCCTGAAAGCTCATCGCATACCGAATCTGTGAGGTTGTTGTAATATGCATAATAAGCATAGCAATCGGGGACATTGTAGAAATATATGTATGTGTAACCGCCACCCTCGGTTTTACCTATTATATCTTTGTTTTTCCATACCAAAAGTTTGAGTTTATCGCAAAGCACCTTAAAACTTTTGCCAACCTCGACGTTTTGTTTGTAATTGGTAAACACTGCAGAAAGGCATTTTGCTTGCGCCACTTCATCTGAAATTTTAGTTGTGCATTCCTCAACCTTTGCGTTTAAATCGGCTTGTTGCGGTGTTGGAGTTGGGCTTGGTGTTGGCGAACTATAAGCGTGCACGAAGCAGAATGCTGAGTCACATTCACTATCAATACAGATATCTAGGTCATAGCTTCCCCTCTCTAACTCTTCTGTTGGCTCTAAGAAAAATGTTTTACTTTTATATTTTTCCATCTTTGAATTGGGGAATATTTTGTTTGCAATTACAATCTTCTTGAACGTATATGTTTCCCCGCCATATTCCCTCTTGTAGAGGGTTATATTTACATCACCGGCAATATCTTTTTGAGGGGTTAGAACTACTTTTACCTTATCCGGATAGCAATCTGCGGAGGCGAAAAAACTTTTAGGAGTATAACTATAGCAATGTGTACTTTGGCACTGGTTGTCCACGCAAAACTCTATCTGCTTTTTCCCATCTTCTAAAGGCTTCGGTAACAAAACGTTGAAGTCATATTTTTCTAACTCGGACAATGTTATATCGCCCAAAGATCTTTCTGTTTCTTTCTTCTTTTCCTCCGCCATTAAGCCCGATTTATATACAATTAGCTTTGCTTTTCCGCTCAAATCTCTGAAAGAAGATATATTAAACGAAACTTTTTGTTTCTCACAATCAATGTATGTAAATGAGAAGGGAATTGGAACAGTTACATCTGATTTCTTAACCTTATCAAACTCTGCCTTATCAAGTTTTATCCTGAAGGTTAATGTTGAACCGCGCCTGGCTTGCTCCGGCTTATAAGTAAAGTTCAAATCTAATAGTGTTAGTATTCCATGGGCTTTATCTGTGCAAATAATCATGTCTACAGCAAGGTTCTTTATTTCCTCTTGGCGATAGTTTAAAGGAAATAGCGTGAAGCCTGTTGGTAGGCTTTTTTTAACCCTGGTTTCTTCATTATGCTCCCCTATAAACGAGGCTTTTAGCAGGCTGTCTAGATTGAAATCCCTGGAAGTACCAGTTAATCTAAAACATATGGAGGTCAAGCCTGCGATCTCTCGATCCTTATCAAAACTCATATTCAAGTCACTATATAATTTTTCGAACTTACTCCACCAAGATTGGTTGTTTTTATTATTATCTAAAAGCTCGCATTTTTGCTCAGAGTATGTGATAAACAGGCTTGTTGATTTTGTACACAATACTTGCTTTTTATTTAGGAGGTATACCTCTGTTTCAATTCTCGAACCAAAGAATTCAACATCTATAAGCCATTTTTGCCTATCTTTTGTAAAGTAGTACCAGTCCGCCCAGAACTCAAATTCATTCTGCTTCGAGCCGAATATAGGAATTCCCAATGTTACAGTATACTGACCCAGAAAATTTGGTTTTTCTTTAGTTAATAGTCTAACTAACTCGTCCTTCGGTTTTTTGGGGGCAAATATATCTGGGTTTATAAAAAATATGTATGCTGCTATGCCTAAGCAAATAATTAAAAGAACTGAAGCTGCAATAAGTATTATTCTGTTAATAGGTTCCACAATGACCCGCCTTACCAATCCTTTAACCAAAATGAAGTAAAAGTCATATAAAAACTTGTCGTTGCCAGCATAGCTAAAGAAAAGGATTTTAACCTTCAAGCGTAGAATTTTATTGATGCGAAAAAGAGGAAGAGAAAGGAAACCCGATAAAAGGGCTAAAAGGCCTGCGGAAGGCGCTGAGAAAAGCCGAAGATATGTAGAGCTAAGCGACATGATTTTGAGGGCAAAATCTTGGAAAGAGCTAGAAGCTGTTGAGGCAGAGATAAAAAGAGCTTTGGAAAGCGGTGCTATATTAAAGCGCCATTATGATACGCTAATGAGAACTGTGCAAGCAATGCACAAAAAATTAGAATTCGCAAGAGAGCTGAGCGAAACAAGCGAGGCAATAAAAAAGGGTCTTGCAAAAACACCTTTAAGCGCTATAAGAGAGCGTTTAATAAAAAGGTTTAAGGTTAGAAAGGTTGATGAAAAGGTTTTTGAAAGAATGTATTGGGAATACCTGAAGGAGATAGGAATAGAGGTATTATTTGAAGCATTTAAAAGACGCGCAAATGCTGTTCTGAAAAGCGAGGGGCTAAAAATAATGCCACACGAAAAAAAAGCGTTGTTTATGAAACGTTTTTCATTAGAAAGCTTTCATAGAAGGCTTTTGGAAGCGATAGAATCCTTTGGAGCAGAGAACATAGCTTCACTAGCAATAATGCTTAAAAACTGTGAAAGAAGGTTTGGAGCAAAGATACTTGGATTTTCCCCACATAAAACACACCTAGAATTAAGGATTGCTCTTCCTGTTGGGAAAAAGACCATTAGAGATGTTTTGGCAATAGAAGAGATGAGGAATGGAGAGATAACAAAAGTAGGATCTATCACACGGTACCATATATCTAAAGAGGACTTAGATAGATTCTTTGATTCTGGCAAATGGTTTGATGAAGAGGGCAGAAAAGACTTCATGCATAAAAGACGCGAATTTATAAAGAATATTCTGAACAGAGCAAGATTCTGAATAAAGGTTTTTTCTATGCCAAGAAAAGCTAAGCCAAGTTATGCTAAGGCAAAGTTTTATGAAAAAGCTCGCTTATGGTTTAGCGTTAAGGGCAAAACAAGGGTTGAGGGTTTTGAAAGGCTGAAGTTCAGGAAAAGAGGAGCGTTTTTGGAGATAAGGGTTGGAAAGAATTTGATTAGGGCACCTTGGGCCTTAGGAGAAAAAGCGCTTTTTGTTTTCAGAGAAAAAGAAGGAGGCAGGATAATAATAGTTAGCAGGAAGTTGGAGAGATTTGAAGACCAAACAAAGATAAGCATAATCGCCTATCATAGTATGCCTTATGGCAATTGGCTTATTCCAAAGGTATTTGCAAAAGCACATGCTACTTATATTCCTAAATATAAAGCAGTCGTAACAAGCGCTTTTGGTTGGTTTGGAAGCGATCGCAGGCATGCTGAATTAGAGCTTGCACCAAGCTGGCTTAAAGGCAAAGGTTTTGGCTTGTTCTTAGATGCATTAAGGCACATAGAGCTGGCCAAACTTGGAGCAAGGAAATGGTATACACAGATAATTCCTGTTAAGGAAAGTTTGGATTTTGCCGAGCTCAGAGGGTTTAGGGAATTAGATGAAAAGGAAGCAAAATTTATAAAGGAAAATTTTGCAACAAGCTTAAGCTTAAATGAGATCAAAAAGTATTGGCGTGTGAAAGAGCTCGTTCCCTTGAAAAAGCAAAAGAAATAAAAATGAGAATAGTGTTAATTCTATTAGCGTTTAGGTAAAAGGTGAAACCTATGGGAGAGATCGTATCAATAATCTCTGGCAAGGGAGGTGCTGGCAAAACAACAGTGGCTTTAAATGTTGCAAGTGCTCTGAGCAAGTTAGGGTATAGCTGCATAGTTGTTGAAGGAAACGTAACAAGCCCAACAGCAGCACTTTACCTGGGCTATCTGCCAGCAGAAAAAACAATAAATAATGTGCTTAAGGATGAGCTTAGCTTGGATGAGGTAATATTAACGCATGAATCTGGCGTTAAGCTTGTAACATGCAGCTTAAGCCTAGCTGATTTGGCAAGCGATTATAAAAAAGCGTTTGAGATGATAAAGAGCCTTAAGGATAAAGCGGATTTAATACTGATAGATGCTGGTGCTGGTTTGGACGAGGAAGCAAGGTTAGCGATACTGGCAAGCAACTATGTAATGGTTGTAACAAATCCGGAGCTGCCAGCGGTGGTAGATGCTTTGCGTGCTGTTCGATTGGCAAGGGCTTTGAAAAGAAAGGTGTTAGGCGTTGTTGTAAATAAACACAACGCTTCATTGCCTCAGCTACCTGTTGAGGAGATAGAGAAGATTGTTGAAGCTCCAGTCATAGCAACCATAAGCGAAGATAAAGCGGTACATGAGTCATTTGCTTACAATCAGCCAGTTGTACATTTCAGGCCTAAAGCAAGAGCAAGCGTTGAATTCAAGCAACTGGCTGCAAAACTCGTTGGCGAAAGCATAGATGAAAAGCCAAATGCTTTGCTTGATCGCCTATCGTTTTGGCTACACAAAATAGGCCTGCGCTACTTGCCGTAGCTTCTTCACTTAATTAATTTAAACTTTATCTACCTTTTTATTTATCCAATTCGACAGATATTAAATAGATTTTCTGATGCTCTAGGAGGTAGGTGATCGCATGGCAAAATATGTCTATCTATTTGAAGAAGGTTCTAAAGATATGAAGGATTTGCTTGGGGGTAAGGGCGCAAATCTAGCGGAAATGGCAAAGCTCGGCTTGCCTGTACCACCTGGTTTTACCATTACAACCAAAGCATGCATACATTTCCTAAAAAACAACGGAAAGTATCCGGCTGGCTTAAAGGAGCAGGTTTTAAGAGCATTGGAAAAGATCGAGAAAAAAACAAATAGAAAGTTTGGCGGCAAGCCAGCTCTGCTTGTTTCTGTGAGGAGCGGTGCGCCTATTTCAATGCCGGGGATGATGGATACTATACTAAATCTTGGCTTAAATGAGGAAACATTGCAAGCAATAATCGAAGAAACAAATAATGAGCGATTTGCTTATGATCTTTATAGAAGATTGATCCAGATGTTTGGTGAGATAGTAAAGGGCATTGATGCAAGAAAGTTTGATTCTGTGCTTGAAAGGATGAAGGAAGAAAAAGGTGTTAAGTACGACTCAGAGCTTGATGCAAGCGATATGAAAAAAGTTGTGAAGGAATTTAAAGAAATTTACAAGAGAGAAACTGGTGAAGAATTCCCTCAAGATGTTTATGTGCAGCTATTCCAAGCCATAGATGCTGTTTTTAATTCATGGAATAATAAGCGAGCTATAACCTATAGGAAGGTTCATGGAATACCTGATGATATGGGCACCGCTGTAAATATACAAACCATGGTTTATGGAAACAAGAACGAGTATTCAGGTACTGGCGTAGCATTTACAAGGAACCCCTCTACAGGAGTAAAAGAGCTTTACGGCGAATACCTGCTGGCTGCTCAAGGTGAGGATGTTGTCGCTGGCATAAGAACACCTAAGCCCATAAAGGAGCTCGCTAAAGAGATGCCCAAGGTTTACAAGGAATTGGTTAATATAGCGAAGAAGCTTGAGAAGCACTACAAAGATATGCAGGACTTTGAGTTTACAATTGAGGACGGCAAGCTTTACATGCTTCAGACAAGAACTGGTAAGAGAACAGCAATGGCTGCTGTGCGCATAGCTGTTGACATGGCTAAAGAAAAGCTCATAAGTAAAAAGGAAGCTATAATGCGTGTCACTCCTGAGCAGCTCAACCAATTATTGCACAAGCAGATAGATCCAAACGCTGAGCTAAATATTATAGCAAAGGGTTTGCCTGCAAGCCCAGGAGCAGCTTGCGGCAAAGTGGTGTTTGATGCTGACGTTGCTGAAGCAATGGCTAATGAAGGAGAAAAAGTGCTGCTAGTAAGACCTGAAACTACGCCGGAAGATATACACGGCGTTATAGCTGCTCAAGGCGTGCTTACTTCTCGCGGTGGAATGACAAGCCATGCGGCGGTTGTTGCAAGAGGCATGGGCAAGCCCTGTGTTGCTGGCTGCGAAGCGATACAAATAGACCTTGAAAATAAATTGTTTAAGGTAGGCGACTTAGTTGTAAAGGAGTTCGACTGGATTACCATAGACGGCACTACGGGAAACGTTATTTTAGGGCAAGCACCTATGATAGAGCCGGAGATGAGTGGTCATGTAAAAACCCTGCTGAAGTGGGCAGACGGCATAAGGAAGCTTGGAGTTAAGACAAACGCAGATAATCCGAAGGATGCAGCAAGAGCACGCGAGTTCGGTGCTGAAGGCATTGGCTTATGTAGAACGGAGCACATGTTTATGGCAAAGGAAAGAGTGCCTATAGTGCACGAGATGATAATGGCAACAACAAAGGAAGAAAGACAAAAAGCGCTTGCTAAGCTACTTGAGATGCAGAGGCAGGACTTTTATGAGATCTTTAAGGTTATGGACGGTCTGCCTGTTACCATAAGGCTTCTCGATCCTCCTTTGCATGAATTCTTGCCAAATAAGGATGCATTGCTTGAAGAGATTAGAAAGCTCGAATGCAAGCAGTGCAAAGAAAACGCAGATGTGAAGAAAGAGATGGAAAAAAAGCTATTGTTGCTTAGGAAAGCTCGTGCGCTTGCAGAAGCAAACCCGATGCTTGGCCACAGAGGTGTGCGCTTAGGCTTAACCTTCCCAGAGATCTATGAGATGCAGGTGCAAGCAATAATAGAGGCAGCAATCAAAGCAATGAAGGAAGGAATCAAGGTTAAGTTGCAAATAATGATTCCTCTAGTTGGCATAGCTGAGGAGCTAGCAAGAATGCGTGCAATCGTTGAGAAGAAGGCAAAAGAGGTTATGGAAAGAGAAGGAATTAAGGTAAAGTATAAGATAGGTACTATGATTGAATTGCCTAGAGCCTGCGTAGTAGCTGATGAGATTGCTAAGCATGCTGAGTTCTTCTCCTTTGGTACAAATGATTTAACGCAAACAACATTTGGCTTCTCGCGTGACGATGCTGAAGCAAAGTTTTTGCCACAATACATAGATGAAGGTATTCTAAGCTTCAATCCATTTGCTCAGCTAGATACAAAAGGTGTTGGCGAGCTAATGAAGATAGCTATAAAGAAAGGGAGAAAAACAAACAAGAAGCTTGAATTGGGCATTTGCGGTGAACACGGTGGCAATCCAGAGAGCATAGAGTTCTGCAATAAGATAGGTCTGGATTACGTAAGCTGCTCTCCGTACAGGGTTCCTATTGCTAGGTTAGCAGCAGCACAAGCTGTTCTGAAGAAAAAGTGAATTAAAAAGCATTTTCCTTTTTTATTTTCCAAATGGAACCGCTAGCATTTACTTTTAGGGGCTTCAATAAAGAGCTTGTTGAGCAGCTAGTGGAAAAAATAGCTAAAGCACTACAGGGCTACGAGCTAAAAAGCTTTCTCGTTGGCTGTACGTTTGAGGATTACTTAAGCGAAGAAGCAAAGCGCATGCTTAGAAAAGAATTCCAAGCCTTCTTAGTAAAGAAGTTGGAAGAAAAGCTCGGAATAAAAGCTGATTATAGCAATGCTGATGCAGAAATATTGGTGAATTTTAACCAGGACCTTGTTTTTTTCTTGATAAAATCAGTTTATATTTACGGTCGCTATAGGAAGTACGCTCGCGGCTTACCTCAAACAAAATATTACTGTTTTAAGTGCAAGGGCAAGGGCTGTAATTATTGCAACTATAAAGGTGTTTTAAGCAATGAGTCGGTTGAAGAGATTATAGCAAAATATGCTTTGCCTCTATTTGAGGCTCCAGAAGCAAAATTTCATGGAGCTGGCCGCGAGGACAAGGATGTTAGAATGCTAGGGCCAGGCAGAGAATTTGTGCTTGAAATAATAGAGCCTAAAAAGAGAAGTATTAACCTAAAAGAGCTTGAAAGAATGATAAACGAAAATGAGAAAACAAAGATAGAGGTTTTTGATTTAAAGTATTGTAATAAAGATAAGATAAAGGAGCTTAAGAGCAAAAAAAGCGATAAGGTTTATTTAGCGCTTATAGAATGTGAAAATAAGGTCAGTGAAGATACATTGAAAAAAATCTTGGGAAAGTATGAAGTAATTCAAAGAACACCCAAAAGGGTTCTTTCGAGAAGAGCAGATATAGAAAGGAAAAAGCGTGCTGAAATAATTGAAGCTAAGCAAAAGGATTCTTTGATTGAAATGAAGATAAGGGCAGAATCAGGGCTTTACATAAAGGAGTTTATCTCTGGCGATAACGGTAGAACTAAGCCGAGTGTTTCTGAGCTTTTAGGTACTAAATGCGAATGCAAAGAATTGGATGTTGTGGATATTATCGACTAAATATCTCTTTCTATTACAAATCTTGCAAACGCTTGCAATTCTTTCTTACCTTCGTTTTCTGGAAGCATTTTTTCGAGTTCTTTCCATGCACCGCTTACTATATTCTTTGCTTTTTTTCTTGCATAATCTATTGCTCCAGATTTCTTTATTAATGCAATTGCTCTCTTTATTTTCCGCTTATTTTTTGTGTGCGAGTTTAGTATAGCTAATAACTCTTTGGCTTCTTTTTTCGGTAAGCGCTGCAATGCCTTTATAACAAGCAATGTGCGCTTACCTTCACTTATATCCTCCCCTATTTCCTTGCCCCAACGCTCGCTTTTTGGAGCTATGTTTAATATATCATCCTGTATTTGGAATGCTACGCCTAAAGCTGAACCAAATTCACCTAAAGCTTCCACTTTCTTTTTGTTAGCGTCAGCCAGTATTGCTCCGAGCTTTGCAGCCATTCTTGCAAGGACGCCTGTTTTATAAGCACACATTTGCAAATATGCTTTTTCGCTTATTCTTTGCTTGGCTCCTTTATGCCACCATATATCCATCGCTTGCCCTATGCTAAGCCTAATCATCTCTTGCGCATACAAATCATAAATCTTCGCTCTTTTTTCATCACTAAGCTTTAGGGTGTTTTTATAGAGAAGCACTAATGGAATGAAGTACATCGCATTACCAGTATTTATTGCGCAATCTATGCCATATATCTTATGCATCGCTGGCAGTCCTCTTCGTGTATCTGCGTTATCCTCTACATCATCCACTAATAAGGTCCCTTCGTGAATAAGTTCTATGAAGGGAGCAAAACGTAAAGCAAGCTTAGCTGAGCCATTGCAAGCTTTACATGCACTTATCATAAGCAATGGGCGCCAGCGCTTGCCACCGCGATCTAAAAAATGCCATATTTGATCTGTGAGCCCTTTTTGAATTGTTGCAGCATCAAATGCATACTTTGGCTTGCCTAAAGCATAGATAAGCCATTCCTTTGTTTTTCTTGGAAATAGCTTCTCTATTTCTTTATCGATTATTGGTTTGTTCTTTTTTATGAGCTCCATTATATCCATATTGGCTCATAGAGAGGAAATTCATAAAAGAGCTTTGTTATTAGCTTTTAACTGCTCCGCTAACTTTTTATCGAGCAGCTCAAGGAATCTGTTTATGGAATCTTCCCTTATCCTTGCACCAGCGGCTATATCATGGCCTCCGCCTTCGGCATCCTCAAGCTTGCTGCAGCAGGCACGCATCGCTTCAGCTAAATTTATGCCGTTTGCAACAAGCTCTTGCGTAGCGCGAGCGCTTACTTTTATAAAGCCATCTTCTTGTTTTGCTAAAGCAACTATTGGCTTCTCTTGAGTGAGAGCTCCGCTAGAATAAAGCATGCCAGCGATTATTCCTATAAGCGAATCCTTTATGCGAGAACCGGCGTTAAAATAATAGAAATTTCTTCGTTCCAAAACACCTTCTTCGATCATAAGCTTGATTCCTTCGCGAAGCTTTTTTCTATGTTCGGCCAATAAACTTAATGCTTTAGCATAGGCATGCTCGCGATCGCCTAAGCAAACATCAAAACCAATTTCAATAGCATCATTCCTTCCGCAAGCGTTAAGCAAGGTAGCATACTCCTTTGCATCTCTGAGAGGGCCGAAGGGCTCCTTGAGTAAGGTATAAACTTCACCCACTAAGCGAGCTATCTTCCATTCTGGCATACCTAAGGAAGACATGTAGAGTATAAGCTCCGTTACAAGCTTCTGCTTTTCTCCGTAGGTAAGCTCCTCATAGCTCAGCCAATGATCGTTTCTTTTAAGTTCAAAGCCGTTCTCAAGCAAGAAGCGCTTGCTGTTTTCTTCGCTTCCCGTTAAAAAAGGAATTATAGGATCTGTTGAATAAGCTAAAAACTGAATCAAGGGCCTTGAGAAGCGACCGTAAAGCCTTAGATCGCGCTTTGCCTCAACATATAGCTTCTCTATCGCTTCTCTTAGCACTATTCTATTAAGACCTGAAAGCTTTCCTTTAGAATCTTGTACATCGCCTACGGAGCCAACTATTGCTAAAGCACTCAAATCGTAATTGTTGCCAATATGCTTTGCAACCAGGTAAGCAAGTGTTGAGCCACTTGCTTCGTAAGAGCCATTAATATTATAATGCCAGCAATTAAGGAAGTTTTCTGTGTTAGCATATTTTGGTAAATGATGGTCTATTACAACAAACC
>JAPDKC010000019.1 GCA_029258755.1 archaeon | reverse complement strand
TTTATCTTTTTGATAGGGTAGTGCTAGTGTAAGTTTTCTTCTATAAGCTGCTGTTAAAATTGTACCAGAGCCACATGCGGGATCAAGTACTGTAAGGTTTGGATCGTTTATGGTTAACCAAGCGAGCAAATTGGCAGCCATAGGTCTAGTATAGAACGCTGACAATAGTTTTCGAATTTCTTCAGGCATGAGGGCATGAAACATTCTTCCAGGGAGCTCAAACCGAATTTTTTCGATTTGTAAGCCCCAAATGAGCCTAAATGTTAGTTTAATATATTTTTCAGGAATTGCGTTTAGCACATAAACATCGAAGATAGGTCTGTAGTTAATTTCTAAAATTCTATTAAACAATTCTTCACTTTTTTTCTATCTAAATTTTTTAAATTTACATCCTTCAAAATCCCTGGGTGCTCTACAGAATAAAGGCGCAAAAACAATACCTGGCTAAGAAAAATATAGGTAGCTAGGAACTTAAATACATTTTCGTGTGTCTCATGACTGTAGCTTATTCCGAAAAATAATTCAGGGTCTACTATTATTTTAGTTATCTCTGACTGTGATACCGCTATGTTGGCCATAAGTTCCTCTATATGTTCTCTCAAAAGCCTTAAAACAGTTTTAAGAGAGAAAGAAGTTTGTATCTTTTTGCTTAGAGTATCTTTTATTTTTTCTAGAGCTTCTGCGAGGGTGCAGCGTAACTCTAACTGAGGATTCATCACCAAGAAATAGGCATCTTGTGTTTCTATGCTCTTCAAAAGAGCCTCTTCTTTTGGGGGTGTCTTCCGAATACTCTCAGGGAAAAAAATAATCATGCCGTATTTAATCCCACTATCAAGCATATGTGCTATATATTGGGTAAAAGCAGTTCTAAGCAGCCGTGGTGTGGTAGGATCCCCTATTTTAACACTAATAAGCCATCTTTCGCCTAGCCAGCTTACTATAAGATCTGGCTGTGTACCAAAATATATTTCTTGAACTGCTTGGGCGCCAAATCTATTAAAAACTGTCTTTAGAGATGGATAAAGGCTTCTTTCAGTTATTTTCCCAATACGTTTCATCAACTATCACAAATTAAATTTTATACAAAATAAAAAATAAAATATTTGATAGTTCTGTTCCTCTAAATATGAATCAATTAGGTATAGGTATAGCCTATACCTTTAAATAATTTTGCCTTATTGTAATTAATTATGGGGGCTTTAGTTACTAAAAAAACTTTAGCACTATTAGAAAATCCCACTTATTTTGAAATACTGTTATGTGTCATAGGTGGGAAAAATTATGCGACTGCGATAGCAAGGTATTTAGGCAAAACGCAGCCCACTGTAACTGAACAGCTCTCTTTACTGGAAAAAGAAGATATTATTGTGCTGAAGAAGCGTGGGAGGGCTAAAGAATACGAAGTAAACTGGAAACTCCTTTTAAAGATATTCTATGATATTACATCAGAAATTATTAAGGGGAGACAAGACTTCCTTACTAAAGAAGAAGGGGAAATACTACGAAAAGTTAAACTAAAAGAAATAATACCTCCTGAATTTTTTAAAGAGTTTCTGAGAGAGTATTCCTCAGCTGCAGAGTTGGCAGCTAAAAGAAAAGGATATGATGAAATTATTTTTTCCTTTTTTAGTGCACTAAACCATTTAGACGCCCCTTATAGAAAAAAACTTGTTCAGAAATTTAACATAGATGACACTACTCTCAGAGTAATTTCTCGCCTTATGGAATTTGAGGTTAATGGTGTTGAGCAAACGGCTATTATAACAAGTTTAGATGCAACAAGTAAGAACACCTAGGTTCTCTTAGAAGAGATGGATACATATATGGGGAAAAAACAAAAACACTTAAAAGAAAAAACTTCAAGGCCTATTATAAAAATGAAAAACTTATTTGGAAAGTGGTACTATAGGATACTGGGAGCATTTGTGTTAAGTATTCTCATTTTTCTTTTGGTCAAAAAATATTTGGCTATAATAACCGCTATTTTAACTATTTTCGCCTTTATAGATAAAATTTTAAAATTTGTTAATTCAAAAAATAAAGAAAAAACCATCATAAAAAAAATAATTGAAAAAACACCACCGTGGATAGAAGAACATCTAAGGCAAAGAGAGCAAGAGCTACAAAAGATACGAAAAAGAGAGAGGCAATTAAGCAAAATCATTTTACGATTGAAGAGTTCTATTAAGGAAGCTGGAATATCTGTCGAGGAGATAATTAACCATTATGATAAACCTCTAAATGCAATTCTATTATATAAATTTAGAGAGCGACTCAAAAATAAGAAGGTTAAATACATACCTCAAAAACTTATTGAATTGGGGTTTAAACCTCTTCAGAATGGCATATATATCCTTCCTCCAGCGAAAATGCCTAAAGAACTAAATACTGCTGATGAACTAAGAAGATGGGTGCATCAAAATGTTATAGCTCCAATTGATGGTAACCTGGAATATGTATTTCCATTTGTTGCGATAATTGATTTAAGAAAAGTTTTTTCAGAAAAAAGAGCACCAGAAAATGCTTGGGGCAAAACTATCTTTGGTGTTCTTGATTTGGATGAAGTTTTTTCGCCAGAAATGGTTTGGAGCTACCTTATGAAAAGACGTGTAACCATAGAGGAACTCATAAAACTAGGTGACTTTGTATTTTTAGCAACACCTTCCTGTAGTCAAGATGTGGTAAAAAAGTTAGACACTTCTAAAGCTGAAATCAAAAAAAGATTGCAAAAGGTTTTGGGAAAAGAAGAGATAATGTTAGATGATATTGCGAACATGAATATACAACAATTATCTGAAGTTCTAAAAGGTGTTGTAAAAGACGAAAATAAAATAGCAAAAGCCATAATTAGAGAGGCCGTGTTCTGGAATAATTTTCTCAAAAGCGTATAAAGTTTTCCAAATAACTAAAATAGTGCACTCCTTTTAACGAAATATTAATTTCGTTAATTAAGGAATACGTATTCCTAAAATCGGATTTTAATGCAAAAATTTGCTATTTTTGATCGCTATTGTTTTTAAACATTTTAGTGGAATTTATTTATAGGGAATATTTTTAGGGGTGCACTTCTGCATTCAGCTAGAAGGGATGGTTGGCTACCCCGCATTCCTCTTTTTTGCAATCGTCGAATGTTGAATTTTAAATCTGTTTTAAAAACATTTATATATTACTATTTCTATAATCTATCATATAAATACCTCCATATAGAAGTATATGTGAACCAGGTGTGTTTTCATGAGTAAAAAAAGTTCTGAATTGTTTGGGATTATTTCTTTGAGTGACATTACCAAACCAAAAAAGATGGTTACTCAGAAAATCAGAATAAACGGATTATCGTTAGAAATAGCTCGTCCAGCGAATTCAAAAAAGTTGCCCCGTAGGTTTAAGTCGTTGATTTAAATAGTCTCCATGCTTCTTCTTCAGACAATGCCTTTTTGTAGAGGCTTTTCCATACATTAGCCTTTCGCTCTGATGTGATTATAGGCATTTCAGCCTTTTTAGCTATTTCGATATTTAGCACGTCACTTAACTCTATTTTCCCCAATTTTTTTAATTTTGAGAGAGTGCTAGTTATACATTTATCACTGAGAATTTTTGCATCAACTCCTTTAATCTCTAGAAGATTTTTGTATTGCTTTAAAAAAATAGTTAAATAAATGTGATTGGCGTCATTAAAAGATAGATTCTCGGCAAATATTAGTTTTTCTAATAGTTCATATTTGGTGATCGGTGTAATAAAAAGCCTTGTATCTGTATCTAAGATATCTTTTAACCTTTTGGTGGGTTTAATTTTAATCTTATAATTTATTTTTCTCTTTGATTTTCCCTTTTTGTATTCTCTTGCCAATTTTAAGAAGTCTCCTTGAACAAAGCATGTATCTATGCAAGCCACTTTTTCTTTTGGTATTTTGGCATGAGCCATTTTGTGCCCTCGCCCACCAAAATCACAATAAAAAGATTGATTGACAAAAATCTTATAATTATTTTAATCATCTGTTCTGTTTTTCCATAAATGCAAGATATGTTGCTTGCCATAAAATCAGAATCAGATTCGCATATCTGGATAATCAGTTGTTATGGCATCGGCCCCAATTAATGCGAGCTTTTTGGCAAGCTCTTTGTCGTTCACAGTCCACACATGAAGCTTAAAGCCATGTTCATGGCATGTATCAATAAGCGACTTCGTTGTTATGGAATAGTGAGGCGCAATAAGGTGTGCTTTCACCCTAAAGGCCTTATCAAGTATTTCATCGATGGGTTCATATTTTTCTAAGCCACCATATTCAACTATTATATCGGAGTCAAGATGTTTTATGCGTTTTAATGTTGGGGGCAGAGCGCTTGTTATAATGGCAGAGCTTACAAGATTGTGTTCCTGAAGCGTTTCAACAACCCTCTTTTCAAATCCACGTTCCTTAATATCGATTTTTATTATGCATCGTCCTTTCAGGAGATTGATTACCTGATCTAAAGTGAGAATTCTTTCCTTGCTTTTTGTAGGAATCTGCAGAAGCTCTTCAAGTGTCATATCTCTGACAAATCCTTTCCCAAAAGCAACACGACTTATTTCTTCATCATGAATGACAACAATATTCTTGTCCTTTGTCGCTCTCACATCCAATTCGATTATATCAGCGTTTAGCATAAGCGCTTTCCTGAACGCTTGCAACGTATTCTCGGGAGCGTAGCCAGAAGCACCGCGATGAGCTACTAACACTACCATGCAAAATTATTTCTTACTATTTAGTATATAAACTTTTCGCCTATTCATCTCAGAAACAGCTTGCTTGCTAGGAAGCTGGCGAAATAACCAAGCTTTAGGAAGCTGAAGATAAAGGAAGCAATAAACGCTAATATTATGAGCAGGAGCCATTGTAAAAATGCCTGGCCCCAGCTAACTTGCTGCCCATATGCAAGCTGTGCGCTTGCCTTAACAACCCATAAGCTAAGCGCAAATCCTATTATGAGCAAGAATAGCTGGGCAAATTCCATACCAAAGCTTATGGCCATTATTTAGAAAAATCCTTCGTTTGCTCTATTCTTATATGAAAATTGTTTATTCTTCGGATTTTTTAAAGCACGACTTTTCTTGGCATCCTGAAAGAGCAGCACGTGTAATAGCGATAAAAAAAGAGTTAGATAAAGCTAAGCTATGCGATTATGTAGAAGCTAAACCGGCAAAGGAAAAAGAGATTTTGAATGTTCATACACAACGCTTGCTTGATGAACTACAAGAACGATCAAAGAAACACTTAGGTACCGCTGACAACCCTTTTGCTAGCGAAACATACGAGATAGCTAAGCTCAGTGCAGGTTCAGCGATTATTGCAGCTAAACATGCTGATGAACAAGCATTTTCGCTGGCTAGGCCGCCTGGGCATCATGCAGGCAAAGATTTTTTCGAAGGTTTTTGCTACCTAAACAATGTTGCAATAGCTACTTCTACGCTATTAAAGAAATATTCGAGAATTTTAATTGTGGATTTTGATGTGCACCTGGGCCAAGGTACCTTGGATATTTTTACTGGAAACGATGCGGTTTACTATTTTTCCTTGCATCAAGATCCTAACACTATTTATCCGTGGCGAGACTTTCCAGCTAAAGACGAAACAACCAAGCTTATTTCCTTGCCCCCCCGGCATAAATGATTCTGAATATATTAAGATTTTTGATAGAGAGCTCTCGGATATTTTGGAAAAATTTGAGCCAGAGGTAGTGGCTTGCTCTGCAGGTTTTGACACATTTTATAAAGATGCTTTTTATGTTGGTTCACAGCTTGCGATCAAAAACCCTGAAACATTTAAGAAGATTGGTGCTATAATTTCTGACAGTAAGTTGCCTAGGTTTGCAGTTTTGGAAGGCGGCTACGAAATAGAAACATTAGGGTTGCTTGTTCATAAATTCCTCCAAGGTTTTTTCCTATGAAAGTTCTCATAGCGTATCAAGCAAATAATAAAACGAATCAGCAGGTAGCCGAAACAATAAAGAAAGTTTTTGAGGAGCATGCAGTAAAGGTCGTTATGCAACCGGTCGAGCCAGCAGTAGAGATGCGACTGTATGAATACCTCAAATTCTTTAGAAAGAACAAGCATATCCCTCTAAAGGACGGTATTAAGGATGTAAAGGAATTTGATTTAATTGTAATAGGAACGCCTGTGCTAAAGTTCTGCCCAACACCAATAATGGAAACCTATGTTAGATCGCTAAAAAATACAAAAGGCAAGCAATTTGTGCTTTATTGTACGCCTGTTGGTCCAGCGGGCACAACAATAAAACGCTTATCTAATGTACTCACAACCCGCGGAGCGAAAATAAAAGCAACACTAACGGTTTCTTCAATCTTTGAATTAAACGAAAAGAAGCTTAGCATAGTGCGGGAATTTGCACACAATCTTCTTGAAAAGAAATAATTTATTCTTCTTCCGGAAGGTAGGCGAGCTCTTCTTCGCTAAGCTGCTTTTTTAGTTCTTCAAGAGAGGTGTCACGCTCAGGCATCCTTATTGTCAATTTGAAAGGTTTTGCAATTATCACGCTACCATTAGGCGCCTTTTTTGCAGCTTCTGCATTGAAGCCTCGCCAGTATGGGCTTGCCCAAAACAAAACCTGCCAGTTGTAAGATGCACTTGGAACTGCTAAATAATTGTATCTTGGGCTTACGAAGAACTTTATATCCGCTTTTCCATCTTCATCACTATCTACCTCAAAAACTCCAACAGAATCCTTTCTCACATTTTTGAAATCCTGTAGAGCAGGCACATAATAAGGCACATCAATGGTTTTATCTAGGTCCAAATCCATTCCTACAAATTTCAAGGTTTTGCCGAATTGTATTCTAAATGTTTGGGCAGCAAGCATAAAGTACAATCTCTTTTTGTCCTCCGAAACTAAATAGTAATATTTTTCGCCGGTATTTTTAAATTCCAAAGGTTCTGCGCTGACTTCTCCAGGAGTGAAACTGAAAGGACCTATGATGTTGCCAAAATAGTCTTCCAAGTAGAATTTGTTATTTAGCATGTCAAATGAGCACGAATATATCTTCATATCCGCAAGTAGCTCGCATTCGCTTGTTGGGCTTTCCCAGTAGAGGTAAACGCTTCTTACATTTTTATCATCAGCAAATAAAAGCTGATTATCGTATAAGTAAATTGTTGTCATGGGCGGCTCTGGGAAATAGTTTTCGTCAACATCAAAGCCTGCATCTGCCTCTACAATCTTTGCATCATCGCTTGGTGGCGCAGGCCTGTTTATATATAGCCAGAGAGCAAGCACTAAGAGCGCAATAACAGCTATAAGCAAAAGTTTCTTCCGCATTACACTATAAAATTAGAAACGTTACTTTAAATACTTTGCTATTTGTAGCAAAAACATTTTTTAACTTACAAGTACCTTCTTTTATTTTATGCTGTTCTTTGTTTTAGTACTATTCCTTAGCTTAGGTCTGCTTGTGAAGGCCTCTGATATGCTTATCGAATCCTCGGCAAAGCTTGCCCGCTTTTTAAACATCAGTGAGCTTGTTATAGGTTTAACCCTAGTTGCAATAGGCACATCAGTCCCAGAGCTTGCTTCTTGCGTTTTAGCTTCTCTGCACGGGAGTGGAGATCTTGTAATAGGAAATGTTGTCGGGAGCAATGTGGCAAATATAGGAATCGTTTTGGGTTTATCGCTTCTTTTTAGCAAGCTTGTTATAGATAAGGAGGTTGTAAAGAGAGATTCTATGATCTTGCTGTTTGCATCGTTTCTTTTAATAGTTGTGCTTTTAGGCAATGTGGTTTCTAGATTAGAAGGGTTGTTTCTCCTCCTCCTGTTTATAGCATATTTTAATTTCCTATTCCGAACAAAAAAGCGCTATCGCTTACAATACGGCTTTTCAGATTTCCTACAATATTTCATCCGTTCAGAATATTTGCAGGAACTTACTGAAGAAGGTGCAAAAATCGTAACTCAGGTTGGGCAGAAGATAGTAATCGATAAAAGGATTCTTAAAACAGTTGCTACGATATTCTTCTCTGGGATTTTGGTTGTTGTTTCAGCAGAACTGCTCGTTAGTTCGGCGCTTAAGCTTTCCACAATGCTTAATATTAATGCCTCTTTTATCGGAATCACTTTAATAGCCATAGGCACCTCTTTGCCGGAGTTAAGTGTTTCTTTAAGTGCTATTAAGAAAAATAAGGGAGGCATTCTTTTAGGCAATATAATAGGGAGCGGAATTACCAATATATTTCTTGTAGTGGGCCTTAGCGCTTTTGTTGCCGAGTTGAATGTATCTAGTATCTTGCTAACGACGGCCATAGCTGCTTTCATTTTTATGCTGTTCTTTGTTTTAATGATCTTGTACAAGAGAAGGCTGGATAGGCTGGACGGATTTATTTTAATAGCTTTGTACAGCATATTTATAGCCCTTGCATATGGGTGAGATGCCTGAAAGCAGACAGCTTGCATAGCAAAAACCTTGTTGAGAAAATAATGTGCGAGGCAACATTGGCAAAAATAAAGGAGCTTAAACCGGAAAAGATATTTTCAGAATTTGCAGTCCTGCTTCCCAATGGAAAAAGAGGTTCTTACGATTTCCTTATCGAGTGCAATGGCTCTAAAATAGGCTTTGAGCTTATGTGCAGACCAACAAAGGGCAAGCTTAAAGAGAAGCTTGTTTATATAAATGGTGTTAACAAGTATGTATTTGTTTTGCCGGCAGAATCCTTCGAGCTGTATAAAAAGCGATGTGCAAGCTGCTTTGAAAGCTTAACGAGGCCGAAGTATTTTCCAAAGGAATTCGCTAACAAGAAGCTTTTCGTTTGGCTATGTAGTTTAGAAGAAAAGCGCATAGTAACTCAAGCAAGATTCAGCAAGGTATTTAACGTGGAAAAATAGCGAAATCTATTTTAATTTACTTTTACCAAAAAAATATTATAGTGGCTTTAGGGCCCGTAGCCTAGTTGGATAAGGCAGCAGCCTTCTAAGCTGCAGATCGGGGGTTCGAGTCCCTCCGGGCCCATACTCCAAATCCACATTTTTTATAACGTCATTTGCCCAATTTGAGCCCGTCATTTGGATCGCCCCTTTTTCTTATAAAAACTGATTAATTCAGAAAGCGCAGAATTTAAAGAAATAGGCTTCTTTTCCTTCTTTTGCATGTTTGCAGCTAATTCGTTTAAAAATTCCCAATTCTCTACTGAAACCCATATTTGCTTTCTGCCGCCTGCTTTTTTAACCATCCTAACCATCGCATATAAAATATACTAACTTATATTTAAAGCTTTCGCTTTGAAAAATCTTTTATGGTTATAAAGTTAATTTTAGCCTTATCATTTGCCGTTAATATTATTTGGCGTTTTTTAAATAAATCCCTTTCCATGCAGTTAAGTTCCGATAATTCCTTTTTTGTGTTCAGCGGAACCTTACTCTCTCTTCCCAAATATAATTTTTTTGTTTCGAAATATTTGCGGCAAGGAACGGATGCCGAGCTCGGCAACATTCGTTTCTTGCCCCGTCCTTGCTACTTCTGTTCCTTGCCAGCCTTTATAGGCTGTGGGTGGTTGGGTTGATCCGTTACGAGGACATTACAGATGAGTTTTTAGATTCTCTACCCAAGCACAAGTTAGTTGATTTAATTAAAAGGGCAAGTCTTTCAAGAAAAAAGCGCTTTAGCCGCAAAAAAAGCAAAATACCAATGCCCGGATTCAAAGCCATGCCCTTGCGAGATCTTGACCTGTTTTTCTCACATTTCAAGCCCGAAGAATATAGATTTAAAGTGCTGTTTTTAGTTCAGGCCTTTTTAGGACTGCGCATCGGCGAGGTTGTGAAGTTAAACCTTAAAGACCTCGACTTCAAAAACAAACAAGTTATAGTTCATTCAGAAAAAAAGCACTATAACGCCACAGATTTTATGTACATGCATGAAAAGCTCGAATACTTGCTGTTGGAATACATCGCCACCTATGAAAATGAAATTAAGCAGCACAAAGGTTATTTATTCTGGACCAATAACTCTAAATGCAAAACTCCTTATATGTCCCCTAATCGGGCCCGCAACGTTTTCCGCAAGGTTTGCGAACGTGCTGGCCTAACTCAAACCTATGCTGAGCGGGAAGGCAAGCCAGGCAAACTTTATCGCTATTCAACCCATTCTTTGCGCCATGCGTTCGGCCATTATCTTGCTGAGCGAGATATTCCCATAGAAATAGCCAAACATCTAATGCGCCACACGGATATTAAATCCACCCAAATTTATTATTTGCCAAGCAAAGAAAAAATTGATAACACAATGCGCAAGCTTTTTGCTATTGAAGAAAATACCATTTGGGAAAGAAATCGTTAAATAGCTCTTTAGTAAAAAGAAAAATAAAAGGGCGCTCCTTACGCCCTCTTAATTTTTTCAGAAATTTATATAAGTAAATAACAAAAACTGCCGTCCAAACCGCAATGGTTGCCGCTGTTAAAATATCTCTAAGCATTTTAAAGCAAGTCGAAAGCGCTTTTTTCTTTCTCAAACCTTGCCTTTGTTTCGTAACCTGCTTTAATGTTCTCTATTACGCCGTACTTCCATGTGCTATAGCCTGCTGCCAACGAGATCAAGGCCTTTATTAGAGCATCTACGCTTTCTGGCGTAAGCTTAAGGCCTGTTGTTTCGCTGAACACTATCGTAAAAGTGTATGTCCCCACCGTAAGGGTTATTGTTCCGCCTGCACTTATCAGTTTGGCCACTACATGTTTAACAAACTTTTTAATTCCTTCAAGCATTTTCTACTCACCTCACATAAAGAATGCTTTTATAGCTATACCAACCATACACCCTGCTATCATCACCGTTAGCCACTTTACCCAAACATAATTAGTCTTGATCTCTGCTATATCGGTCTTAAGACAAGCCAGCGTTGCTGTTATGGTGCTTATATGGTTATTTACTGCATTATCTAACTTTTCTAAAGATTTCTTTACGTAAACCATCTCTTCTTTTAATTTAATTAACTCTTCATAATTTTTGTTACGCATCTGGCCCACCTTTTCTTTTTTGGTTTAAAGTGATCTGGCATTCTCGCCATAGTTTCCATCCTTCCAAAAGCATATTTTTGGTTCCAGCTAAACCAAATCCCGTAATAATTTTGCTCTTCTTTGTGCAACGGCCTTTCACTAATAGGTTTCGTGTTTGGCCAATAGCACCAATCCAATACTACAAATTGATTATCAGTTTCTCTGCAATAAGTCACATAAGCATGTCCGCCGCCCTTAACATCTCCAGCATTTAGCCTTATTCTCCAATATGGAATGCCTGCACATAACATTAAATTAGCCAATAAAATTGCTCCATCGTCGCAATCGCCTTTCTTTGCATATAAAGCTTCGCAAGGAAATGCCCAATATTCCGAACTTCCAAAGGTTTCTTTATCGCCCTGATATTTAAAATTTTCCATAACCCATTTCAAGCATTTTAATGCTCTTTCATCATAAGTTCCTGTGTTTAATTTGTTCTTTTCAACTAATTCATATAACGGCTGGCTCGGAGCGAAAAAGTAGCGCACATCTATGCTAAATCGCCTTTTTGGATCTTTAGGAAAACTCCGTCCGGAATATTCTATATGCTGCTTTGGATGCCTATTATTCCAATATTTTTCCCATTTCGCTTCTTGCTCTTCCTGCTCTTTTTCTTCTTTTAACTTCTCCTCTAATTTCGCTACTTTTTGCTCAAGTTCTGTTATATAAGCATTCGCACTATGCAGATCCAATATCAACTCCTGCACTTTATCTTCTTTTTCTTCCAGTTTCTTCATCAGAGCCCCTCTTTCGCTTTCACAAGCAGTTAGCATATTCTCATAATTTTCTTTTATCCTTGCTAATTTTACAACTTCTTTTTTGATCTCTTCACAGCAATTTAACCAATTACAAATCATTTGCTTAATCATCCTATCACTTCAAATAAATGTTGTATATCAGCCTACCTCCCACATTGCCTGTTTCTTTAAACTCAATATAGTGCTCGCCTTGCGTCCAAGTAATTAGCGAAGTTAAATCTAATT
>JAPDKC010000040.1 GCA_029258755.1 archaeon | reverse complement strand
GGAGATCAGGGTGAGGAAATTCAAGTTTGGAGACGAAGAAACGAGTGGGGAGGGAACGGACTTCACCTTGACGCTTCAAGCCGATAACATCATGGCCAAACTAACGGTGAGTGGGGGGTGGGTGGAGATGGATGAGCAGAATATCTATGGCAGCTATATCGCTTCTCTCTATTCCCAAGAACTCAAGGCGTTTTATGGCTTCATCGGCCGAATTTGCGTGGAATGTTGTGTAGCTTCCCTTTCCCTGGCCAGCGAGCAGCGTGTTAATGAAAGCATGCGCTTCTTCCGAGCTTCTTATCTCGCTCACGACTACTCTATCAGGCCTCATTCTTAGGCAATCCTCTATAAGATGATGCATTGTTATGCCCTTTTCTTTGCATACATTCAACCTTACGGTATGTTCGTGGGGTATATTAAGCTCGGGTGTTTCTTCTACTATAACAATTCTTTCGTTTATAGGTACGAATGAGAGCAAAGCATTCAAGCTTGTTGTCTTACCGCTGCCGGTGTTGCCGGCTATAACAAGAGAGCAATCTGCCTGCATCGAGCACCATAAGAGAGCCATAAGCTCTATGCTAAACGTATTGTTTTTTATTAGTTCAGCCGGTGTGAAACGTTTCGTATTAAACTTTCTTATAGTAAAGGTTGGCTCTGAAAGCGAAACGGGCGGTAATAGGGCGGTTATTCTTGAGCCATCTGGTAAGGAGCCATTAACTCTTGGAGTATTTAGTGTTAGCCTTCTTTCCGTTTTCTGAAGCATTCTATTAACGAGGCCTCTAACAGCTTGCTCACTGGCAAAATACAGGTTGCAATTGCACCATCCAAAACGCTGGTGGAAAACCTTTATTGGTTTATTCTTACCAAGGCCAATCAAAGCAATTTCCTCTAGTTCTTTATCTTCGATAAGGTCGCTCAACGGTCCGTAAGGTTTTACGAGCGATTTTAATATGCGTTTTATATATCTTTTCTGTTCTTTATCTAAAGCTATGTTGTGTTTCTCGCAATAATTAGAAAGAGCCCTTTCAAGCTCATTGGCTTTATAGCCATCATGCCTGAATTCTTCCAGAACAGATTTGATAAGTCGTGCTTCTTCAGCTGATATTTCTGGAATGTCAATTATATACCAAAGCGTTCCATCCGCTTCAGCAATTTTTGGCCTTTTCCTGTAGAGCTTTTTTATTTTTTCCTTTACGCTGAAAAAGCACCAGCCCAAAATATCCTCTATTTCTTTAACTTCTTCATATGTCTTTTTGAGCGTTATGTTCCCATAAGGGCAGTTTTCTATGCAAACCTGCTCAAAATTATAGGTTGCGCATAAATCGCACTTCCTTGCTTTTCCGTCTTTTATTACAATGGCTCCATAAGGACATGCTTGAGCGCAAGCCCCGCAGCCATCGCATTTGCTTTCATCTATTGCGAGCACGTTTTCAGTTATTTTGTAAATGGCTCTTTTCTTGCATGCAAGGAAGCATGGCGCTTCTTCTGGTTTGCAGTGTTTGCATTTTAATGCATTTAGTGCTACACCGTTGGGGCAAAGTTTAAGGCAGGGCTTATCGCTGCAATTTTTACACAATTCGAAGTTTACCTCAAGGTACATTTAACCAACTCTCTTAGCAGCCAATTAAAAAATTAGATAAAAAATTCTTTTAAAAAATAATTCTCGCCTTAAGAGCTAAGGTCTTCTAAACTTGGATTCTCTTCTCCTCCTTTTCTTCACCACTTCTTCTTTTACTTCCTCTTTGGGTTTTTCTATAGCCTCTGCAGGCTTTTCTTCTGGCTTTTCCTCAACCTTTTCCTCGGCTTCTTCAACAGCCCATCTTCCCTTCTTTGGTTTTGCAGGCTTTTCTTCTTCAAGCTTTACGCCTTTCTTCTTCCACCAGTAGTGAGCTATAACAGCCAGAATAACCAGAGCTAAAAGTATAAACAACGGTGCATAGTCCTTCTTTGGAGGTTTTGCAGGAGTAGTAGTGGGAGTAGCGGTTGGTGTAGCAATAGGTGTTGGAACGGCTTTGCCTTCCAGCACAACTTCTATGGTTTTAGTTTCTTCAGCCATGATACGTACTGGTATTTTCACTCCTTTAAAAGCATCGGTTGCAGGAATTCTTATATAGTATCTGCCCTCCAACACATTTTCGAATGTTGCTTTTCCACCGATACTTGTGGTTTTTGCTATTACCTTTTCCTCTAAGTCAAGAAGCTCCACAGTGAGCGGTTCCTTTACGAGATTTCCTTCAACATCTTTTATAGTAATTTCTAATGAGCCCGCAACCTCCTTTACTATTTCTGTTTTTTCTGCAAAGAATACGGTCTTTACCTCGTTAAGAGCGTCCTTCGAAAGCTGCTTTTCCACCCAGTATTCCAGTACAAGAACCTGGTTTGGCTCCAAACTTTTTACGTCCCATGCGATAACAGGATCCTCCACAAGAACTCTAAAATCGCTTAGCGAATGTATTTCGCTAGCATGTTCTGCAACACTCTTGGGAATACTTTCCACAATTGTTATATCCCTAAACCTATCGGAGCTTCTGTTGTATATTCTAACCTTGAATGTGCTCCTGTATCTTTCTTCTCCCTTTTCCGTTACTTCTCTTTTGACTTCGAGCTCTTTAGTTATTTCAATATTTTCTGCTTGTTCTGATGCTTTATCTATGTCTTCTTGAGAGAAGCCGGCTTCTTTTAGAAGCTCTTCAAGCTCCTCTTTGGTAGGTTGGTATGTTTGGGTTGAGTGGAATATTATTTCCTCCTTCACAGGAGGTTTTTCTTCAGGAGTCGGCGTTGGCGTAGCTCCAGATACTGCTCCTCCGCCAGGGCCTCCGCTTACACCTGGCGAAGGAGTCGGCGTTGGCGTTACTGTTGCTGAGACACAAACACCGTTTTCACAAGAACCTGGGCAGATTTCTGCTACCCAAGAACCATTTATGCAAGTTTCCTTTGTTGTAGTTCCATAACACAGCGAGCTTCCATTGGCATAAATCGTGCCATTATGCGCACAGCTTGTTGCTGGCGCACACCAAGCACCATTTCCATCAAAATCGCTTGCACAATGCCCGGAATAGCAGTCAGAATCGCTACTACAAGGCACACCATTTGCAAAATAAGCGGTGCCAGAAACTTGAGTATTGCCACTTAATCCAGCTTGCGTATTAGTATCAGGACCCAAGGTGCCGCTAACCTCTGCAGCTATGCCTATGCAGGGAACCAGAAGTAAGCATAAAATAATAAATAAAGGAATAAAGGGCCTTGCTGCATGCATTTTTACACCTCAAATACTAGCTAGCTGCTATAGTTTTTGATATAGTATGTAGTATAGTATGTGCCTGCCGCAACACTGCTTGGAATCTTTTGCTCAATGTAGAAGTTAGCATCTATCGCTGCTGTGCTTGGGTTGTGGTCCCAGAATGGATATACTGTTTGGCTGGTATCGTAGTAGTTCTTGATATTGTAGATCTTTGTTGTCTTCACACCGTTTACGTTAGCGTCATACACCATGCGAGCGTTGCCATCTATTTCTATGGTGTAGCTAGAGTTGCTTGCATTAACCCAGTCATCAAGCTTTATGCGCAGCTTGTTCTTATCCCCGCTCGCTGAAGTACCAAACGTAACATTGAAGTCAAAGCGCCAGCCATTTGCATAGCTATTATCTGCTATTCCTACTGTCTTGGTTGCTGTTATGCTGTTGATTGTTATATAATCGTTTGTATCCACGCTCAAGTTGCTTGCTGTTGCACTGCCTGTAGTCCCTGCAAAGTCCTGCACTGTTATAGTGATATAGTTATTAGATGATGGATCGCTGAATGCATTCGCTGCAGGTACATCGAATGCACATGTTTGCACTCTGTTATTGTCCGAGCTGTTGCAATCAAGCGTTACTGTTGCACTGCTGCCATTTATATTTACTGTCAAAGCACCTAAGTTAATGCCTGAACCACCAACATTATCCTCTGCTTTGAACCTCACTGTTGGGGTAGTATCGCTAAGCTGTGTTCCGCTTGTTGGCCATGTAATTGTTACGGTTGGTGCCACAGTATCTATCTTGTATGTTGGTGATAGCACAGCATAGCTTTCATTACCTGCGGAATCTTTCACAACAACCCCGATGTATACCTCATCACCATTGCTCACGCCGCTGGCTGTGTAGCCGCACGCATTTCCTGAAGGTGTGCTTATAACCGTGCTCTGTGCCATACCGTTTATGTATGGAGTTATGATACATTGTGTTACATTCACATTGTCACTAACGTTGAAGTTAAAGTCTGGCAGCGTATCGTTAGTCCAAGTTGTTGCAGTTGGGTTGGTAAATGTAACGCTTGGCTTTGTAGTATCAACGGTTACGGTAGCAAACTGTAGTACTGTTGAGTTATTATCTGCATTGTCCACCGCTGTCACATATAGCGTATATGTACCCTCGCTCAAGTTCGAGAGTGTTAGATAAGTGTTTGTTACGTTCTCATCCTTTACTAATACACCGTTCTTGTAAAGCATAGCTCTATAATATGCTACTCCGCTTGTTGCATCTGTGCTTGCATTCCAGTCCCAAGTCACAGTGCTACCAGTTGTTATAGCGCTTGTTGGGCTAACAGCCACTGGCGTTGTTGGTGCAGTGGTATCCAATATTATCGTATCGCTCACAATATTAGAGTTATTGTCGCTATAGTCTGTACACTTGTAGTATACTATCTTTGTACCGTCGCTTGAAGAATCGAGAGTCCAGCTTGCTGTTGAACCCGTACCAACACTTGTCCATGTGGTGAGATCATTGCTTGCCCAACAGTTCTTTATCCCATTATTATCTCTTGCTGCAAGTGTTAGGGTAACAGTTGGGGAGTTAGTATATTGAGCACCGCCATTGATAACTATCAACGCAGCCTGTGGTGCAACGAAGTCAATGCTTATACTTGCTTCTACGCTGGTGGAACCTTCATTGCCTGCTTTGTCAACGGCTGTTACCTTATAATAGTATGTACCTGATGTGACCGAAGAATCTATAAATTCAGTATTAACTGTACTTCCGATTCTTGTGCTAGAGTCCATGGGGAAACCAGCACTTGTACTTCTGTAGATATTATAATGGTCTATTCCGCTTGTCGCATCGCTTCCGACAGTCCATACAATTCTAACTGCATTGCCGCTTCTTGTTGCCGTGGTACCTGTTATATTACTTGGCGCAGTAGTATCAAGGATAATTGTATCGCTTGCAGTTGTCACGTTCTGGCTACTATCTACGGCCCTTACATACACAGTCTTTACCCCATCTCCACTAGGCAAGGTTATATTAGTGCTTGTACCGCATGTTATGTCGTTCCAATTAACGTTATCTATAGACCACTGGCATGTTGTAGCACCAGTAGCGTTTACGTCAATCTTTACTGTGGTGCTTGTAGTGTATAGGTTGCCATCGTTAATAAGTACAGTTACTCCTGTTGGGGCATTAAAGTCAAGTGTAACAGTTTGTATAGTGCTAAGCACACTTTCGTTTCCTGCATTGTCTACAGCAGTTACTCCAAAGTGATAGGTTCCTGTGATTTGTGGGCTATATGTATATTCTGGGCTAGTTAAGCCACTTGCAATTCTATATGTTGAAGTTGCTGTCGGATCGGCTTCATATCTGGCATATACATTATAGTACGCTATACCACTCAACGTATCAGTGCCCGCAGTCCAGGTCAGTCTAGCCTGTTTATTGTTAGCAGTTACTGTAAGTGTTGGTGCCGTCGGCGGAGTGGTATCTAATACAATAGTATCGCTTACATTTGTCACATTACCTGCTGCATCTGTTGCTTTAAAGTAAATCTCCTTTACTCCATCTCCGCTTGGAAGAGTTACCGCTAAGTTGGTGCTTGTACAACTTATAGTTGTCCAGTTTACATTATCAAGTGAATACTGACATACAACCGTCGTTGCATCATAGGCGTTTGTATCAATTGTAACACTCGTTGAATTAGTATACTGTGCACCATCATTTATAGTTATAACCACTCCAGTCGGTGCAGTAGTATCTAATGTTATGGTGTTGTTATCACTTGCCTCTAAACCAGCGTCATTCTTGCATGTTACATATACATACTTCGTTCCATCACCTGGTGCGAGAGTCCAAGCGTAGTTTGTATCGCTGCCATTATAATCCAGCCAGCCGCTCCAGCTAGTGCCGTCATTGCTCAACCTACAGTAACTTGCTCCAGAGCTTGTAACAGTAACGATTACTGCTTGACTGTTTGTATATGTTGCTCCGCTATTGATCAATACTGTGGGCTGAGCTGGAGCCGAACTATCTATAGTAAAGCTTCTTACTTCGCTCCATGGACCCCAGTTTACACCGTCAAACGCACGCACGCGCCAGTAGTATGTTCCATCGCTAAGTGTTGGGGTGTAGCTTGTGGTGTCTCCGCTTAGGTTGTTTACATCGACAACCAATGATGTGAAGGTACTGTCTGTACTTATTTCAATCTCGTAGTTTATCTCATCTACACCAAGATCTATCCAGCTTAATGTAGGTGTAGTTGTACCTAAATAATCACCATCGCCTGGTGTAAGAAGCGATACCTGGGCAGGTGGCGCATTGTACAATCTAACCGTAACATCCCATTGTGAGGCGGAGGTTACGTGCTGGTATATCTCATAAGTACCGTTGTAGTCTGGTGTTATAACTGTAGTATAACCAAGCTTCTCTACCTTAATCGCTACATCCTGTGGGTAAGTGAATCCACCAAATGTATAAACGCCGCCTACAGCGTTGTTGAAATCTCTTATACACAAACCGTTTGGATTAGTACACCCAGTAAGCACCGTCTCTGGGTTCACATCAGTAAGAATCTTTACAGTGGCATCTGTGATAGGCCAGCCTCCTTGATCTAAAACAGTTACCTTGATTCCGCTTGGTAGATTTGTATCTAAATGATATGACAAAGAAACGTTGTCCATTTCTCCTGGGTTTGTAGTCCAATCTCTTGTTACATAACCTTGTTTGCTATATCTCAAATCATATGTGCCTAATATTGCGTATATTGCATACTTTCCAGAACTATCTGTATAGGTGTAAGCATTCCAGTCACTGCCATCGCTATGGCGTAGCTCCACATTCACATCTGGAATTGGTGTAGTGCCATCATATTCTTCTACAACGGTTCCATATAGTACACCATTTAGGTCTATGTGTGCTATAGTACCTGGGTTAACATTCACAATTTTGTGGTAGGAGTTATAGTCTGGAGTATTGTTGTCATGAATTTGTAGGAAATATAAGGTGTTGCCATCATGCTCAAAGTATATCTCATAGTCATTTTTCGCATTGTCGCTTGGAGTAACTACAACACTGCTTACCAAAAAGCCTGTACAATCACCAAAGCTGCTGGGCTCAGGTACCTTATTACATACCTGTAGGGTGTTGCCTGCTCCTTCCAGAGCTGCTAAAGTCTCACCATGTACTACAGCAACATTAACAGTTTTACTGTTAGATCCTGCAAGTTCAGGGCTTACATCATAGGTTCTAGACAGTAGCTCGTTACCACTACTGTCGTTGAAGAATATAGTGATTGGATTGTTACTGCTTATCAAATCTCTGTCTACATATAGCTTATAAGTTGTTCCTGAAACACCTATAGCGTTATAGTCCAATACGCCCACGTTGTTTATTGGTGTGTTTAGCGAGCTGTCAGTTGTGTCTGGAATTGTGCCTGTGAATTCAAAGTTGAAGTCAACACTGTTGTTCTCCTCATTTGTTAGTGTAAAACCAGCAGAGCAGGTGTTATAGGTGCCATCTACACTTAACTTCGCATAGAATGTGCTACCAGTATCCTCAAAGTACTGTGTATACTCTTGAGAGGCAGCTGCTTCAGTCTCTGAGCTTAGCTGTGTAGTACTACATCCGGCGTCGCCCCAAACCGTAACTAAGTCATTTGAACCATCGTCAGCATTATCGTGTACAGCACCACTTACCTTACCAACATTTAACATGTTTGTTGTGTTAGGTAAATAGGAATGGACTACTTCGAGCTCTTTAGTTGTGTTATTGTTACTATAAAAGCTAACGTTTGTGTCCCCAGCATCTCCAGGACCGTATGCATTGTAAGTTGCTGTAGGACTCGTAGCTACAATTGTTGAATACGCATGATAAGTTCCTGTATTTCCCCAGTCGATTCTTACTGTGTCAAGACCGTTAGCAACGTAACCGCCTATCTTAGTATCTAAATCATAAGTGAATGTTGTTGCGTTTACATCAGCAAAGTTTGTATCTATGCATGTCTCATAGCCGTTTCCGCTGTTAACATCCACAACTTTAATATAGACGTTTCCGTCACTATCCGATTCATAGTACTGGTAATATGTATTTCCTTCAATGTTTACATCCTCGCTGCTAAGTAGTCCTGCGCAAGTAGCAGGTCCGCTGTTGTAGACCAGTATATTGTCATTGGAGACTGTAAGGTCGGGATGCAAAGTACCCGTTACTCGCGATACATTAATCTCCAAAGAAGTATTTGTATCCAAATCTTTCACTCTGCTCAGGCGCAATGCTCCGCCAAGGTTATCTAACTGATAGAACTTAATAGCATCGCTACCTGTACCTGCTCCAACATATACTTCGAAATAATCTCCGCTATATACATCGTTGGAAAATGCGTTCCAATCGCTTGTATTGCCAAGATATACACCAACACTTTCTATGCCACTCACATAAGTACCATATACTTTCCTATCTATATTATATACAGTATTCAGGTCGCTGCCTGGAGCAGCGAATTTTATACACGAGGAAAGGTTTCTTGTGTTGGTATCAGATGTGGCTTTCATATAATACCATTGCGTGCCTGCCGTTGTTTCAAAGAACTGGTTATAGTCAGCCTCTGCTGTGCCATCATCTACTGGCTGTACAGGTTCGCTGCTTAGTAATGTGCTACATGTACTATCTGCATATACCTGAATAATATCTGGACCATTTGCGCTATCTTCTAACTCTGCCAAGGTTTCTCCACTAACCTTGCCAATATTGAAATCGTGATATACACCGCCAACTGTTGATGCCGTCTTAACTCTGTTCAATCTTAGGTTACCACCAACATCACATGCGAGTATGTTATAATCATCGCCGTTTGCATCTACATATAATCTAAAGTCATAATCGCTTGCTGTCCCAACTGAAGTTATAGTAAAGGTACCGCCACTATCACCATCATCACCATAATGCGCACCATCACATGCGCCATCTCCTTCACCACCAGTGCCAAGCTCTACTTCAAATGTTCCGCCTAAGAAGTCCCAAGGCACAACACCGCGAACTTCGTCTATGTTGAATATGGTGTTAAAGATATCCTTATTAAGTGAGAGTGCCACTCCATTACCTTCTGCGTAATCCTCATCTGCTTTAGCAACTCTAACAGTACTAGCAGATGCCGCGTTGTAAATAATATAATTGCCATCACTTGAATTGACTATTCCTGCATAACTCCAAGCGTTGTCATCAGCTTGTGTAGCTTGGTCAACCCAAATGACCTTTATGTCTAAAGGCACCTTACCACTAAACTTGGCAGTAAGATCTATGGTTACAGTGTCCCCTGGGTTTATTATTGCACCCCCCACATCTGCAATATTTACATCGAAGTAGTAAGTATTAGAACCTTGCACGTTTGTAACTCTTAAAATCCTATCATAAGTGCCTGCACTTGGCACTTCGAAGTATTGTGTATAATATCCACCGCCCACATTAGCGTCTTCACTACTATATTTAGTGTCACATGTTATATCGCTACATACATCAAATTTATCGCTAGAATCTTGCAGGTCGGAGTGAAGTTGTCCGGTAACTCGGGCAACATCAACTCTTGCATCTGTACCACTCAGATCAGCACTTCGTGAGAGCAAAACATTATCGTCACTGTCTATAAAATTAACATCTGATGTGGCACTACCTGGCTGAGTAAATAGGTAATATGTTATGTCAGGACTGCTACCTGAGAACGTTGTTGTAGTTGCATCATATGTGGAATCTCCATTTACTTCCACTGCAACTTTTGCAACACCGGTTGGGATTTGTCCCGTTAGCTGTGTAGTAATATTTACCTGATCTGCTGCACCAGCACCGCTTGAGGTAAACCTTACACATGATTTATACCATACTTGGCCAATGTTGGCATCTGCTTCTATGTAATAATCAGTCCCACCACTGTATTGGTAATATATGTTATAATCAGGAGTATCGGCTGCTGCTGGTGCTTCTGTTGCACTGCTCACAAGCGTACTACAGCTTGGGTCGGAGAACACTCTTACATAGTCTCCTGGATTATCGTTTAGGTTGTTATGCGTATTACCATAAACTCTTGCAACGTTTACGCTTGTATCAGCACTCAGGGTTACAGTTCTGCTTAATACTGTAGTGCCTACATTATCTACAAATAATATATTAGCATCTCCTGTGTCTGTCGTACCAAATATATGATAATAACCGTCCGCATTTATATCGTCTGTATTGGCATCAGTTCCAACATCAAATCCATCCTGAGCATAATCAATATAAACATTATTTAAGCCGTCGTCTGTTGGAACTTTGCCTGTTACTTCGTTCACTATATCCACGATTGCCATCTGATTTGAAAGTGTAAATGAATTTCCACAAGTATTGAAGTCCCCCGAGCCGTCATTATACCACACTAACAGGTAATATGGGCTTGTTCCATCATCGTGGAAATAAACATTGTAATCATATCCAGCTCTATCTGCAATATAATTAACATTGCTATAATTGGGATCTCCTGCGGCTTGGTCTGCTTCTGTTTGGCAAGTCGGGTCTTTGAAAACCCTTATCGCCGCTTTCTGGGCATTTTCCAAGTCTGGATGTGCTTCACCACTTATTTTGGCAACATTCACTGATGTGTCTGCGTTCACGGGGGAACCTGCGAAAGTGTACTGATAAACCGTTTCTCCCGCATGTCTAAAATATAAAATTGGCTCGTTTGCATCAGGGATGTATAGTGCATAGGTATAAGGTGTGCCTGAAACTGTGTTTGCACTTACTGTTATTCCTGTATCGATTTCAGTGTTAACGTCAGCAATATCATTAGGCACATTTCCATAAACTTTTATATTAGCATCCCAAACATTAAATGTATTTGGCAGGCCATAGATAGTTTCTCTGACAGAGGTGCCTGCACTGTCATAAATTTTCATTGTTATTGTTCCGCTTCCTGGAGCATCATAGTACAGGTTGTAGTCTACAGTTCCACTTAGATCAGCACCTAATTTATACATTCCTATGCTTAGTCCTGAAGAATCTTCTAAACGCAAATCTCCATTCGCCAGATCAACATGCAAATTTCCACTTGCTTTAGTGTCTGGAGAAAATTCAGCAGATATACAGTAGTTCTCATAGGCATTATCGGAATTACAATTAATTCTTCTTCCAGTGCTCTTTGTTGTATCCCAACTACATGGGTTGGATGTATCTTCATCAAATAACACATAAATTTCATCATTACTTGTAGCAGTGTCATCAAATGCATACCACTGGGTATAATCGGTTGTTAGTGTAACATCAATAGACACAATATTTGAGCTTAGCAGGTTTCCTCCTAAAGAATCACATACAAAAACATAATCACCATCAACATCAGCATTCAGATTCTGCCCTATAATTCGGCCTAAGTCAACTATTAATGTTGGGTTAGCATCAGCATTAACGCTACTTTGTGTATAATTTGCCCTTACTGTTCCGTCCACTCCATCACAGAAAAATATATTTACGTCTACGGTCCCCGTCGCGGTCCATGAGAGCAAATAGTCATCATTGTCCTGATAGTTGGTGTCTCCATCGAAAGAATTCCAGTCGACACTTCCAGTTCCAGAACAAGGGTTGGCTCCTCCAGCGGCACCTTTATAAGCAAAAATATACGTCGTTCCTATGGGCAGATCTCCTTTTACTGTTATTGTACCCGCGCTAACCATACTGCTGGCTAGGAGGAGGGTGATAAATAGCACTGAATATAATAACAGCCGTTTTGGAGAATGAATTTGTGTCATAGCACCTCCTTTGAAGTTAACAGCAGAAGAACCAACTCTACTTATAGTTCGGCCCATTTCTACCTCCTCCTAAAATGAAAATTCTTACAGCTTTCATTATTCACTATTAAATGCAACCTTTAACCCCCGAAACTATGCTCATGTTTAATTTTGCCTTTTAAAATTAATGTATTAGTGTTTAAATACCTTTCGCTTTTACTTTTTCAATTTATCATTTTTTAGTGAAAAAGCAGTTTGCCTTTTAAAGTCATAAATTTAGCTTATAGTAAAACCGCTCTCTTTCTCAATTTCTCCAAAAACACCTCTAACCACATATCTGCCGGCGGTATTGAATGGCCCTATAAGCATATCAGCATTGCAAGGAATGGGCTGTGCTTCTATTATCGCCGATTCTTTTTCTAAGCTCTCGTTAACCTTATCGATATAAACGCTTATGGTTTCCTTTGCCGAGCATCTGGTATGAACGAATGTTTTTTCCCCTAAGGATGCGTTGTCCGCCCATATCTTGAATTCTATTACTTTGCCAAGGTCGATTGTCTTGATAATTCTTCTTTCCCTTCCATCGCTATCTTTTACCTTTAACATAACGGTATATTGGCCAAGCTTGTAGGTGTGCTCAACAACCCTGCCCTGAGCTCTGCTTCCATCACCAAAGTCCCACTCGTAGCTTACTATGCTGCTGTTACTCGTGGCTTCAAATCTAACAGTGGCTTTTTCCACATCTCTGCTTAAAACTTCATAATCGAAATCTACTTCTATAGGTAAAATCCCGGTTTCTGAAAGAGGGGTACATTCACTAGTAAACGTTGCTCTATCATTTATAATAAGCCAATCAGCTTCAACCGCTTCCTTGAATTCTGGAGAATCGAAAAATACTTTATCAACATAAATGCCCAAAGGATATCTGCCCTGGCAACATACTCTGCAGTTCTCAATAGATACGGAAGGCCCTTCATGCTCCCTTCTCAGATCCTGCAAAGTTTGGAGAGCATCAGTAGTGTAAAGAGCATATATTTCACTATACCGATCCTTGGCCGATAGTAGATATGGGCGTAGAGATGGGTCTGCCTGCTGAGCAAGCTCGTTTAGCTTTGCCGAATCCAATTTTTCAACAGGAAGCTTTGCCGTTATTCTATCCACTCTATCTCTCCCATAAGTTATCTTACAGTCCAGGAAACATTCAGGGGCTTCCCTAATAAAAAACGTCTGAAGTCCAGCATAAACCTTTTGCCCTAGCCATTTTCCTATAGGCACTACATAGAAATCTTTGCTAATAGAGGTTTCTGTTGATTCATACAGCTCGGGTATTTCTTCAACTTCATAGGATTCTGTTACGAATTCACTAATATATTCCGGACCTGTTGGGTATGG
>JAPDKC010000049.1 GCA_029258755.1 archaeon | reverse complement strand
CGGAAACTACTATTTAGATCTGAACCTCTGGGATATACATGGCGATAGTGATAGTTATTCCACACAATACCAGCTCTGTATTGACAACAATGCTCCTGGAATAAATATAACCACTCCTGCAGAAGATGCTATTACATCTGATCCTACAATTTCATTTACGCTTGTTCATAACGGGTGCGCTCCTATAATATTAAGCAGCGTGCAGGTAAAGATAAATGGCAGTTCAGCAAACTTTAATTATGAAACCGATTGTAATGCTAGCGGACTCAACTATGTATGCTCCTTCTATCAAACTCGCCTTACAGAAGGAGACTACAACCTCTCAATTATTGTTACGGATATTGCAGGAAATGTAAGACAGGTAGACAGAAACTTCCACTTCTCACCTGTTGTTAATGTTTCATCAATACAACCTAGCGGAACCCTTGAGAGTGGAACTATAACGATATCATTCACAGTCTCTAACACAATGCTTAATGATTTATACGTTAGCTTATACTATAGCTCTATAACTGCAGGCAAATTAAGCTTTGAAAATCCGATAGATCTAAACCTTAAATTAGATGAATACGCCACTATACAGAATTTGGATTGCGATTCCAACGTCTGGTGGCCTCCAGTTCGATGCACCTACACATGGGATGCTAGCTCTGTCCCAGACGGCAACTACTATATTGATATAAATATATGGAATGAAGATGGTTTGCAGAACACAGGAGCCTCTAAGATACAATTCCTTTTAGATAACACCCCGCCACAGGCAAGCATAACAGGCGTGTCTGAAACAGTAACTTATGAAGATACCGTTTATCTAAACTGCAGCGATGATGGCTCCGGCTGTATAGCTACAAAGTGGTACTATTTCAGCCCGACACAGAGCTGCTCTACTAATAAAGCAGATTATAATTACTCAACAACAGCGAATTCAATTACAATAACAGATGACCATAACGATTATATTTGCTTGTGGGTTGAAAACCGTGTTGGCTTGCATGCAATCGCTGTTTCAGACCAGCTTCACGTAAATACTTCAAGCTGGAGCGTAACTAAAGGTGCAAGCGAAACAGTAACCGAGGTAGCAAGCGATGTAAATAATACTTGCAACTTCACTATTACTGGAGAAATAAACCTCGCTTGCGAATACCAGAGCTTTGTTAGGGTTAGACAGTCGTCCGCAGATATAAACAGGGCTTATACAGGAACACCTAAGCTTGTTGAATCACCAGAAAAACCTATAAAAGTAGTACTAGAAAAGGCTATAACAAGCTTCTATAGCGATACCTATTTCATCAAGTTTGTTAGTGATACCAGAACTATAACAAGCCAAGGTAACGAGCATGAGTATCCGATAACTATTGTTAGAAGGCGCGTAGTGCCATTATTAACGGCAGATGGTCAACTGGATGTAGGTACATTAATCATAAAGATAAAGAGAAGATAAAAGTTACTTGGGTGCCAAGAGCGAAATTATTGTTATATAAGTAAGCAACGATGTTGAGAGAAGTATTACAGAATGCTTTAAGCCAGCAACAAAACTATTCTCCGAGATCTTTCCTATCATTGGGCCAGCAAACAAAGCTTGTACTATTATAAGTCTTGTAAAATGCTCTGTATAGTTTACTTTAGGTGCTTGTTCTTCTGCAACTACTTCCCCGAGGTTTGTTATGCCTCCTGCTATTGCAGTTATGTCCATAGGTGGTTGTTGTTCTAACATCGGTACGAAGAATATTTGTATCGCTACAATAATCATAACAAACACATAAAACATCACATAGGAGTTTACTATAGCGGATGTTGTTCTTGCCTTTCTTTGGTTCTTTAACCTCTCTACCTTTTCTACGTAATCTGTAGAAACAGAAAATATTTGCATGAAGTTGCCGCCTGCACGAAGCGATTGATTTATTACCAGCACTATTTTTTTTATTAGCGGACTATTTACTTTCTCAAACGTTTGATTCATCGCTTTTTCGAAAGGAATCCCTAAACGTACCTTTGCGGCGAGCTTCTTAATATAAATACTTAAGCTTCCATAATCGTTTCTTGCCGTTAGAGCCAAAGCATCGCTTATATTAACACCAGCTTGCAAAAGATCTTTGAGATCATCTAAAAAAACCCTGAAGTTTTCTTCAAGACCCTTTATCTGAGCATTTTTAAGATAATACGCATACATCAATGGGACAAGAGGCACTATGAAAGAGGTCATAGCAAACGCTGTGTTTTGTAGGATGATGAAAGCGATCACAGCCCCTGCTATTCCTAAAGCAGCCCATTTTCCATAGTACCTCAAATCCTCATTCATCTGATCACTCTACAGACATTGTTTGCATAACAAACATAAATATTATGTTTGCAAGAGGAAGAACAAATATTATTCCATAGAACAGAATATCATTTACTGTAAAACCAAAAAGCTTTCCTGCCGCAAACATGTTTAGCATCATTATTGTGAAGAATAGGAAAAGTGGTGCAGCGATCATGATTATAGTATAGATCTCAGCCATTGTTTCTGCTCGCTCACCAGCGCGCTCAAGCATCATCATATATTTAAAGTATGCGTCCTCAGCCCTCTTTGCCATAAACTCCCTTAGGTCCCCGCCACTTTTTACCGTTGTATTGAGCTCCTTTAAGAAGGATTTAAATGAAGGCGACGGAGTAATTTCACTCATTTTATCAACGGCTTTTGTAAAAGAAAGACCCAACTGATTCATAAAGCGCTCTATCTTCTTACACTCCTTGCTTAACCTTGGATATTCAGGGTTGTTTGCTATGGTTTTAAACATATATTGTGGTGGTGCTCCAGATTGCGCTATCGTTGACATTGTAAGGATCGCTAATGGCAGATTTGCGTCAATAGTTTTCTTTTTCTTTACAAGATCCCAATCAGGCCATATTAATGCTATTACAGTTCCTGCAACTATGGTGATAAAAGGCAGAACCAATATCAAAGGATTCTGAGCTACAAGGAAAAAAAGTATAAGACCAATTATAAGAGAAAAAATAAAGGAAAGGAAAATAACGGTAAGAGAGAATGCTATGTACATTCCGACAGAGTAGGGATAGTCTATCATGCCCAATTTCTTCTTTAGCTTAGGACTTTCGATATCTTTAGTAAGGTTGTAGAACGTTTTTTCAGCGATTTTATACAGAAGTTTTAGCAAGAGTTTTTTCAGCATTTCTATAAGCCTCCAATCTATCAGTAAATTCCTTAAAATCAAAGACCTTTTCTTCAGCGAGCTTCTTGAGGAATTCGGCTCGCTTTCTTATCCTTTTTTCTAATTCCGCAAGCGATATGCTATGCTCTTCGCTTATCTTCTTTAGTATTATACTCCTATGGGTGAGTGGGAAAAACTCCTCCAAGCCCGAGATTTTTATTTCAGCACTTTGTGTTGCGCTTGGTTCTTTTGCGAGTATATCAACGTATTCCAACCTTTGCTCACGCATATTGTATCTTTTCACCTCAGCAATGCATCTTATGCACCTCCTTGTCCCTTCCTCTCCTACAAACCCTAAGTTTATAATTATATCAACAGATTCTAACAGAGAAGGGTAAAGATTTATGGGCGGAGTTATAAGCCTGCTTACAACATCTGTTACTGAGCGAGCGTGCATTGTAGCTAAGCAGCAGTGACCAGAAGCCATTCCTTGGAATAAAACAAAGGTTTCTTTTCCTCGAACCTCGCCAACTATGAGATAGTCAGGTCTTTGTCTGAAGGATTCCTTTATAAGGGTCATCAGATCTACTTCACCAAATCTCTTTCCGCTAGCATCAGGAGGCCCAAAGCCAGGTCTTGCTACTTGTGGCAGCCAGTTCTCATGCTTAAGGTTCAATTCGCGCGTATCTTCTATAGAAACTACCCTCTGTGACTGGGGGATAAACATTGCGATAGCATTAAGCAATGTGGTTTTTCCGCTCGCGGTGGGCCCTGTAATCAGTATAGATTTCTTAAATTCAAGCACGGTCCATAGATAAGCCATTACTATAGCATCTGCAGTGCCATTGGCTATGAGCACCGTAGGGGGTAAAGGTTTCTCTGGGAATAACCTTATAGTAAAGCTGGGTCCTCTTGTAGATACAGAGCTTGTTAGTACGGCATTTACTCTTGAGCCATCAGGCAAAACAGCATCTAGCAAAGGATTAGCGTAAGAAACGTAGGTTTTAGCTAATTGAGCCATTTTTATTATAAAATCTTCTAGCACCTCGGTACTTTCAAATACTATGTTGGTTGGCATGTGTCCTTCTTTTTTATGGATTATATAAACAGGTATTCCAACACCATCGCATTCTATATCCTCAATCATATTGTCGTGCATTAGTGGCTCTATACGTTCCAATCCCAGAAGATCTCTGGACAGATAGTACATAAGCTTATGTCTTCCCTGGCGTGTGAATGTATAACCCCTTTTCCTAATTATCTCATCCACTTTGGCAAAAATCTTTTCTCTTGTAAGCTCTTCTATAGTAAGGATTTCTATAAGTTCGGCTTTTATAAGTTCTATCTTTTTCAGCTCATCCTCTGTTAGATCAGGTTCTATAACATAATATACTTTCCTTCCGTTTTTTTCCTTAATTATTTTAGCATAAGCATAACCAGGAATCAGGGTTATCAACCCTGATGCTTTTACGAGAGGTTCAACCTTTTGGCCTTCTTCAAACAGCTTTTCTTTAAGAGACATTATAGTTTCCCTTTTTACATCTTCAAAAAGCTTACCTCTCATAAGCTCCTCTTTTGAGCTTTTTTCAGTTAGGCCTGTACCTGTGACAAATACTGGCACATGAAAGTGCGTTTCCTCTTCAGTAGCAATGCTTGGCTTTGCTACGAAAAAGCTCTTTATTTTATCGAATTTTTCGCTGAGTTTCGAAAATACCTTTGGCATGCGCTTTTCTTCTTTTTCCACTTTTGATCCTTCTTCAGCTATGAAGAAGCTCTTTATTTTAGCCATTATAGACGTTCCGCCTTTTACTGGAGCTGGCTTTTCTTCAGTCTTTGTTAAGATTTTCTTTATGCTTTCTATGGGGGAAGGTTTTCCCTCAAGTTCGATGAATATTGCTTCAAGGCCAAGGATTTTTTTAGCTTTGCTTAACGAATTAAATGCCTCTATAAAGGTTTGCGCTGTAAAATAGTCCAGCTTCTTTTTATTTCCAAATCCTTTGGATTTCACTATGTGCATTAGATGTTCGTATGTACCTCTACTTATGCTCCCTTCCTCGAAACTAGCTTTGACTTCTTTCTCATAAGATTCCTTGCTTACTTCTTTTTCTCTAAGCTTTTCTATGAAGAGAAGTTCCTCTAACCTTTCGTGCAGATCTGAGATTTCTAGCTCTAGGTCTGAAAGTCTTTCCATAAGTTCAGGCATTTGCCTGCACCTTCGCAATTTCTCTAATCTCGCCTACACTTTCTTTTACTCTCTCGTTATAAACCCTTCTTAGCTCTTCCATTCTTTTGTCAAGCTCTTTAAGTTGTACCCTTAGTTTTTCCTCAACGTCTTTAAGCATATTGTCTATTTCTTCAAGCTCTTTCTCGATATTTCCACTGCCTTTTCTATTTAATGTAGCCTCTATAAGTGCAGCTTCAAGCTCTCTTTTTCTATTGTCTGCTTTTCTTATCTCTTCTATAGTGCGCAATATATTTTCAGTTATTAAGAGCATCTCATTTAATCTTGTTTTAACATCAACGTTCATTCGAGATCACTTATATAAATTCTAACAAAGTCAGCACCAGATTCTAACACAAAGTGTATCTTATAACTATAGCTTGCTCCATAAACATTTGCCACTATACGTCCTCTCCCTAGATTGTAGCCACTTTCCTCAAATGCTGTAGAAACATTTACTGTTGCTCCAATATCATTGTCTAGGTAAAAATCTAGTTTTGCATTTAACACCGCATTGTTATCCTTTCTCATTACTTTAACAACGAGCTGATCAAGGGTTATTGGCGTGTTCGTATCAAGCTTTCTTACAGCAAAGTATAAATACTCGTTTTCCAGTACAAGCACGTTTGTATCGCCGATAGTGCTACTGTAGGCATTAACCCCTATGTGAGTGCCCATAAAGAAATTTCCTTGGGATTTTTTCACTCTTGGACTGACAATTCTAGCAGAAGTTTTCTTTTTTATGGTTATTAAGTCACGCTCACCGTTAATGTCCATGGGGTCGCTCAGATTTATCTCGATCCTTCTTTTAGAGCCTTCTCCTTCTGAGGCAACAATGCTTATAACCTCATCTAAAGCTTTCACTACAGTTTCACCTTTTCTTATTTCCCCATATTCTTTTACCTTTGTGAGGTAAGGCAGACCTATCTGGAGCACTATAGCAATGACCGCTATGGTCACAAGCATGTACAGTGCGGCACTAACTATTGTGGTTTGCCCTTTTCCTTTCATTTCTTTATCACTTCTTCCTCTTTGTGAAGTTCTGCATAGTAGAAGAACTTATTCGTTAGATCAAACTGTTTTCCACAAAAAATAAGCGAATAGTCATTTAAAAGCGTTTCTTTATTTATAATGCGCGTTGTTCCATCTTTGACTACGCCAGAAATCGCTGTTCCTGAATATGCACAATCCTGCCCCCAAAAGTTTCCTAAGATATAGTGTCCGTTATCATCATATGCAATAAATAGGAGCTTTAATGTTATCTGCTTCGTTCTATAAAAGTTTTTAAACGACTCGCTGGTATGGGCCATAACATAGTTTAGATCCTCATTGTAAACACCGGAAGCGTAAGCTACTGGAAGCTCCCTTTTTAAGTTTTCAAGCTCGAATGTGCCAAAAGCTCTAGCTCTGTAAGTAATCCTTATTGAGTATAATGCTAATAGAACAAACCCAGCTAACAAAATCCCTATAAGCAAGTATCCTTGGGCTTTTCTTTCCATTTTCTCATCCTCTATCAGCTGTGAATAACCATACATAGAGCTTTATCTTCATTATTCTATAGTTTGTTAGGTTTCCGTCCAACATATAGATTATGGTAACATAGTTTTGTACATTGGGTTTCTTGCCCCAGCATTCGCTTTCATCACATATCTCAAGCTCGAAGGGCCAATCTAAATAAGGATCAATGTATTCCTTAACACTGGTTAAAGATGATTCATCGTCTACAGCAACAACGAGATTCCTAAACTCCTCTTCATCGCTAAGGGATAACAACATGCGTTCGCAAGCTTTTTTTACTTCTACATATTGAGATTCCGAACGCAATGCAGGAAGGGACAGAAGAGCAAGCGTTGTGATTATTAAAACCCCTGTAAGCATGGCTTCGAACGTCTTCATCATTTTTTGACCCTCCTGTAAAAAAGATACAGCGAAGCCATAATGATAAGCGCTATTGCTAAAGGCGCTAGGCTTGGTTTTTGGTATACATGCACAAAATTAACATTTGTGGAAGGGTTTCTAGTCGGCACTGGAATAAAGAAATCATCGGGATTAACTTGAAAAGATTCTCTTGCACTTTCTGTTAAAGGCCCAGCATAAATCACCTCAAATACATCGCTACTACTTAGCTCTCTGACCGGAATTGCCACTATAGGATCATCTTTTCTAAGTTTCATAACAGTATTTGCATTCACATCGGAGAATGTTTTGCTTATCCTTTTTGGTATGAATTCAATAACCCAGAAGGGGCCTAAAGAGCTATCGTTTAGATTTTTTATAGTAAGTTTAACTACTACCCTGAAGTATCTGTTGCCATCTTTTATTATCTCCACCTTGCTTATCTCACGGCTTATCGCCAAGGAATTCCAAAGCTCTTTGACATCCTTTGGAATCCTTTCAAAGTAGCCTGAAAGCTCGCTATAGTAAACCTCTTTGTCCTCTTGATAGTTTATGTCAAGTTTCTCAATAATGTTTATAATTATCCTTTTCTGGTATATTTCCTCAAGGCTTCTTTTTACCTTCTTTATAAGCGAGCGAGCGTTGGCATATCTTTTTTTCTCTATATCTTCTTCAATATTTGCTATAAGGGCCGAATTAGCAGCTAATTTTGCCTCAACCTCTGGCTGTTCTACTAACGCTAGCTTCCTAATTTTTTCTAAGTATTGCTCTATAAACTCTTTCAGCCTTTTTATGTCCTTAACCTTTTCGTGAGCATTGAGCAAAACTATGATTTCAAAGTCAAGCGTTGTTGTGTTTTTTGCCCTATCTTCAGCAGTTAAAGATGCTTTTATGATCTCTTCCTTAGCATCGCTTATGTCAACTTCAGTTTCAAGATAGGCCTTGTTTGTATTGGCATCTATTGAAAAATCCTCAAACAAGTAAAGCTTTCCAAGCATTCTTAGATATAATTTAGTTACATCGGTGGAAAAGCTAGCTTTTAAAAGGATTGACCTATCGCTGATTTGCACAACCTTTTCCAAATCAAGCTCTGGCTTTACGGAATCCACAACAAAACTTTTTTCGGCTTCAGAATTGAAGTCCAAATAATCCTTAGCCAATACATATACCTTTGCGGTTCCGTTAAACGATTTTAGCTTATATGTTGCTATAAATTCCTTCCCACTTCCAGTAAAGGATAGGCCTTCTTTTTCTGAGCCAAGGGTTATGTAGCCAGAAACGGTATTTAGATCAACATCAGATAGCACTTTTATTAAAACCTCCTCGCTGCTGAAATAAGAGGTGCCATTTATGTCCCTAGAATTGCCCTCAGAATCAAGCAGCACTATTTCTATTTCTGGCGGTGTAGACGCTGTGAGTACGCAGGTCTCATCAGAATATGGAGAGCTATTCCCTGCTTTGTCGATAGCCAGTATCTTATAGCAGTATTTTCTCCTTTCCGAGGCACTATGCTGCCATCTTGTCTGATTTCCATCAACATGCGCATAATAGTTCTTTATCTCTTTCCAATGCTCCTCCACAAATATGAGATATTTTTCTATTCCGCTACTGTCTATAGAGGCGCTCCATGAAAGCGTTATGGAATTTCCATCGCGTTTCGCTATCAAATTTCTTGGCTTTGAGGGCTCTGTCCTATCAAGCACAATCCAACTATTCAGCTCTGCGTTTCCATCGGCATCGCGCACTTGAGCATAGATTATCTTGTTTCCATCCTCAATTGAACATCCATATTTGGGGCTTAAAGTGAATTCTGCTGTGTTGCTATAGTTAAACCATTCGGTCCAATTGTTCTTATCGCAAGAGAATCTCATTTCACTTGCTGTTGCGTTTAGGGAAAGAACAAGCTTCAAGGAATTTGTGTAGCGCGATCCATTATTTATTGTGAAGGATGTAAAGGTAGCACAAAATCCGTAACTAAGAAGCAAGCATGTAAGTATAACAACCATTGTACCGCTAACCTTATTCATGCACATCCCTACAACTAAATTTAGGTTTTCTTTATTTAAAAAAGTGCTAGCAGCAATAAGCTTCGCGAATCAGCAAAGGTCTAAGAATTTTTTATTTTTCTTCGGTTTTAAGCCTCTTGGCAATTTCGAGAATCTTGGTTTTTAACCAATTTTTTTCCGGTACTCCCGAAATTAGCTGATTTCCTAGGATAAAGCATGGCACGTCCTCTTCCTGAATCGCGAATTTTGCAGCTTTCTCTTTTTCTACATCGACAACAATGATCTCATATGAAAAAATATCCTTAAGTTCAGGATCGTTTTTGAGTTCAGCAAGAACCTTATTTAATCTTGCGGAATTTTCATCAAGCGTTTTTACAAAGGCAAAAACCTTCACAAGCTTCTTTCCAAGAGGTTTTTCGCTCCCTGCTGCAATAAAACCAGTTATTAGGGAAAAAAGGATGCATAAAAATGCTAAAGCGATTATGCCTATAACAATCTTGCCTGCAAGCGTAAGTTTTACCATAGAAGCACCTAACTACAAGTGCTGGTTTTATCGCTTATGTTATCGCATTCGAGTGGAATAATCTTAATCTCGCTTACAGTTTTATTTGCATTGGCTTTTATATAAGCTGTGCCTGTTGTGCCTACCTCTAAGTACAGATTTTTGTTATCGTTGTAATCTGAGGTATAATCCGTATAGAGCGCGATTACTCTAAAACCATTCAGGTCAACAGCACCAGTATTTTCTACGCCAACCCTTACAATCTCTGTTCCTCCTTTATCATAACTGCAAGAGATTATGGTTATGCCTGCTTCACTGCAATCTATGCTCTGGCTTCCAATCTCTTTCGCTTTTGTAGTTTCCTCAACGGTATAGCTATATATCCAAGTAAAGTAGATCATTCCTATGGCTACGGTCACTAATAATAATAAAAGCGCCCCCACAAGGGGGCTTATGCCTCTTTTCATATTTATTGCCCTGTTAAATTTATGATGTCTTGCAGTCGGATGTTACTGTAAGATTCGGGCAATCACTAGATGTTATCTTTACCTGGGCTGGCGCAGCGGATAGGCCAGTAACCGTTGTTTTTCCTGGAGCTCCTGCTGCAAGATTTAGTGTCTTTGTCTCTGTTTTTGCTGTGCTTCCATCAGAGTTTATTACGAACACTTTGAATGTGTTGAGGTCTATCTGTCCAGTATTTTCTAGCTTTATCGTTAATGTGCCGCCACTGTATGTGCAGGATTTTATCTGAAAGCTTCCATCAGCGCACATTTCCTCTGTTACCTGACCGGCTTCGCTAGTAGTTTTTCCTGCAAATCCTGTGACCCAAGTCCATATTATTGCACCTACGCCGACAGCCACAAGCAAAAGCAAAACTGTAGCTATCAGCGGGCTCACACCCCTAGAACCTACATGCATCTTTTACTCACCTCTCCTATTTTTTAATTTTTAAACATTAAAAGATAATAAAATTTAAGAACAGTCCGTGCTCACGGAAAGATTTGGGCAATCATTTGAGTATACCTCTACTTTGGCAGGCTTATTGGATATGTTAGTCACTGTAATTGAACCCATACCGCCTTTCTCTTCCAGATTTACAGTGTTATAATCTTTTACTGTAACGTTACCGGCTGAGTCTCTTACAACAACTCTGAAAGAGTTGAGGTCTATGTCGCCTGTGTTTTTCAACCAAAGGGTAACTTGCTGCGATGCATAGTTGCAGGATGTTACCTCAAAGCGGCCTTTTGTACACATTTCAGTTGTTACTTGCCCAGCTTCACTAGTTGCTTGTCCGACAAAGCCTGTGGTCCACACCCATACGATAGCACCTATGCCAACAGCTACCAATATAAGCAACACTGTAGCCAACAGTGGACTTACGCCTTTTGCGTTCATACCTTCACCTTACCCTTTAGCTTCACTCTAATATAACGTTTTTTGCGTTTTTATACTTTTTGGTTTTAGGGGCTTTGCATCAAAATCACAGCTACGCATAGCTACCTTAAATAAAGATTAAATATTTACACAGCTTTAGGGTGGTGAGGTTAGAAAAATAGAACCGAAAATCTGTGCAAGCGTTTCGGTTCTATTGTTTTTTATGTCTCAATGGATGCCTGACAGAATACTAAACGACCTGCTTGGCCAAATATCAAGCAGAAAGTTCCCATACAAAGGAAGGAACAAGAAAAAGGTTAACTGGGCTGCTTACAATAGAGCCAGGATAGAGTGCTTAGAAAACATTCTTTACCTCATAAAAACCTCTGTTGATAGTGTGGAGCTTATAGAGATACGGAACAGAGGCCAGGGAAGACCACCGAAGCACAGTGCAAAGGATAAAGCAAAAGCTATTCTGCTTGCGGAACTATTCCAAGCGGATGAGAGAACAGCAAGCGGCTTAGTAAGCCTGTTCAGGGAAAAACTCGGCATAGAAGAGGAAATGAGTCCAAGAACAATAGGCAGAGCATACTATGACCCTGATGTGAGGTATATATTGCAGGAGTTGTTGAAACAGAGCAATGAATACATTAAAGGAAAGGCGAAAAGCTTTAGTGGAGACAGCACAGGTATGAGGAAAAGGCAAAAGGTGAACTGGGAAAGAGATAAGCATGATGGTAAGCTGAGAGCAAGCTTTGATATGCTAAGCATAATGGTGAGCAACGAGTTCCATGTGGTAAGCGCTTATATGCTTGAATCCGGACCAATAAACGATGCTCCCAGATTAAAGCCTCTAGCGAGAGAAACCTTGGCTATGCATAAAGCCGAGAGCATGCAGTTTGATGCAAATTTTTTGAGCAGGGAGAATGTTCAGTGGTTAGCGGAGCATGGAGTAGAGCCATATATAATGCCCAAGAAAAACTGCTCCCTCAAAGCAAGAGGCTGTTTAGCATACCATAAAATGCTCTGGAACGCTGTTACCGATCCACAGAACTTCTTGTGGAACTATCATATGCGTTCCAATGTGGAGAGCGTTAATTCTTGCCTAAAAAGGTTCTTTGTAAAGCCTTTGAGGCGCAAAGAACTTGCTGGAAGAAGGCAGGAGGTTCTTGCAAGGATTATTCTGCATAATTTCATGCAGCTTGTTGTTGCGCATTACGAAAGCAGAGTGGAACTGGAAATTTGTTAGGGAAAATAATTATGACGCAAAGCCCCACACAGCAAAAGATTTAAATAGGATATAGTGTTTTATAATTAATGATAACTTATGGAAATGCCGATATGGGCTATGATAACACTAGGTATTGCTCTTCTGACGGCTTCTATGATCATCACTTTTGGCAGTGAGTGGATTTTTCGATCAGGCACCCATTTAGAAAACATTATAAAAAGTGATTCACCAAAAGATTCTGCCATAATGCTTCCTCATATCACAAACTCACAGATAGCTATGTTAATAGAAAAGTGCTATGAACAAAGTAGTGGTAAAAAACTTGAAAAACACGTATGTTTCTCTGTAACTTTGGATACTCCTACAAAAATAAAAAAAAGTGAAATAGCCCCTATGGTAAACCTTCCGCCAGATAAGTTTTTTATTTATGAAGGAACAACATCTTCATTTTCAATAATATGGAATAATAAACAAAATAGAGTAGAGGTGAGAACATGAAAATTATAAAAACTTCTAAAGGCTTAGAAATGCCTATTCAGGTGTTCATAGTGCTGTTTGTGCTTTTGGCAGTGGCTATGTTAGTCCTTCAGATGGTATCGCAACAATTCCAACAGCAGACAGAGCAAATGAAAAAAGAAGAAATGAAAAGAGCGTATCAGCAGCGGTTGGGTTCTATGAAAGAAACTTGCAGTAGCTTATGCCAAACTGCAAATTCAGAAGGAACTTTAGCTTCCAAAGCAGCATATTGTGCAAAGAGTTTTACCCAGGGATTAGACATAACACAAAACGCACTAACACAAGATTATACCGAAAAATTCCTTGTAGGTATTGGTATCTGCGAAGACCAGCTATACTGTTTTCATATATACCCATGCGAAGTGGGCACAGCAAAGCTTAATGCAAAAAAATGCATAGAAATACTTTGTTCTTATTGGGATTCACAGGGCTTTTCAGAAGAGGAAAAGAACAATGCCCTAAGAGAATTTATAAAACCGGGTAAATGCTTCGACAACCAAAAGAACCACTGGTATGTTAGGTTATTTGACAAAGATGGCGATGGCAAGGTAAGTGAGAGCGAAGTAACGTGTTCTTAACATTAACAGCTTTACAGGTGTCCTGTTGGAGAATCTTGTATGGGCTATATTTGGGGTCGTTGCATTTCTTATAGCTATAGGAATTATGTTGAGTTTTGTGCAGTTAAATGAAGAAGAAAAAAAAAGAGTAATAAATGAGAATGCCCTAAAAGAAATGGGGAGTTTATGTGAGTTTGTGTGCAACTCTGATGTAGAAACAAGGTTTACTAAGAAAATTGCCATCTCCGCAGGGGCGTATTTTTCTAGTAGCACAGGAGACATATGTCTCATCTACAAAGGAAAAGAAAAATGCTATAAATGCAAATGTAAAGTAGAAGATTTAGATCTTAACCTAAACAAACCTGAAATTATGCAAATGTATAAAATTCACAAGTTTAGGTGTGTTTTTGAAAGAAAAGTCGGAGGTGTCGTTTCAATTGAATGTTTTGGGTAGCATCCCTTCGCATATAATTCTTTGGATAGGGTTGGCTTCCATTGCCGGGATAGGAACATATTGGTTTTTAACACATTTCTTTAATGCTCAGTATGTGATAGAAACAATAAACAATGATTTATTCACAATATCTAAAAAGATAAATGAAAATTGTGACGCAAACTATTACTATTTCAAATACAACCCTCGAACAGAAGAAGGAAAATTGATAGCAGACTCTAACGAAATATGCATAAAAGGTTCTTTTGTAGAAAAATGTGCTGACCTTCTATGTGGACCTAAAGAGAAAACAGAGATAAACTTAAAAAACATTACTTATATAGAGGTAACCAAAAATGAAGAGTTCCATATTTATGGAAAATAAAAAAGGCTTTTCTATAATGACAGCTATTTTGTTAGTGATAGTGTTTGTCTCTGTTTTATTACTTTTAATATACCTGAATTACAAAAATGCGCTTGAAGTTGAAAAGCTATTAAAACTACCTTATTTTCTTCAGCGTACAACGACCCTGAGGAAGGAGATTGTAAACTGTTTAAACATAAGTGAAAAAGAAGATCTATCGCAAATGTTTAACGATTTAAACAAATGTTTACCTAAGCAAGTTAAAGGGTACTTTATAGAAAGATTAACACTCTACGAATGTAACTATGCTCGTCTTCAGGCAGGAGATATAAATAATTGTGAATATCTTTTAACCTTCTACACAAACCTCCCTCAAAAAGAAGCAAAAGTGTGTCTGGCACGTCTAAGTGTCTGTATAGGGACAATAAAAAAACCTTTTGTTACTGCCCCCTCGCCAACACCTACGCCCAGTCCTAGTCCAACACCTACGCCGCCCCCTGTCGGAGGTACTTTCTACTCGGTTGTGATAATCCCTACACAACCAGAATTCCAAAAGGAGCCTTTAAAATGTCATGGATTAGCTTATAGGCTTGCCCAACTAAGCGAAAAAGGAGAACCACTAGCCGTTTATAGAA
>JAPDKC010000036.1 GCA_029258755.1 archaeon | reverse complement strand
CTTCAGAGAGAGTTAACAGTAATGGGGGAGCTTGTAGATATAAAAGCAAGCATCAAAAAGATAAGGGAAAAGTGGAAGCAAAAAATATCAATAATTGCAATGAGTTTTGGTGCAGGCCCTGCAATACTTTATACTGCCCAAAATTTAGATACTGTAAACTGCTTAATTTTGTTATGCCCCGTTATCGATTATGAATCTACATTTCTCAATCCAATCGTCCCATGGGCAAAGGAATCTTTTAACGAAAAAGGGTTTAAAGACTTAGAGGAAAAAGGATTTCTTTTGTTAGACGGAGTATTTGAAATTGGAGTCAAGATGGTGGAAGAATTTAGAATAATAAGACCATACGAGTATCTTAAAAAAATTACATGCCCTGTTTTAACCATTCATGGAGACAGGGATTCTATGGTTCCATACAAAATATCAAAGAAGTATGGAAGCCCCAATAAATTTTCAAAATTTGTAACATTGAAAGGAGCGGATCACGGATTTGTAGCATATGGCGATGAAGCTGGAAAAAGCGACCAATCTAAAAGAAATAAGAAAATTGTACTGAAAGAAATTATCCAATGGATTGAAAAATGGAGGTAGAGCGATGAAAATTATTCCAAATACGGTGAAATTGTATGGAAAAGTAGAAATCGGGAAAGATGTCAAGATAGGCGATTATACAATTATAGGCCTAAAGATTGACTCAAATGAGTATGAAAATAATTTAACCGTGATTGGAGATAAATGTATAATTGGATCACACGTTGTTATCTGCAGAGGGGCGAATATAGGTAATAAAACCAAAATTGAGGATTTTTGTAGAATTGGAGAGAGAGCTAAAATTGGCTTGAATTGTAATATCTTATATGGTGCTAAAATATATGACGATGCAAAGATTGGCGATGACTCCATTATAGGCGGGTTTGTTTGTGAGCGAGCAGAAATAGGAAATAATGTAAGAATATTTGGAGAACTGCTTCACGTTCACAGAGAGCCACATCTCGGATGGGACGACGTAATAGAAAAATCCCCTATTGTAGAAAGTAATGTGTGTATTGGATTTGGAGCTAAAATAATAGGTGGAGTAAGGGTCGGACAATACTCCTACATCGCCGCGGGCGCTATAGTTACCAGAAATGTTCCTTCGAAATCTATTGTAGTGGGAATCAATAAGATAGTCCCCTACAAGAAATGGAATGGAAAATTGAAAAATTCAAGATTTTTTGCGGGCGGTATAAAACGAAAATAAAAAAAGAGAAAACTAAAAGTCAAAGGAAACCATTTTTTTAAAGTTTAGGGAATTTTTACGTTTGGCCAAAAATTGCTGAAAGCTTTAAAAAAACTTCCGTTTTCTCATTTTATTGGATTTGGAAAAAAGAGCGAATTTTGTTCGGTGAATTAATGAAAGCTTTGTATGAACTTAAGAGCTTAGAGGTTAAAGGTAAAAAAGAGATCGAAAAGGCGTTGAGAGAAAAGGAAAAGATTATTGCTGAAGCTAAGGAAAAAGCCGCAGGGATAATAGAAAAGGCAAAGCTGTCAGCCAACAAGGAAGGAGAGAAAATCATTGAAGAGGCAAGGAAAGAAGCGGAAAAGGAAGCAAAGCGGATTTTGGGAGCAAGCAAAAAGGAATGCGAGCGAATCAAAAAAGCGGTTAAAGCCAAACAAAAAATTATGGAACAAGCAGTTATTGAGTGGTTACTCGATGTTGAAACCCATTAGGTTCAAAAAGTTTGGAGTTATAGTACATCTTAAAGACCTAGAAAAAGTACTTGCCTCTTTGCATAACATTCCTCTTGTAGAGATCAGGGAGATTGACAGAAAAGAAAGGAAACTTAGCGAATTCGAAACAAGTGAAAAAGCAAAGTTTTTTTCATACTGGTTGGCAAAAACAAGGAGATGTTTAGCGATACTTTCACAGTTTGAAAGAAAAAAAAGTATTTCGGAACAGATCTCTGAATTCTTCCAACCCGAACAAAAAGGATTCTTTGAGGTTGAAGGATTCGGCGAGTTAAAAAAAATTATTGAGAAAAAATTAAAGCTAATTTGTGAAGAAAGCGAACTTATCGAAAGGGGGATGAAAGAGCTTTCCGAGAGAGAAAGCGCTATAAAAGAAGAACTCTCGATATTGCAAAGCTTAAAAGCTTTAGATGTGCCTATCGAGCTTCTATACGGCTACGAAAGAATAAATGTGATTGTAGGCAAAGTTCCATTTGAATTGATGGAAAGCTTAGAGCAAGAGATCGAAAAAGAACATGCAATTGTGATAAGAAAATTTATTGGAAAAGAAACACTCTATGTGCTTGCGATCGAAAGAGAAAAAACAGAAAACTTAATGAAAGTTTTGCGCAGGCTTGGATTTGAGCGTATAGAGATTCCTGAAAAGAAGGGAAAAGTTAAGGACATCATAACCAGTTTGAAAAAGGACTTAACAGAAATTAAAAAGGCCAAAATGGTTTTGCGAAAAAAAGGTTATGCTTTGCTGGAGAAAAATCAAAAGTTTCTGCTCGCGATGCTCGAGCTGCTCGAGATAAGAAAGGAAAGGGAAGATGTTTTAGCCGCATTCGGAAAAACAGAAGCTTTAGCAAACTTTGATGTTTTTGTACCAGCAAAGGAAGAGAAAAAGTTTTTAAATTTGCTAAAAAAAACGACAAACAATTGCTACTATGTTGAGGAGCTCAGCTTTGATGAAGAGGAAGCGCCTGTTGCTTTAGAAAACCCAAGCTTTGCAAAACCTTACGAGCTTATACTGAAAATGTACGGCATGCCATCCTACAACTCTTTTGATCCGACCTTATTTATAGCAATAGCTTTTCCTATTTTCTTCGGTTTGGCGTTCTCCGATGCTGGCTACGGAATCTTACTTCTGCTGAGCAGCGTATTCATGCTAAAAACAATCGGTAAAAAATCGCAAACATATGAAGCTTTAGCCAAGATTCTTTTGCACGGAAGCATAACAACAATAATCTTCGGCTTTGCTTTTGGTTCCTTCTTTGGCGATCTATTAGGTGACAGTATCAAGAAGGTAGCTTTGCTTGATCCTTTGGGCAAGCTGCCTGATGGCACAAATGCAACAATCGTTTTTATGGGCGGCATACTTCTGCTCGGAATAGCGCACCTCAACATAGGCATTGCGCTTGGAATTGCAGAAGCTCTGAAAAGGCGCAAATATTGGCATGTGCTTACAGAGAAAATTCCATTTATTCTTCTTCAGGCATCTGCAGCATTGCTTGTGCTAAACTTCTCTATCTTAGCTAGAAATGCAGGGATTGCGCTTATGCTGCTGAGCATTATTCTACTAATGCTCGGTTCAGGTCCATTCGGCTTAATGAAAATAACTGGTTTTCTCGGAAACGCTTTATCTTATCTCAGGCTTATGGCTCTGGGCTTGGCTACGTTTGCAATAGCAATGTCGATAAACATATTGGCTAAGATGTTTCTGGCAATACCTTACATCGGAATTTTGTTGATGATTGTTTTCCTTGTTGTAGCGCATCTCGCAAACTTCATCTTTAACATACTAAGCTCGTTTATCCATCCTTTGCGTTTGCACTGTGTAGAATTCTTCTCATACTTCTTTGAAGGTAAAGGGAAGGAGTTCAAACCCTTCTATGCTAAAAAGAGGTATGTTAAGGAGGTGGTGTAATGGACCCAGCACTTGCAACAGGTTTGGGACTAACAGTAATGGGCGCTGGCTTAGCTATCGGCATAGCCGCTGGCCTCTCAGCGATAGGACAAGGCAATGCTGCAGCTGCTGCTATTGGCGGCGTAAGTGAAAAGGATTATTCCTTCGGTAAGTTGCTTACTCTAGTCGCTTTGCCAGAAACGCAAGCGATCTATGGCTTTGTAATAGCGATAGTGATAATATTCCTAGTTGCCTTAGGTGCTCCGTTTACTCAATAAGAAGTGAGAATATATGGAAAAGCTTATATCTCGGCTAAAGGCAGAAACAAGAGCAAAGGTTGCAAGCATAAAGAGGGAAGCTGACAAGGAAGCTGAAGCTATAATCAAAGAAGCGAAGGAGAAAGCAAAAAGGATCAAAGCGGAGATTCTGGAAAAAGCCAAGAAAAAAGCGGAGATGGAAAGGCAGCGTATTATTGCTACAGCAAGACTTAATGCAAAGAAGGAGAAAGCAAAGCTTATCGACGAGCTTTTTGAAGAGGTTGTAGAAAACGCTATAGCAAAATTGAGCAAGGTTAGAGGACAGAAAAGATACGCAAAGCTTATCAGCGAGCTTATAAAGAAAGCTTCGGAACAGATCGCAGACAATAGTGTTGTAGTTGTATTGCCTAAGGGGGATAAGGGAAAGATAAAGATTCCAAAGCTCAAAGGAAAGAAGATAAAGGTTGAGCAGAGTTCGAAGCTCAAAGCAGGATGCATAGTTAAAGCAAGCGATAATAGCGTATTGATAAGCAGCGATTTTGAAGAGCTTTTGATGGAAAAAAAGCAAGCCGTAAAGGCATTGCTCAAAAAGTTTATAGAAGGTGAGTGACATAAGCTACGAGCTTATAGTTGAAGTGCTAAGAGCTATAGGAAATAACTACGCTTACGTAGCTAGCGCTATGGCTGTTTCAGTAGTTGGCGTAGTGGCCTACTTTGCAAAGAAAGCAAGCGACATTTCTGGCTTTGCATATGCAGTGACAAGAACAAGGGTGATGCGCAGCAGAATGCTTAGAAAAGCAAAGCTTAAGGAGCTCGCAGAAAGTTACTCGATAAGCGATGTTATAGCAGCATTTGAGGGAAGCGCCTATGAACAGTACGTTGCTGGTAAAGGAAGCATAGAGGAAATAGAACAAGCTTTGCTTAGAAACCTCGCTGATGACTATAATAAGGTACTAGCGATGAGCCCAAGAAAAGCAAAGCCGTTATTCGAACTTATGAGTGCTAGGTACGATGTAGAAAATATAAAGAGGATCGTAGCGGCAAAAGTAACTAAAAGCCAGGTGCAGGAACTTCTGCCAAGCAAGCTTTCGCCAGCGTTCCTTCAGCGATTGCAAGATGCCGAAACCCTTGAAGAGATGCTCGAATTATTAAAAGCAAGCCCTTATGCGGAGGTGTTTAAGGAGCTGCATGCGGTAACACCAGAGGCGATAGAGCTTGCGTTAGATAGGTATTTTTACGGCAAACTACTAAGCATTAAAAATATCGAAAGCGTAGCAAAAAAAGCGGGCTTAATGAACGACTCGCTTTATTTGAAGGAAATATTTGGTCTGCAGATAGACATATTGAACATAAAAATAGCCTTAAGATGTGTAATAAACAATATAGAGGATCAAAAAGCCAAGGAACTTTTAATTGAAAAGGGTTATTATACAAATAGCAAGCTTTTGGGCAGAGCTATCGAATCAGCTGAGTTGCAAGCGGTAATAAATGCTTTGCAAGGAACGCCCTACTATGATATAATGAGCAATGCTTTACGCGAATATGAAAAGGAAAAAAGCGCTTACGTATTTGAAAAAGCGCTTTTGGAATACTACGCACAGCGCGTAGAATCGCTAGCTTTGAAGCAACCTTTTGGCCTAACACCGCTTGTCTGCTATCTTCTCTTAAAGGAACTTGAGATAAAGAATCTAACAACCATACTAAACTGCATCAAAGAAGGTTTACCTAAGGAAAAAATAAAGGAATTGTTTGTGGGTGGCTGAAATGCTGGCTGTTCTCGCGAGCGAAAGCACAGTACTTGGCTTCAAGCTTGCAGGTGTAAAGCTATGTGTAAAAGCTGCTGACAATATCTTGGAACTAACAAGACAGTTCAGAGAGCTTGTAAGCAAAGACATAGAGCTTCTTATTATAGACAACGCTTGCGAACCCATAAGAGAAGAAATACTCAGGTTTGTTGAGTTTAACAAAAAGCCCGTTATAGTTGAAGTCCCATGCAAAAGCAAGCTTATGGAAAAACCCCTATTTGAAACAATAGTAAGCTATGCTACTGGAGCTAAATAATGCTTGAGGTGAGCTTATGGAAGGAATAATAACAAGGGTTTGCGGACCCGTAGTGGAAGCAAAAAATATGCTAGGTGTAAAACTAAACGAAGTTGTTAGGGTAGGACATCAAAGGCTTTTTGGAGAAGTGATAAGAATACATAAAGATGTTGCAACAATTCAGGTTTATGAAGAAACTTCTGGCTTGATGCCTTCTGAGCCCGTATTTCCAACAGGCATGCCTCTTAGCGTTGAACTCGGTCCAGGGTTGCTCGGAAGCATCTATGATGGCATACAAAGGCCTTTGGAGCTTATAAGTAAGGATTATGGTGCCTTTATTCCTCGGGGCATTGAGCTGCCTGCTTTGGACAGAAAGAAAAAATGGCATTTTAAGCCATTAGTAAAAAATGGAATGAAAGTTAGAGAAGGGCAGATAATAGGCGTGGTTAAAGAAACCGAAACTATTGATCATAGAATCCTTGTTCCTCTTGGGATGAATGGAACTATAAAAGGGCTTAAAGAGGGCGACTATACGATAAATGAACCTATTGCAGAAATAGACGGTAAAGAGATAACTTTAATGCAGAAGTCGCCTGTGAAAAAGCCCAGGCCCTATATTAAAAAACTTAAGCCATCGGAGCCACTAACAACAGGACAGCGCATAATTGATTTTTTCTTTCCCATTCCTAAGGGCGGAACGGCAAGTATCCCAGGACCTTTTGGCTCAGGGAAAACAGTAATGCAGCATCAGTTGGCAAAATGGGCTGATGCAGAGATAATCATATACATTGGTTGCGGAGAAAGAGGCAATGAGATGACAGATGTGCTTGTAGAGTTTCCAAAGCTTAAGGATCCGCGCACAGGCAGGCCTTTGCTTGAAAGAACTGTTCTTATAGCAAATACATCCAATATGCCGGTTGCAGCTAGAGAAGCTTCTATATACACTGGGATGACCATAGCGGAATACTATAGAGATCAAGGCTATAATGTTGCTATCATGGCTGACTCAACCTCAAGATGGGCCGAAGCTTTACGTGAAATAAGTTCCCGCTTAGAGGAAATGCCTGGTGAAGAAGGTTATCCAGCGCATTTGGCAAGTAGGCTTGCGGAATTCTACGAAAGAGCTGGCAGAGTGGAAACACTTTCAGGAAAGATAGGCTCAGTTAGTGTTATTGGTGCTGTTTCGCCACCTGGCGGCGATTTCTCTGAGCCGGTAACACAAAACACATTAAGAGTTACAAAGGTCTTTTGGGCGTTGGATGCAAAGCTTGCCAGCAGAAGGCATTTCCCCGCAATAAATTGGTTAAGCTCTTACTCGCTCTACACCGAGCAAACAGACGAATGGTTTGCTAAGCATGTAAGTGGGAAATGGCCTGAGTTAAGAAAGCGTGCATTGGCACTGCTCCAAAAAGAATCTGAGCTACAGGAAATAGTACAGATTATAGGACCTGATGCCTTGCCAGAAAGAGAGCGCTTAGTACTTACAGTAGCAAGAATGATTAGAGAGGACTTCTTGCAACAAAACGCATTCCATGAAATAGATTCCTACTGTCCAGCGGAAAAACAGCTAGCGATAATCGAGCTTATCTTAACCTTCTATGAAGAAACAAACAAGCTAGAGGTAATAGACACCAAGCGCATAGAAGAATTTAAGTCTGCAGAGCTCATATCAAGGCTAAAATATATGCACAAAGAAGATGTTCTCAAAGAAGTCCCAAAAATAAAGAAGCTTATAAGGGAAGAGGTTGAAAAGTTAAGGGAGGAGCAGGAAAAAGCATTAGAGGTGAGTGCATGATAAAGGAGTACAACACCATTGAAAGAATTGCTGGCCCGCTTGTGTTTGTTAAGAATACAAAAGGTGTTAGATATCAAGAGCTTGTAAAGATAAAGTTACCTGATGGAAGCGAAAAGCATGGGCAAGTGCTAGAAGTTGCTAGTGATATCGCTGTTGTTCAGGTATTTGAAGGTACCGCAAACATAGATGCGAAAAAATCAAAGGTAAAATTCCTAGATGAAACTGCAAAGCTAAAGGTAAGCATGGATATGCTTGGCAGAATATTCAACGGAATAGGCAAGCCTATTGATGGCGGACCAGAAATAATAGGTGAAAAAGAGCTTGATATAAACGGAATGCCAATAAACCCAGCTAGCAGAGCAGAGCCCGAGGACTTCATCCAAACAGGAATAAGTGCTATAGATGGAATGAATACATTAGTAAGAGGGCAGAAGCTGCCAATATTTAGCGGTGCTGGCTTGCCTCACAATAAACTTGCTGCCCAGATAGCCAGGCAAGCAAAGGTGCTTGGAAAAGAGGAGAGCTTTGCTATAGTATTTGCTTCAATGGGTGCAACGCATGAAGAAGCAAACTTCTTTAGAGAGGAGTTCGAAAGAACGGGTGCTTTAGAAAGGGTCGTGATGTTCCTAAACTATGCTGATGATCCAGCAATAGAAAGAATAATAACTCCTAGAATAGCATTAACAGCAGCAGAATACCTCGCTTTTGATAAAGACATGCATGTGCTTGTAATACTAACAGATATGACAAACTATTGCGAAGCTTTACGTGAAATAAGTTCTGCCCGCGAAGAAGTTCCTGGAAGACGCGGTTATCCTGGATATATGTATACGGATTTAGCTACTATATATGAACGTGCAGGCCGTATTAAAGGGAAAAAGGGCTCTATAACCCAGCTGCCAATACTTTCAATGCCTGATGACGATATAACACATCCCATCCCAGACAATACTGGCTATATAACAGAAGGGCAGATAGTGCTTAGCAGGGCTTTGCACAGAGCAGGCATCTACCCGCCGATAGATGTAAGGCCTTCTTTAAGCAGATTGATGAATCACGGTATTGGAAAAGGCAAGACCCGCGAGGATCATGCAGATGTATCAAACCAATTGTATGCTGCTTACGCAGAAGGTATGGATAAAAGGGATTTGGTTGCTGTAGTTGGCGAAGAGGCGCTTACCGAAAGAGATAGGTTGTTTTTGAGGTTTGCTGAAGAGTTTGAGAAGAGGTTTGTTCAGCAGGGATATGAGGAAGAGCGCTCTATTGAAGAAACTCTTAGCATAGCATGGTCCCTTTTGAAAATGCTGCCTGAAAGAGAGCTAAAAAGAATACGGCCAGAGTTTATAGAAAAGTACCTGCACAGTGATAAGGATGCTAAAAAGCATTAAACCAACTAGAATGGAACTTCTAAAATTAAGGCAGCGCATCCGTTTAGCTAAGAAAGGGCATAAGCTGCTTAGAGAAAAAAGGGATGCTCTTTTCAGCGAATTCTATAAGGAACTTAAAGACAGGGATGCACTAAGGAAAGAGTTGGAGATGCTTTTTGAAAACGCATATCAGAAGCTGGCGATCGCACAAGCACAATTTGGCAAGATGAAGCTTAGCGAGTTTGCAGAAGCGAGCGCAAGAAATTCCAATATTGAAATAGAGCTAAGGGAACGCAACATTATGGGTGCTTTAGTCCCAATAATAAAAGCACATGGCATAAAGCGCAATATGCTTCAAAGAGGTTATTCGCTCTATGACTCTGGTTCAGCTGTCGATGAAGCAGCATCTCTCTTCGAAGAAGCTTTAGAAAAGCTTGTAGAGCTCGCAGAAAAAGAAGCAACACTTGAAAAGCTTGCCCTTGAAATAGCAAAAACTAGACGCAAGGTTAATTCCTTGGAGAAAGTAACAATCCCCAAAATGGAAGCGCTAGCTGATTATATAGAGTTCCGCTTGGAAGAGAGAGAGCGCGAGCGCATATTTATGATGAAAAAGGTGAAAAAGAAGATTGAAGAAAAACAGCAATTTTGAAAAATATTTTCAAGCAAATCTTTTAACTGGAGGCGAATTTTATGAAAAGAAAAATTGAGAATGTTCTCTATGCGTTGCTTTTTCTCTTTGTAGGGATGGTTATAGGGATTTTGCTTATATATCCGCAGGCAATAAGCGAGATCGCAAGCTCAAAAACAACAAAGCTCCCACTAAGCGCTGGCACATATTCTGCCAGCGTAAATATAGTGGCTGTATCAAATGAAGGGATAGGTGTTTTGGGAAAAGCAACTGTAGAAATAAGAGAAGGTAAAGGCCGTGTGCTTTTCAATACGAACCCTTTTGTTGAACCAGATACGCAGTATTCCATAGAAATAGCTAAAGAGGTTGCTGAAAGCGTTACAGGAAAAAGCTTGGCACATAAGGACATTATCTATTCCATAGAAGCAGGTAAAGCACAGCTTGTAGGCGGTCCTTCTGCCGGTGCTGCTTTATGCTTAGCGACAATTGCAGCCATACAAAACAAGCATGTGAGAAATGATGTTGCAATAACAGGCACAATACAGCCGAATGGTTCTATAGGACAGGTAGGTGCGGTTTTGGAGAAAGCGAGAGCAGCAGCTGAAAAAGGGATAAAACTTTTTATTGTACCAAAAGGGCAAAGAAAAGCGATAGTATACGAAAAAAAGGAAACGGAAAAGCGCGGACCAGGTTTCATCTTTAAGCGCGTTTATTATGAGCCAAAAGTTATTGATCTAAATGAAGCTATGTTTGAGCAATACGGAATGCAGGTAGTGGAAGTAAGCAATATATATGAGGCAGCAAAGCTCGCAATAGAATAGAGCATGCTGTGCGTAAAAACCGATATTTTTAAATAGGAGAATAGCTTTTTCTCTAATTATTAGAAAAATAAAAAATTTTGGTGAGGTGACTCTGTGAACAAAAGAGTTTTAGTGATTGCAATATTGGCACTTATTCTTATTTCTGCGGTAATTGCTCAGCCCTTGGCAGGAATAGCAGAGAAGTCTGCTGTCGGAAAAAGATTGGTTAAGACAAGAATTCTAGAAAAACTCCAACACTTACCAAAAGAAAAACGCGAACTGTTGGAAAATCTTAAACCAGCAAAGCTCCGCATCCTTAACGCACTTAAAAGCGACGATATCAAAAAGTTTGCAGAGCTTGATCCAAAGCATTTAGAGAAGATAAAGAAACTTAAAGCAAGACATCTGGCAAAGCTTGGTAAGCTTGATAAGCAGGTCTTGCAGAAAATCGCTGATTTGCCAGAAGAAGCAATGAAAAAGGTTACAAAGCTCAAGGTAGCACGATTGAAAAAACTTGCGAACACAAAGCTTTTGCAACACGCCAAACAGCTCAAGGAAGAACACATGTGGCGCCTTAGTGAACTCAGAACTGACGAACTAAAGAAGATTGAGAATATCGACGAAAAAGCTTTAAAGAAGCTTGCAAAACTTCCAGCGCCGCTCCTCAGAAGAGTTGTCGCAGAGCTTCCAAAAGAAGTCCTGGAGAGCGAGGAATTGAACGAAGAAGATTTAGAAAAGCTCGCTGAAGTGCCTCCAGAGAAACTAGAAAAGCTAAAGGGTCTTGAACCTGCAAAGATAAAGTATATTATTGCAAAACTTCCGAGGCTTTCTGAAGCAAAGAGACGTTATCTGATCGCAAAAGAACGCTATTTGCTTGCTAAAGAACGTTACTTAGCAGCGAAAGAAATGTTCTTGGAAGCAAAGCATAAGATGCTAGAACTCAAGGAAAGATTTAGGCAAGCATCACCTGAAGACAAGAACAAATTGAAAGAGGAGCTTCTGGACCATGCTGTTTTGGTACTAACACACCAGATAGAAGCAGCCATAGACAGATTGGAAGCGTTGAAAGATAAGAACAGCGCTCCAGCCAATGTAGATGAGATACTGGCAAAATTAAACAGCATGCTCGAAACCTTAGAAAAAGAAGACATAACTGCAGCAGAAGTTGTTGATATTGCCAAAGAGTTCAGGGCCCTGTGGATAGAAAAACACAAACAGGCACTAATAAGAGTAATTAAAAACATGATCGCTAAGCTGGAGAGAATCATTAAAAGAGGCGAAACTTTGCTAGAGAAGGCATCGAAGCTCATTGATAAACTAGAAAGCGAAGGACTAAGCGAAGATAAGGTGGCAAAGCTAAGGACAGCCTTAAATAGGTTTGAAGAAGATCTCCAGTGGATCAAGGATAAGGTAGAAAAAGCAAAACAGAGCTACTTAAAGCTTGACCAAGAGCTTGCTCCCGGAGAAATTCATAAGATCGCAGTAAAAGCAAATAAGCTTGCAAGGATAGCCCACAGAAAAATAATGCGCCACTATGCGTTCATAATGCGCTTAGCACATCTTTACAGAGCATTACAGCACAAAGAAGATGTAGAAGAGTTAATGGCTGATTTGCCAGAGCCAGCAGAGGTAAGCGAAGATGAGCTTGGAGAAATCGAAGAGATGGAAACTGAAACAGAAGTTGAGGAAGAAGGCGGAGCTGTAGAAACTGAAGTAACAGAAGAAGTCTCTGAAACCCCAACAGAATTAGAAGAAGGTGCTGAGACTGCAGGGGGAACAGAATGCACAGAGGCCTTGCTTGAAATGCATTCTTGCACTTATGACGCTACTACAAACCAGGTAACAGTAGAACTAGAAAATACTGGTGCTTTAGAGCTTGTAGGATTCCAGATAAAACTTGAATACGCTGATGGAAGCATAAGTGAAACAGAATCTTCAGAAAGCTTGATTCCGGGAGGAACTCTGACACTAACTATAGAGTCAGAAACTAAGCCAGAAACTGTAACAGTAGTTGCCAGCAATTGTCCCAATATTAGTGTAGCTCTCCAATGCGAGGTGATCTCAGAATGAACATAAAATTTTTGGCAATTATGCTAGCGGTTTTAGCAATAGTTGCTTTTTCTGGCTGTATTCAGCCATCTGAAGAAAAGCCAAGTGGAACACCTACGCCTAGCGAAAGCCCGGCCAAAGCAACCGATGAGAAGCTCGCGGAAGAGATAGCTGCAAGCATGGAAACACCTTCAGAGCTAGCAGGCTTAGATGAGCTAGAAGTAGATTTAAACGAACTAGAAGAGCTGGCAAGCGAGCTTACTGAAACTGAAGATATCGCCGAATCAGGCATAGATGAAAGCACTTTCGAATAAAGTGCTTTCCTTCCTTTTTTTATTTTTTATATTTTTAACAGGATGACACCAGAGATTGAAATGGCAATCAATAAGAGTCTTCGGACAGTGAGTTTTTCGTTATGAAAAATTACTCCGAGAATCGCAGTAACGAATACATAGAGAGAAATTATAGGTGCAATAAGAGAAAGGGGCCCGTATGAAAGTGCACTTAGCAAGGAACACCATCCAAAAAAATTTATAAGGCCTATACCGAAACCAAGCGCAACGATGTCTTTTCGAAGAAACAGATCGCTTAACGAATTAGAATCACGTGTTAGCATTCCCAAGGCAAATGATATTGAGGCCCCGAAAAAATATGCAACCGACATGAAGAGAAATTTATCCCAATTCATTGCTGCAATTTTATTCGTGAAAGAAAGCGTTGCAGAAAAAAACATCGCAAGTAAAGCAATTGAAAACCCTTTAATAAAATGCTTTTTTTGTAGCTCAAAGGATTTCTTCTCCAGATATAAAAAAATAACTGCAAATGAAACGAAGGTTATGCCAATTATCTGGGATGTACTTAAGGATTCTTTGAGAAATAAAAAAGAGGCAATTACAACCAACACCACATTGCTTGCGGTTATTGGAAAAACGATGTTTGTAGGTAAAAACTTCAACGCTTTCATCTGAGCAAGAGTTTTAAAAGAAAAAAACAACCCATATAGAACAGCGAAAAGGAACATTGCAGTGAAAATAGAAAACTGCGCGTGTCTGCTTAAAAAAACCAGTAATGAAATAACAGCAGCACTTAAGGTAAAATACCCCACAAGAACAAATTCGTTCATATGTTTTTTCATACCCAATTTATACATAAATGCCTGAACACCAAAAAGCACACAGGCAAAAACCGAAAGCATGAACCAATCACACATAAAAAATAAGGGCAAGGTTAAGAATAAAATAATTGGTGAGTTGGGCCCGGAGGAAAGCAGACTTTAGAGTTCGGATTTTTTCAAAAAATCCGAACTTCCAACGCAGTATTTTATGCTAATTTTATAGCTTCACCTCACCTTAGGCCTTTGGGGGCTTTGGTGAAGGGGGGTCAGAACAACACACGGGCAGCCATCGGCACGGCTATTTTTGGCTGCCCGTTTTCATGCTCAATAAAAAAGCAGGCAGGAGGGTTGATGTAAATGGAAAACATGAAAGATTTAGAAAAATGGCATGAGAAGCTCTTGGAAAGAGAATTGGCAAGGGCTTACGAGCTAAATCAAGTGAGAAAAGCGTTAGAGGAACTCAAAAAAGCAGAAGAGCACATTAGAGAATGGGGTTTTTCAAAAGCATACAAAAGGGCCTATGATGCAGTGTTCGAGTTATATGAAAAATTAAAGTTTGAGGATGCAAAGTGAGGGGATCTCATGGGCGGAATAGCTATGTTAGAAGCTTTAAAGGCCAAGAAAGCCAGAGAAGAGTTTGAGAAGAAAACAGCGGCCTTGCAGCAGGAATATGCGGAATATCTTGCTACGTTGGCTGAATTGGGTGATGATGCATGAATTGGGCAGAATTTGTAGCACAAAACAGCAACAGGCCGCTTCCACATAGCTGGCCAAAGGCAAGCAGATATTACAGAAGGGCAAAGCCAAACAGCTTGGTTAGATTAACAAACTATAACGACTGTGAGGTTTTGAAAAATGAAAAATAGTGTAACTGAGTTACGACATTTTTGTTTGGGAGAAGATATTAAGAGCAAAAATAATGTCGTAAGTAACTACTTACTACATTATTCTTTAGAAGAAGAGATAAAGAAACTCAAAAGTGTCGTAACTCAGCTACAGAAAGACGTTGCAGAGCTAAAGAAATTGGTTAGTGCAGGTACTTTAACAAAAGAGCAAAAATTGCAGAAAATTAAGGAACTTGTTGAATTAAACCAGAAAGTAACTATAAGCACAATAAAGCATGAGCTTAGGCTAAATGCTTCTAATTATGCAAGAATGCTGATGAAAGAAGCAGCAGAACGATTTAATTTTGTGTTTTTTACAGGCGTAAAAGGCCAAGAAAGCTGGCTTGCTAAAAGAGAGCCAGATAACAAAGTGATGTGGGCTTATGCAGAAATATATCAAGAACTTTTGAGTAAGCCAAGAGGCACGACGATCAGTGAAAGCGCAATAGCGCATAGGTTTGGGCTAACAGGCCAAGAAGTAAACAGCGTTATATGCCATTTGGCACGCCATCCTGAGATTTATATAGTTTTGCCACAAAACAGGCGAGGTTGCAGGAGGGTTAAGCGTGTTAGGTAATGCTCCGCTAAAAGCAGTGGAGAGGGCGAGAAATAGGCAGCAGGGCTTAAGCCCTGCTATGGGAGCGTGGTCTAACGGTAGGACCGGTGCCTCCAGAGCACTCAGTGCAGGTTCGAATCCTGCCGCTCCCAATGTAAAAAACAAAAGGGGTGATTTGGTGGATGAGTTAAAAAAAGCAGGCAGGACGGAAAGAATTGTGCAGGAAGTGGAGTTTCCGGATAGCATAGAAATAGACTTCGGCGGCCCTGGCAAGCGAGGCAAGCTATATTTTAACGCAAGCAATTTAGAGCAAGCGAAACAGCGGCTCAAGAACATGTTTGAGTTGTTTAAGCTTAAAGAAGATTTGCTTTACGGAGGCGATAGCGATGCGAAAAATTAGCGGAACTGTGGAAGCAACAACAGATAAGCGAGGCGGCGCTATCAAGATTAAGGGAAATTGGTATGACTTAACAGAAAAAACCAAGCCTTATGCGCCAAAGAAGAACGATAATGTAGAAATAGAAATTGATGACAGAAACAAAATTCAGTTTATTCGCAAATTGGGCACAATGATTAGCAACGGTAGCACGGCAACGGTGCAAAAAGAGGTTGAAGAGCCAAAGGTAGAGAGGCGCAGAGTTTATACTTATGAAGAAATAGAGGCCATGGTTGCAAGTATAAAGCAAAGATTAAGCGAAGACTTAACTTTTTGCCTTGTTGCTGTGCAAGATGCTATTTTGGAAAGCAACCAAAAGACACAGAGAAAAACACAATTTACAAGCGAGGACATAGCAAAGATGACGAATGCGATGTTTATACAGCTGCAAAGAGAAAGAGCCATATTAAAAAGAAATCTTAGCGAGGTGGAAGGATGAAAATAGGGCTGAAATGTAACAAATTAAGAGAAGTAAAAGAAGAGAAAGCAGGCGAAACAGTGATAACATACTACTACTATTTGCAGAATTTGCCAGAGGGTTTAAAGCTAACGTTACGTAGCGAGAAAAAGTTGCCTATAAAGCGAGATGATGAATTTTGCCTAAAGGCCTTGAAAAGTCAGCAAGAGATCACGGCAACGATAGGGGAAAAGAAATGATACACATGAGCGTAAAGGTGCTGGGAAAAGGCTTCTATGAGGTCAAGGATCGGTATATTGTGCATTATACAGAAGGAAAAGGCTGGAGTTGCACTTGTCAGTATAAGAGCCTTTTCCCAGACAGCAACCACGAATGTAAGCACATAAGGTTTGTGAAGCGCAAATTAGAGGATTTAAAAAAGCTTGAAGAGGCGCTCAAAAGTGGAAAAATCAAGAGTGATGTATTACGATCATGAGGAAAGAAAGCTAACAGCAAGCATGTGGGAGAAGGCAATAAAATTCGTAGAATACGGGCTCGTAGAGCCAAAAGGCAGCTATTGGTTGGTTAAGCCAATAGCTGGGTATAACACACGCACTT
>JAPDKC010000064.1 GCA_029258755.1 archaeon | reverse complement strand
AGCAGGTTATTACATTTCAGTTCTTTGCTTGCTTTTATTAATGCTTTTAGTTCTCTTTGTTTTGTATCGTAATCGCTTACATCATAGCAAACCTGTATTAATTGCTTTACTCTGTCAGCTTCTTTTACTATAAAATCTACTTCTTTACCTGAATAGTCACGCCAGTAGTAAATTTCCATAAATGGGCTCTCATTCTTTTTTCTTAATAACTCTAGAAAAACACTGTTTTCCATTCTTCTTCCAATATCTTCTGAATAGGAAATCGCCCTTGAAATCCCAACATCACAAACATATGCTTTTTTTGGCCAGGATTTTCGTTTATAAACACTCGGTGAAAACTTGTCAATAAAAAACACAGCAAGCGTATCAGAGATTTTTTCTAAGTAAGAATAGATTGTGGTTTTAGTCTCTATGCCCGCCTGACTCTTAATGAAATTTTTTATTTTTTCGATGCTTATCTCTTTCGAGAAATTTTGAAATAAATATTCGAAGATTATTCGCGCTGTATTTATGCTTTTTATTGAATGCCTCTCTACAAAATCTTTGTAAAATATCGTATCAAAGTATTCTTTGAGTATCCTATCCTTAGCATCGCTAAATACTACTTCTGGAAAACCTCCATAGTTCAAATATTCCTCTAAAATCAGCCTAATTTTTTGAATTTCTGTTTCAGTGTACAATGTCTGCACAGGAAATTTTTTTGCTTTTAATATCTCTCGGAAGGAAAAAGGAAGAAGTAAATAGCTTAGCGTTCTTCCTCTTAGTTGGGTAGCTATTTCTTTACTAAGTAGTTTTGAGCTACTTCCGCTTAAAAAAACCTTGTAATTTCTATTTAGAAGTGATCTAACTAAGGACTGCCATCCTTCCAGATTCTGAATTTCGTCTAGAAATATATTTTTGACCTTTGCTTCATATCGCGCCTCATAAAGAGAGATTATTTTTAAGAATTCTTCAGGAGTAATTTTTGAAAATTCAACGCTTTCAATGTCTGCGTAAATGGATTCAGAAAGATCTTTAAAGAATTTATGGAGCAAGAAATATGTTTTGCCTGCTCTTCTTGGCCCAATTATGCTTACGGCTTTACCTTTAATTGGCTTTATATTTAACTCCCTTTCAACATATGCAATCTTTACATTTTTTATCCTTTCAAAATAGTCAAGCACCAAATTTTCAATATACATAAATAGTATAATAACCATACTATTTTTTAAAGTTTTTGTATAGCTAAAATGTAATATTAATAACCTATAATTACCGCATTACCGTAGAGTTAAGTAGAGTTAAAACGAAAACTTTAAATTTATAGAAGAAATTTAGTTCAGGGTGACTAAAATGGAGTGGAAAATGATTTTAACATGTGCCCTAATTTTTATGTTTTTCACTAGTTATTTTGCACAGGATTTGGATACTGTGCTGCAAGAGCTTGGAATTCCAAAGAAAACTAATATAAGATGTAATGTAGGCCAAGACTGGACATGTAGACATCTTAACCATATTGAAAAACTTGATCAAAATAGGTGTTATTTAGATGTTTATTATTTTACAATAGATCATCCGGTATTCAAACTTAAAGGAAAGCCGAATCGGTACAGCGATGCTATTTCTTATTTACTAGGCAAAAGATATACCGAGTACCTGCAAACAGGAGTAAAACTGGAATATGGTTGTAGTTCAGACGGATTTTGTGAGGTTAAAAGAATAGATCCATATGCTTATGGGACATATGTAAAATGCACATACGGATGTCTCAAGGATCCTGTAAAGTATAAAGGTGTGATATATCAAAACTTTTGTGTATGCCAAGAAGGGAGAGTGAAAAACAGCAAATTGTTCTGCGATTATTCAATAGGCAATGATGTGTACTATTGGAGCAGAGTTTGGACATGTGGCATTGAACCACGTGTGGCAATGGAATGTGGTGTTGGTGGTCAATGCGGAATAGATCCAAAAGAAGGAATTGGTTGTTGGCCCATTGAAAAAGACAAAACATACAGGGCTAGTAATTCTGTACAATATGCATTAACTATGCCTCAGGGAATGGAAGGGCCTATCTATGTTGTTGCGATGCAGAACGGTAAGGTGATTGCTAAAAAACCTATTAGTAATTTAAGTGCCGAAGAATATATTGCCAAGTATGGTCCTATTAGAGGCGATCAAGCATATGCATTTGCCCAAAAGCTTGGTTTAACTTCTTTAGCAAGCGCAGGCAATGCCAGCAGAACAAGTGCACAATCGTTATTGAGCAGAGGATACAGCTACAGAACAAGTTCTGCTAACTGGAATTCTTCAGCTATAGGAACAAGAACAAGGGTATTTACAAGGAGTTGGAGGTATAATAACGCGAGCGTAGCCAACAGCTATAGGAACTGGTATAGCTACTATAGAACCTATTCCTACAGGCCAACAACCAGGTATAGCTATTACTATAGGCCAAAAAGTACTTACAGCTATAGTACATATTACAGAACCTATAGGCCAGCTACCTATACGAGAAGCTATTATTCGAGGTATGGCTACTACAATAGGTATTATAGGCCATATGGAAGCTATAATTATGCTAGCAGTGGAAATAGGTATAGAAGGTACTACTATTACAGGTAGGTTAGGCAAGGTTTAGGAGGAATTTCCACAGAGGCAAAAACTTTATCTTCTTTCCTTTTATTTCTTGCTCATCTTCATAGTCCCAGGTAATGCAAAGTAAATTGTTGCATTTTAATTGGTTACTTGGCTTAATCAAGCTCTTTAATTCTCTTTTTTCTATTTCATCTAAGGAGCTTGCATAGGTAACTTGAATTAGTTGTTTTACCTGCACTCCTTCTTTTATTACAAAATCTACTTCTTTACCTGAGTAATCGCGCCAGTAGTAAATCTCAGTAAGTGGGCTCTTGTTTGTTTTCCTCAAAAGTTCTAAAAATATTGCGTTTTCCATCCTTTTTCCAATATCCTCAGAAAATCCTATTACTGTGGGAATGCCAAGATCACAAACGTACACTTTTTTAGGCCAGGATTTTCTAACATAAGCACTTTTCGATACTCTTTCAACAAAAAACACGCTGAGCGTTTCTGGAAGCTTATCCAAATAATCATACACGGTATTCTTTCCAAATTTGTCCAATCTAGTGCGCAAGAAGTTTATAATTTTTCTCCCACTTATTTCCTTTGAAAAATTTTGAAACATAAATTCAAATAGAAACTTAGCAAGCTCTATATTTTCAATTCTGAACCTTTCAATAAAATCATTGTATAAAATTGTATTAAAATACTCCTTTAAAATTCGTTCTTTATAGGTATTTAATACTACTTCCGGATAGCCACCCCACTTCAAATATTCTAAAACCATTCTTTTAATCTTCCCCTCATCCTCAATTATAAGCGGTTTTTTAAAAGAAACATTTTTAGCTCTTAGAAACTCTCTAAAGGAAAAAGGCAAAAGAAGGTAGCTAATGCTACGTCCTCTTAACTGAGTTGCTATTTCTTTACTCAGAAGTTTTGAGGAAGAGCCAGAAACAAATATAAAGTAGTCTTCAGAATCTAATAAGCTTCTCACAAGAGTTTCCCAATCTTGTATCATCTGAACTTCGTCGAGAAAGATTGCTTGCGGTCTTCTTCCAAAAAGTTCCACAAATAAGGAGAGTAAATCGTATATTTCTTCAGTTTTAAATCCTTTAAACGCAACATTTTCAAAATTCACATGTAAAGAAAATGGGAACTTTTCTCTCAATTTGTATAGAAAATATGTTTTTCCAGATCTTCTAGGGCCAATTATGCTTACGGCTTTACCTTTAATTATATCTACTTTTAGCTCTCTTTCAATTATTTTTGACAATTCCCTTCTACTCTCTTTTATTAGATAATTCCTAATTAATCTCTTGTTGAGCATAATATCTAACTGAGGGATAATATTTATAAATTTTGTCTTTCTATGAGAGATATTTTTAGAAAATAAAAAACAAGCAACATGAGCTTCGACTAGTTGCGCCAATTGCTATTGCCCAATCGGTATTCAGGCTTTGCATTATCTATCCGAAACTTAACACTTTTTATATGTTCTTCATTCCCCTCCTTGTCAACAGAATAAAAACGCACGTAATACTTGCAAACCTCTCCACCAGGGCATGTAATGGTAAAGTGTGTTCCCTCGCAATACTATTATCTTAGGTGAATAGTAAGAATTTCCACAGAGGCAAAAACTTTATCTTCTTTCCTTTGAATTCTTCAATACCCTCGTAATCTTCTGTAACAACAAGCAGGTTATTACATTTCAGTTCTTTGCTTGCTTTTATTAATGCTTTTAGTTCTCTTTGTTTTGTATCGTAATCGCTTACATCATAGCAAACCTGTATTAATTGCTTTACTCTGTCAGCTTCTTTTATTACAAAATCAACTTCTTTACCTGAGTAGTCACGCCAGTAGTAAATCTCCTTGTTGTTTTGAAGAAGATGTAGAAAAACAGTATTTTCAAATCTAGGTCCAAAATCAGAACTTTTCTTTGCACTTACAATGTTTCTCAAGCCAATATCTATGGAGTAAACTTTCCTTGGATTAAGCTGTTGAACCTTTAAAGAATAAGAAAATTTCGGAACAAAGAACAAGAAACGGGCTATTTCAAAATATTTAGAAAATCTTTCTACACTATTGACACTAAGATTAAAAATTTTAGCGAGTTTGTTGAAGGAGTGAAGCCGTGAAATATTTGTCAAATAATACTTTGCCAACATTTCCAATTTTTCAATCTCTCTTATTTTGAATCTCCTCTGAACATCTTTTACCAACATATCTCTGAAATAACTCTCTAAAATCAATTTTTTTTGAGTTTCAGGCACTAAGGCAACCTTTGGAAAGCCACCAAATTCAAGATACTCATAGAGGTTTCTTCTTATCTCATGTCTATTTTTTATTATTTCTAATTCGCTATTTAGCTTCAATCCTTTGAAAAGGAGAAATTCTCTAAAAGAAAGCGGAAAGACCTCTAAATCTACACGCCTTCCTGCTAAAAGAGTTGCATACTCTTCAGCCAAAAGCTTTGAGCTTGAGCCCGTAACAATTACCCTTGCTTTTTTTGCTTCATGCAAAAATCTTGCAAATTTTTCCCAACCTTTTATTTCTTGCACTTCATCTAAAACAACGTACGGATTTTCAATTCCAAATTCATCTAAATAACATTCATAAATTTTGTTAAGAAGCTCTAAATTTAGCTCTTTGAAACGAGGATCTTCAAAATTAACTATTAAAGTGTTCTCTTTAGGCAATCCTTTGTCTATCAAAGAATGAACAAACTGCATAACAAGGCTTGATTTTCCTGCTCTGCGCACCCCTTTTATTGCAACAATTTCCCCTGTTTTAAATGCTTCTTCAAGCTTTTTTAGGTATGTTTTGCGCTCTATCAATTCTTCTACCTGAAACAAATAAGCCGAAAACTTTATAACTCTATCGTAAGATTTTATAGAAAAGCTTACGATAAATAGTTATGCCTTAGTCAGTTGTCTCTCCATAACTAGCTAATCAAGTATATGCATTTCTGCCTATTATAGAGGTCCATGGCATCATTGGAACAGGAGCTATTTAGGTAAAATTTAATTAGCACTGCTTTGCTGTTGTCATTTCTTCGAGCTCTGCAAGCATTTTTTGCAATGCGGGCTTTTTGAAATGTTCTCTCGCTGGCTTAAGCATCTCTATAAGCTTTTCCGCCACAGCATTCTTCAGATCTAGCGGATGAAGCTTGCCTGAAGCAAAATCTTTTTCTAAATCAGCATATGAGTAGTAGGTTATATTTCCGCCAAATTTTGCAGGTCTTTCTACAAGCAACTCGCTTTTCTCATCCCTGAATACTAAGTGCTTCACCCAATTTAAGATAGGGTTAAACCTAATTTCGCGAGCAGGACAAAATGCTTTATTAAGCTTTTCCTTTATTTCTACCGGCTCATCATGGATAAAGATGCATGTTTTAGGCAAAGATTTACTCATTTTCAAAGCGGAAAGGAATTCTTTAAGCTTTTCTTCAGGCACAGGCCATTGAGGCGGCTTACCTAAGCCTAAAAGCAAAGGGTGATGCACAGCAATAGGCTTTATTTTTTCTCCTTTTTCATCTAAAAGAGGGCTCACTTTCATCTTAAGAGCGACTTCGCGAGCAATAACATGTGCTTTTCTTTGATCCAAGCCAGCATGCGCTAGCGTTACACCTAAAAAGAATATATCGGCTACCTGCATCGGAGGGTAAACGAATTTTGCAAAATCTAAAGAATCGCTTTCTTTCCTTCCCATTATTGGCAATGCTCTTTTTACTCTTGAAAGAGTAAGGTGCTTGCTTACATCAATAACTGTTGCCCAATATCTATCGTTTTGGCTATAAAGCTCGCTCCCAAGGATAAATTCTATTTTCTCTGGTTTGGCGCCAACACATTTAGCGCATGCTTTAAACCCTTCCTTAAAATACCCTACGGCAACCTTTTTGATAACTTCTAGCTCTCCAGAAAGCTTATCGTTTATCCATGTATGCCAATCAGCTAGAAAAATAGAAACAGACACATTGGCGTCAATAAAATCCTTAATCTTTAGCATACTCATTAAGCCTGTGCCTATATGCATCTTACCAGAGATCTCAAAGCCGATATAATGATTAAGCTTTATTCCTGTTTCAAGGAAATGCTTTAGATCGCTTGCTGTTATTACCTCTTCTGTGTTGCGTGTTATTAGCTCGAATCTTCTTTCAACATCCATAAGTAATGTATTATCTTAGTATTCCTTTTATAAGGTTTCGTAAAAAAGCTTCAGAGCTTAAAGAAGCGTTTCAATGCAAGCTTCACTATCTCAAAAACTTCCTCTTCATTATAGCGGTCTGTCTTAAGCACTAGGTCGAAAGGCGAGCGATCGCTCTTTATATCAACATTATAAAGCTTCTTGTATATCTTTGCATCAGCATCGAAGCGCTCTTGAATTGCTTTTTTTGCTTCTTCAACAGAAATATTGTCGCGTTTAGCTATTCGCTCAGCCCTTGTTTGTTCACTAGCATCAAGCCAGATACGAAAAGCATCTTTGCCCTTATAAAGCCAAGCCATCATTCTGCTATCAAATATTGCTTTTTCTTCCTTTTCAGCTATCTCAAGTAAGCGCCTATCCAATTCAAGGTCGTAATAAGAATCCTTTAAGCGTTCCATCGTAAGCTGCTTTCCCTGCTCTGATTCCCAAAAGCCATTGCCTTTTTGTGCTCTTTCAACATCGAGCTTTGCTTCCTCTTTTATCTGTCTCATTATGCCGCTTGCGAAGATTCTCTTAAGCCCAAATTCCTCAGCAAGCTTTTCTGTTAAGGTGCTTTTACCAGCGCCAGGCGTTCCAGAAATCAAAACGAGCATCTTCATAGCAACACCTCTTGCCAACGAGGAATAAAAATTTATAGAAAGAAGGATTAATAATTAGAATGGGGCAAAAAATAAATAGCTAATGTTTGGTGGTGGCATGCGATTAATAAGAAAAGGATATAAACCAAAAGAAGAGCTGGTTGCAACGTTCTATGCTGAGCCGGCAAAAAATAAGGACTTTATAAGCGTTCTCGAATCTATTGCAAGGGAATCCAGCATAGGAACGTGGACCTCGCTCAGAACCATGACGGCTAGCGCAAAAAAGCTTGCACCAAAGATATTTTATTGGGATGAAAAGAAACATATTGCGAAAATAGCTTATCCCCAAGATCTTTTCGAAAGAGGAAGTATTGTGCAGATTCTTTCTAGCTTAGGCGGCAACATATATGGGATGAAGGATGTGAAAAACTTACGTTGGCTCGATATAGAGATTCCAGAAAGCTTTTGCAAAGCATTTAAAGGACCTGCTTTCGGAATCGAAGGCGTGAGAAAACACTTTAAGGTAAAAGACAGGCCTTTGCTCGGCACTATTGTTAAACCAAAGGTTGGCCTGACACCAAAACAGCATGCTAAAGTTGCTTTTAAAGCATGGCTTGGCGGCTGCGATTTGGTTAAAGATGACGAAAATCTAACTGACATGCGCTTCAATAGGTTCAAGAAGCGTGTTGAGGAAACGCTAAAGATGAAGGAAAAGGCAGAAAGCATAACAGGTGAGGTAAAAGCATATATGCCTAATATAAGCGCTCCTGCTGATGAGATGCTAGAAAGAGCCGAATTTGTAAAGGAGCTTGGTGGAAGCTATATTATGATAGATATTATCGCTTGCGGCTTTTCAGGTCTGCAGTTTATAAGAAATCAAAATTTAGGGATGATAATACACGCTCATAGAGCAGGGCATGCAACATTTACAAGGAATCCTAAGCATGGCATAACCATGCTCGTTTTAGCGAAGCTTGCACGCTTAGCAGGTGTTGATCAGCTGCATATAGGCACCGTTGTTGGCAAGATGCATGGGAGAAAGGAAGAGGTACTTTGCATACACAAAGCATTGAAAGAACCTTTAGGTAAGCTTAAAAGCGTGTTCTCTGTTTGTTCTGGTGGCTTGCATCCAGGCAGCGTACCTGCGTTGCTTAAGATATTTGGAAAGGACATTATAATTCAAGCGGGCGGAGGCATCCATGGCCACAAATTAGGCAGCGAAGCCGGAGCAAAAGCAATGAGGCAAGCAATCGATGCCTGCCTAGAAGGAATAGAGCTTAGCGAATACGCAAAAACTCATAGAGAGCTTGCGATAGCTTTGAAGCAATGGTGCTAAAGATGCAAATGCTCCTGCAGAGGTACAAAAAGGCTGTTAGAAAAACTGCTAATTACTTTAGGAAAGCTGGAGTTAGAAAAGCTGTTTTTGGGTTAAGTGCAGGTCTTGATTCCACAATTACCGCTTTGCTTCTTATTGAAGCCCTAGGAAAGGAAAACGTATTCGCGCTTATAATGCCGAGTAAACACACTAAAAAGCGAGATATTAAAGATGCCATTGAATTCTGCGAAAAGCATGGTATCGCTTATAAGGTCTGTAAAATAGATAGGATAGTGAAAGATATTGTAAGCTTTGGACTTGCTAAAACAAAGCTTGCAAAGGGAAATATCATACCTCGCATAAGAATGATTCTTTTGTATTGCTATGCAAATTCCAACAATGCATTGGTTGTTGGCACTAGCAACAAAACCGAATTGATGCTTGGCTATTTCACAAAGTATGGCGACGGAGCCGCAGACATATTTCCAATAGCTAGCTTTTATAAGACAGAGCTTATTGAGCTTGCAAAACTTTTAGGAATACCAGAAAAAATAGTCGAAAAAAGACCAAGCGCTGGTTTATGGCCTGGGCAATATGATGAGAAGGAACTCGGCTTAAGCTATAAAGAGATAGATTCGATCCTTAAACTTATGGAGAAAAAAGTTTCAGAGGAGGCAATACTGAAACGTTTTCCCAAAGCTAAAAGAGTGCTCCAGCTTGTTAAAGCTAATGCACACAAAAGAAAGCAGGTGATTATTTCTTGATAGCTCTTTTCGGCGGAAGCTTTAATCCAATACACAATGGGCATCTAAAAGCAGCTAAGCTTGTAATCAAGCAATGCAAATGTAAGCAGCTTTGGTTTATTCCATGTTACAGACATGCATTTAAGCATGCTCAACTTGAAGCATTTGAACATAGAGCAAACATGGTAAAGCTTGCAGCAAAGAGGGACAAAAGATTTAAGATATCGCTAATAGAAAAGGAGCTTGCAGAAAGAAGCAAAAAGGTAAATACAACCATAGAAACAGTATTAGCTTTAAAGAGACGTTATCCAAATCAAAAATTCTTTTGGGTGATCGGTTCCAACCTTATAAGAGAAGTGCCAAGGTGGTACAGATTTGAGGAGCTAATAAAAGAAATACGATTTGTAGTAGTGCCGATAAGAGGAATTTATGATGATGCTTATTGGTTAAAAGAGAACAATGCGTTAGTTTTGAAAGGTTCTGTTGAAAGACTTTCTTCCACAGAAATAAGGAAAATGATAAAGCATGGCATTGCACCAAAAAAGTTGCTACCAAAAGAAGTGTGGCATTACATAGATGAAAATATCCTTTACGTAAATGAGTTCACAAAAAAGGTTTTTTCTGTAACGAGGGGTATCTCAAAAGGCAAGGTAAGCACTTACATGGATATTGCTGCTGCTATCGGTAAGCCTAAAGCATATAGGGCTGTGGGAAATGCATTGAATAAGAACTGTTTTGAAAGCGTGCCGTGCCATCGCGTTGTTAAAAGCGATGGGTCATTAGGAGGCTTTAGCAGAGGTATAAAAGCAAAAATCTCTTTGTTGAAAAAAGAAGGAATACCTATAAAAAACGGAAAAATAATGAATTTTCCTAAATTTAGGCTTTCTTACAAAGAGTTAATTTCGCTAAAAAAGAAAAGCAAAGCGCTTGGTTTTTCCAACCAATAGCTTTTATATAGGAGTTTATACACTATTATTATTAGTTGGGGTGGTGATTGCGGCTTCTTTCTTGGGAAGGAGAAGGCTTTTTTAGGCAAAGGAGGAGCTGTGCTCCTCCTCTAATTTTTACCATTTTAACGTATCGCCTGTTTCGGCAGCGTTAAACTTCTCTTTTGGAAGTTCTACAACATACCTAGCTTTCTTTTTAGGAATGTATGCTAAGGAAAACGGTTTTAAAAGAACCTTATCCACGACTTTTTTATTTTTATCAAGAAAAAGAACTGTTATTGGGAAAAATACGAAAAAACTGTGCACGCTAGCAAATAACCTGCTCTCAAAGCCCATGTCCATTATAAGCGCATACTTAAAATTCCTTCTTTTCTCAAACATTAGGCCCCTAAACTTTGCAAAGAAATCGCTGGCAACAATTACTTTGTCTGTTATTTTCTCTTCCTTGGTTTTATTAATCAGCATGGAATCAGCTTTTTCTTTTATCTTTAAGGATTTTTAACCTGGGCACCTTGATTTCTTGAAGGAATTTCATGTTTTTTCTTGGAGTGAAAAAAGACATCTTTTCAGCGCGGACAATAGCACGTGCTTTGTTTATCATCTCCATTTCTTTTTGCAATTCCTCCAGAAGCTCTTGCAGTTCATCTTTTTTCTCTTTGATCCTCTGAACAACCTTCTCTTTTTCTTTCTTTGGAATCACGATCTCCTTTGGCATAAAGAATCCAAATAATTATGAAAATGGTCATATTTAAATATTTTCTTTTAGCGAATTGTACCAAAGCTAATTTTTTAAAGAAATTTCAATAGAGTTATTATAGTTCTACATTGTTTTTATTAGGGATAACTATGCTAACCTCTATTGCTTTTATTCCCGATGGAAATAGAAGGTACGCTAAGCTAAATGGCTTGAGTTTATATCAAGCATATAGATTGGGTGTAAAAAAAGCTTGGCTTACTATGCGCTGGCTTGAGGAATATCCTTCTATAAAAACAGGTACGTTTTATGCGCTTTCACTTAAAAACCTTCAAAGGCATAAAAATGAGCTTAAGCTTTTGTTTAGGATATTTGAGAAAGAGTTTGAGAGGATCAAAAAGAATCGGTACTTTAAGGATCATGAAATAAGGATAAAGTTTATTGGAAGGATTGATCTTTTGGGAAGAAGGATACAAGAAAAGATTAAGGCGATTGAAAGCTATACGGAGCAGTTTGGAAAGAAGCTCATAAACATTGCTTTGGGTTATGATGGGCAGCGTGAGATTGTTGATGCCGCAATAAAGATTGCCCAAGATTATAAGGAAGGTAAATTAAGGTTAAGTGAGCTGGACGAAAACTCGTTCAAAAGTTATTTATACAACAATTTCCCAGAGCCGGATCTAATCATAAGAACTAGCGGTGAACAAAGGTTAAGCGGCTTTCTCACCTATATGTCTGCCTATTCCGAGCTATATTTTTGTAGGAAATTTTGGCCAGAATTTGGAAAGGAGGATTTAAAGCAAGCAATAGAAGAGTTTGGGAGAAGGAAAAGAAGATTCGGAAGATAGCTACTCTATGCCTTTACCTCTAAGCAATCTTTCCCGCAGATAATCCGCAACTGTTAAGGATTCTGGCTTTGGAATCGCACGCTTTATGTTATGCATGATTACCTCCTTTGGAAATCCAGTAAACTTACAATAAATATCCGCAAACATTTCCATTTCTTTTAAACCAAAGTTACCAAGCCCCTGCCATTTTCCGCAAAGGGATTCAGTAAGCAAAATTATATCATCTATAGCTTTATTAATAGGAACTCTTTCTTTAAAAAGACGGCCTGTTTCAAAATCAAGAAACTTTATCTCGGGACTTGATCGGCTTCCATTCCAAAGTATATTAGGCCTTCTCAGGTCGCCGTGCAAAATCCCTTTGTTGTGGAGTTTTGCTACCTCTGTCGCAAGCGCCCTTATAAAACTCTTTGTTCTAGCATCTTTTAGGTTGTAGGTAGACAAATCCTTAAAACCGGGGGGCATTCGCGTGTATAACGCTGCTTCATTTCTCTGCCAATTAACATCCACTCTCAAAGGCTCTACAACTGGAACCTTTCTCCTTAGAGCTTCTACCAATATTACAAATTCTCGCAACGCTGTCGGAGGTCTATATCTAACGCCGAAATAATTCTTTTTAGCGATTTTAAGCTTTCCTCTTCTGCCCGCTTTTATGCTGTATACCTTATGCCTTGCAGCAATAAGCTTTTCCTCAGCAGCATGCTTTTTAGGGCTTGCTATCAGAATCGGTTTGCTCCAAATAGCCAATCTTTCTCCCTTAGGGGCGACCCATCTTCTGTACTTCCTAAAATATCTTATTTTGTCACCCCTTATAGATCTTCTGTATATAAGCTTTCCTTCTTTTGTAAGCGCTACTATTCTTGCTAAAATATCTCTGGAAAGCCCAAACCTCTTAAGCGCTACTTCCGATAAAACTTCACGCGTGAATTCTTTATGCAACCTTTTTGCCTTCTTTTCTTCTATTTTCTTTTTTCTCCTAAATGGTCTTCTTAAAAAACTTAAGATTTTTTTTAGACGCAAGGAAACACCTTCTTTTGGAAATATTTTAAATATTTTATGAGCGAAGTTAATATTTAATCAATAGCCCCGTGGTGTAGCGGCCAAGCATGCGAGGCTCTGGACATAGGAACCTCCAGCGGTTCCTATCACCTCCAGCAACCAAGTGTTATGCTTGGGAGGCACCTCGCGACGGAGGTTCGAATCCTCCCGGGGCTATTTTATACTTAATCTTAAAAATAATGGAAGAAATCTCCAAAACTTTGGTTTTTTCAGTAGCTTTCCTAAGAATCTGCTTGGCTTGTCCATATCCCCGTGTTCTACAAGAAATTCTTCAATGCCTGCTTTTTTTAAACGAATTAAAAGCTTATCAAGACGCGAATCGTCTAAGGAATTAAGGTATCTTCTTATCTTCCAGTGAAGCACAAGCTCCTTTATAATAGGCTTCAAAAGTTTTGAATAGTTTTTTAGCTCTGTTCCATACTTAAAATGCTCTTCTATTGCTTTAGCGCATTTTTCTGCAGCGCTTAAACCCATTATTATTCCGCCACCCGTTGTAGCTTTAACATGGAAAGCAGCATCGCCCACAAGCAAAATTTTATCCACAACAGGATCTTTAATAGGAGGTCCTATAGGTATTGCAAAACTCTGTTTTTCAATTGTGTCGAACTCGAAAGCAAATTTTTCTTTGAACCTTTCAAATGCCTTGCTTGGGTTTTCTCCGAAAGAAGTTGCAATGCCAGCTCTGGCTATGTGATCGTTTTCCGGAATAATCCATGCAAAAAAATTTCGAGCGAACGAGCCCAAATAAACGTAAACTTTCTTTTTATTAAAGCTTCCTTCAACCCTTTCTTGATATGAATGCACAAAGTATTTTTTCGATATGTTTATGCCTGCAACCTCTCTAACCTTGGAGTATACTCCGTCAGCACCCACTACAATCTTGACTTTTCTTAGTTCGCCCCTATTTTCTTTTTTCAAAAATAGGCTTTGCGTGCGAAGATCTATGAATTTCGAATTGAATTCTATGCTGGCGCCGCTCTTCAAAGCTTCTTTGTAGAGCATTCTGTCAAACGCTGCCCTATCAATAACTACAGCAACCGCTTCTTTTCTTTCTACTACAAGCTTTTCCCCAGAAGGAGAAACTATTTCCGCCCCGTAAATCTTATTTACTGTGACATCTTTAACATCCATCCCTAGCTCTTTTATTCCAGATAAAGAAATCAGCCCGGAGCAATTTTCGGGAATGCCTATTTGAGAATGCTCCTCTAAAACATTTACTTCCCAGCCGTGCTTGGCAAGCAAGCTTGCAACTTTCAGGCCTATAGGTCCTGCGCCCACTACTGCAACACTATCCATTGTAAAACTTATGGGGAAAAAGGATTAAATTCATTCTCCCTTATAAGCCCACCTGCCACGCGTCTTTCTTTCGCGCTCCTTCCTCAGCTTTATTCTTGGCAAGGAAAACCTTTTCTTTGGCTCTAATCTTTCTATAGCTCGCATGAGAGCGGTTTTCTCTTCCTCGTACTTCTTTGGATAGAATTTATAGAGGAACAGCGTTATAGCTGCTATAACTACAACAACAATAATCAGTAGTAGTGCAAGTGTAAATAAAAAGCCTGAAAAGCCAGGTTGTGCTGTTACCTTTAGCTCTGTCTCTGGTTTAACTATTGCAAATGGAGTAATCTTAAAAGCATCCTTTTTGAGCATTTCGTTGTAATCTGCTTGAGTAAGCGGTTCCTTAAGAGAATACTCTAGCTCTATCTTTTCACCAGCTTTCAAATCCTCTAAACTAAATAGTATTATTGGGTCTTCCTCGATTACTTCAAAGCCATGCTTTGAGCTTATAAGGTTTGCATTTTCAGCAAACTCTTTCGAGATAAATTCTATTACCTTAAGTGCGTTTAGGTCTGTTGTGTTGGTGAATGTAAGGTAAACTTTCACATAGTAGCTTACATCATTTCCGTCTTTGATCCTGACTACCTTAAATTGCTTCCTTGCAGAGCTTTCAGCTAAGAGAGCGCTGGCATCATTTATTGCCTCTTCGCTAAAGCCCTTATCTTTAAGCATCTTTAGGGCTTCTGAAGCATTTATATCATAAGTAACGGATTTTACTTCCTCTACGGAGACCTTGCTTGTAAATTCAGCCAGCTTTTCCAGTGCTGCTTTGGCTTTTTCATTTGCTTCAATATAGTTGCCTGCATTATATAGGGCCTTTGCTTCATCTAAAAACTCTGAAGCTTGCGAATACAGCTCCATGGTGGCGCTGCTAAGCTCAGCATCATAGCTCTTTATTTTTTGCAAGAGTGTTGATATATCTTTAAGCTGACTATCGGCTGAGCTTATCGATTCCTCGCTTTCTTCCTTTCCCTCTGGTTTGACTTGGGGCTTTTCTACAACAACCGAAATGGTTGCTGAACCTTCATTTCCTGCTTTATCAATAGCAACAGCTTTTAAGGTATAGCTACCTTCGCTAACCTTGTTTGTGTCCCAAGCAGCGATCCAATAAATGTTTTTTTCTGCCGCTTGCGTTACCTCAGCGATCTTAGTATTATCATAATAGAAGGAAACTTCAGCTATTTTTGTTGAGGGCTCGCTTGTTTCTATTTTGAGAGTATAGATTCCGCTTATTTTCTCTCCAGGTTCTGGATTAATCCAGGTTATTTCCGGGGCTTTAGTATCTACCACAAAGGTCTCCACTACTTCGCTTGTCAGGTTATCTGCTACAACCTTTACCTTTGCAACACCGTCATCGCCACTTGCAAACTCATAGGTTACTGTAAAGTCATCATCATCTTTAGGGCCAGCGATCTTTGTCCATGTATTTTCTTGAGCTTTTTGTATATACACGTAAGCATCCTCTAGCACAGCGTTTGCTTTTATCCTTATCTCTACTTTTCCAGCCTTAACATAATTAGGCACTTCTATGCTTACGCTTATGCTTTGTGTAACTATGCTTACGCTTGCGGCATCGCTCTCATTTCCAGCGTTGTCTACGGCTTTTACTTTATAATAGTAGGTTTGCCCAGCCTCAGCTTGTGTATCAGTCCAGCTTGTTTCTGTTACAGTAGCTACTTTGTTATCGTTGCTTGGTGTAAAGCCGCTTGTGGTGCTTCTATATATGCGATATTCCTTTATTCCGCTTCCAGTATCACTACTAGCGTCCCATTCAAGCTTAACATCGCCATCGCTTTCTAAGCTTGCATCCAAATTGCTTGGCATGCTCGGCTTGGCAGTATCTATTTTTACAATAAAAGTTGCGGTATCGCTACATATGTTTGCTGTGCAAGCTTTGACCTTTAAATAATAGATACCATCACTTAAATCTTGCTTGCTCAGCTGTCTATTCTGACACCAACTGAGATCGGAGTCTATTGTAGTATCTGGTTCAGTGCTAGAATCGCTGCTCCATGTGCAGGAATAGCCAGTTGCGTTTTCGACAGCATTCCAAGTAACAGTAACGTCATTATTGTTGCTCCAAACATCGCTGGTGTGCGTGCTTGAGGTAAGCGTAGGTTTTGCAGGAGCTTGTGCTGGATTTGGCTTCCTTGGCTCACAATCTGAAAAAGTACTTTCATTTCCGCTATAATCAACAGCTAGTACGCGAATATAATAGTTTTTATCCCAATTTAGATCGCTCAAAACATAGCTTGTTTGTGTTGTAAAGCCAGCGTAAACACCAGTTTCTTTGTTGAAATCACAACCTTGCGTGCTGTAATAGATCTTATAGCCGTTTAGATCGCTCTCTGTGTTTGCATTCCAAGAAACAGTTATTTGAGCTGCACCTGCTTCACTTGTTACACCAGTTACTTGTGCCGGCGCAACAACATCATTAAAATCGAGGTCGAAAACACAGCTAGCTGAGTTGCCAAGTATGTCCTTAGCGGTTATTGTGATCTTATAAACACCTGTTTTGTACATTCCGTTTTCATCATAAGTGCAGGAATAATTTTTATCAAAGGCATTGCAAAGAGAAGTATTAAAGCTGCTTTGCCGCGCGCCTATATTCAAAAGCTCAACGGAAACTGAAACATTGTTTATATCAACACCTGCACCAAGATCATTCAGATCAAAAGTAATTCTTCTTGATGTCGTTTCCACAGCAGTAACAGAGCCGCAGGTAATGCCTGAAGGATAAGAAACAGTTATTGCTGGCTCAGTATTGTCTACATAGAAGCTTTCGCTACTTCCCGTATTTTTATCTCCTGTAGGGATTCCTTCCCTATGGGTATAGGCCTCTATATCTATATAGTAGTTGCCATCCGTGCTTATGTTCATATTCCAGGGGATTGTGCATTGCACGCCGTTAGAAACATTAAAATCATTTGTGTTGCCACAGTAGCTTGTGTTTATTAGGTTATAGTCCCCTATGAGATTCTCAAAAGCACCAGCTGAGCTGCTATAATAAAGCTTTACATTTAGGTCAGCCTGTCCTGCAGAACCGTTTACATCATCTGCATATATTTTGAATGTTATATTATGCGTGCCATTTGCCCAATA
>JAPDKC010000066.1 GCA_029258755.1 archaeon | reverse complement strand
TAGGTTTTGAATCTTCTACTGAATTGATCTAAACTATATAGGCCATTTTTTACCCCTTATATAAGATATACATCATCTGTTTCCAAGCACACTAACGTGCCTGTTAGTTTGTTTTTTGTGCTTTGCTCTCTTGTGAGCAATATCTTTTGAATAACAACAGGATAGCCTGTTGTTTGCTCTGTGTCATCCTCTTCTATTAGCGTGTAATATCCGTTTGCATTCGTGGCCTGTTGCTTAAGCGCTTCTACACTTGCTTTTTTTTGCCAAATCGTGCCACTTGCATCGTTTGTTAATTCAAAATCAACAATTATCACATGCTTTACCGTTTTGTTATCATCTACAGGCGGCAAACTTTCCCCATCTGCTGGCCAAATATTTAAAGAACGCTCAAAAAGGTGCTGAACCCTCTTAACTATATCAAAAGTGTACTTTGTTGTTGTTCCGTCTTTTATTATTACCGTGCCTGCCACCTAAACACCTCGTTTTTTAAATGTTTTGCGAAAGGCTGAATAATATGAAGCCTAAGCTTGAAGTTCTGTGGAAAGGCCCTATGCTTGTTGGGTGCTTTGTATTGCTTTTGCTTATTTTTCTGGTTCTCTTGGTCATATTCGGCACGCTCATTTCGGGCTATGAATGTCCCGAATGCGAAGCATGTCCTACTTGCCCAACATGCCCTACCTGCCCTACTCCAGAACCTTTTGATTGTTCTAAATGCCCTAACTCTTTGGAATACGTCGGCAACCCTAATGGCAAAATTAACGCAAAGGTCTTTCTTCTCAATGACCTGTTTACCCGCCGCATAGAAGTTTCCAACGACGACTTTTTTGACTATACTAATGTTCAAATCGTGCTTGGTGGAAAGTTTATCTGCGACGTTAATAAAACTATTCCAGCAAGACAAAAGCTGCGATTTAAAATTAATCAATGTAAGTTTCAAGGCTATACGCCACGAACTTATGAAATTTTCCCTATAACAATTAAAACCGACCAGGGAAACGCCGAATTTACAGCTGAATGAATTCACTTTAATCGCCTCAATTCTTCAACCATCCTTCTGTTTATCTCTTCATATATTCTGTTCCAATCAGGCTCTGACTCTATTTTTTCAACGTTAATGTTGATCGTTGGATTTACGGTTATCACTTTAGTGGCCTCGCCTGCTCTTTGCACATATTCGCCTCTATGCAAATAATAAAAGCCTGTTTCTGGCACAAATCCGCCGACCTGTTTTTTACCTCTTATAAATTTTGCTGCTCCGTGTAAGGCGCCACCCACGGCTTTACCTGCAGCGCTTACTCCTCCTTTAATAAACTCAATCATCGGCTTAACGGCGTTATATACACCTTCAATAGTTTTTTTGATCCCTTCCCAAATTCCCTTAACTGTTTCTGCTAAATTTTGCCATGCACCAATAAGCGGACCTATAACGTTGTCTTTCATCCATTTCACAATCGGCTTTATGATCTTCTTTATTTCTTTTACTATTGTTTCCCATGTGTTCGAAAGCCATTCAACAAAAGGCCTAATAAATTCTTTCACACCTTCTATCCATTCATTAAACTTTTCTAAAATTGCGCTTGCTAAATCTGCTGCTCCGCTTGCAATAGGGGCAACAAATTCATTCATGAAGAAATTAAATGCTTTCGTTAAAAAGCCTGTAATTCCGCCCACAATATCATTCCATATTCCGAAAATAACATCTGCTAATTCGCTCAATTCTTTAGCAATGCTATTCCAAATTCCGCCAACAAACTTGAGAAAGCCGCTAAAAGCGTTAGCAATTGGGTTAATAAACACGCTATTGATAAACCCTACTGCTTTTTCAAATGCTGCAAGCATAGGATCCAAAATAGGTGCCAGCATCTGCCTAACTTTTGCTACAAAATCGCCAAGCATTTTTGTTGCATTATTTACAAATTCTTCCACGCCTCTTAAGGCCTGAGGCCCTAAAAAGAAACCTACCCCTGCTCCTATCAATCCACCTGCAACAGCTCCCGCTAAAGCGCCTTTCGGCCCGCCGATAAGCCCTACTCTTGCGCCAAGCGCTCCGCCAGCTTTCGCACCCGCTACTGCACCTGCAACTCCGACCGCAGCCGCCCCACCTATTTCTGCCGCCGTTGTTTTTGCTGGCCCAAGCTCTCTAACTGCTTCTTTCCTACCTTTTTGTATATCTCTTAACCACTTTGAAATCTGATTAACAAACTTTGAAATAAAATCCCCAAATGGCCGGAAAAATAATAATATTGTTTTTTCAAGCCTGCCTAACGCAGCTGCCAATCTCGGCGAAGCTTTTGCATACAAAGCAAGTGCTCCGCCTAAGGCCGCAACACCAACAGCAACCTTTTTCAACCCACCTAATAAGGCTTTATTGGCCTTCACTAAATCTTTCCCTACTTTCGTATCTGCCCCTAAATCTATCTGTGCCTTCATTCCTTCTTTGATCTGTTTAGGCATATTTCGCAAGTCTTGCATAAGCTTGCTATAGTCTGCCCTTATTTTTGCTATTAATTCAAACTCTACCATTTGCTCTCGCCTTTATTTTATTTAACTCATATTCTTTGCGTTTTTCAAGGCCGCTAATTATTCTTGCATATATCTCAACTTCTTTTGCTTCCATTTCATCAATCTCTTTTGGCTTCCAACCATAACGCCTGCTAAATGTTTCTTTTAGCAGCCAGTCAGCTATCTCTATGTCGAATTGCCTTGTAATTGGGTTGATTGCTGTACCTTTGAAAGCACAGTATTCAATTGTATCAAGCGGCGTAGTCCCATGTGAAAATCCATCTCACCCTCTATCGCTTGAAATATTTTATCAACTTCTTTCGCTGGTAGCTCGTCTAAGTCTATGTCTTCCACTATGTGCCGCTTTACAAACTCTTCTCTAAACGCTGTTAATTGATCGTATGCTTTTGCATCATCTTTCATTTGGGTTATTTCGTTTATTTTCTTAAGCCACTCTTTGCGCTCTTTGTGCTTTATGGGCTTTAAAGTTATCTCTTTCTTTTCTCCGTCTATTTCAATTACTAACTTACTCACTTTTCCAGCCTCCTAAAAGTTTACATTTACCATGTGGTTGAGTCTATATCATCCAACGTAACTATCGTGCAACTACGTGGCACAAGCGTAAAGTCTTGCAATATCAGCCCACCGACACTTATAGGCCTGCCATAGTCCGTGTAATGGCAATCGCTCATCGTAATAGTTATTTTTCTGCTTGCGCTTCTTGCCACTTCCAATACTGCACTAAAACCTTCGAAGTCTGTTTCTGCTGGCGTTGTGGCTCCTGTTGTGCCTGCTAAAAATCGGCTTCTTTCATTAGCATCTGTAAAAGCGAGCGTTACTCTTACGCTATAATCTCTGTTTTCTTCCAAATAGCCTTCTGGCAAATAACTGCCAAACTTATCAATAGGGCTTAAATTGTTTGTTATAGTCCATTCAAAAGCCCTGCATTGCGCTACCGCTGTTTCGGCTCCGCTTGCGCCTGTTTTAAACGTTGCATGCGCCCATGTGTATGTTGGCAAATCATCTACAATCGCTGCGCTTGCTGTTGTGCTCGTGCTTACTGTTTTTGCCAATACTTCGGCTCGCATTGTTAACTTGCCGCCCAAATCTAAGGCAAGCGTTAAACTGTTTATCTTACACCCTGCATATGTTTCTACATCGTCGGTTGTGCCGTCAAGGCCTACCTCTGCTGTGAAGCTTGGCAAATCATCAGCTTCGCTAAACGTATGCGTATAAGGATCCGCCGTTCCGCTATGCGTTACTGATCCCAATGCATATTCAAGCAAGCGTCCATTCTGAAACTCACAAGTAATATCGCCTCTAAAGCGCCAATTCCCTATCTGTATCTGTGTTAAACCTCTGCTGCTCATGCCTCTGCTGGTTACTATTTCGTTTGTGCCGCCCCAATTCATATCAGTTACTATGCCTACATCTTTTGTGCAAGCAACAGCCGTGCCGTATGTAGTTTCCTTTCCAATCAAAATGTATGCGTTTTTAAGCCCTGAATAATTCTCCGTCATTTCTTATTCCTCCTTTCAGTTTTTTCTTCAACTTTCTTAAAGTCAGGGTTTCGCAATAGCCTTTCAGCTAACTTTTCATCCACTTCTACGGCTTGTCCTTTTGGAAAATGCACATTATATTTCGGCAGGAAAATTCCACCTTTCACATGCATTATCTTCACCATAATCCCTCCTATGTAGCTATATTTTTGCCTAAACTAATCAAATCAATATCAATTACAAATCGCCACAATTTGCGTGTTCCATCGCTTAAATCATTTATACGGTTTAAAACTATCAAATCAAATGTGCTGTGCGTCTTTCTATTAGCGTGGATAATACGCCTTACTTCCTCAACACAATTAAGCACATGAGCATAAGATACACTCGAGCGAATATCTATCGAAACATGATCTACAGAATCCACATAACCATAGCCCAAGCTTATAGGCCTTTCTTCTGAAGCAGACGGCGAATAAACCAAAATAATTGTTTTTTCACCAAAGCCGCCAACACGTTTTTTGTTAAAAACCTTATCGATAGTCGGCTTTATAGAATCAGTATTTGCTTTGTTCCAATTATCCTTTAACAGATCCACAATTATCTGCAAAGCGTCTGTGGCCATTCTCACTCACTTACTGCTGTCCCTGCCTGCTTTTGTAAATCTTTTTGTATTTTGACCGAAATTTAAAATTACTGCCTACCAATTTTAGATATTTATTTAAGCTTAACTTGTTGGAAATAAAATAAGAAAAACTGTTGATGGGTGATATTTTGGATGCAAAATTAATGCGTGGGCTTATTTTAGGGTTTTTTATTGGTGCTACTGTTGCAGGATTTCTAACTTATTTAGTGTTATCAACCTATTATACAGCAATTCCAGGCAAGTTCTTAATCGATAATGTTTCCACTGAAAAAGAATGTGGAATAAAGTGCCTAACAGAGTGCTTAGATATGGGTGCAAAGATGGACACTTTTGAATTTGATGTAACTACCAATGAATGCCAGTGTAGTTGTAAATACTCATAGTTATAAAAAATAAAACCATGAAATTACTTGCTTGGAATTCTAAACTCTTTGTAACGCTGTAGAATCTCTTTAACGTCTTGCTTCCATTGCTCTATTTTGTTTAAATAGCTAACATTACTGCCCCCTGTTTCTGGCAATAAAACGCTGCGATCATCTAACGCTATCAAATCAATAGCTGTTAGCTTTGCGCATGCATCTGCAATATCTCCAGGCACAGAATCTTCGCCATACCTATACGTTACTCTCACAGCATCTTTGCGTGGTGCGCCATAAAAAGTTCGCAAATAAATTATGCCTTCTTCATAATTTACGCTAAAATCATTGTTGCGGCCCTCTGTTTTTTCTGTTAAATAATCCACATATCTTGAGCCGTCCCATACTTCTAACTTATCCCCTTTCGAACTATCAAATTGCTTAATTTTTCTATGTTGCAAATATATCGGAATGCCCAACGTCGCTATATAGTTTACATCAATATTGTGCATTTCATTGCTAACTGTAACCTCTTTCCATGAATGGCCCGTTACTGAATTTATATAATCTTCTTTGCGCTCTATTATGCTTTCTACTGTTTGCCTTGTTGGTTTAGTCGAATCACTAAAATAATCGCATTGTAGAAGCTCCGCTACCTGTTCAGGAGTGCAGTACGTAGCCATCTAATCCACTTATTTCTTGCTTTTTTTCGATTTTTTAGCTGCTTTTTTAGTTGTTGCTTTGGCTTCGGTTTTAAATTGCTCTGGAAATTTCTTTTTGAAAAATTCACAGTCTTCTTTTAAGTTATCTGGAATCTCTGTGTAAATGTGCTTAAACAACGTATAAGCTCTGCCGCTTGGTGCAATATAAACGTTTGAATTAACGCTACATCCTTCCGGAAGCTTTATCTTCACCCTAAACACCTCACTTTGTTCCTACAATATAAGCCACAACTGTTTTTGCTGCGGTTGCTACAGCATTAGCAGAGGCTTGGTGTTCTGTCACAACCACGTTGATTGTGGTCCCTGAAATGCTTGTAATCGAGGCCGTATGTGTCGGTATTGCAGAACCCGAATTCTTAACGCACACCACTGCATGATCTACCGAACTTAAGCCATGATCAGTAGCAGTAAAAGAACCCGTGCCTGTTATGCTCTTCTCCACAATAACCGTGTCTTTCTTTACAGCATAACCTAACTTTTTCACGATATCCGTCATTTTTCATTCCTCCTTTAATTGTTACTTTGCATCTGCTTGAAAAAAATAAAAGAGAGGGAAAACCCTCTTTACATGAGATCCCTGATTTTTCCTTGAGCAGCGAAGAATGTACAGATAAGTTCGCCCATGGTTCTGTACATTCCTTCGTCTGCAAGCTTGTTGATGCCGAACGGATCGCCTGAGCTCATACCTGCCTCGAAATACTGTGTTGGCTTCGCAACCTTGAAGCACAACCTTGGAATATCAAAGTTCTCTGGGTTGCTGGTATCAAGCAGGTATAGCCTGCTTATAGTGTCCTTTGGCACGTGTGGATCTGTGAATATTGGAATACCATACAAGGTTGCTACATTTATACCAACCTGTGTTCCTTCCGCTGTTTCAACGCCGTTTACACCTACCTTAACCTTGAACTGTGCCATTGGCTGGTTATATCTTGCCTGATCGTTATAAAGCCCCTGTATTGCTGAATAAGTATCGTACCCTGTTAGGAAAAGGGTTGGGTGTCCGCCATTAGTATAAACGTTCTGCAAAAGTGTTCTTATCAGCTCATCTGTTAATGCTCTATCTGTGCCGCTGTTGTGGTTCACATAAGCGTCTGCCCAGCTTGCCGCTGTATCTCTATCTATACTATAAATATCTGCATCGCCAGCATCCAGCCCTATTGTTGCATCACTCACTTCACTGTAACTGCTTACTACCCTGTCAATACTTTCGAAGTTATTTCCAGCAAGCGTATCAACATCAGTCAAAAGCATTCTGTCTATCTGCTCTTTGTGTTCTATTGCCATATATCCTCGCATAAACTCAAGGTCACCTATGGCGTCATCGTTAGACTCTTTAGCTAAAAACTGCTGCACTTCGCTAACGTTAAACACGTGCGCTACTGTCTTTGGCTTTGTGCTAACCTCTTGGAATGATGGCTTTATGCTGTCTGGAATAGCGCCGTTTTCAGCTACCCCGCCCGTTACTGAACTACTTGCCCTCGCTGTTATTACTCTCCAACCTGAGCGGATCCAAGGCACTTTAGGCAATAAGCCAAAGGCGTTATCCGCTTGGTTAAGTTGCCTCCATACCTGAGCGCCATAGATTGGCTTATAAACACCTGTAGTTGTTGAAAGCACCGGAGCGTCCGCCTTTGCTATATACCTTGCACCCTCGGCTGAGTAATATAACCTTTCTAAATCTTCTATTGTTCGAATATATCCCCTCATTTTGCATCACCTACTTGCCAAGTATTTTCCTTATTTCTTCCTCTTCTCTCTTGGCCTCAAGTTCGTGTATAAGGCCAAGATCGAAGGGCTTACCTGACTTTAGTATTTCGTATGCGTCTATCTCTGTCTCTTTGTTCTCTGCTAAAGGCCTCGGCGTGCTTGCTTTGAAATCAAAGCTTTTCTTGATCTCTTGCATAATCTCTTCTTTGATCTGCTTTGCTACTTCATCAAGCTTCTTGCCTTCGCCTTTATCTTCCTCTGGTTTTGCCGCTTCGCCAACTTCTTGCTTATCCTCTGTGCTGTCAGGCGAAACCTCTTTTTTTGCTTCTTCTACCACTTGCTCTTTCGCTGCAATTAGTTCGTTTACCTTCTCTTCTATCGCATTAACCGCTGACTCAAGAGCTGCTACTCTTTCCTCGAGGCTTGCTGTGGTTTCTGGTTTTTCTTCTTCAGTTGGTTTGGGCTCCTCTTCAGGAGCCTCTTCTTGCTTTTTTACATCCTTTTTCATAGCCATTCCTCCTTCAACATTTTTTCCATAACTTTCTCGCATAGCAGGCCCAGCACCGTGAGGCCACCTGCCAGGATCGAACCACAAAGCGCCGCAAACTTTCGCTGGATCGGTAGCCCACTTGCTGGCTCTTGCTATGCACCTGTCCCACCACTCTTTAGGAGGGCGGTCATCCTTCGTAAACATTTTTTCGTAATATTCTTGAGCATCCATAATTTCCTCACCTTCAGCACTTTTATTTGCCATAATGGCCCTATGCATCGCTTCCGCTTCTTCTTTCGTATCAAAACACTTAATCGGTTTGCCAGCATCTGGCCCATGGCAATGGATAACACACCATTTATTGCCTCTTTTCACTACTTTCTTTTCAATTCCTGAGCCTCTTTCTGGCAGTTCTTCATTTCCATACAATTCTCTATGTGTTTCCCTTCGCTCTTCTTCTGTTTTTGGCCTTCCTCTTCTTGGAACCCCGTTTTCTCCCAAACCATCTTTCTTTATGTCAGCTTTAATGAAAAAATGCGCTTCATCCGCCTTTGCAACCTCGTTATAATCCAAAATATCAGCATTTGGATGCATGCCTTCTTCACATAACGCCACTTCTAAAATTTCTAAATCTCTTAATTCTCTTACTCCGTTTTTTAGGTCTTCAGGCTTAAATGAAACCCCACCTATTGAAACTGCTTTATACTTTCCTTGCTTTATCGCTTCCCATGCCATATCGGCAACTTTACTATCTTTAAATATCCTTGCTCTGCCTATGTAGGCAGGCTTTCCTTTATATTCGCCTTTCCACCATCTAATCCCTCTGCCTACCACTTTGTTGCTGTGTTCCATTGTTATTGGTGCGCCATTAATTAGCCACCTATCCAATGCCTCTTCTATCTCGCTTTCAGGTACCACTTCCCCTTCTTTATCCACCACTGTTGGTTGGGTTATAACAAAATCAAATATCCTTTCGTTTGCCAATTTCTGCATCTTCATCTTATACCACCATATTTAGCCTTTGCCGCATCTATTGCAGGCCTTAAAAAAGGCTTGGGTTCTGTGCCTTCCTTTGCGATTTTTTTAGCAATTGCCCAACCTATTCCTTCTTGGCCTAACTTGCGTTTTGCCCATTGCTCTAAAGGCTCTACCGGAGGCATATGTGGCTCGGTGCCAAATTCCACAAAAGCAGCATAAGGCGCTGAATAAACAATTTCTTTCTCAAGAAACTTGCGGTTAATGTTGCCTGATTTAAGCAATGTTCCCTCGTCAATAGCGCCTTTCTTAACTATATTTTCTTGGCTTTCCGTAAAGATAAAATCGGCTATTTCATCTAAGTAAGCGTCGGCCTCTTTAAGTATTATTTCTTTTATTCTTTCCTCGTTCATCTTCCTTACCCACAATAAATATAAAAACATGCAAGAAGCAGGAAAGCAGGCAGGAAAAAACCTGCTTCTTGCATGGCGAATTGTGATTATGGTGGTTGGGCTTGCTCTTTAACAAAATTAGCGTTTTGACCGAAATTTAAATTTTACAGCTCACAAAAAAAGCCAAATAAATGTTAACCGCTGTTAAAATTAGATTTGTTATTATTAGGCCTATCATTACCCAATCACGGATTGCTTGCGATTTCATATGCTCTAACTCGTAATATGTTCTTATACGATCTAAATAATGAGGATCTGTGCTATTTGCTGCAAGTTCCGGATACTTTTTATATATTCCATCCAATATAACTTTTTTGATTCTGGTTGTTGGATCATGTTTATTAAGTTTCTTGGCTCTTATTTCTTGGCACTTTTTACGCACTTTATCTATGGTTTTTTCAAATGCGGTTTTTATATTTTTGTTGCTGGGCTTCTCCATACAAAAACTGCTGTTTAGCTAATTAATAAATATATCGTTACTTTCTACATCACTCTAACAAACGTATGCCTGCAATTAATATGTGGCAAAAATTCGCCAGGCTCAAAATCAGGGTTATATTTTTTCGCTGTTTCATAAATTATGCGCTTAAGCTCTTGCAGCGTAACGCCATGTTTTGTTTTTTCTTTAATTTCTTTACAAATCGGCGTCGTTCTGCTATCATCAGGCCCTATCCACTTATAAAGTGCTTTCCCTTCAGGATCCGCTTTCACATAACTGTTATATCTTGCTAAATTACTAACCTTTGTAGTTTCCGTTCTGGCTATTCTTCTCAACTTATACTCTTCCTCGCTTGCCGCTTGCTTCATTCTGCTAACAATTTTGTTTATATCCAATTCGCCTGTTCTATAAGCTTCAGCTATTATGCTGTTTAATTTCTCTGACAACGCTTTGCTCATTCCATCATAGGCCTCTGTTAATACCTTTGAATTAGCCAAAAGCTCTACTGCATTTTTATCCAGGTCACCAAACCCTAAATCCATGTTTATTTCTTTCTCCACTTCCTCAATTGTTTTTTTATAAGCCCTTTCCAGCTCTTTTTTCGTTACATTCTTTGCTTTTTCTTTAAACTTTTCGGTTAATTTCGCTATAACCTTCTTAATTTGCTCCTCTGAAGGCCTACGCTTAAAATCAAGCTTTCTTATTATTTCTTTTAATTCCTTTTCCAATTTTTTTTCGGCTTCGCTTGCCTGCCTTAATGTTTCTTTTGTTACTTTAGGCAAATTACCTTTTTTAACGCTCAACCTAACACTTCTTGGCTCACCATCAAAGCGTTGTGTCTTCTCATCTATAAAAAGTTCTGGTGCTTGCGCTTCGCTTGGCTTTTTAGCTTCTCCGCTAAACTTAAATTCACCATACTCATCTAACTCCACATCAAAGCCCATATCAAGCATCATTCTTGCATTTTGTATCTTCTGGGCTTCTCTCTGCAATTCTGCCATTTCGTCTTGCTCCTCGCTTGGAAGCAACACATATTCAAAATCAGTAACGCCAAACTGCCTTAAAATCTCCGGAAATACTTTTTCGTTATAAATTGCTTGGCCTGTTTCTATCGCTCTATTCGTTACTGTTATCTGCAGGCCTTCATTATTAAGCCCGCCGCTTGTGCTTATATCCGCTTGGAATAAAGGCATTACGCCAAACAATGCGCCTATTTCACGCTTTATTACATTTCTAAACTCTATGGCCTGCATCTCGCTTAAAGGCTTCATCAAATCTATAAATTCTGCAAATGATCCGCCAGCCTGCGAATCTACGCCAATCGGTATAATTGTATGCGGGTTCTTTTTTGTTTTCTCAAGCACAAATTCTATCATCTTACGCAAAGAATCCACGTTCTGAGTCTTAACAAATAGCCATCCATTAGGGCTTCGGCCCTTATCATAGCTTTTCATCACGTACCAATCCATATTAAGCTCTATCATGATCTTCTGATAGAGCGTAAGCAAAGGCGGGTAGCCATAAGTCAAGCTTGGCGAAAATTTCGAAACATGTATAACTTCATCTTCAAGATAATAAATGTTCTTCCCTGCTTGATTTTTAGCCACATAAAAAGCTTGATAAAGTCTTTTGCCACAGCTGCAATACCCAGGCGTTCTCGAAACCCTTTCTCTATGTACCGGACAAACATAAAGCTTTCTGCCGCTCTCATCTCTGCCAAGTCGCCCATAACGATCTGCCAAAATACGCATTACCGCAGGATCCCCACGCAAGATTTCTTTTATCTTTCCGCCTATTATTTCGCCGTTTTCATTAAAAGCATACTCTTTAGCAATTATAAAATAGGCATTATCCACTATATCCAAATCTATCTCGCACTGCTTGCACACATCTATTAAGCTTTGTTTGTTTTCGTTAATTTGCTTAAAACGCTTTTCCAAATCTTTTATTTGCGAATAGTCAGGCTTTCTGGTTGGCGCTCCGCATTCATCACAAATTTCGGCCTCATAATCAAATTCCTTTCCGCATTCTTCATTGCTGCATTTACGCACAAATTTAGGCCTAAATTCTGCCCCTCTTCTAAAAATTTCCCATTGCAAACTCGAAATAACTTGCCTATAAACACTGCTTATTCTTGCCAAATTATACATATCCTGTATTGTTAGGTTTGTTGCCCAATTAGGAATTATTGCACCTTCTTGATGCAACTGCCACTCTAAAACAGGCCTTATAGCTGCTGTTCCTTCGAGCTCGTCCAGTCTCTTATTTATCCTTTTCAAAGAATCAGATTTTACAATTTCTAAATTAAGAAAAGGTATCTTCATAAGCATGAAGGCAAGCTCTATTTATCTTTGCGTTTTGACCCAAATTAAAAATTATCTGTGTTTCAAGCTTGGAGTTTTTAAACAAAACCTAACCATCACTGTTAGGCTTAACTTTAAATATTATCAAATAGTTCCCCAAGCCTATCTAAATATTCAAAGCCCTTGCCTTTAGCCATAAAATAAACGCTTAAAGCTAAAGCATCTGGCCAATCATCGTGTGCGTTGGCCTTATCTGGATGGTGAATTTTCATCTGCCCATTGCTTGTATATTCATACTGCATTTCTGCCAATTGCCACAACAGCTTTTGGTGATCCGGAATCTTCAGCATATTTTTTTCCATTAAAAGCTTCAAATTATCATAAAGCTCTTTCTTGCTTTTTATCGTAAACTCTATTGGCTCAATAGGCAGGCCTTGCTCTTTTAAATAATCGCAACTGCCAGCCCCAAGACCCGTAGCATCCAAATAAATTTTAACAAAATTAAAGCGCTTATGCAGCTCTTGCACTCTGCCCATTACATCTGTTAAAGGCTTCTTTTTTGTTGCTTCCCAATAAACCACTTCTATTGGCGCATTTTCTCTATACCGAGCCACAATATAAACCGTTTCATCTGTTCCGTGCCTTGCCTGATCAACGCCCAAATAATAATCAAAGCCCTCTCTTGCTCTTTCTTCTTTTTCAATGCTTGCTATGCAATTTTTAATTAAAGATAAAGAAAAGAAAGTGTCCGCTTCCTCAACAAATTCCGCTAAATATTCTTGCTGAAATTCAAGCTCTGTTTTGCTTTGCCTTTCTCTTTCCACGTACTCTTTGTTTATAAAAGGGCATTTTGTATAAGGAATATGATACCTTGAAAAATAGTCCAACCGTGTATGGCTCTCATAAAATCTACCCTGCTTTCCAAATGGGCTACTTATCAAAATCAGCGTTCCGTTGGTTGTTGCCAAACTTGGCTCTATCGCAGTATAAACCTCATCTTTAACATAGGCCGCTTCATCCACTACAATCATGTTCGGCGAATATCCTCTTACTGTTTCTGGATTACTCCCAGGCAAGTTATATATTTCGCTTGCATTATCAAACTGCACATAGCTTTTCGAATGGTATTTACATAAAGCATTCAAAAAATCGTTTCTCAACAAATACATATCTATTTTGTTAAAAACAATGCTGCTTTGCCTTTGTGTTGGCGAAATTATAAGCGCTTGAAACCTATCATTTAATAGGCAATTCCACAATATCTTTACCGCCATAACTTCGGTTTTTCCGCTTTGCCTACTTGCTCTTACGGTTATATATTGGCTCGTGTCTTTTAAAATCTCTCTCTGATAATCTGTTGGCTCGAAGCCTGTTATAAATCTAAAAAATGCCGCTGGATTACGTATTATTTCTTTTAGCCTCTCTTTGCTCACGTCTAACTTCCTCGAGCGCATCTAAAAACCTCGTTTCAAGCGTTACTTTAAGTTCTTCAGGCTTAACATCCAAGGCCCCAATCGTTGCCATCAACTTCATAAAATCTATTTCAGCATTATGGCATGCATACCACCACTTTAAATTGTTAGTTTGCGCAAAATTCACCTGCGCATCCCTTAACCGTTTTTCGTGCCGCTTAATAAACCCCACCAATAAATCTTTTTTCTGCTTAAACAGCTTCTCTTCCTCTTGCTTCATTAAGGTTTTCCAATATCTCGCAAACGTTCTTGGCGGCAAATTATCTTGTTCCTTCATAATTTTTTCAATATCGCTGTATGTAAGGCCAGAACTAAGCAATCGCAACATTTTTGTTTTAAGTTTTTCTATTTCTATTTTACTCCTTTTAACCATTTAGCTCACTTTTTTGGCTTTTTTGCCAGTTAACGTTTCCCATCTCTTTATAATTTTTCTCACATATTTTGGATCAATCTCAATCATGCAACAAGCTCTATCCGTTAACTCCGCTGCAATTAAAGTTGTTCCTGATCCGCCAAACATATCTAAAACAACATCTCCCGGATCACTACTATTTTCTATAGCTTTTTTTGCTAAAAAAAGCGGCTTTTGTGTTGGATGTAAATAATCCGATGGGTTTCTTCTTTTAACAAACCAAACATCGCTCTGGTTCTTAGGCCCTCTAAATTTTTTTTCTTTGAAATAGTTATAAAAAATAAATTCGTGTTGCCTATGATAATCTCTTCTACCTATGCTATAATTGTTTTTTACCCAAACTATAACCACTGGCTCTCTTTTAAAAACCTTTAAACTCCATTCCCAGATAGGCACATAGTTATTTGTACTGCCACAAATATAGATTGCCCCTTTGCATATTCCGGTTTCTAATAGTTTTAAAAATTTGCTAAAATCAAAGTCTTTTTTATCTCCTTTTATACCGCCTAATTTCTTTTTGCTTCTTGCTCTGCCGCCTATGGGGTGTTCTTCAGGGATATAATTTATCCCATATGGCGGGTCTGTAAAAATCATATCTGCTTTTTTCCCATCTAAAACTTGCTGGATATTTATTAAGCTTAATCCATCGCCGCACAAAAGCCTATGTCGGCCCAAAATAAATAAATCACCCCTCCGTATTTGCATGTTTAATCACCTTTATCTTTGCATCTGGCTTGTACTCTTTAAATCGGGTTACTGTTAAGTTTACGTAATTAGGATCAAGCTCGATTCCGTAACCTTTTCGGCCTAACTGGTCAGCTGCAATAATTGTTGTTCCGCTTCCTAAAAAAGGATCTAAAACGACCTCTTCTTTAAAAGTAAAAAATCTTATGCAATTAAACGGCAGCTGCACCGGAAACGGCTCTTTCGGGCGCCCATCCAGCGCCGTTTCCGGTGCCATAAACCAAGCATTTCCTATATATTTGCTCAAAAGCAAATCTGGAATTCTTTCTTTCTTTTCTCTGTGTGGCTCTTCCCCGATCTTATAAACAATTAAATTGTTGAAAAAAGAAGGTTTTTCTTCAAAAGAATAAATTTGAACTATCTCAGTTTGTACTTTTGGCACATAATACCGCGGAAATGGGTTTTTTGTTGTTATGGTTCCTCTTGCGCTGCCTAATGGCTTAATCCAGTAAATGTCCCTGAAAAAAACATATCCTATTTCTTCCAGTAACTGGTTATATTTCGCTGGCATATTAATAGGGCCCCAATCCCGGCCAATATTAACGCACACATAGCGACCCTTGTTTAAGAAATCTTTAGCATTTCTGAACACCTTCTCAATCATCGCTATGTACTCTTTGTATTCTTTGTTATCTCGATATTTGCCATATTTTATATCTAAGTTATATGGTGGTGAAGTAACGATCAAATCTATTTTTGTTTCCCCTAATAGTGCTCTCCAAACCCCAGGATCTGTGCTATCTCCGCAAATAATCCTGTGTTTTCCATCTATTTCGACGATATCACCAGGCTCTATCCCTAACTGGTTTTTATTATCTGGCAACCGATCTTCTGGAGCGCTCGCATAAATAGTTTCTTTTTCCAATTGTTGTAATTCAAGTAAATACTCTATTTCTTTCTCTTCAAATCCCGTCAAAGGCAAGATATCCTCATTCTCTTTTTCGAGCTCTAATAAAGCTTCAATTAGCTTTTTCTCATCCCACTCGCCTTTTATTTTGTTTAATGCTAAATTTAAAGCTCGCTCTTTATCAGGTGAAAGACTTACTTCCACTACTGGGACTTTAGTTATGTTAAGCTCTTTAGCTGCCTGTAGCCGCATATGCCCGCCAATAACAACGTTTTCTCTCCCGGGGAAGGAGTTTATTACAATTGGTTCAACAAAGCCAAACGCTGAAATAGACTTTTTAAGTTTCTTTAGCTCTTTATCGCTAAATTTTCTCGGATTATATTCTGCTGGCTTTAACTCCTCGATTTTTTTCCATACAATTGTTAAATTTACTGCCATATAATGCCAAATAACTTTTGACTGAAATAAAAAAGTAGCTGTGGTGTCTTCGAAAGACCTTTAAATTAAGCCCCTGTCTTTTGCAGCGAAAAAAGCCAATATCAACAATATCGCATAAATCCATACCGGAACATTTGCTATAATGCTTTCTATCCATTCACTAAACTTTTGGGCAATAAACAATGAAATTATTAAAATTATAAAATTAAACCGTCTTGTTGGCCTTCCAGGGCCTCTTACCTTTTTCAAAATCTTTTCTATAACAAAATCTGTGAATAAGTAAGCCCAAGCTACAGAAGCAAGTGTTTCGAGTGAAATCAAACTAACGATTGTTTCCAAAATACCCATACTGAACTCTGGCCTGTATAAATTTTTAAATGTGTAGTTTATAGGCTATCATGGCAAATCGGATATTACTTTTATGTCTTCTAAAGTGGCCGTTATGATCTTGCCATCGCTATAAGTTATTTCCAGCTCTGCTTGGTACGTGCCTACTGTGTCCAAATCGCCATCTTGCACCGTATATTTGCATTTGCCGTTTGTTGCATCGGTTATTGTGCAAGTGCCATTAACCTTTAGCGTTGTTGCTCCATACTTGCGCATCTTAAATTTTACTGTTGCATTTGTTAAATCTACTGCATTCCCATCAGCATCTTTAACTGTGAATTCCAAATCAAATAATTTATCGCCTTTAATAAGTTCTGTCATACCGTCACCTCAAAGCTTGTTTTTTTCAAATAGGCCGTTAAGCTATATTGCTTCAAATAAGCATCTAATTGTGCCAATAAATAGTGCAAAAGAAGATCTGCTTCATCATTCAAAGAGTAAGTTTCGGTTAATAGCTTTCTTATTTGCTTTAGGGCCGTGTCTTCTATTGTAATGCTTTCCTCAAAAGCGCTTTTTGTTATTCCCTTTGTTACACTATCGCTTAATGTTGCGTTTTCTTCATAGGTTCTAACAATGTTCCATGCTCTGTTATAATTATCGTTTAACCCTATTGTTTCGTTTAAATTCTTGTTGATTTGCCGTATATCTCCATCATCTAAATAAACATCTTCGTTGAATGTCCTAATGAAATTCGCCACTCTGTTAAAAGTGTCTGCTAAACTAATGCTTTCTAAAAATCCTCTAACTGTTTGTTTTGTCAAACTATCGCTTAATGATATGCTTTCCGTAATATTCTTTCCTGCTTGCTTATTCACTTCATCTGCCAAACCTATGCTTTCTGTTAATGTCCTATAAAAGAGCATTGCTGTTTCTATGTTATCTGCCAAATTCATACTTTCGCCAAATATCTTCCCCGGATTCTTGCTTATTAAATCGCTCAAACTAATGGTTTCGCTGTATGTTCTGCTTAAATTCCAACTTCTACTATAAACATCGTTCAATCCAATACTTTCAGTTATTGTTTTTGCTATTTGTTTAATATCGCCATCATCTAACATTATGCTTTCCGTTATAGTTTTGCCTAATCCTTTGCTTATCTCATCTGCTAAACTCATACTTTCTGCAAAACTTCTCGCTATGCTCCAAATCTTGCTATAACTATCGCTTAAAGCTATGTCTTCGCTTAAATTCTTTCCTGCTGATTTTGTGGCCAAATCACTTAAACTAACGCTCTCGCTATATTCTCTTCCTAATGTCCAAGTTCTACTATAAACATCTTCCAAATTTGCT
>JAPDKC010000046.1 GCA_029258755.1 archaeon | reverse complement strand
CCCTTGCGTATCGCTTCTTTATCGTAAAGCCTTGTTGCACCGATGTATGCAAGCAGTGTTTTTTTATCCGCTCCGAGAAGTTCTGCAGCTTGGCCTAACGAAGTGCCCATAAAGTATGCATCGCTCGCATATTTCACACGAGCTTTATCGAGCAGGCTTTGAACAAACCTGCCGAAGTAACTGTCTATGCGTTCAAGTTTGCTGTGGAGCCTTGCCAGCATTTTTGTGAATTCTTTCTGCTGACCTCTTCTGAGGCAAAGAACCATCTTCTCTAAATTTTCTACAATCTTAGCTCTATTCCTCGGCCATGCCTTTGATTTTATTATGTGCTCCTTTGTAAGTATCTTATGCAATACATAGGCAGCTATGCTCTGCTCAGCCATTATTTTGCTATTGTTCTTAACAGCCTTCTTTATTAACTCATTTGCGGTGAGCCTTAGCTCCATAGCATTTCCTTTTTTAAAATCATGGAGAATCTTCTGCATGGTCTTGTATAATTCTGGGGAGGCTTCTTCCATATTGTTCCCTCTCAATAAATAGTGTTAAATGGTTTATATTTCTTTCTTATATTATTTTATTGGGTAATTGTGGGGCCGTAGTGTAGCCTGGTCTATCACTCCAGCTTGGGGTTGAATCCAGAATGCTGGCAACCCGGGTTCAAATCCCGGCGGCCCCACTCTCCACTTTCTTTAGAAAAAAAAAAACAAAGGAAAAGGTATCGGAGAAACGTAGTTCTCTGATTGCCCAAAGAAAGAAAAACTATTTCAGGAATAAGAAAAAGGAAGAGGCATCTATTGAACCCAGATAAAACGAACATAAACATCACATTTAAATATAGGTTGTTCTTTATTTTTCAGATATGAGCCGTTTGGATTATTTGCACTATACCAATAATCCTCCTTATAGGGAATTGCTATTCATTCTTGCAAGAGAGCAGGCTCTCAATTCCTATGAGGCTTATGTAAAGGCCATAAAGTATGTGCCAAATGTCACACAGCGGCAGATTGAAAGCGCACTTATGGAGCTTGAGCTTAGAGGAATCCTTATTAGGGTGAATGATTGCTTCACTATTGCAGAGGACTGGCTTCGCGAGCTCGTGCTGTTTTTGAATGAATTTGAAAGTTTGCAGAGCGAACTCGAAAACTACGCAGCAATGCTCCAAAGGAAAGGCGCGGGGAGACTTTAATGCTGTGTTGCATAATTATTCCTTTTTTAACAGTATCCCCAATATGTTAGAAGCAGAGCATAGATCACAGTAGCTGATTATATAAAAAAACCTTGAATAACAGCTCATGTTGCATATTTTCAAACTTCCTTGCCATAACATGCTTCCCATAACACCTCTTCAGTGCAGAGAACACGCTCTCAGCAATCCACCTGAGCCCATAGCCCTTTTCCTTCTTCCATTTCTCTATGTTCCGAAGCTGTTCCCTCGCATACTTATACCTAGCTCTGTAAACCTTTCTCCTGCGGTTACGAAAGCTATCAGGTGGCGGTTGCATAGCAGAGTTCCTTCTCACCATGATCACAGGCTCTATACCAGCCTCTTCACATATTTCAAAGTTTATGTAGCTGTCATAGCCCATGTCTGCAAACACCTTGTCAATGTCCCTGTTGGTATTTTCTATGCTCTGTATGAGCAATGGAGCAAACATTCTGTTATCAGCTACGTTCTCTCTTGTTACCTCAAGGGCAACTATCTGTTTGCTCCTGACATCCACAGCTATATGCACTTTCAGAAAACCCTTGCACTCTGTTATCCTGTCCTTCCTGTACAACAGCAGATAGTTTGTCGATATAGAGGGTTTTTGATTGTAGAAAAATTCAACTTTTAAATAAATCTCCCTAAAATCTTATTGATTGAAATGTTCTACCTAATAGGTGTTGGCTTAAAGCCCGAGCAGATAACCTTAGAAGCATTGAGCGCTGTGCAAAAATGCTTCGAGCTTTATTTTGATTCTTACACAAGCTGCTTTTCCGAAGGTAGCTTAGCGCAGCTTGAAAAGCTCGCTGGCAAAAAGATTGTTCCTTTGCAAAGAGCGGAGATAGAAGAGCATTTTATTGAAAAGCTCAAAGAAGCAAAGGAAAAAAACATAGCGTTGCTTGTTATAGGCAATGCTTTGTTTGCAACCACGCACATACAGCTTCTCATAGAAGCGGCCAAACTGAATGTTCCATATAGGTTTATCCCGGGCATTTCGATCACAAATTATCTGGGCATTACAGGCCTAAGCAACTATCGTTTCGGCGAGATAGTAAGCGTAGTTATGCCGGAGCCAAACTATGCGCCAGAATCTTTTTATGATAAAATTGTTCGCAATTATGAGAACAATCTGCACACGCTTTGCTTGCTGGATATAAAGAATGGAAAGCCGATAAGCGTAAAAGATGCTTTACGAAGGCTTCTCGAAATAGAAGCTAAGCGCAACGCGAAAATAATTAAAAATGCTTTAATAATTGTTATAAGTAGCTTGGCTAGCGAAAAGCAGAAAATCGCTTGCGGCAAAGCAGAAGAGCTTACGAAAAAGGAGTTTTGCAAGCCAGCATCCCTTATAATCTGTGCAAAACTGAACGAAAAGGAGAAAGAAGCTCTAAAAACGCTTTACGGTGCTGAGCTATGAGTTTATTGGAGGAGCTTAAGTTCCGCGTACAAAAATACGAAAAGCTTACGGAGCAAGCATTGCAAGAGGTGCAAATTGCAGCAGAAAAAGGAACAAAGGATTATGAGAGAGCAAAGCAGTTTATTCAGATGGCCCGCGACTATTTCAGTGATGCAAAATATTATGCTGAAAAAGGTGACAATATAACCGCTTTGGCATCGTTTTCATATGCGCATGCTTGGCTTGATGCTGGTGTAAAGGCAGGATTTTTAAAGGGGGACAATCCAAAATTATTTGTACAGCCGTGATTATATGAGCATATACGATAAGAGCTATAAGAGCTTTGCGTTTGTTTTTGAATCTAAAAAAGCCAGAACGATAGCGCTTTCCTTGCTTTTAGTTTTTTTCCTGCTTGCCCTAATATTTTTTGCAAGCATGTTTTTCAAAGCGAAACTTATCGAAGCTAAGCTGCTTGATAATCCGTTAGACCTGCAGGTAAAGCCCTATACTTTGCTCGAGGTTAAGATTACTAATATAACTGAAAGTGACGCTAGTGATGTTAGTGTCTTAGTGGAAGCCGCAAACAAAGAGGCAATTTTTATAGGCCCTGGTTTAAGAGATGAAAAGAAGCTTGCAGTTATAGAAAAAGGACAGTACAGAAAGCTTTACTTCTTAGTTGTGCCAAAATCAACGATCGCTGAAGGAAGCTATTTAATAAATATAAAAGTGGTAATAAACAACAAAACCTTCGAAGATAGCATACCGCTTATAGTAAAGCCTCATTAGTATTCAATTCTGAAGCTATTGTATGCGTTGCTTGGTTCGCGCCATTCTACCGTAACTCTTTCAACTACTGCTGCGGGCGGCCCAATTTTCACCCTCTTAATAAGCTCCTCTATGCTTTCTTTGCTTCCTTCAGCAACTATTTCTACGCTTCCATCTGGCATGTTTCGCACATAGCCTCTCAAACCGAGCTTTGTTGCCCAGTCGCGAGTAAAAGCCCTGAAGAACACGCCTTGCACAATGCCATATACCCGAATGTATGCGGCTTTTTCTTCCATGAAATAAAAATTTGGCATATAAAAAATAAAAAATTTTGACCTAAAAAATTAAATATAATGACAAAGCAAGAAAATAAAAACAGGGAAAGCTTTTCATTTAAGGATCCTTATCGCAACTTTGATTTAGAGCTGAGAATAGTGCCTATAGATAAGCTAAGTGTTGTTGCACATCAGAGAAAGCCGAGCAATTATCATGTGAAGCATTTAATAAGGTCTATCGAGCGCGTAGGCTTTATTGTTCCGCTTATTGTTGTTCCTGCAAGCGATGGGTATATGATAATTGATGGGCAGCACAGATTTTTGGCTGCTAAAGAGCTTAATATAAGCAAGGTGCCTGTAATTGTTGTTCCTGAAAAATTGGCAGACCTTATGATGAACTTCAATATAGAGAAGGAACTTAACATAAGGGAAAAATCCTATGTTGCTTTGGCTCTATACAGGCAGTATCTCGAGAATAAGCCGGATATGCAAGAATCGCATGCTGAACTTGCTGATGCTATTGAGTTTGCTCACTACGTTACCTTAGGTATTGCTTACGAAAAGAGCGAGCGGCTTTACGGAAGCTCTTTTGAATCAATTCTTAAAAAATGCGACTTCTTCTTAGATGAAAAGATAAGCGAAGCTATTAAGATTAGGGAGAAAAGAGCGGACAAGGTAGTAGAGGCAAACGCATTAATGCGCGAGATAGTGCAAAAGCTCAAGGAAATGGATAAATGGCATCCTTTCCTTTACCAGCAAGTGCTTTCCTGGGCGAATCCGTACAAAAGGAAGCGCGCTCCAACAGAATTCGATCCTTTGCTTGATACAATAATTGCAAACCTAAAGAAAGCCGTTGCAGATCCAGAGCTTGTGCTTAAAGAAGTACTTGAGGAATAGCAGCTACTCTTGCTAATTCTTTTTTATGCATCTATAGGAACAAAATCTTCACAAGGATTTTCGTAGTCGTAGTATTTTACTTCTTTCACATGCGTTTTTTTGCAGTTCTGACATCCCTTCTTATGCCAATACCAAACCTCTTTATAGCATTCCAAAATCTCTTTTTTGCTCATATGCAAACCTTCCAATTTTTTCACAACACGCAACATGTAAATTTTTATCTTAATTCAATTTAAAGCTTAAACACATCAGCTCTAATTTATCACATATAAGCAAAACCACCCTATTCATCGAACCTATTTTTTGAACCAAAATATTGGTTTTTGGAGCAAAAAACAATAGATTTAGAAGAAATTGAATCACAGTACCCTATTCCTCGGATCTGGTTTTGGAACATCCAAAATCTTTCCAAAATATTTCTCTAGTATTTTTATCACTATCACAGTACCCTATTCCTCGGATCTGGTTTTGGAACGGGAAAATGGAAACTTACTAATTTCACAATAGATATAAATCACAGTACCCTATTCCTCGGATCTGGTTTTGGAACAGAGCCTTTTTGAGGGTTTTTCGCAGGAAAAACTTAAATTTCTGAATATACCATATGTCATAACCCTTTTAAGCATATTTTTGCAGGGGGATATGAAAATTAGAAAAAGAAAGAAATAAGATTTAAATTGAGAAAAAAGCCAAAATAATATTTCAAAATAAAAATAAAGCGGGGGCAAATCTCAAAAATTTTAGAAATCGCCTAAAATACTGCTGATTTTTGCTGCAATACGGTTTTTGTGCTTTTCTGGTATTTTCAAAACAAGCTCTTTCAACCTTTCTCTATCGACCCTTTCTCCAAACGCTTGCAAAAGTTCATTGCTCAGAGAGATTCTAAAGTATAAAAAATCTATCAGTGTTTTCTCCACCGTGGCTACAGGCAACCAAAATTCTGAATATCTAACAAGCTCATAGCCAAAAAACATTTGTTTGGCAATATGCCTCACAATATAATTCCTGCCATTAAAGCTTCTCACACCTGTGCGAACCTTCCTTATAGTGATCACAACGGGATTGCTTTCTTGTTCCCATAAGCCGTGAATAGAAAGCGCATCTTCCAGCCCATAGTAGAACGGCTTGAATGCAAACCCAACAACGCTAACATCATCATGAAACGTATAAACCCCTCTTGAAATGCGCCTTAGTTCCTGCTTCTTGAGCAGGTAGTGTATTAGCTGATGCAAATAGCTAGGCGTTATTCCTTTTTTTCTTAAAAATATTTTTGCCTCGTTTATAGAGAATACTGGCTGCTTCGAAAAATGATCGCGGAATTCTTTGATATGTCTCACTTAGAAAACCTCCACAAGGCATCTTTCATGCTTTTAAAGCTTGGAACGGCTCCGCTGTATATAAGCGTTTTCAGAACCTGCTCATCTTTGGGTTCTGGCATCTTACGCAGAAATTCCTTAAGCTCATTTTTTAGCAAAGAAGAATCTGCCGCGCCGGAGGTTACGAGAAAATAAACATCGTAAAAGTCCCTTATAAATTTCCTAGAAAGATACGCTTGCATTTTTTCTTTCACAAGCTCTTCTGGCTTTAGGGTATAGATGGGCATTCTGCTCCCATCAACACGCTCATAGCTTGCAAGTACGCCTTTCTTTCGAACAGAAAAGTTTCCCTCAAGCGAAACCACTGTGCCGGAAAGCTCAACCTTTGCAAAAACAACATTGGTGCTTTTCTTGAATTTTTTCATTTCAAGCCCGTATTTTTTGCATTCATCAGAGAACCTTTCCTTGAATCCTTTGTGCAGCGTGAGATAGAAATCTAAATCCTCCGAAAATCTTGTGCCGGCATAGCAACGCCAAATAGCTGTGCCGCCATGCAGTATCGCATTCAAATCTATTTTGTACACTATCTCCACCACTATGTCTTGCAGCACTGCTATTTCCAGCTGTGCCTTCCTTTTCAACCTCTTTGCAAGCGGCAGCATACCTATATTAAATCAACCAAACTTATAAAAAAATATAAGTTTGGTTAAATCAACTATTTCAAATGAGTTAAAGTTTTTCCCATGTCTAAAATTAGCCGATTAACGAAGAGTTTGTGGGGCAAAATGCAAATATTTAAATTATTTGTGCCTTTACTGTGGAGTATGGCTCCAAGCGAAATTCTTGTTCCCGGGGATAAGCGTTTGGATATAGCGAAAACAAAACCAACCAAAAAAGGGCTTAAGCAAGTGCGAATCCATGGCAGAGGCGGTCAAGGAGCTGTGACCGCAAGCCAGCTGTTGGCGATAGCTGCTTTTCATGACGGGAAGTACTGCCAGGCTTTTCCCAGCTTTGGTGTTGAGAGGCGCGGTGCTCCGGTTGAAGCATTTGTTCGCATATCCGATGAGCCGATACATGTAAGGGAGCATGTTTATGAGCCGGATTATGTTATTGTTTTGGACCCTACTTTGTTAAGCAGCGTAGATGTTGCCCGAGGCGTTAAGGAAGACGGAATCATTATAATCAATTCGAACAAGCCAGCGAGCGAGTTCAAGCTTGGTACAAAGGCAAAAATAGAGACAATAGATATGACCTCTGTTGCTATGGAAATAATCGGCAAGCCATTCGTGAATGTTGCCTCTCTAGGTGCATTTGCGGCTATCACAAATGAAGTAACGCTTGAAAGCATATTCAAAGCAATAGAGCAAGAGTTCGCTCATAAAAAAGAGATGGGTGAGCTAAACAAGAAAGCAGCTGAAAAACTTTATAAGATGTTTAAAGGTGAGTGAATGGCAAAAAGCGATAACAAGCTGAAGTTTAGTACTGGTGCTGTGATTAAGGAGCCAGGGTCAACGTTGAAAAACAAGACAGGCGGTTGGCGTGCTATGCGCCCGGTGCTCGATCAAAGCAAATGTGTCAAATGCGGCACATGTTGGATGTACTGCCCGGAAGGAGCGATAAAAAAGGATGATAAAGGAAACTTTGTTATCGACTATGATTATTGTAAAGGTTGCGGCATCTGCGCCAATGAATGTCCTGTAAAAGCAATAAGGATGGAGCTGGAAAAGAAATAGGTGGTTTTATGCCAGAGATTGTTGTTGAGGCAAGCAGGGCAATAGCTTTGGGTGTTAAGCTGTGCAAGCCAAAAGTAATCCCTATGTATCCGATAACACCGCAGACCCACATAGTAGAAGCGCTTGCAGAGATGATAAATAACGGCGAGCTTGAAGCGGAAATGATTCATGTTGAATCTGAGCACAGCGCTTGCTCAGCTCTGCTCGGTGCTCAAGCAGCTGGTGTGAGAACATTTAGTGCCACTTCCTCGCAGGGCTTAGCGCTAATGTATGAGATTTTGCCGATAGTTTCAGGCAATCGCATGCCAAGTGTTATGGCAATAGCCAATAGGGCTTTGAGTGCGCCAATAAATATTTGGAACGACCATAGCGATGCTGTTTCTGCTCGTGATCAAGGTTGGATTCAGCTTTGGGTGGAATCAACGCAGGAAGCCGTAGATACGGTAATACAGCTCTATAAAATATGCGAAGATCACAGCGTTTTGCTTCCGGGAATGCTTTGCTTGGACGGTTTTACTCTAAGTCATGTTTATGAACGCGCCGTTGTTCCGGAGCAGGAGCAGGTAGATGAATTCTTGCCAGAATATAAGCCATATGTAAAGCTTGATCCTGAGGAGCCGATTACCATGGGCCCAATAGCGTTTCCAGATTCCTTCATGGAGTTTAAAAAGATGCAGCAGGAAGCGATGCTTAATGCCGTTGAAAAGATAAAGGAAGTTAACGAAGAGTATGCTGAGCAATTTGGCAGGTCTTATGGCAACGGTTTAATAGAGCTTTACCAGATGGAAGATGCGGAGCACGCGTTGCTTGGCATGGGCACGCTAGTAGGCACGGCTCGCGTAGTTGTTGATGAGCTTAGAAAAGAAGGCCACAAAGTCGGCTTGATAAAGCTTCGCTCATTAAGACCTTTCCCAAAAGAAGATTTAATAAAAGCAACAGAAAATTTGCAAGGTTTGGCTGTGATAGATAGGCACATTTCTTTAGGTTACGAAGGCCCCTTGTTTAGCGATGTAAGATCAGCATTATTCGAAAGCGATTTAAGGATAATAAACTTTATCGCTGGCTTAGGCGGCAGAGATATAACGCAGAAGCATTTGAGAAAAGCGCTGCTCTCTCTTAAAGAGGGCAAAGAAGGAGGTTGGCTGCTATGATCAGAGGCATGCCTGAGGAAGAATTCTTTGTAAGCGGCCATAGGGCCTGCGCTGGTTGCGGAGCTGCAATAGCTATGAGGCATATTACAAAAGCAGCTGGCAAAAACACCATTGTGGTGCAGGCAACTGGTTGTATGGAAGTTGTTAGCACGCCGTATCCGCAGACAGCGTGGCGCTTGCCCTATATTCACGGAGCGTTTGAGAATACCGCTGCTATTGCTAGCGGAATCGAAAGAGCATTAAAAACCTTGGGTAAGAAATACAACATACTTGTGCTTGGCGGTGATGGCGCAACATTCGATATTGGCTTTGGTGCCTTGAGCGGCGCTATAGAAAGAGGGCACAACTTCCTCTATGTGTGCAACGACAATGGAGCTTACATGAATACGGGCATTCAGCGTAGCGGAGCAACGCCCAAGTATGCGCATACAACTACAAGCCCAGCAGGCAAAGTAATTCCCGGAAAGCTTGAGTGGAAAAAGCCGCTTCCTTTCATAATTGCTTCGCACAGAGCTCCTTATGTTGCAACTGCAAGCATAAGCGATATCCCTGATCTCTACGCAAAAATAAAAAAGGGCTTAACAATAGAAGGCCCTTGCTATGTTCAGGTTTTTACTCCTTGCGTGCCTGGATGGGGTATCGATTCAGCGAAAAGCGTTGAAGTAGCACGCTTAGCTGTTGAAACAAGAGTATTTCCTTTGTACGAAATAGAGAACGGCTTGCTAAAAATCACCAAGGATGTAAAAGAGCCAAAACCTGTTGAAGAATACCTAAAGCTTCAGAGAAGATTTAGGCACTTAACTAAAGAGCAGATAGAGGAAATTCAAGCTTTTGTTGATGCCGAATGGAAGCGTTTGAAAGAACTTGAAGCAAACAAGTGCAGGTTTTATTAGTCAGCAAAGCAATTCTTCTTAGATCTCTTTGACAGTAAATCCGTACTCCGTGGTTTTCGTTTCATCATCAAATACAAACTCCTGAGCTTCGATTATGTATCTTCCAGGTATATAAAGCGGTCCTACTAGAATTTTTTTATGAGCCGGCCCGGAGAATGCCACTTCATACCCATCTAAAACGGCAAATTCCCTTTGCAACTTGTCATTTACTTTGTATATGGATATAACAAACTTATGTGAGCCTACGAAAGGAGTATCTATATGTACAGGAACTTTCTCTCCAACGAATGTATTTTCGGCCCAAATTTTAATAGATGGCAAGCTGATTGTAAGAGGTTTAATAATTGTACGCTCTCTACCGTACTCATCTTTGACTGTTAATGTCACTATATAGGTTCCCTCTTCATACGTAGCAAATACTTCAGGCCCTTCTTTTTTTACACCATTTCCCAAATCCCAATAGAATTTTAATTTATCTAAAAACCCTTCCGGACATCCCCGACACTGTACAAAAAACGTTACGCTGTCTCTGGTGTCAAATCTCCAGGAAAAATCTATCTTAAAGAGTGCTTCCAGCGTGGAATCCTTCAGATCAGCTATATACAATATGGGAGTTTCTATGAATGGTATTTGGGTAATCAGCACAGTACAGTTATCTAAGTACCAGTCAGCATCTATTTCTGTTATTCCTTCAGAATCTTTAATAAATATCTTATCCACGTACATTGCCGCGTAGTAATTTTTATAGGGATCACATTCGATCTTTATACGAATGGGTAGAAAGCCCTTCTTAACTCCCAATTCTACGATCTTGTTTACATCCATTCTTAGGTAGCCTTCCTCTGTTATTTCAGCCCTTATAGGAATCTCTGGCCCTTTGTCGTAAGGGTCAACCTTTTTTATCTTACAGATGTTTTTAAATTCTTCGAGGGTTATCTTGGGTACAAAAAGCTGAACACCAGCATATACTTGCTTGCCGAAAAGACCCATACCGCCCTTATAGGTTTCATAGTACAAAGGAATTACATACGCTTCGTAGCCATTCCGTGCAACATATGTTGATGGAATACTAGCAATCTTTTTCTTTTGAGTTCTAAAAGGCAAAATTTCTTCAGGAGAGCTCACGATGCGATCAGAGAACATCACTGTTTCGCGCGTACATCCATAACCCTCACCAGCACCCGCCTCATGTTTCAGTATTCCGGAATAGTAGTACTTGCTTTTATGTGTTTTAAATAATTTTTCAAGAAATTCTGGAGAAACTCTATAAACTGGCGGAGTATCAGCGGCGCCTCCTGGTACAAGCCAGTCACTTACTGGTGCTTCTGCTGGAGGCTCTCTTGGTTTGAGCAGGATCACATCATCTTTGTTTAGTATAATGGTATCGCTTTCAAATAATAGATCCCGAACCTCTTTTCCTTCCCTCAGTATTACTACTTCATACGGAAACGGTTTGAAACCAAAATCTACTTTTATGCTTGGACAAAATCCTGCTGAATAATACTTCCTAAAGCTCTTTCTGAAGGATTCTCTGGGATCTGATTTCCACATGTGTTCGAAATGAAATGTCTTAACAATAGGGTATGCGTATTTTTCTATGAACGCTTCTAAAATCTGAGGGTCGCTTATAGAGGGCCCGGAATAGTCAGGAACGCCCACGCTAACCAAACAGTTCGATAAAATTTTTCCATAATTGAATCCTTCACTGAACATGCTGGCATAACCAAAACTGCTCAATAAAGAAAGTAGCAAAATGAAGCTGAAGAATCCAATAAATTTTTCACTTTCCATAAAAACATTATGTTTTTTAGAATTTAAATTTTTCCCCAATACATGCAAGTGCCTGAAATAAAATTCTATAGTGAAGAAACAGGGCTTTTTTACAAGCTCGTGCCAACAAAGACATGGCCAACTTTGCAAATCTCAGGAATCCATATGCATAGAATTAAGGATGTTGATCCAAAGAAGGATACGGAACTCAAGCTTAAATCCTTGGGCAAGCTGTTTGGCAATGTGCTTGACATATGCACAGGTCTTGGCTATACAGCTATTTTAGCGGCAAGGAGCAATGCGGTGGAAAAGGTTATAACTATAGAAAAAGATCCAAATGTTATTGCAATCGCGAAGCAAAATCCTTTTTCTAAAGAGCTTTTTACAAACCCAAAGATAAAGCTAATAATAGCAGACGCTTATGAAAAAATAAAAGAATTCGAAAGCGAGCGTTTCAATTTTATTATTCACGATCCGCCGAGATATGCGTTAGCATCAGGACTTTATTCACTAAGCTTTTACAAAGAACTTTTTAGGGTTCTTAAGCATGGCGGAAAGATGTTTCATTATACCGGCATGCCCGGAAGCAAGCAGGGAAAAAATTATTTGAAAGGGATTTTGCGAAGGCTTAGGGAAGCAGGTTTTGTAGAAATAAAAAAAGCGAGCAAAGCTTGCGGAGTTGTTGTTAGGAAATCTTAGCGCCTGCCAATATTTAAAATTATTTTTTCCTTATGATTGCTACATGAGCGAAGAATTTTTTGAGTTAGGCGAGCTTAAAGGCAAGGCACCAAAACTTTTTGGTATTCCAACAGGCACTCGCTTAGATGAAATGTTCTGGCGGATTGAACAAAAAGGGGATAAGTTTGTTAAGGTTCCTTTAGGGGGAATCCCTCATCTTGCAGTAATTAATATAACCGGCGTTCCTGAAAGCGGCAAGAGCATATTTGCTGAACAATTCGCTTTGGTGCAGGCAGGCGCTGGCTATAAAACACTTTTCGTTACAGTAGAATCGCCAGCACACTTCCTTTATACCTCGATGAAAGAAAAAGCGGCTTTTCTTGATATAGATTTTGCAGAGGTTGAAAAGAACATTGTTGTTATAGATGCATCAACCAACGATGAACTCAGAGAGAATCCAAAAGCACTAATGGATACAATGGCTTACGCAATAAAAGAGAAGCACACTACTAATGTTGTTGTTGATAGCATTACCGGCCTCTACGAGCATAAAGAGATAATGGCAAGGCAGATAGTTAGGCTTTTCTTCAATTTCCTAAAGAAGTGGAAACAAACAGGCATATTTATTTCGCAAAAAAGATCTTCGCAGGGCTCTGAGTCAGCGGAAGCAGCAGGCGGCTTAGCTGTAGCGCATATAGTTGATGGTACCATAGTGATGGATAAGGTGCTTATCTCCAGCAGATGGGAATCAAAGCTCTATAATATGCCTTTGGGCAGTGTTATAAGAACTATAAGAATAGATGGCTGCAGGCTTACCGGACATGATTCGCGCACATGGGTTTTCGAAATAACCCCTGCTGGCACAATCAACATTATAGCTCCGCTTGAGGAATTTATAGGTGGGCAGCATGAGTGAAGGTTTTGAGGTTATAAACAAACCGGTTTCCGCTAGTGTGGACTTTCTTGCAGAAAGAGTTTTTCAGGAATCAATAAATATTTTAGGTGGCTTGAGGAAGCTTATAGAGTACAGAAACTTGACATGGCTTCCATCGCTTGCAGAAGCAGCTTATGTTGTCGTTTTGCGCGAGGAATTGCTCAAAACGCATGCGGAAATAGCCAAGTTCCTTGGAATAACCGAGCAGACAGTAAAAAACATACTACAAGCGGACGCACAGGAAGTTAAAAAGTATTTGGCTGGCGAAGTGGAAAAGGTAGATGAACATAAAGCCGGCGGCCTAGCAAAGCTTGCGTATGAAAAAGTGAAGAAGGAGAAAGGCCTATTCATACAGGAAAAAGAACTAGAAGTTCTTGGCGTTGATTGGGCGTTGCACGTGCTTTTAAGGCTTCGCGGCGCAGATTTCCCGCTTGAAAAAGAAGAACTAACAAAGAGGTTAGAAGGAATTGTTATAAAAGGTATGCAAGCAAGCGATATAGTTGCAAAGATGAGCTTTCCAGTTAAAAGTCCAGCGGATGTGCTTAAGCAGATAAAAGAAATAATTGGCAGTGCATAGCGATGATTCCAGCGATTTATGAAAACCTTTGCACAGCTTGCGGAAAAGATTTGACATATGAGGAAGTAGAGGAAGGAATTTGCAAAAAGAGGGGAATTTCTTTAGCAGAACCCCTGACTACATTGGAGGAAAAAGAGCTTGAAGAATTCTTCAAAAAAGTTGTTGGCACACCAAGAGCTTTGCAGCGATTTTGGATAAAGAGAATCGCTAAGCATGAAAGCTTCGCTGCTGTAGCTCCAACAGGCATCGGAAAAACAACTTTTGGCTTGGCTACAGCGCTTTTTTTCGCGCTCAAAAAACAAAGATGCTATATTATCGTGCCCACAACCCTGCTTGTAAATCAAAGTGTTGAAATTTTGGAAAAATTTTGTAAAATTCTAGGTATAGAGATGGGCATAAATGAAAAGCGCAAGCTCACGGTTGCTTTCTACTATGGAAAGATGAGAAAGCAAGAGAAAGAAAGGTTCCAAGAGAGGATAAAAGCTAAAGATTACGATATATTGGTTACAACAGCGCAATTCTTAACGAAAAATTTTTCCGACTTAAAAGGCATCATTTTCGATTTTATATTTGTAGATGATGTTGATGCGATACTTAAAAACTCTAGGAATGTAGATAAGGTGCTCATTCTTTTGGGATTTAGAAGGATTAAAGATAGATGGTTAGGTCAAGCGAAAGGCACGCTTATGGTTTCCACAGCTACCGCTAAAAAAGGCAGATCAACAATTTTGTTTAGGGAGCTTCTCAATTTTGATGTAGGTTCTTCCTTCTTCTCTATAAGGAACATTGAAGATATAGCATTAAACACGGAGGATTTAGCGGAGATAAAAAAAGTATTGAAAAAGATGGGGAAAGGCGGCATTCTTTACGCTAGGAGCGTTGAAGAGGCAGAAAAGTTTTATCATATGCTGAAGGATGAATTTAGAATAGGGCTTGTCGTTTCTAAGGAAAATAAGGGCTATGAGCTATTTGAAAAAGGAGAGCTTGACTATCTTATAGGGACCTCTTATTATTACGGCTTGTTGATTCGCGGCTTGGATCTGCCAGAAAAGATAAGGTATGTGGTGTTCATAGGGGCTCCTTTGGTTAAGATAAGCTTTGATAAGCTAACTCCCAGGATATTAAAAGTGCTTGCGCTTGCATTCCGAAAAAATGAAGAGGTAAAAAGATACTTGCATTTGATCCCCAATATTGAGAAGCATCCTAAGGAAGCAGAAGAGCTAAGAGAGATAATAAGAAGAATATGTACTAAAGAAAAGACAGAGGATCTTATAGTTTCCTCAGACCAGCTTATGATTCCAGATATAAGAACTTATATTCAGGGCTCTGGCAGAGCATCACGCTTGACAATTTCCGGCTTGACTTACGGAGCATCCTTCCTTTTTGAAAAAGATAAGCGTGTTTTGCAAGCGTTTGTTAAGAGAGCTAGCTATTACAATATCTCGTTTAAATCGCTGGCGGAAGTTTCCTTTGATAAACTTATCCAAAAAATCGATTCATCGCGGAAAAAGAAAAAAGTGTATAGGGATTTGATAAAGCCAGCTTTGTTCGTGGTTGAAAGTCCTACAAAAGCAAAACTTATTGCAAGGTTCTTTGGAAAACCTAGCGTAAAAATGATAGCTAACTCTATTGCTTATGAAGTTGCAACAGAGAAGTACATATTGCTCATAACCGCTTGCTTAGGTCATGTAGTAGATTTGGTTACTGATAGGGGCTTTCACGGCGTTTTAACCGCTAAACATTTTGTGCCAATATATGCTACTATTAAGCGATGCAAGCAATGTGGCTATCAATTTACAAAGCACAATGCAAGCTGCCCAAAATGCGGTAGCACAGAAATAGATGATTCCAAGGAAAGAATAGAAGCGTTGCGCAATTTAGCATCTGAAACAGGGCTTGTGATAATTGCTACAGATCCTGATGCTGAAGGAGAAAAGATCGCTTGGGACCTAGCTAATCTATTCAGCGGGATTGCAGAAGTAAAAAGAGCAGAGTTCCATGAGGTAACGCCGCAAGCGATAAGAAAAGCTTTAAATGAGCTTAGAGCAATAGACGAAAATCGTGTAAAAGCACAAATTGTTCGAAGAATAGAGGATAGATGGATAGGCTTTGTTTTAACAGAAAAATTGTGGCAAGCTTTTCGCAATAGAAATCTTTCCGCAGGCAGAGTTCAAACCCCTGTGCTAAAATGGATTATAGAGCAGGAAGCTAAGTTTAGAAGGCGGAAGAAGCTTGCTTATAGCCCAGAGCTTGGTTTAAGTTTTGAGAATATAAGCGATAAAGAGCTTGAAATAGGTATCGAGTTGCTTAGTGATAGTGAAGAGAAGAGAAGCCCTCTGCCGCCATACACAACAGATGAGATGCTAAAGGACGCTAACCGCATACTTAAAATGCATGCTAGTACATGCATGGCACTTGCCCAAGATCTTTTTGAAAGCGGACTTATAACATATCATAGAACAGATTCAACCTATGTGAGCGATGCCGGTTTGCGCATAGCAGAGGAATATTTAGGCAAGGATTTTAAAGCTAGGAGATGGTCTGCTAAGCAGGGTGCTCATGAATGCATAAGACCCACAAGACCTTGGGACAAAACAATGTTGCAAAGAATGATCTATGAAAAGGTTATTGCTGTTGAGAATATATCAGCCAAGCACCTAGCATTATACGATCTTATATTTAGGAGATTTATCGCAAGCCAATGTAAAGAATTAGCTGTGCGCGTGAAAAGATACAGAATCAGTTATAACAACAAAAGGTTTTTGGAAGAAAGAGTGATTGATGTAAAGGGGAAAGCATACGAGCTTTATAGAAGTATAAAAAAAGGCAAGGAACTGCCTTTGGGTAAAATTAGAGTAAAGCTTAGATTCTTGTTCGTTCCAGAGGCATATCCCTATACACAAGCCGATGTAGTGAGATTGATGAAAGAGCGCTCCATTGGAAGGCCTTCAACATACGCTACTATCGTTGAGAAGCTTTTCGCTCGTGGCTATATCTTGGAAAGAAAGCACATGCTCTTTCCAACCTTCTTGGGAAAAAAGGTATGCTACTTCCTTATGAGAAACTACAGCGATTTTGTTTCTGAAGAGCGCACAAGAATGCTTCTGGAAAAAATGGATCTAATTGAGAATGCTCAAGCGGATTATGCAGAAACTCTCAGGGAGATTTATAGGGAAATAAAAAGCATAGCGAAACAAACCATGAACAGTGCATCCAACAAGCATCCATAGAAAGCATTTAAAATCCTTCTTAGCATTTATTTAGTTTGGCGGGCAAGCGGGTTCTTTTTCCAAAAAAAAGAATCCAGCCAACTCTCTTAGCAGCATTTGCTTGCCCGCCATTTTAAATGCTAAAATTTAAGCTCTTTGTGAATCTTACTTACTTCTGGCCCTTTTTGTCCCAAATATTTTGAGTCCTTTCTTTTGTTATACGGCTGCATACTTTCGCTTGTTAGCGTTTCAAATGTTAAGCGGCATATCCGCATACCAGGCCATAATTGCACCGGCACGCGAGCTATATTCGTTATTTCAAGCGTTAAGCGGCCCTCAAAGCCGGGATCTACGCTGCCGGCAGTTGAATGTACTATTATACCTAATCTACCTAAAGAGGACCTTCCATCTAATCGAGCCATAAGGTTGCTGGGCACTTTAACATATTCCCTTGTTGTAGCTAGTACAAATTCGTTAGGGTGAATTATGAATGGCTTGCCCTCAGGCACTTTTATTAGCTCTGTAAGCTCTTCTTTTATCCCTTCTTTTGGATCTACATGAGTTACTTCGCTGTGTTTGAACACCCTAAATTCATTTCCAAGTGTTAAATCAATGCTAGCGGGCCCTATATTTTCCTCTTTCAGCCCTTCGATTACTATATGACCTTCTTCAAGAGCTTTTTTTATTTCGCGATCGCTAAGCACTGCCATATGAATCACCTTTTTTGTGTAAAAGGAGGCACAAAGTTTAAAAATAGAAAAGTTTTTCTCTTAATATGCAAAAGAAGCTTTTATTCTTTTTACTCATTTTTTTATGTATTTTCCCATTTGCTAGTGCCGATCTAGTGATACCATTTTCTCCCCCGATAACCCCCGTTCTGGGATTTCTTTATACTCGGGAGCCATTCTGGCCAATTACAGCTTTCATAATAGATTTTATAGTTGATTCATTTCTACTTGCAGT
>JAPDKC010000054.1 GCA_029258755.1 archaeon | reverse complement strand
GAGGGATAATCTTCTCTCTTCAGATAAGAGCACTTAGGCAAAGCGCAAAATCCATAATACAACTTGGCTGTTCCCTCTATAGGTTTATCTTCAGGCACATCCCATGAGAACGTTAGTTTTACTGGCAAAGAGGGGGTAAGTTCTATAAGATAATTTGAAGTGCTGGAATCCCCCAGTACTGTTAGAATTCTTCCTTTCTGATTTTTTACTACTTTGTCAGAATATTTAAATTCAACCCTTGCTATATTCCCCACATCAGGTCCTTTGGATGGTTTTACTATTTCCTTATCGTTGAAGTAAATTGGCTCTTTGCCAGAATAAGCAATACTCACACCATATCCTTCTCTTCCATTTTTTAAACCAATTTCTCCATCAAATGGAATAAAAAGAAATGGATTTGAACTATCTTCTAGCTCTTCTACAAACTCTACCCTAAACTGCACGGTTAGAAGCTTAATATCTGCTAAATTGTTGAAATCAAAATCATAATAAGGTACTATAACGTAAGCCCCAGTTTTATACGGGCGCTCCAATGAGTAACCAGAAAAAGCCCAGTTTCTAATATCCGCGCCATATTCCTCTAATAAAGAGGAGTATATCTCTAATACGGATGAATAATATTCGTGAAAGTCATTCTTAAAGTCCTCTGTAATTGCATCTCTAATTAGTAATAGTGATCTTGGATTCTCGTGAAACATGTTATAGACACTTCTGGTGGGATGAAGGAAGCGGACGCTCCTTAAGAAATCTTTTTCTCTTTCGGTTAATTCGCCTCCTAAAAGAATGCCAAACCTCCAAACAGAATGTCTTTCCAAAAATTCAAAGTACGCTTTCCAGTCATCTTTAGAGCCGCCTATTTCTTTTCCAAATGCTTCAACAACACACTTACCAGCCTTTTCAAAACAGTTTGTGGACTGCACCTCCAATGCAAGCTCCTTACTCAACTTTAACAAAGTGTTCAGTGCTATATAATGCTTATCCTCTGTAATCCACCATTCCCCATATACTTGGACAGGTGCCTCTGGGATAATTATATCACCATGAAGGGCTGTGGTTCCCGTAGAATAATTTTTAATACAATATTCTGAAATTGCGGCTTTTATTTGTTTAACTATGCGAGCTTTGTTAGGATCACCAAAATCATAATCTTCCCCCCATCTAGAGAAAGCTTCTGATGGTTCCTTTGTTATTATTCCTTTTTCATAAATCTCTTCACATTCCTTATCAGATAGGCCATAATGATAGGGAGGTCTAGAGTAGTCTATATAAATATTTTTAATCCCGTACTTATCCCCGTAGCAATTTTTGATAGATGATTCAAGTTTACTCAGTTCTTTCTCACTCAGAACCTTTCCTTCTAAAGTTTTATTTTTCAGCTCTCTGAGAAATTTTTTATAATCTTGATCAAGAGTGCAACCCTCTCTTTCAATTCTTTTACTGTATTTAGAAGGATACTCTTCCGTGGGATCTGTGTAGTCCATAACCTCAGTTATGTAATATACAAATTCACCTTGTTGTTCTATATCTGGAAGAATTAGAAATCTGTACGTTAAATCTAGTAATATCTGCTCATCCGATTTTGGAGCTCCCTCACTAATATACTTTTCAAGAAAGTATCCTTTTAAGGGAGCTGCTAATGAATCTAGTGCTCGCAATTTTTGTTCAATGGAATATACAAAGTATAAGAACAATTGAGTTCCGTCACAGAATTTGGTATGGCAATCAATGGACTTTGGATCTTGCCATGACCAGTTCCTTCTGTTATTAAATTCAAAACCTGTTCTTTCACATCTAAGTCCGAGTGCTGATTCAGTTACATTTTCAATCTTTATTGGTAAATAGTCAACACTTTGCTGTCCATACGTATTAAATACTGTCAATTTTAAAAGATAGTTGCCAGGTTCGAATTCACGCGGGTTAAATTCTTCCAATAAAATATCATATGAAGGTTTGCTTGAGCTTTTTAGTTCTATCCAATTAATCAATTTATCCTCCTGAAGTGAAAAACTCCAAGGATTTGCTTTGCCAATCTCAAGTTTGTACTTCTTAAAATCTTTTCCATAAGCCAGCCCCCTAATTGTAATTGGTTTTAAACCAACCTTGTTATATGGAGTTCCTAAAGGTTCAAGCATCGCTACTGGTGGAGCATGTTCCACAGCCAGAGCTTTTTCTGCATTAACTAATCCAAAACCTTGCTCCGAGATGGGCAAACCGAGATCGTCTGCTGTATTTCTTAGAACCATCTTTACTTCCAATGGGGAAAAATCAGGGTGTTTTTCTTTTATAAGCGCTGCTATTCCTGAGACAACTGGAGCCGCCATTGATGTGCCAGACAATGCAATATAAGGACCGTTCGGGCATAACTCTATGTTTTCTTCAATGGTTTTTTTATCTTCCTCGAAACCCAGAGGGATCTGATCAATCTCCTCTAAGGTGATAGTAGAGGCGGCACAAACCGCAACACCCGGAGCAACAACATCAGGTTTCATTAAGGCCCCATGCTCCCATTCAACTATGCCTTTTGAAGAAAAATCAGCCAACATTTTCTCTTTGTTGACAGCGCCTACGGTTATTGCCATAGCTGCGTTCCCGGGAGAAGGTATCGTATAAGCCCCATAGAACCCTAAATTCCCTGCAGAAACAACCACAACTACGCCGGCTTTAACAGTATTATTAACTGCGGATGTTACTGACTCTAGAACAAGCTTCCGAGAAAAATGAAGACTTATATTTACAACATCTAGATGGTCAGAAAATGAACATTCATGATAGATGCTATGGCATCTTCCTGTAGGATCAACAGATTTTTCTAAAGCTTTAATAACAGAAGATGTGAGCCCCCTATAAGGAGTAGGACGCTCAAAAAAAACATTTATGGCCCTTAAAGGAACTATTTCAGCATCTGGAGCAATGCCCCAAAGCTCATCTTTTTCTTGTATTCCGTTGTTATTCGGATCTGGTTTACCTGCAGCAATACTTGCAACATGTGTCCCATGGCTTACTTTCTCCAAACAGGGAAAAAGTTGAGTAGCTAAGTCTGAGGGATCAGAATCCATTCCTATAAAGTCCACTATTGCTGCACTTTTAGGGCAATTTGGATCGTTTCCCTTTAATGCCTTTTCAGGCCAACAGTTATCGACGCCTATTGTAATCTTTTTGCAAAGTCCCTTAAAGAATTTTTCTTTGTTGCACTGTCCAAAAGCAGGATGTGTTAGATCAATACCGCTGTCGATTATTCCTATCTTCACCCCCTTTCCAGTAAAAGAAACGTTCCTCTGCACAATGTTTTTAGGGGCAGAAGGTGCTAAATTAATGATTTGTATTGTTTCATCGAGAGCGAAATCCAATACATAGTTCGGAGTAACGGATTTTACCTCTGGCATACTAGCAACAATTTTAGCCTCGCTGTCGGATAACCTCATAGCTACGCCGTTAAAAACGAGAGAAAACCTATTCAAAACAATAGAATCACAATTGCTTGCATTAATTTTATTGCAGATTTTTTGAATTAATTTCTCTTTATTTAAGGAAAGAGCATGTCTGTGCGCAGCACCTATAAATCCCCTAAACTCTTTAGCAGAGTCAGCTATAGCATCTAGAAGAATCCTTTCCAATGTATTGCTGGTGTGCCTATTATGTTTTAATGCATCGGCAGTTAGTTCAATACTTTTAACTTCTTCAATAACAGCTGGTTCTTTAAACTCAACAATCCATCCCTCGTACTCTACAGATGATTTCTCAAAGTACTTACCATCAGCAGGAAACAGAGAAAAAACAGGGGGGAATAAAATAATAAAAGACAATAAAAAACACAATAATCTCTTCATTTTTTACACACCTTCTCAAAATGTTCTATAGCATTTTTCTGTTTTGCTAAAAGCTCTGACACTTTATTTTTATCGAAATTGAACTCAAATTTTTTCAATGAAATCTGCCTTGCTTCAACTGGATATCTTAAAATAAAAGAATCAACTTTTTCGGAATAATCTAAAGCAAAAGAAACGAGACGCTCGGTAGAATCGTTTAGGCGCTTGTAAAAATCAATGGTCTCGCAAGGGCTTCTTTCATGGGAAATTTTTACGGTTTTTAATATAGCACTTTGTTTTTTAAATTCGATCACAAAATCAACAAGATCAATGTAAGCAGAAGCGAGTAAGGCAATACGCTCATCATTAAAATTTTTATAATTTAAAAGGTTTGATCTCAACCTATCTAACTTCTGAGAAGGCAAACTATTCAAATCATAGAATGCTTCATGCAATCTATCTTTTTTTATTCCTATGCTATGCCAAGATGAAGCAAGCAGGGCATAGGAATCCAAAAAAGATGTCTTTTCAGATTTTATAGGCGTATGTTGAAATGAAAAAAATATGATGAAAAAAATAACAACAACTAACGCACCTAGCAGCAAAAAATTTCGCCATCCAATGTTTGTTAGCTCCACTAATATCACCGATTCACATGATTTTTTAAGGAATTTCGTTGTTTATAAAAGTTTCGATTTTGTGTTCCATTTCAAAAATTGTTGGCAGGAATTTTTATTTTAGATTAAGTTATTTTAGGGTTTTTAACCTCGATAACTTGACAATTCTCTATCAGGCTTCTTTCTGCTTTAAGGAGGTTGAGCTCACTATGGCTTGCCAGTATTCTTTGTTATTTATGCAACCGGGATCTGGCTTTAGGTAGTTACCGAAGTAGTTATAAGCTCTTGCCCTGCAGCCTCCGCAATAATAGCGATATTTGCAGCTGCCGCAACCTTCCAATATATCCTTATTTCTGAGCTCTTCGAAAACCTTGTTGTGGAGCCAGAGGTCTTGCAAATTATCTTTCTTTATGTTCCCAACCTTTAGTGGAAAGAAAACGCATGGCTGAATATCGCCATTAGCACGCATACTCATATAAAACCTTCCAGCACCGCAGCCGCCAATAAATTCCGCAAGCTTCCTCAACCTTTCGCCAGTAGCAACATTACAGAAATGCGTAGGAACAAATTCAGCATCGCATTGTAATGCTACTCTTGCAAACTGCGGAGCCGTGGAAAGCAAGCTAATGTTTGAAGTTTTATTCTTTTCATACAGCATTTTGAGCAGTTCTTCCCTCTGCTCTGGCGTAATGTCTGCCTTAACTATTTCTTTCCCCCTTCCAGTTGGAACAAAATTGTAGTGCATAAACCAATTAACACCTAGTTTCTCACAGAGGTCAATAACGGCCGGAACATCCCCGTAGTTATACTTGGTTACGGTCGTTGAGACATTTACAAATAGAGATTCCCTAACACAGTTTTTTATTCCTTCTACAGCTTTATCATAGCAACCTTTTATCCCCCTAAAATTTTCGTGCGTTTTCTTTGTGCCATCAAGGCTTATTTGCACATAACTAACGCCATTCTCTTTCATCTTCTTTGCCATCTCTTTTGTTATTAGCGTTCCGTTGGTTGCAATTGCAACATAGATCCCTTTGCTTGCAGCATAGCTTGTAAGCTTGAAGATATCCTTTCTTACCAAGGGCTCACCACCAGAAAATGCTATTATCGTTACACCGAGTTTATTGAGTTTATCTATCGCATCTAAAGCTTCTTCAGTTGTTAATTCATCTTGCAAGGGCTTGCCAGCCGTTGCATAGCAGTGCTTACACCTGAGATTACATGCATATGTCACATCCCAAACCACAAGAAAAGGAGCGCCTGGCACAAAAGGTTTTCTTACGCCAAAGTAAGCGAGCCCTTTTATAACGCTTGCAAGGCCCTTCCGCCAGTAAGCATCCTTAAACCTTTCTTTCATTTCATCAATGGTTACATTGAAGGCTTTTGCTCCTCTTTGCATAACAGGTGAAATTATCTTCTCTGCAAGCTTACACTTAAGACATGCATCTTCTCTCACACCAATGAAGAGCTCTAACGCAACCTCCAACCTGCTTTTCCCGCACTTTTCGCAGTAGGCAGCTAAGCTCTGAAGCGACTTCTTTGCAAGGGGATTATCTACAAGATGCATGAAAAGCGAGAGTTTATCAAGCACTATATCATCCCCTTAAAATACCAAGCCGATAACCACAAAGCCATAATAGCAAGCATCAGAATGTGTGGCGTATAAAAATATGTAATCTTTCGCATCGTTTTTATCTTTATCTGTTTCGGCGCTATTATATGCAGAACACAGAGAAAACCTAAAAACATAGGGCAAATTATTAAAAAACTGGGGATCTCGCCAATGAGGCAGGACACAGAAAACAGAAAGAGTCCTATAACAGCACTAATGTTCAAAACTTTGAAAATATAAGGTTTTTTTGCTATTGACTGCTCTGGCAAAAATTCATTATCAAGCAGTTTGTAGTTGATGTATGCTGCAGTATAGAGAAAAAATAAAGCCAGCATTAAGATTCGGGGTATTTCCACAAGAGGCTTGAACAAAGCCCAAGCAGCGCTAAACCTAATCATGTGATTCAATGGACCGCAAAACAAGAAGTCGAATTTACTTTCTTTCAACCTTACTGGCGGCGTAGAGTAAACTATCTGCAGAGCTATTAATATAAACCCGAAAATAAGATGTAAATATGATATCTGAAGCGCTAAAAATAGCCCTATTGAAACCAAGAATAAGCATAATAGAAGGGCTTCTTTTTTACCTATTCTGCCCGATGCTATAGGTCTGTTATTTTTAAAAGGGTTTTTTCTATCAAGCTCAGCATCATTTATATCATTCAAAACGTAAAGGCCGGAAGCAATGAACGTGAAGCTTATACAAAGAATAACAAATTGCAGAATGGTAGCATGCGAAAAGTTACCTTGCATGAAAAAAGCAAACGTTGCACCAGCAGAAAGTGTGAAAAGGGTCACAGGCCATGCGCCAGGCCTTGCAAGTGTTGCAAAATCCTTAAGTTTGTTCAAATGGGCGCGCATGCCTTCACCCATTTTGACATACTAGACTAAGCAACAATGGGTGTTTGATAAGAGCCCTTTTTTGTTTGGGCATAAACATTATGCGTTTTTAAAATCTTAACGAGCTGCCTCACAGAGAGGGCTTTTTTTGTTTTAATAAGCCATAAGAAAAAGTTTGATAGAATAACCGCCTTTTTATATTCGTTTATTATCTCCTCCAACCTCTTCTTAGTGCGTTCGCTGCCAGCCTCTTTTGTTCTGGAAAGTAGTTCTATCACCGGCTCAACACTTGACTGCACAAAGTTGTTCAGAATTTTCTCAAACGCTTCAAGAAATGAGGAGGTTGCTCTATAGAGACGTTCCTTGCCCCTCCTACCAACAACGCTTATCAAACCCATCTTCTCCAAAAACGCTAAGCTTGGACTTACCAAACTTAAACTGTAGTTGCATTTTTTAGCGATTTCTTTCTGAGATAAAGGCGAACCCTCGAACAGAAGCAAGCCCCATATCCTGCCAATAGGTTCACCTAGACCCCACTGCTTGCCGATCCTGCCCATCATTGCCATAAACTCCTGCCTGGCTTTTTCTATACTTTTCATCCTTTCACCAATCTTAAGTTTTAAAACTTAAACCAGGACCTTATTCTTTCCCACAAACTCTTAAGCCAATCAAGCATAGCCCTACCTCCTTTCCCAAATTTCAGTTTTTTATGAATTTTAAAAAATTCATTTCACAAAAGGTTTAAAAAGGTTTTCTCGGGGCCTGTTTAAATTACCTAAAGAATACTTCCAGAAAACGTTAGGTAGAGTATGCTCAGCACCCCTGGTTAAGACACTTTTACATTAGAAAAATCTGAGATTTTCTTACCTTTAATTATTTGGACAGTTTCTCTCCAATAATTGGTTAAAATCCTCTTTTCTTCACCCTCATAAATTTTCAATACTTTGTATTTTCCAGAAGTTCTGCCACCGCTATTTTTAAATTCTACAATTATTATTTTTGCAATAGGCTCCCAGTTTTGATTGATCAGATCTATGGGGATATTTACAGGGTATATTCTGCATTCCTCTTTTGAAAATTCGTAAATTTCACCCACTTTTAGAATTTTTTCATCCAGTCCATTTTCCGGTTTTAGTTTTAACGCCCAATTAAATTCTGTTTTGAAACCCATATTTACATGGTAATTCAATAAAGGTTTATATAGATTTCTATTTGGCAAAACTGCTAGCTTCAAATTTACTGCTGGTTAGGTGTGTAAACTTTTGGCTTTTCAGACATTTCTGAAATTGCCATACAAAAAGTCTATAAATTGTATTCCTAAAGAATACAATATGGAAACAGACCTTATAAAGGATTATATAACAAGTTTTCAGGAAAAAAGATGGCCATCGATGGTGCCAAGAGAGCTCAAAATAGCTAAAATAAAAAGAAAGGCAACAACAATAATTTGTTCCTCTGTGGAAATGGCTTCTAAATTTTAGATAGGTGTTATTTTAACTATAAGTTTAATAACCCTTCAATGTTTAATTATTTGCGATGCTTATGCGTGCAAACAAGAATATAGTAAAGGAAACCGCTGAAAAAATACGAAGGCTTGAGATTCAGGGTTCAAGCAAAGTGAGGAAAGCTGTCGTAAATGCTTTGCGCATAAGCGTGGAAAAGAGCAGGGCAAAGAGTGCTGAAGAGTTGCGAAAGGAGCTTAAGAAAAATATGCTACTGCTCGCTAACGCAAGACCCACAGAGCCAGAGACAAGGACCGCTTTGCGCATCATATTGCGAGCGGCACAAAAAGAGCTAGCGCTAGAGGAATTAAAAAAGGAGATAATAAAAGCTTGTATTGAATATGAAAAAAATAGAGAAAAGGCCTTGCAAACAATTGCCGAAATTGGAAGCGAAGCACTTAAGGATTGCAGCACTATTTTTACTCACTGCCACTCGCACACAGTTGAAGCAATATTGAAGAGTATGCATGAGAAAGGTTATTTGCAAGAAGTTATTTGTACAGAAACAAGGCCGCGATACCAAGGTAGAATTACAGCAAGGAATCTTACAAAGGCGGGCATCGCTTGCACGATGATTGTTGATTCCGCTGCAAGGATGTTTATAGGTAAAGCAGATGCGTTTCTCACTGGCTGTGATGCAATACTCGCAAGCGGAGCAATAGTAAACAAGATTGGCACATCCTTAATATCGCTTGCGGCTAAAAAAGCTAATGTACCGCATTATGTCGCTTCAAGCAGCCACTGTTTTGATCCAGCAACCTGTTATGGAAAAGAAGAACCTATCGAAGAAAGACCTGCTAACGAAATTTGGGAAAAGCGCTTGCGAAACTTAAGAATAAGAAATCCTGCCTTCGATGTAACCGAAGCGGAGCTTGTGAAAGCCATTATATGCGAAAAAGGCGTGCTAAAACCAAAAAGATTTGTAAGGCTAATGGTGAAGGAGCTGGCTTTAGACAAAAAGCCTTACGTGTCTTTAATAGATATGCTAAGGGATGTTTAAGTTATGGATTGGAAGGAGGTTTTGAGACCTGCTCAATATGGTTGCAGATGTGCTAATGTGATCATTGGTATCATGGGCAAGAAAAGCAGTAACAAGCTACAATTTCAATTTAAAAATGTTGTCAGCTTTTTATATAGTTGGTTCTTATGGCCGAAATAGATTATAGTGCTATAGGACTAAAAGCTGGTTTAGAAGTACATCAGCAGCTTGCTACTGGCAAGCTTTTCTGCAGATGCCCAAGCAAGCTTGTTAATCGCGAGCCAGATTTTCGCTTTATTAGGAAGCTACGCTTAGCTGCTAGCGAACTTGGTGAATTTGATAAAGCTGCTTTAGAACAATTCAAGAAAGGCATTGTTTATGAGTATGAATTCTTCAATGATTGTTGCTGTTTGGTTGAGGCAGATGAAGAGCCGCCAAAGCAGGCAGATAAAGAAGCGCTTGAGATAGCGCTTAAAGTAGCGCTTATGTGTAATGCTAAGATATTTGACGAACTTGTGGTAATGAGGAAAATAGTGATAGATGGTTCCAACGTCAGCGGTTTTCAAAGAACAATGCTTATTGCAGAAAACGGAGAAATTGACATTGGAAGTAAAAAAGTTGGAATTCAAACCCTAGTACTTGAAGAGGATGCCGCACGGCCCATAAGGAGAGAAGAAAACAAGATTGTTTATCGTTTAGATCGTTTGGGCATTCCGCTTATAGAAATTGCAACTGCTCCGCAGCTGGAAACTCCCAGAGAGGTTAAGCTATGTGCTTTAAAAATCGGTGAGTTGCTGAGAAGAACGTGCAAGGTTAAACGCGGCTTAGGAACAATAAGGCAAGATATAAACATTAGTATAAAGGGCGGTGCAAGGATTGAGCTTAAAGGCGTTCAGGAATTAGAGCTCATAGATAAATATGTTGAAAACGAGGTAAAAAGACAGCTTGCTTTGCTGGAGCTGAAAGAGGAACTAAAAAAGAGGAATATTAGCGAAAGAATGCTTGAGCAAAATTTTGTAGAGCTAAGCGATATATTCGAAAATACCGCGTGCAAAATAATAAGCTCAGGGTTAAAACAACACAAGCATGTATTTGGGATGAAGCTTGTGGGTTTTGCAGGACTTGTTGGGAAAGAACTACAGCCAAACAGACGCTTCGGCACGGAACTTGCTGATTATCTAAGGGTGAAGCATAATCTGCCCGGTTTATTCCACAGCGATGAATTGCCAAGTTACGGGATAAGCGAAAAGGAGGTAAAAGCCGTTAGAGAGCGCTTGCAGTGCAGCGGTAAAGACGCATTTGTATTACTTGTTACTGATGAAAAAACTGCCGAAAAAGCATTCAGAACGATAACAGAGCGTTGTAAGGTAGCACTAAAACGCATTCCAGAGGAAACAAGAGAAGCTTTGCAAGATGGCTGCTCTCGTTACAGCAGACCTTTGCCAGGAGCCGCTCGCATGTATCCAGAAACAGACATTCCAAAAATCGTAGTAAGCAAAGAGTGGCTCGAAAAGCTAAGAGAAGATCTGCCTCTTTCAGTTGAAGAAAGAGTGGCACTTTATAAAAAACATGGATTAAATGAGAAGCACATAAATGAGATGAAGTTGAGCAACTATGCTTGCTTCTTTGAGGAGCTTATAAGGAAGGGATTTGACGCAAAGAGATGCGCGATACTTCTGCTAGAAGAGCTGAAAAGCCTATCAAGACAGGGCTTTAATATTGAGAACATAACGGAGCAGGACATAATAGCCTTGCTTGAAGAAGAAAAGAGAGGGTTCAACAGGGACCTAAGCATAGAGGTGCTAAAAGAAAAAGCTAAGCATGCTGAAAAGCCCATAAGGGAAATTATAGCTGCATTTAAGGCCTCAAAGGTTTCTGAGAAAGAAGTTAGGAAGATAATAAAGGACATAATCGAGAAAAATAAAGAGCTTGTTTTGGAGAAAAAAGAGCGTGCTGTAAACGCACTTATGGGCGATGCTATGCAAAAGCTTAAAGGAAAGGTTGAAGCAAGGGTTGTAGCAAAAATATTAAAAGAAGAGCTTGGAAACGTTTTAGCGAAAATTAGTTAAAAAGAACGCGCTTTCTAAAGAACAGCTACTAAGTGATCAGCATGGAAAAATACGAAAATCTGATTAAAAGGTATGATAAAGGAAATATGCTGAAGCTTCTTAGAAATTTTCCCCAACAATTTAGAGAGGCCATTAAACTTAGCAATAACTTTAACCTAGAGAAAATGAAGGAGAAAACATATGAAAACATTTTCATACAAGGCATGGGTGGCAGTGGGATAAGCGGATTTTTAGCCAGGGACTTACTGGGCCCTCTAACGAAGCTTCCAATAGTTGTCAACAATTCTTATGAGCTTCCCGGGTTTGTAGGCAAAAGCACATTAGCTTTCTTTGTTAGTTATTCTGGTAATACTGAGGAAACGCTCGCATGCTTTAAAAAAGCGCGAAGAAGAAACGCAAGCATAGTATGCGTAAGCTCTAATGGAAAATTAGCTAGAATGTGTAAAAACTGCATAAAAATCCCGCCAGGAAATCCTCCAAGAACCATGTTAGCTTTTCTTTCCGTCCCTATTTTGGCAATAGCATCGCGTTTAAAAATACTCAAAAAATCAATAAAGCTTGATACTGTTCCAACCTTTCTTGAAAAAAATGCAAAAGAGGTTGAATCCTTAGGGCAAAACCTTGCCATAAAACTTAAAAACAAGATTCCTGTGATATATGCTAGCGATTCTTATGCAAGCGTTGCCTTACGATTTCATGCACAGCTAGCGGAAAACGCAGGCACTTTTTCGCATTGGAATGTTCTTCCAGAAGCAAACCATAACGAGATAGTCGGATTTAAACCTAAGGAAAATTTCTTAGCATTTGTGTTTCTTAGAAGCAGGGATGAAAGCATGCGTATGCGTAAGCGTTTTGAGTTTACAAAAAAAATTGTTAGCAACTCTTACATTGAAGTTTGGCTTAAGGGTAAGACGCATGCTGAAAGAGTGTTTTATGGCATCTGGCTAGGTGATTTTGCAAGCTACTATCTTGCTCTGTTTAATAAAAAGGATCCGAGCAGCATAGAGAATATTGTCAGGTTAAAAACTGTTCTCTCTAGGTGATTCTTTGCCTAAAGCAATAGGCGTTGACTTGGGAGGGACCAAAACTACGTTTGTTCTTATAGATGAGTATGGCAACGTACTGAAAAGAAAAAAATATAAGACGCCCAAAGAAAAAGAAAAAATCTTAGAAATGTTGGTTAAAGGGGTAAAAGAGATTAAAAATAAAGAAAAGGTTGTCGGGATTGGGTTTGGGCTTGCAGGATTTATTGACAGCAATACAGGGGTAATGCATTTTTCCCCCAACGTACCAGCAATAAACAACACCAATTTTAGGCGATTCTTAAAAAAGCACTTCAAAGAAAGGATTGTATTTGAAAATGACGCGAACTGTTTTGCAATAGCCGAACATATAATCGGCTATAAAGGAAAATACAAGAATGTTGTAGCCATAACCCTAGGAACTGGAATAGGCAGTGGGCTTATAATAGAAGGAAAGCTTGCAAAAGGCCGAGGACATGCAGCAGAGCTTGGGCATATGATAATAGATCATTCCTCAGCAAAAGTATGCGACTGCGGCAACATCGGTTGCTTTGAAGAGCTCGCAGACGGAAAGGCGCTCTTGCGCAGAGCTAAAAAGCTTGGCCTCAAAGTTAAAAACAATGAGGAATTAGCAAAGCTTGCCGAAAGAGGGAATAAAAAAGCCCTGCAAGCAATAAAAGATACTGCCAGCTATTTGGCAGTTGGGCTTGCAAATATAATCAACATATTCGATCCGGAAGCGATAATAGTTGGGGGTGGTTTAGCGAACATAGATATATTGCTAAAAGAAGCTAAAAAAGAGCTAAGGAAATATACACTTGTTAGAAGAAGTACGCCCATTCTCAAAGCAAAGCTTGGCGATTATGGCCCTGCTATAGGAGCCGCTATGCTTGCCTTCAAAGAGTTTGTGTGGATGAAAAAGCAGCCAAAAATAGCGGTAGATATAATAATCGAATATTACAAAAGAAGGGTGTTCGAAGGGATAATTCTGATAAAAAGAAAATTCAAACCCAAAGGCTGGGCTTTACCAGGGGGTCTAGTAGAATACGGCGAAACCCTTGAAAAAGCGGCTAAGCGCGAGGCATTAGAAGAAACAGGGCTTAAGATAAGGAATATTAGGCAATTTAAAGCTTATTCAGATCCAAAGAGAGATGAAAGAGGCCACTCAATAAGCATCGTCTTTATCGCTAAAGCTTCAGGCAACATAAAGCCGGGAAGCGATGCATTGTATGCCAGGGTTTTTAGACCTGAAAATCTGCCCAAAAAGCTCTGCTTTGACCATAAAAAGATAATAGATGATTGGCTAAAAGAAAAGCTTCGGGAAAGATAACTATTTTAAATCCAGCCCACCACTATTTTTTAATGATGTGGCTCAGAGCAGAGCTCCACTGCCATACAAATTATTCTAAAGGCACAAAGATAAGAGTTGAAGGTTTGCATCCCCCTGAAGAAATGGTTAGGCATGCGAAGCATATTAACCTGGATGCGCTCGCGATAACCGACCACAACAGGTTTGAAGGAGCAGAAGAAGCAGAAAAGATCGGAAAAAAACTAAATATTTTGGTTATAAAGGGGGAAGAAATAACTATAGAAAATGATAGGCATGTGATAGGATTAGGACTGGAGGAGCTTATCAAGCCCGGGCTCTCGTTGGAGGAGACGCTCGACAGAATAAGAGAACAGGGCGGCATAGCGGTAGCACCTCATCCTTTCGACATAAACAACAAAGGGATCGGAAAGGAAGCAATTAAATGCGATGCTATTGAGGTATTCAATGCTATAAATAAAGATAGGTTCTCTAATAGAAAAGCAAAGAGATTTGCGCGTAAACACTCTCTTGTAGGAGTTGCTGGCAGTGATGCTCACTGCAAGGAGATGCTTGGCTATGGAATTACTAAGATATATGCAGAAAGTGATGTTGATTTAGTACTCAAAGCCATAAAGAAAGGCAGAACACTAATTTACGGGAGGTATGTTCCTATTAAAGTGATAAAGCAGTGGTCTCTTGCAAGAATTAACTACTCGTATTCTTCCATATTGGAATATATTGCAGCGAATTATTCTTATCCTAAGCGTGTTCTTTGTGAAAGGTTATTAAAGCTTACTAAATACAGTTCTGGAAAAGTAGATTATCTCTTTAATGCTTTAGCTTATCTGGGCTTTGCCTGCGCCACCATGTACAGTTTGATAAAAACACCTTTCAGAAGCTAGAGCATACCCTTTGCTGTTTTTCGCATTGCTCGCAAGCATTTTTTATGCCAATACTGTCCAGCCCACTTTTTATCACACCCCAATCCACCGCAAAGAGCACATGTTTGCTCGGCATATTTGGGCTTTTTTTCGCTGCCTTTCTTCTCTTCTGACTTTGCTTCTTCCTTCTGTTTTTCTTTAGAAAAAATCTTCCCAAGGACCTTGGTTATGGGCAAGCAATCACCTTTATTTAAACCATGTAAATAAATTTTTTAAGCTGATGGACATAAAATTATTCGCTACGTTGGTGGTTGGTTTTGCTTTTTTGGCATAACCAGATAGTTAAGAGAATTCCGTTGAGGATTCTGCTCGTTTTTGGAAAGGAGCTTAGCGTATCTCATTATCTGCTCTCAGAGCTTGACAAAAACACCGATTTGGGTAAAAAGCTTCGGCTTGCTGGTGCTTTTTCTACAGCAATAAGATCTAAAGGCACAGACCTCATAAGGCTTAGAGGAATCGAGTGTAGAATTATTGACAAAGAAATGTTTTTTAAAAAAAGAAGACATTTGGATAAGAAAAAAGCGGCAAATGAATACCTTCAAAGAATCGAAGGCGAAATCTCTGAATTCGATGCATCGCTTGCTATAAATGATAACTCAGAAATCGAAAGTGTCGCACTTGCCAAAGCCCTAAGGATTCCTGTAATAGAATCTCTCCTTATAGACCTGGAAGGGGGAAAGCTTACAACATTTTATGGGAGCAATGCTGTACGAAATGCCATACTTTCAAGCAAAAGATATCTGCAAGCAGGAGCATTCCTTATACACAGAAACACCCGCTACCTAACTGTTGTCTCGAAAATACTTCCTCTAGACCTAGAAAGGCTTTCCAAAGTGAAAGATAGCGAAGGTTTTGAAAAATACGTGGATATATTTAAAGAAAAGTTTAACTGGAGTTGTTCAGGTCCGGTCCTTGTGGAAGCATTAAAATTGCTGGCTGAAAAAAAGGTTTGCTTGAAATGGGGCAAGCTACACATAAAAGATTCCGGTCGCTGGAAAAAGGGCTTCTACGACATGAGAAATGGAAAAGTAACTGAAGAAAACCTTTTCTAATTAATTAACGCTAATTAGTTATATTTTAAATAATAGTGGAAGGAAATTTTATAGGGTGGTGTTAAAAAATGGCGAGGACAGAAAAGGAATTAAAGAGCTTAGAAGCCAAGATAAAAGCTCTTGAGAGGGATTTCAAGAATCTCAGCAGAAGTTTGAAGAAATTCACACGAACCCAGGAGCAAAGCAAAAAAAGGCAGGAGAAGATAGAAAAGTTTGTCAAAGTTTTGGGGAATGATGTACGAAAACTCCAAGAAGCACAAAATACTTTGGAAAAAAGCAATGCTGTATTGCAAAGACGGATGAGCGATTTAACTAACGTGCTTAAGCAGATAGAACTGCTTGTGAGGTCAATCCCAACAGCCAAGGAAGAAATGTACGAAAAAGAGAGATTAAAAGCATTGGTAGCAGCAGAACTTGTAAAGCTCTATTTCCAGGAAATAGCCAGCAGGGGTTTCAAAAGAACCTTGAAACTCAGCGAGGTAATAAACGCATACAAGTTTACCATTAGGAGATTGGAAGAGGGGGAAAAAGCAAATCATCTGGAAGAGATAAAAAAAGCCATCGAAGAACCCAGGGAAAGGGAAAAAATAGGTTTCTCCTACACAAACAAAAAAGGACAAACCTACTACCTGCACAAAAGAGGCAAGCTATATTACTTTTCTAGAGAATCTCACGGTTCAGTTCCGTTGCCTGTAGGATATTATGTGAAAGAAAACCCACGAACAGGAATGCCTGTGCTGAAGAAGAAATGAAAAATCATAACAAAAATAACTGCACAAAAAATACTGGCATTAAAAAATCTAATTTTGCAAAACCTATAGAGATTATAATAGCCCCGGACGGATTCGAACCGTCGTCCCGGGCTCCAAAGGCCCGGATGCTTGGCCGCTACACCACGGGGCTCCCAGCAGCTATTTGTTTTAATTTGTTTTATATTGAATAACTTTTGGGAAAAAGAAATAAAAATAATTATTTATTAGGTCGGATTAAATTTAAATAGCTGGAAGTGGTAAATTTTTGATAAGTAAGGCGGGCATAATGAGGCTTAAACACATAAAAGCCGAAAAGGCAAAACAATTTGTGATATCCTTACTTATAGTAATCGCTTTATTCCTTGTATTTATTTTTTGGCCCAGAAGCTTTGCTTATAGTCAGTGTGGCCAGTGCGAAATGCTTGGACTAGGAGCAAATATAGAAAGGATTGAAAGCTTTGAGCAAAACATCTTTGGCATAACAGTAAAAGCCATAGTCAATACAACATGCTATCAGAAAATTTCTGCAAAGCATAAGTTTGAAAATGGCACAATAAAGATATTTATAGAGCCCTTGGGAGAAAGCATTAGCAATCATTGTCTATGTGATAGGGAGATAGTATTCAACATGCCAAATTATCCTGATGTTAGGGTCATTGAGCTTTACTATGAGGAAAAATTGATGGACAAAAGAAGCGTTTTTGCTAATTCTCTTTCAGATGGTTCTGAATTCTGTGAGAGCGATGCGCGCTACAGAGCTCTTTGTTATTATCGCTTGGCCTTTATGAAAAAAGACCCTTCGTTTTGTGATAAGACCCCTAAACCAGATAAATGTAAAAGCGAGCTTGACAGCTTTTTAACCCTAAAATGCCTTGAGCTACATTCCCAAGAATACTGCAACAATTTGTTTCTCGAAAAGAAAGAATAGCTGGGCTACTAAAGAGTGAATTCTTTTATTAATCCTTTATCTTCTCCCTTAACCCTTGCTCTTAGCTCTATGTAGTTTTCAAGCCCAGAATCTTTTATTTTTGCTTTTATAAGCTCATCTATCTGAAATATCCCGGCAGGGTTTGTCATAACTATCTCCACCGAGATCGGCTTGTCTTTTCCTTTTTTTATTTTTACGTCCTTTATTGCAAGCGCACTAACCGAATGGATGCTTATCCTTCCAAGCTCAAACGGTATTCTTGCTCGTCCTTCTTTGGCATCTAAAGAATCTGCTACGCGAACACAGCCAGCTTCTAGAGTAAGTGGCTTATAATCTAAATGATGACACATTATCGCATGCAATATTTCCGTTTTCATTATAACGCGCTCTTTTGGATCAACATAAATTTTTTTGAGAATTCTATCTAGTAAGCTTGAAGCAAGCACTATGCTAAATTCTGCATGATTCTTTCTATGAACAGCATGCCCAATATCATGCAAAAGACCTGCAAGAACAACAACTACTTCGGCATCATCCTTGCTCATGCCATGGTCTTTAACTATGCTCGGCTCAAGACCAGAATCGCTTAACAATCTTATCATCTTTAATGCAATGTTTGCCACTATTGCGGCATGAACCTTCCCATGATCATTTATCTTTAACCTATCAACAGCTATTATGTTTGCGCTATCCCAATACTGCTGGATCTCCTTATCTCTTTTGATAGCTTCTACTATCCTCTCAAGCTTCTTGTTCTTTTTGTAAGGTATATTTAGAGGCATTATTCTCACCTACGAACTTTAAACAAAAGTTGCTAAAAGTTGTATATAATAGTTTTGCAGTAACAAAAATGAGAAGAAGAGCTATATAAAAAGTAGTTGTCGGATAGAAATAAAAACCTTTGTTTGAGCACTCTATTTTAGAGAAATCTTATCAAGCATTAGAATCACTTTTTAAATCCTTTTTCCTGGGAAATTAGATTAGGGGCACGTAGCTTAGCCTGGTTGGAGCACTCGGCTGATAACCGAGAGGTCGGCGGTTCAAATCCGCCCGTGCCCACTTTTTAGGTGGAAATTTAAACTTTTCTTGTTACCCTTTTCTAATGCCAATAAAAGCTCTTATATTTGATTCTGGGTTTTGTTTGCAGAACGATATGCTTCTTTTTCGTAAATCTTTACATTACACCGCGTGCTGGCTAAAAAATTGCAAAGCCATAGAAAGCATAAAGAAATTCAAGGAAACTTTTTTGAGAATTGATTCAAGCATTCATAGCAGCGATTGCTGGAGTCATGTGTTTGCTGAACCTATAGTTATGGATGCTGTTTTTAAAGAGCTCAAAATAACAAAGCTAAAGCCAGAGCAGGCCATAAAGGTATGGCGCAACTACCAAAAAAGCATTCTTCCTTCGGTTCTGTTCTAAATTTTGTTGGTGGTAAAATCAAAAAATAAGCCTTCCTTATCAGCACCTTCCAGTTTCTCAATTTTTCCTTCTGCACAGCTCCTGCTTTTTCAGCAGGAGTGCATCCAACAGCAG
>JAPDKC010000069.1 GCA_029258755.1 archaeon | reverse complement strand
AAGAATTAAAGCTATATGAGATAGTTTACGAAACTAAGAAGCTTGTTGAAGAGAATTTAAGGGAAGGCGAAAAAGCAAGCAAGCTTTACAAATCCGCTGAAAGCTTTCTTAAGAAGCACAAGCTTAGAATGATACACGCTTTAGGGCATGGTTTGGGCATTCAAGAGCATGATATGCCGCAAGCGATTGCTCCTGACTCAAAATTTATCCTGAAGAAAAATATGGTGTTTGCGATAGAGCCAGCTGTATATATGGCTAGCGGAGGCATAAGAATAGAAGATGATTATGTTATAAAAAGAGGGAAAGCACTAAAGCTTTCTCAAGCAAGCCAAGAGCTTTTGCAGCTTTAACCTTTTTGCTCCTTTAATCTTTTTTCATATTTCGCCAAGACCTTCTCAAGAGCTTTTTCTAACTCAATATTGAGGGCATTTGCTACAAGAATTAAGGAAAATAGGCAATCGCCAAGCTCGAGCTCAGTGTTAGCGCTAAACTTAGGTTCCTTCAAGCCATAATTGCTTGCTAAAATCAACTCCTTTGCAAGCTCGCCAACTTCTGACATTAAATCAAGCATACAATATTCAGTGCTGGCATACCATTTGTTCTTTTTGCAGAATTCTTTAACCTCTCTCTGAAGCTCTTTTAAGGTTTTCATGGAATCACCCAGCGAATCCGAAAAGTGCTGTTAACTTATAGAGGCTCAATAAAAATAAAAGATTGTTGGCGCACCAATTGATAGTGGGCAAAATGATAAAGAAAATAAATAAGCGTGATATAGAACCAAAGGAAACTTCTTGCGGGCTGCTCCGAGAATTATACGCTTCAGAAAATTTGAGTATAGCGCATGATATAGTCCTGCAAGATGCTAAAAAACATATGCATAAGAAGATGGAAGAGATTTATTATGTAGAAAAAGGCGAAGGAGAACTCGTAATAGGAAACGAGGTTTTGAAGATAAAAGAAGGAGATCTCATCCCAATCCCTAAAAATACCTGGCACTGTCTAAGAAGAATCAAAAACAAGCCATTGGAAGTTTTAGTTATCACTTATCCCAAATTTGATCCAAAAGATGTTATTTTCGAAGATTAGCAGCATCACACATTTTATGTAAAATCAAAAACTGTTTAAAGGCACAGTACATAAAATTTATTAATAATAGCCAGTTAATTTCTTATTGAGGGTGCTTATGAAGGAGCTCAAAACTATTTTGCGTGCTTGCCAGAGCTGGGATGAGCATAAGAAGGTTCTCGAATCTGCGCTGTTTATGGCGCCCGGCGCCTTAAAGCTCTCAGAGCTTGCAAAACTTGTAAATATTAAAGATGAGCTTGTGGTTGAAAGAATGCTCAGAGAGCTTATGCATGAGTACAATGCTCGCGATTCTGGTATAGAGATTGTATGCATAGATGGCGCCTATCAGATGCGAGTTAAGCCCGAACACTTAGATAAGGTTAGGCATCTTGCAACAAAGGCAGAACTAAATAGAGCCATTAAAAGGACTCTAGCGTTAATAGCGATTAAGGAGCCAATCTTGCAGTCCCACGTAATAAAGTACAGAAACAATAAAGCTTATGATCACATAAAGTTTTTGGTCGAGCAAGGTTTTGTAGTAAGAGAGCCTTGCGGTAGAAGTTATCTTTTGCGTACAACAGAAAAGTTTAGGCAGTATTTTGGCGATATTAAAAAATAAGGGTTTTTATGGGCATCAAAAGCATTGCTTTGGTTTTATTTTGCCTTTCCATAGCTCTTTTTAGCCATTCCTACGCTAGCTATATGTGTGAAACTGGAAAGGAAGCTGTTTATAAGTATGGGCTTAATAGAATGCTTCTTACATGGAATTTTGATAAAATAGATGTAAATACCTGTTCCGTTTCGGGTGAGGCAAAATTCTGCGATGCTACACAGCTTATGATCTCTTTGGCTAAGAGGGTAAAAACTTTGGGTGGTATTCCTTACAGCGAGAGTTTTCGAGCATTTCTCATAAGGGACAACTACAGTAAAGCTTTTTTAAGAGATTTTCAGAAAGTCTACAAAAATTATTTATTAGATATCAATGTGGTGGAATGGCACATAGTAGGTAACGCCTTTGAAAGCGGGCTTTACGATGTCAATCTTTCCATTGATGCTAACGACAAAGTTTCCTTAAAAATTAAGAAAATGGTATCAATAAGGGACATTGGAGATTATGGAAAAAACCTTTTCCTTTCGTTGCCCTTTGATATAGGCGTTGCAGACTATAACAGAAACGACTATGGCATAGCCATAAGGTGGCTAAGTGATTATGAGCCAATACCCTTAAGATATCCTTACGAAACCTTCCCAGAAGCTTTGCCGCCAGGCATAAAATCCGGCATTGCGATGCTGAAGATAGAATTCAATAAAAGTTTTTATGCAGCCAACTCTGGCATAGTCCTTGCTTTGGAAAAGGAAAACGAATCAACATTCAGATTGAGGTATTCACCTTCAATCCCTTCGGTTTTAAAGGTGCGCTCTGAGCCAGAGATATTGCTATTTTATGGCTTCATAAACCCTGATGAAAGATTTTGGTCTCGTAGCGATTATGCTTTGCCAAACGATCTTGGCTTTGTTTGGTCCGGTGAGAAGGGAAAAGTAACTACAGCCAAGCTAATTAGCGATTCTTTTCCAGAAATCTGCGAAGGTTGGCACGATAAAGTTGATCTGTTCAGGCTTAGCTATCCAGATAGCTTTCTCCAGACCATTACATTTATTCCGGAAGGTGCTCAGATAGCGTTTTCCTGTGCAAAGAACGATGCAAATGTAGAGATACTCTACTACGACGGCTCGAGCAATAAAAAAACTTCTCTAATGCTAGAAGCGGGAAAATGGTTTGGATCGGGCGGAAATGTTTTTCGAACGCCTAGGTTAAGCAGCTTTGCTCTTTCAAAGATTATTGAGGAAGTTGAAGACAAAAAGATATGCATCGCTTTTGATGAAAATTCAATGATTTTCTTTTGGAATCCTGCTCTCTTTAGCGAAAGTGAATTTTATGAGGCCTCTGCAGTCAAATTAGAGCCAACGTTGTGCGTTGGCTCATATTATGGCTATGATGTGTTTTTATGCATGCCTAAGAGCGAATGTTTAAATAATGACGGCACTCCTTTTACCTCTTGTCCTGGCATAGCTTATGCTCAGGATTATATATTTAAGGGAAGGCTATACAAAGGTTATCAAATAGCGTGCTGTGGAAAAAGGTATTATAGCGAAACTAAGTGTCGCTCAGAACCCATGTCGGTTCTTTGGGATGCAAAACTCACCGAGGAAGAGAAAGAAAAGCTTGCTTCTTTCATAGATCAAATAATTTTGAGATGGGAGGAAAGACCTGACAATAGATTTAGAAATGTCGGCGAGCCGCCTTTAGGCCTTGGAAAAACCTTTGTTGAAGAAGCTCTAAAGTACAAAATTGATCCGCTTGTTGCGCTCGCCTTTTTCAGACAAGAGTCAAATTTCGGCATATGCCCTGGAAGTGAACGGTGCAGAGCCAGAGAGCGAAGGAGTATTGGAAATATAAAATATCGCAGAGGACAATGCGAACAATTCAATGGTTGGAATGATAACTCTTTTTGTGCATATCCAACATGGCAGGATTCAGTTAGGCACTGGTTCTGGCTGATAGCTAGTAGTTATAATTATGTAGCCGGTGGCAAAACAACAGTTGAAGAGATAGTTCCTAGATATAACTCTGGCCATGAATTCCCAACAGAGAGCGATATAAGGTACATAAACAACGTTAAGAAATGGGTTTGCCACTGGCGCGAGCTTTGGGAAGATTTTAAGCTTTTTGACACGCTAAGCTTTGCTGCACAGTACCCCTTTCCTTGGACAGCAAAGAGCACAGCCAACGATAATGCCAAAATTCTTCAAGAGATTGGAAAAAGAAGAGATGCTTTTTCAAAATACACCATTGTTGTTGCACCTTTCGGTTCCTTTGATGATGCAGAGTTTGAAAGAATCGCAAGTAGCTTAGTGAATTTCTTCTCAGATGTTTCTCAAGTCAAATGTTTGGATAAGATTGTAGTAAAACCCTCTGAGTTAAGGGACAAAGGAAAGCGAGTGGAAGCATGCAGAGCAATGCTGGAGTTAAGCGCTAAAGAATGTATTACGGTGGGTGATTTAAAACAAATGTTGGTGAACGCTCCACAGTGTTTAGTGGCTACAGTGGGAGTGCCTATTGAGGCAGACACTTACAGAGCTGTATGGGTAACACCATCAAAGTATGTATATCTGGCATATTCAAAACCTTTGTCTAAGGATAGATGCTCTAAGATAAAAGGTGTAATGAAAGGTGACAAATGTTGCCAAAGTGTGAAAGGCCTCCATGTGGGTAAGCGTTTTGTTTTATCCGCAGCTGACCCTGTGGTTTTTTCTCACGAGCTCGGCCACACTTTTTCTTTGTGTGATCAGTACTCAATGGTTGCATATGCGCTTCAAAACGCAAGGATGCCAGGTGGATGCAGGAACTATTACCCCAATGGCGAAACACATTGCCAGGAGTATGGAGAGTTGCGTACAAAGTGTCCGGAGCGTCTAGGACATAAAATTGATTGTTTAGGGCGTAAGATTCCCGTAGGTTCTGCTATAGGCAGATCAATAATGGGACCTCGCTTAGCAGATGGTACGCCACAGAGGTTTGATTGTTTTGAGGTGGACGCTATACAAGGTGTTTGGGGATGCTGAAGAAGTCGATAGCTATTTGCATGTTCTTTTTCTTAATGCTTTCTTTTTCCTACGGAGCTAAGATGGAGAAATGCATACTTTTCGTTTTGACTATTGATAAAAATGGGTCTGCAAAGTTAGAGAATTATTTCGCTGTAGAGGATTTCGTTACAAAGGATGAGAACGGAGCTTACACATTTGAGCTTTTGGATTCGGGGAAAAGTGTTATGTATAAAATCACTAAGGATGTGGTTTTCACCTCCGTGGAAATTCCGTACGGCTGGTCTTTCGAAGAAAGTCAAGAATTGCTTGAAGAAACATCGAGCTATGAGGTTGTTTACATTACAATGCCTTTAATTACAAATGCTTCTTATTTCAGAGTATCTAAAGGAGATTTTATATTGCTTGAGGAAAAGATAAGTGTTTGCAACCATAACGGAATTTGCGAAAACCATGAGAATTCTCTTTCGTGCGGGGATTGTAGCATTAACGATGCTTTATGTGTCCCTGATAGAGATGGTGTTTGCGACCCTGATTGCATCGTTGGCTTAGATCCAGATTGTGGCAAAAAATCTGTGCCAGCTGAGCAGAAAGAGCAGGCTTATGGGCAAGAATTTCTTTTCATTTGGTTTGCGGTTGGTGCTGCTGTGCTTATCGCTGGCTTCTTATACCTGAACAGAAAGAAGCTAGCTGCTGCTTAATTTGCTTAAGGCCTCTTCCACATGTTTTTTTAGCACTATTCTGCTTGCATCTTTTTCAGCATTCAAGCCGGCTTCCCTCATAAGAAGTAAGCCAAACCTTATGTCGCATTTCTCTGCAACCTTTTCTTCTAAAAGAGCTATTGCTTCTTTACTCCACGTCTCTTCATAGAATGCATACTTTCGCCTTTCTCTAAGTATATCTTTAACCTCTTCTTGCGTATATTCCCTAAATTCCATTAATTGTGGCTGAAGCCTTGATCTTATTCTTTCGTCCATATATGCTATGAACTCCGGCTTGTTTGAGATAAGGATTATGCTCTTCTTAGGTATTTCTTCAAGAAGGGCATACAGAAAGCTTAACTCTTTTGCTTGGTCGATCTCATCAAATACGAACACAATAGGTCTTGCTTGCACTCTTTGCTTTATCTTTTCGATGCTGGGCTCTACCATGCCAAGATGTTTCGCTACCTGAGCAAGTATTTCCTTGCTTTCGGGATAGAGCCAGCAATTTATAAACACACTTAGCAATCCATATTCGCTAAGATCTTCTAGTACGCGCTTAACAGCATGTGTTTTTCCAATGCCTGCTTTTCCATATATAAATAGGTTCCTTGCTGGCTTGTCTTCAAGCAAAGGAGCAAGCACGTTTGCTATCTCCTTTTGCTCGTTCTCTCTGTGGGGAAGAAGCTTTGGAACAAAATCAGGGGCTAGCGAATCTATGTTGGAGAATAAACTTTCATCTTTTTCCAAAGGTGTAAGACGCATCCTTTATTCGCCTTTCTTCAAGATATATGCTCTGCCAGAATAAAGCTCTTTAAATGTCTCCGCATCTTTTTCGCTCCCGACAATAGAGCCATAATGCATAGGTATAGCAATCTTTGGCTTTATCAGTTCAGCTGCTTCTACCGCTTGTTCAGCATCCATTGTGTATGTGCCTCCAACTGGTAGCAAAGCAATATCTATGTTTTGAATGTCTTTCATTTCAGGAATAAAATCTGTGTCGCCAGCATGATAAATGCGCTTGCCTGCAATCTCCACTATAAAACCTAAGCCATAACCTTTTGGATGAAACTCCTTACCAATATTGTATGCGTGCACAGCATGTATCTTGATCCCTAAAACCTCTATTGTTTCATCAGGGCTTACTATCTTTTTGTTCCCTTCTATTTTTGCCGCAGTTTTTTCATTGCAAACGATTATAGTATCATCCTTTCTGATTTTTTCTATATCCTCTTTGGAGCAATGGTCGTAATGGTCGTGAGTTATGAGTATTATATCCGCTTTTTCATCCTCCTCAATTTGGAAAGGATCAATATAGATTACAATTCCATCCTTCTTTATCTTAAAGCCAGCATGCCCAAGCCATACAAGTTGCAAACCATCAATTTCCATAGAATCACCTCTCTAAACAATAAGATTTCAAATCCTTAAAAAAGTTTCTCAGAGAGAAAAAAGAATTCTTTTAAAGAATTTGAGCGAAGAAAGGAAGCTCTGGGAAAAGAGAAGCAAATAGAATAGCGACAACAGACATTAGCTTTACAAGTATATCCAAAGAAGGTCCAACAGTATCTTTAAGCGGATCACCAACAGTGTCCCCTATAACAGAAGCGACATGCGCTTCGCTTCCTTTGCCCCCGTAGTGTCCCTCTTCAATATATTTCTTTGCATTATCTAAGGCGCCACCAGTGTTAGCACAAAAAATAGCTAACTGCATACATGAAAGCAAAGCGCCCACTAAGAAGCCGGCTAATGCATATTTGCCTAGAAGGAAGCCAACAAGCAGTGGCATAAATATGGTTAAAAATGCAGGCAGAACCATCTTGCGCAAAGCACTTTGCGAGGTTATAGCTATGCATTTATTATAATCCGGCTTACGCTTCCCTTTTAATATATCAGGAAATCTCCTAAACTGCCTCTTTATTTCTGCAACCATGCGCTTTGCGGTATCGCTTACTGCTTGAATGAGCAAAGCAGAAAATACGTAAGGAACCATGGCTCCTAAAAATAATGCTGCAATTACGGTGCCGCCGATTCTTATATCGGAGCTCAACAATTCAATGGTTGGAATAACAACTTCGCCTGCAGAACCCGCTGCTGACCACATATAAGCCACAATCAATGCTAAAGCAGAGAAAGCTGCAGAACCTATGGCAAACCCTTTGCCTATGGCAGCGGTTGTATTGCCAATAGCATCAAGCATATCTGTCCTTTGCCTTACCTTTTTAGGCAATTCTGCTCCTTGTGCTATGCCCCCAGCATTATCAGCAATAGGACCGTAAGTATCAACGCTTACAGTCATTGCTACAAAAGATAGCATACCAAGGGCTCCATAAGCTATGCCAAAAAGGCCGGCAAGCCAATAGCTTATAAGTATGGAAACAGCGATTGTTATTCCTGGAATAAAGGTAGAGAGCATTCCTATAGCCATGCCTCCGGTTACGCCGATAGCGGCACCAGCACTCGTTTCTTCGGCAAGCTTTTGCACAGGCTTGTGCTTGTAGGAAGTATAAAATTCTGCCACATAGCCAATAACAAGCCCTGCAAGCGCGCCCACCAAAAGGCAGAAAAATAAGCTTAGATTTGTTGGGGAAAAAGCAGTAAAGATAAGCGCAAAGAGCATTGTTATAAGCGCGCTCAATCTAGTTCCGTTCATTAGAATGCCCTGTAAATTCTTTGATCTGCTTCTCATCATATATGCAATTCCTAAAAGCGTTGCAATTATGCCACCAGAAATAATAAGAAACGGCAATACTAACAGAGTCCAATACTGCTGAGAGGATATGCTGAGCGGTATTCCCAAAAGTTTTAAGAGCTCCTGAATGCTTTCATTGCTTCGGCCTACGTAAAGGTAGAGGAATATAACTATAACAGAGATTATAGAGCCAACAAATGATTCAAGCAAATCAGCCCCTAAGCCACCAACGTCACCAACGTTATCGCCTACATTGTCTGCTATAGAAGCAGGATTCCTTGGGTCATCTTCTGGCAGATGCTTTTCTGCTTTCCCAACTAAGTCAGCGGCCATATCAGCCGCTTTTGTGTAGATGCCTCCGCCAACACGATCAAACAAGGCAACTAAAGAAGCGCCCATGGAATAAGCGCTCACGATTAATGCTGCTTTTATGAAGTTTATTTTCCTGCCAAGTATGTCGCTTACAATAGGGATGGCTTTTGATTCTATTGTAAGCGTTGATGGATCAAACGCATTCTTAAAGATTATGACTAGCAAGGTTAAGCCGCTTAAAGCAAGCGCTGCTACCGCAAGCCCCATTATTGCTCCTCCAGCTATCGCTATGCGAAAGGCTTTGTGCTCGCTTTTTTGTGCAGCGTTTGTTACACGAGCATTGGCAAATGTTGCAGAATGCATTCCTATAAAACCAGCGCTCATGGACAAGAATGCACCTAAAAGAAAAGCAACGGCTATTTCCCAGTAAAACAAGAACCAAAGGATAAGCGCTATAAATAATGTAACTACAATAAACACTCGTGCTTCTTCAAACATGAATGTCCAGGCACCTTCTCTTATATGCCTTTGGAGCTCTTGCATTCTTTCGTTCCCTGGCTCGTGCTTGGCCAAGTAGCGGTTAAATAATAGCGTGCTAAACAAAGCAAAGCCGCTGACCAAAGCCGGAATTAGGATAAGCTCAAACATTTGACCAGCCTTCGATTATTAGAACACTTTATTATTAGAAAGGGGCAACTATTAAAAACATTATTTCTTCCTCATTTTTTCTTATGTTTGCGCTCTTTTTTTGGTAGGCCTATTATTTCATCATAAGCACGAACAAACAGGCCTGCTGTCCAAGCAAAAGGTCTTTCGCTTTTCCATAGGAAAGAACTCATGGGATTTCCTTCAAAATCAAGCACTTCATCAGTAACACACTCTCTTTCTATAAACCTCGCGACTCTTGTTAGTTCTTCAATCGCTTTTTTCTTTTCCCCTATTTTATTTAAAGCCATGGCATAGGCGCAGCCAAGCCAAGGCCAAGAGAAGCCGTTGTGATAATAATAGGTTCTAAACGGTAACAACAATGGATTTATACGCCAAAATGGATACTGGGGCTCAGTAGTTTTTATAGGGACGGAATTCAATCTGTTCTTTTCTATAAAATCTATGATGTCATGTGCTCTATGAACATTTGCCACTCCAAAAAGAATTGCAAGTATGTTGCCTGCGCTATCGAAGAAGTTTTTAGGCCCGATCCCCAACCAATCGTAATAGTAGTCTCCTTCCCAGAGGTTGAGGTTTAGTGCATGTTTTGTTCTTTCCGCCTTTTTATTGTATTGTTGCTCAACTATAGTAACGCCTGCTTTCTTTGAGAGCCAGGCATATTCTTTCAGCGCACAATAGTAGCAGCAATTGGAATAAAGTACCTTGCCAGATTTTATTACTGTCGATTGCCAATTCTCAAACAAACCTTCTTCTATTAAGCCATCTCTGTCCTTATCCCTTCTGTTTAGCCATTCCATAGTAGCAGAAAGCTTTCGATAATTTCTTTCGAGGAACAAAGTGTCTCTGCTGTATTTAATATAATCTGCAAATGCAATTATCAGCAAAGAATTGCTATCTATGTTTTTTCCAAGCAAACCGTACTTTGGCTTCTTTTTCTTCCAAGAAATAAAGAGCGGTATTAATCCATCTTCACGTTGAAATGTAAGAAAAAGGTCTAAATGATTCCTTACCACTTCAAAATCTCCTAACGCATTCGCTCCTAAAGATGCAAACATGCCATCTCTTGCCCAATACTCAGCTAAGCGATGTCTGCCAGCTAAAATGCCGCTCTCATCATAACATTCCCTTAGATCTCTGATAGCTATTCTCAGCGCTTCTTCCAAAACTTTTTCTGGCACAAGGTCACCGCAACCATTTTATTTCTATAGTTCAAAATAATTATGAGGTTTTACTATTTAAATTTTTGTGTGGAAGTATGGGCAGCATAACGCTTGCTAAAGTGCTTGATACAAACGCTCGCTACTATGGGTTTAGTGCTTTGCAGCTGATGGAATCTGCTGGCAAAAGCATAGCCGAACAACTAACGAAAGATTTTGGAGAAGGGTTAAAGATAGCGTTCTTTTGCGGAACTGGTAATAATGGTGGCGACGGCTTTGTTGCAGCCCGCTACTTGGCTGACAGAAATAAGGTTTCTGTTCATTTGGTAGGAAAGCCAGAAAGTATAAGTACAAGCGAAGCTTATAGAAACTTTTTGATAGCTAAAAATTCATTACTTGATGTAAATTGTTATGCCGATTCAAAGGAATTGCCTAAAACAATAAATGCTGATGTTGTGGTTGAATGTTTGATAGGTTCAGGCATAAAAGGCAGGCTTAGAGAACCCATAAAGTCGGCGGTAGCTTTGCTAAATAAATGTAGTGCCAAAAAGGTCAGCATAGATTTGCCCTGTCCTGGCTTTAAGCCGGATAAAGTGTATTGCATTGCAACTCAAAAGCTTGATAAATGCGTTGTTTTAGACATAGGCATACCTAAACAGCTATATTATTTTACTGGGCCTGGTAATGTGAAGTTTCTTAAACAGAGAGACCCAAAAAGCCATAAGGGGGAAAATGGAATTGTAGCTATAATAGCCGGCTCTAAGCGATACCACGGTGCCAGCATATTTGCTGGTAAAGCATGCTCCCTATTCGTAGACCTTGTTTACTTCCTTACGGAAAAGGAAAATATTCCTTATGTAAAAAAGGCATCCGCCGAATTTATAGTTTCTGGGCTCACTTTAAGGAATGCAAAGGAATTTGTCCGCAAGGCCGATTCGGTTCTTATAGGCCCTGGGCTCAGCGTTTCTCCTAAAAACAAACGTTTGCTAAACTATTTGCTTAGAAATTTTAGCGATAAAAAATTCATTTTAGATGCCAGTGCTTTGCACCTTTTGGATAAAAAGCTTCTTAACAAAAACTGCTTGCTGACCCCTCATAAGGGCGAATTCAAAGCCCTATTCTCCTGCGACGCTAAGCCACTTAATGTATTAAAAGTTGCAAAAAAATATGGGTGCAATATAATTCTTAAAGGACCTGTGGATTTCATAAGCGATGGTAACGTACTTTACTACAATTTCTCAGGAAACGCTCTTCTCACAGCGGGCGGTACAGGTGATGTGCTAGCCGGCGTTTTGGCAGCGTTTGCAGCTAAGAACGATCTGCTGGATGCTGCTTTGGCTGCAAGCTTTTTGGTTGGTTTTGCAGGAGATATTATCGCTGCTGAAAAATCGGGGTTGAATGCTAGCAAGCTTATAGACATGCTGCCAGAGGCAAAAAAGTTCTGCGAAAAGTTTTAGCTAAGGTATGCAAATTTTTCATTTCCGAAGGGTTAGTATTTCTAACCGAATAGGATTTTAAAAAGTTTTTAGATATATAGGTATGCGGTGTTGAGAGCAAGGAGGTAAGCCATACCGCAGAGCGGATCCCTGGCTTACCTCTTCACCCAATATTCTTTAGAAAGGCAATTTTTCAAGGGCTTGCCAATCAGCTTTTTTATAATTTGGCACATACTTAGGCTTCTTTAATATGGGTGCTTTTTTTACAGTTTCAAGCTCGCTCAGCGCTACTTTCCCATAGTAAAGCTCCTTAAGCGAATTTCCTTCTTCCACAAATTCCTTCACTAGGATTGCGCCTTGAAGATAATAATAATCCTTTGTGAACGCTCCTGGCTCAGATGTTATGCAGCCGCGTTTTGCTCGCTGAGTTAGCTGGTACGCTTGCTCCGCAGGGAAAAAATCGTTTAGCTGCTTAAAGGTTTCGAAGAATGAATGCTTCATAGCAAAATGGATCGCTAGCACGCGACCAGCATACTTCCTTACGGTTTCTTGGCTACATTTGCCAAATACAACCTCGTTTATGACAGCGAGTCCTTCCTCTGTTTGTAGCCATTCGGGGCTTGCTCCCTCTAGCAATACTCTGTATGGCTGAGCCGAAGCATTTATGTGCCTATATAAATGCGTTTCTACTTCATGAACTAGAAGCCTTTGCATCTCTTGCAAACTGTAGGTTTCATTGGCATTGATCTTTATGCTTTTTTCAGCTGGCAAAGTTATAGCGTTAGCTGACATATTTTCTTCAAGATAAATCTGCCAATCAATATTTCTTTTATCCAGCTCCCCCTGAAGATACTCGGCAACCTTTTCGCTAGAGTATTTCTTCTTCTCTCCAACGGTTTGTTTTTCTTCCAGTATTTCAAATGCTATTTTCACCAGCTTAATGTTTGGCTTTCCATAGTAATCCTTGCTTTTATCTGGAAAGCTTCTCGTACCGATAGCTCTTATAAGCTCTACGCTTTTCAAAGTTTCGCTTTTTTTCTTCTTGAGCAGCTTCTCAAACTCGCTATTTCCGAACTTCAGTTCTTGAAGATTTTTCAATAAAGAATTATACTCTGGCGCTAGAGCAAAATAAGCGAATATATGATTTCTTGGGAGATAGGAAAAAATCGGTTCATAGGTTAAACCCTTCTTTAGTGCCTTGAAAAATTTTGCCTTTTGTGTCAACGAGTTTCTCGGCTCAACAAACTTCATTATATCTGTTTCAAGCTTATCGATAATCTCAAATAGCGCCTTCTCCTTTTCTATAAAATCGTCCATAATGCTTCCCAAATTATAGAAAAGAAAAACAGATTTATAATTGCTTGCTAATTCTCTCGCTTAAAATGGATTTTTCCTTCAACACATTTCTGCCTAATACTCCTTGGGGGTTTGTTTTATAACGTTCGATAACATCGGTAATGAATTTATTTAAGGATTGTAGCCAATCCTCATTCAATCTGTAGCCGGTATTATCAGCTGTAAGAAGGCCCTCTGCCAGCATTTCCTTGACCTGCCTGAATACCGCCTGGTAGGAACAGCTTATACCATAGCTTCGCACAAGTCTCTTGTATATCTGTGCAATTGTAAGAGGCCACTCAACCGCCAATATGAGCACAATCATATTGCGCATATTGCGGTTTTTTCCAAGGTCTAAAAAGCTTGCTTCCTCAAGCATCAATATAATTTTATAAGGAAAAAGCATTTAAAAGAAACTTTTTTTAGTTACCTAGTTAAAAATAATCGGAGCAAAATTATTTTATTGATGCTGGAGTAAATTTTAATTATTAAGACATACTGCCGGGATGGCGGAGCGGTCCAACGCGCCAGCCTTGAGATTTGCGTTTTTTAACAAGAAAGCTGGTGTGCGCAAGCACGCGTGGGTTCGAATCCCACTCCCGGCGTTTCTTGTTTAGCTAGCTCCTGCTTGGTAGCAACTTTAAAAAACACTTTCCCCTTTTTACTTACAAACAAGGTGTTAGGGATTTTAATGGTGGAGTTCTATAGTTTAAGATTGAAAGATAACGATGATGTTATCGCTTGCATTCATAAATTTATGGAGAAAAAGCGCATAGAGTTTGCGATGCCTGTGATGGCTTACGGCAAGATAAAGAATTTTGAGCTTCTTACGCTCGGTAAGCGAGCTTATATCTTCAAAGATTTTTCAGGTAACGGTTATGAGGTTGCAGCGATGAGCGGCAAAATCCACAAAAGCCCTGATGGCTACTACACCAACATTACTGTTATTGTGAATAAGAGCTTTGCAACTACCGCTCATGGCTTGCTAAGAAAAGCACTTGCAGATGAATTTTTGGAGATAAAACTCAGGAAAATAAACCTTAGCAATATAATAGAAGTATAAGCTGCTTCGCTATTGTGTCGCATAACTCAATTTTAAAAATACTTTCCAAGGAATTATAAATTTAACAAGCAACCTTTTGTGCGGGGTTGCCCGAGTGGCCGAAGGGGCAGGGTTGAGGGCCCTGTGGCTTAGTGCCTTCAGCGGTTCGAATCCGCTACCCCGCATCCTATTTCTAGTTGGATGCAGACACCCCCAAAAAATATAAATTTTCAGAATGAGGGTGTTTGCATATGCAGGCTGAAAGGAACCGCTTCCACAATTATAGCGTACGCTACAATAGACTCATAAAAAAGTTTGAAAATGATGAAACAATTTCTGAGAAAAATAAGGCTTTATTGAGGAGATATTTAGATAGCTTATTTGCTGATGGGTTAAGCCTACCACGCATAATAAAGCATTTCTGGGAAATTTATATGCTCACAAAATGGCTAGGTAAAAACTGGGAAGAGGCAAATAGGGATGATATTGAGCAATTAATAGCTAAAATTAGGAGAATGAATTATGCCGAATCAACATTCTGCGATTTTAAGGTTGCGATAAAACGATTTTTTAAATGGTTTAAAGGCGCTAACCTTGGTTATCCTCCAGAGGTTAGCTGGATCAAAACAACCCTGAAAAAGAACCGATATAAGCTGCCCGAGGAAATGCTTACTGAAGATGATGTAAAGAAAATTATCGATGCCTGCGAGCACCCTAGGGATAAAGCTTTATGTGCTTTGCTCTGGGAAACTGGTGCTAGAATAGGCGAGATAGGGAATGCACGCATAAAATCTGTAGAATTTGCTAATGGGGAAGGCTGGATAACCTTGCAAGGCAAAACTGGCATGCGAAGAGTTTTGCTCATTAGCTCAGTGCCTTATTTGAGACAATGGCTTAGCATCCATCCACAAAGAGATAATCCTGAAGCACCTTTGTTTGTTATGATAGGTACACGTAATAGGGGAAAAGCAATAACCTACGCTTCTGTAACAAGGCTTTTGCGTAAGGTAATGAAAAAAGCTGGAATAAAAAAGCGATGCAATCCACATTTATGGAGACATTCCAGAGCAACTTATTTAGCAAAGTATTTAACCGAAGCACAGCTATGCTCTGTTATGGGTTGGGTTATAGGGAGCAAGGAAGCTCGCACTTATGTTCATTTAAGCCAAAGAGATGTTGAGGAAAGCATAAAGCGCATTTATGGATTAACCAAAAAGGAAGAAGAAAAGCCTAGTCAATTCATTCCAATAAAATGCCCTATCTGTGGAGAGATAAACGAGCCTAACGCCAAAATATGCATGCGTTGTAATAACCCTTTAACACCTGAAGGATACGCTGAAAAACTACAGCAGGCAAGCTATCAAGCCGAGAAACAAAAAACACTACAGGAAATAATGCAAAAGCTAGCCATAACTATAGAGCTTTTAATTAGAAAAGTGGAAAGTTATGAAAATAGGCTCAGTAAGTTGGAGAAAGAAAAATATCCTGAATTAATACGATAACTATCTAATGTTCATTTTTTTCTTTTATAATCACTCTTGGACAAAGCTGGCAGATTCCAGCAAGCGGTTCTCCATGCTTTACTTTTTCCTTTAAATATCTTAACTCTTTCTCAAGTGGATTTGTCTTGCTTGCAATCCTCTTTTCCAACACTACAAGTTGTTCTACAGATTTTTTGTTTTTCTTGATAAAACCACTAACCGCTTTTTCAAGTCTTTCTTTAAGTTTTGTGTCTCCAGATATTTTTAACGCTGGATATAAATTGCATACTACAAACCCTTCTTTAACTGTAAATTTAATTCCTGTTGGTAATTCTTGCACTAGCTCCTCAAACAGAAGTTTTTCTAAATTTTCTATATATATGGAATTCTTTGTTTTATTTTCTGGCTTGACAAACACAAATCTATGCTTTTTAAGGTAAGTTACTAGCTTCTTTTTTAGAGTCTCCTTAACAGCCTTGCTTTCTTCCATGAGTTGGTATAGCTTTTCAAACTCCCTGAATATGTGATGATAGCCATTTTTAATATGTTGCAGCAGCATTACCTTTGGATTGGTTTCAGATCTCTTCATCCTTCTCTTGAGATATGGAACATAAGATGCTATATCTCGTGGAGAAAAAACAGTTGAAAAAAGCCTTTTTGAGTGATTAAGGTGTGCTGCGTATTCCTCCGCTTTTTTGAATTCCAAGAGCTTCTTTACATGTATCTTCTTCTGCCCTTCTTCTACTACCTTAACTAACCCCATTTCTTTCAGCATCTCGAGCACTTTTATAATCCTTGCTTTTTTAGGTTTTGTTTCGATTTTTACCCTGCCTCTAACCTTTCTCCATATTTCGTTAGTTCCGCCTGGAAGACATTCCCACACAATTGGCACTAGCTTGTAGCAAGAAAGAGTTTTCTCTCTGGTGCCGTTTTTGGCACCGTTTTCCAGCTTGCTGGTCTTATTGTTGGGGCCAAACTCCTTTGTTTTGGTTCCCATCCTATATCTATTATGGAGAGCGAACCTCTAAAAGAATATGGGAATGGCAGTAAAAATCTCCCACTAGCATTAGATGCTGAACGAATAGAGCTGCTTGTCTTCCCACATCTTACTTTCGTTAGGAAAATCTGCCCTAAATCCAGGAGAAGCTTCATAATTTATATTCCGCCAGCCGTGGTGCGAGGGCTCAATGCATCGCATGCAAGGCTAAGAGTTTGCAAAACTTCTGACCATTATGGCCTGCTTATCGAATTCCTGCCCAAAGGTGATAAAGATGGAAGAACTTCTAACCGAAATAAAGAATGAGCTAGTTGCTATGAAAAAGATTGTTGAAAGCGGATTGCGAATTTTAAATGATGATAAACTGAAAGAAAAAACTCTAAATAGTGGTAAAGAATGGGAGTGTTGCAAAAAATAAATGCAAATTTTTATGAGAAAAGTTTGCATCGCATATATTTAATAATGATTAAATTACAGCAGGGCAAATACTGTGCCCAGATAGCCAAAGAATTAGGATTAAAGCATCAAATAGTAAGTTACTACATCAAAAAGCTAGAAAGGCTTGGGTACTTAGAACACAAAATAGACAGTTCTATTAGATTATATGGGCTAACACCTTTGGGAAGGCAATTTTTGGCTCTCATAAAACACTCTGCTGTGCAAAAATCTTCACTACGAGTGAAAAATATTAGAGTGCATAGGTTGGTTATTAAATTTAAGATTATAAAGGATAATCCTAAAGCAAAATTTGCTAAGCAAATTTCACTCAATAACTGGGTTAAACAGTCAGAGGAGATAAATTTTCCGATTGGTATTACTATAGAGAAAACACCCCAACATATCATTTTGTATATTCATCAGTTTCAAACACAGCCAAGAGCATTTTTCTCCCAATTTATGCAAAATTGTTTGCGTGCTATTTTTTATGTGTGCCACCTCCTAGCACGAGAAAAAGGAATTATAATAGACGTGCTAAGTGGAAAGATAATATCCCAACATATCTCCAACGAATTTCCATGTTTTAACTCATTAATTCCTAAACATACTACGGCTGAAGTTAATTTAAAAAGGAAAGCCCGAGGTATTTATCCTACAACAATGAAAGCTAGGGCTTGGCTAGATAGGAGTTACGGTAATGTAGAAATTGAAACTAACGATTTATTATATCAAGAAAAACTGCTCCTCTTGCCTGAAATAGTTTATGAAATAAAACAGTACTCAGAAAAGACACATAGGTTAGTAGAAAAACTCTGCAAAAATATTAAGAAGCAAAAAGGGAAAATAAATAAAAAAAGTTAAAGACTAAAATGCACAGTAGGATTACTACTGAATGTACTACTAGTGCTATGCTTAGGAAGTACTATCCTACTACTTCCATACCTACAAGCGTACCTACATTACTTACTGCTTCCCTTACTACAATTACCACTTGCAAAACTACTTACGGTACAGTAGAAGAATTTTAGTGGATATATGCTGTATAGGTGACCCTTTCTATTTTGCAATATTTCTACTTATTAGGTCTTTAGCTTTTAATGGATCTTCTATTCCTTTCAAAGCATAATATGATTCGGTTGCTGGTTCCACAATTGACTTAATTATACGTCCCTTAGAATCTGTTACAAAATAAGAACTCGTGCCCAAACCTGATGCGGTTAATGGAATTATAGTACCAAAGTTAAATAGCCTTCCCAAAAGCCCTTGCTTTATAGCAATATCTGTAATTTTATCATAGCTTAACTCACGAATTTCTCGTGTGATAAATGTTTTCGATATAATAATTCTTTTATTAGTAATACAATACTTGTGGCCCCTCGCATAAAAATATATGGCTATGAAAAGTATCACTCCGCAAATAAAAAGAAGCCACCCCAAAATATAGATAAAAGGTGCTAGGCTTAGGAGCATCCCTACTACACAAAGAATTATAGCCGTTAAATACTCTCCTGCAAATGCCATATCAACAGGAGTGTAAAATGCTAATATTTTTTCCTTAGGTAATAAAGAAAACTCTAGCTTAACACTTTCTTCTATTTCCGCAGGTTTTGTTACACTTTCTGTAACATCATATAGTTTGCTGCCACAATGCCTACAAAATCTATCTTTTTTAGATACTCTCTTTCCACAGTTTGGACATATTTTGTTATGTATATTTTTTGATTTTTTAGTTTTAACCATTTAAACCCCTAGTTTTATTATATCTTTATCTCAACTTGAGTTTTTCCTTTTAATGGGTTAACAATTTCTATCTTCCTATGTATTTTTTGTTCTTGGGAAAATATGAACATGGAACCTCTGGCAGTAGCATCTACAATTAAATACACCTTTTCATCGTTTTGAGCTTTTAATAAGTTATCTCCAAGCTCAAGCGTTCCATAAAAACGCTTTGAAGAATTTGCTGGAACTGTGCCACCAGATATTGTACCTCTGCCTATAGTTTCACCGTTAACTCTTTCTAATCTAATTGCTATATCGCTTACAGTAAAATCGAAGCTATTGGGGTTAGTTATTGTAATATCCAAATCGTAAACAATTCTTATACTTTTCATTGTTGCATATCCAGTAACCTTTGGCTCTTGAACATTAACACAACCCAAAAAGAATATCGAAATAACAAGCGAGAAAATTACAACAATTTTTGTTGTGCTTTTTCTCTGCCCAGCCGATAAATCCTTATTTAAAGAATATAGCATCGCTTAGCCTCCGTAGAGTATTCTGTATCGCCAGCCGTATCTTTTAAAGCATGATGTGTCAAAAGCATCTGTGGAGAATTTGCTAGACTCGCCTGGAGCTAGATCGCCTATTATGATAGTTTTTGTTGGGCCTATAGTTCCATCATCCTCAATAAATTGGATTTGAATCCTTACATTGGATGCTGCAGTTCCTGCATTATAGACCACACCAGAACACGTATAATAGCAACCCATTCCTAAGCTCCAACCACTATTACATTTAAAATCACTCATCCTTAAATCAGGAGCTGTTTCTATCCGTCCGCCGCCTAATGTAGTATATCCCACGAATCCTGTTATAAGAAAAAAGCTAACAATAGCCAATATAAAGCACAAAGCACCCAATATAATGATTGTCTCCTTCTGAGGTATTTTAATCACCCCCTTCATTTTTTAGTGTTTTAAATGTCTCTGTTCTAACAACCTCTACAGGCACTCCCAAAATATGTGAGGGAACCTCAACGTCTTCTTCAGCATAAACAATAATTCTTTTTCTGTCCTCGCTTATGCTCACGCCATGAATGCCTGGTTTGCCTAATAAAGACTTTTTAGCCTCTTCAAAGGCTTTATTCACATCAGCATGAAAGCAGCCTGTTAGCCCAATAAGTAATGGTAAAAACAGCAGAACTAAGAGCTTTTTTGTGCTCATAAATACCACTTTTAACATACTCACGTATATACCTGATTTTCCAGAAAATTCTTTTAAAATTATTGTTAACTGATTGTTAATTCTTTGTAAATAATCAAAATATATGCTGTTAACACTATGTCAATACATGTGGGATTTGCTCTCCTTTGTTCTAAGATCTAAGCAAAGACAACAAATTCTGCTAAAATTAAAGCAACCCAAGATACCTACTCAAATAGCAAAAGAAACAGGTTTAGCGGTTTCACACGTTAGCAGAACTTTAAAGGAGTTTGTTGAAAAGGGGCTTGTAGAATGCAAGACCCCCAATGAAAAAGTTGGAAAGATATATGCTTTAACAGAGAAAGGGAAGAGGGTGTTGGAAAAGATTGGGGGCTAACTTAAGACTAATGTTGAGCTAATTTCTGATAGTGTATTCGATCTTTTTTCTATCGAATTCGCCAGGGGCCATTCTATGAAGCAAATTAGTAATTTTTTGCCTCAACTCTATAACAAAATCCATTATTATCTTTAGGTCATTTTTCTCAAACTGTTTATTTGGAAATAATATCTTTGTTAAGCCAGATGCTAGTCTATATATTCCAATCTCATCTCTAATTGTAACGTTGCCTAATTCAACTGTCGAACGAATTAAGGGTGTAAAATCCAACTTTCTTACTTCATGCAAAATCTCAGAAAAATAATCAACAGAAAATCCATAATTCTTTGAAAGATGTATGTCGCTCTTTTTAATCTTTGGTATTTCCCAGCCTGGAATCACCCCATGAATTCTATCAAGAAATGCCGTGTCATTCCTCATGAACTCTGGTAAAGCATAATTAATATCTTCCACAGGTACGTATCCAGAAACTTCTATATTTCCCATGAAAACTAGGGAGCATAAAGAAGTTGCTTTTTTAGGGCCTCTTTCAAAATGACCATCAACCATATAATCTTTAAGTTTACCCATCATATCCTCAGGATGAGGAAATCTAACCTTTGCAATCTCATCAAACACAATACAGTCTTTCAATCCTATTTCCCCCATAGTTCTTCTCGCTATATTGTAAAACAGCTGAGCTGGAGTCACTACTCCGCCAGAGATTATCCTAGTATAAAATGAAATGTTTCTATAGAAATATGTTTTTCCCGTAGCTCTTGGACCAAATTCCATCAGATTTACGTTGTTCTCTACTAATGGAATGAATCTACTTAGCAAAATAAGCTTCTGCTTTTGCGTGTATACTTCTGGATTCAGACCCATAGTATTTATTAAAACATTTATCCATTCTTCGAGTGTAAAATATTCTCTCTTTTCTATGAATCCTTTCAAATCTACATTAGCAACATGGAATGGCTCAAAAGTTTCTACAATCACAGGCAGAGTTATGGGTTTGCCTTTGATGTCAACTATCGGATCGCAATATCTTAAAGTAGCTAACCCCCATATTCCTGTCGAGAGCAGTTGCTCATTTTTCTCAACAACCCTATCAGAAATAATCACATTCCTTAAATTTAAACTTGGAATTATGGCTTTTCTTATTTCATGTTTTTCATCAACTTCTACCTTTATCTCATCGATTATTTTATGAGACAATTTTTTGATGATGATTTTATCCAAAATCCTATCTTTATCTTTTGGTTCTGGGTAGAGGGTATTTACAATTTCTATAACTTTCATCAGTTTCTCATTGAACACAACAGGATCGCTTTCTTCAGATATTTTTGCTAATAAATGGTCAGCCACAAATTTCGGAACGCTTTTGATATCCTGCCTATTC
>JAPDKC010000014.1 GCA_029258755.1 archaeon | reverse complement strand
TTACAACAAATCTTTCTTTGAAAGCTTCCTTTAGCTCCTTTATATGCGATGACCCAAAATCAACAAAGATGAAGAAGTTAGCGAGCTTTTTTATTTCGGCCAAAGTATCGCTATAAAGCTGTTTTATTCCTATATGCTCTACTTCCTTGCCTGCTCTTTGCAATGCTTTTGCTATTATCGCTCCGCTTGCAATTCCATCAGCATCATAATGGTGCACAACGGCTATGCTTTGCTCCCTAAGTATTTTCTTAGCCAAAGCTTTTGCTTTTTTATTTAGTGCACCTAGCTTTTGGTCCCGCATCAAGATTTAATCTGTTGAAAAGCGATTTAAAATGCTTGCACAGCTTGGTTCCGATAAAGCAAATGCTTTTAGGGTTTGCTTCCTTAAAAGGTTTTGTGGCTTGGGCGGAATTCTTTGCTAAGATCTTTGGAAATAGACAAGAAAAGCTTACCCTAAAGCTTAGCGAGATAAACAAATTTATTGAGGAAGAGCGAAAAAAGAGCAAAGCTCTTAGCAGAGAGGTGCCAGCTATTTTTGCAGAGATAAAGCATTCGATAAAAGAGATTAAAGCGCTTTTAGCAGAGGTTGAAAAGATCCCTATAGAAAGCGCAAACGAACGATTTAGAAAAGCTGTTGAAACAAGCAGAGGACAAGCTGTAAAAAGGTTGCAAGCTCTTTTGCAAAAGCTTGAGCCACCATTTGATGCTAGCGCTGAACAAATAGCTGATTATTGTTATGCAAGCATACTTGCTTTGCAAGCTGAAATTGCAGCAAGCAGAAAGAGCATCGCTTATACAAGTGCTATGCTTAGGGATCTTATGCTAGCGATAGGAAAAGAATTTGAAAGCATAGCAAACTCTCTTGAAAAGCTCCGTTTAACTATAAACGCCAACCCTATTGTTTTTTCATCAGAATTGGAGAAGCTGCTGAGGGAAATTGAAAAGGAGGATGCTTTTTTGAGGAGTGTAGAAAAGCATGCTGATGAGCTCGGAGAAAAGCTTGCTTCTACGGCTAAAGAAAAGGAGCGCTTGCAGGAAGAACTAAAAGCCTTGGAAAACTCTGAGGAAGCTAAAGAGTTAAGCAAGCTTATGGAAAGATTAAAGGAACTTGAGAAAAAAGCTTCAGAGCTGAATGAAAAGCTTTTTGCTGAATTCGCTCCAATGAAAAAGGCTTTGAGCAAGCTTATCAAAGCAAATGAAAGAGGCACTTACTTTGTTCCAGAAAGAGAGCTTGAAAGCGCTAAAGCCATTCTCTCCGGCTCCTTGCATATGTTGAAGAAGGATCCTAAAGGCGAGCGTATTAAAGCTCTTATAAATGAGCTGGAAAGTGCAATAAAAGAGCAGGCAATAAAGCTTAAGGAAAGGGACTTAAGCAGGGTTATTGAATACTGTAAGACCCTTAAAGAGAAGGATTTCTTCAGCGAATTTTTCTGGCCGATGAATGAGCTAGAAGCTGAAAAGCAGCGTATCAATAAGGAGCTTTCTAAAAATAAGGTAGCTGAAAAGATTCAGAATGTTTCGCAGGAGGTTAAGCGCTTGGAAAGAAAGATCAATGAGCTAAAGGAATCGCTAGCAAGCGCCGAACAGAAGAAAGGTTTAGCTGAGAAGAGAAGAAAGGAGCTTATCGCGAAGCTTGAGGCACTACTTTCAAAAATTCTAAAAAAGAGGGTTGAAATAAAAGAAAGGTGAATGGTGCAAGCAGCCGATTCCTTGCGGAACCTATGTTGCACGAAGCAACAAAACTGCTTGCACCGCAAAATTTAACGCTTAACTTATTATTAAATATGCTCTTTTAGAAATTCTAACCAAAAACTTATAAAAATTAAGAAAAACAAACCTGATGTTGTTTTAATTCTTTTAGCAAAAATCCTTTTATGCCTGCGGTTGCAATAACAGGTAACATTGCTTGCGGAAAAAGCACTGTGCTTAAAGAATTTGCAAGATTCGGCAAAACAATAGATTGCGATGCTATAGTGCATAAGCTCTATAGGAAGGAAAGCTTGAGGAAAAAGCTTAGAGAAACCTTTGGCACAGCTAGCAGAAAGAAGTTAGCGGAGATTGTCTTTAAGGACAAAAGAATGAGAAAAAAGCTTGAGGCATTGATTCACCCGCTTGTTAAGGAAGAATTAAAGAAGCAAATAAGAGCTAATAAAGGCTGGCTTTTTGCTGAGGTGCCTCTGCTTTTTGAAGCATCGCTAACAAACCTGTTTGACTTTGTGATTGTTGTAAAAGCAAAGCGCAGGCAGCAGTTAGAGCGCTTGTTGAAAAGCGGTTATAGCATTGAAGAAGCAAAAGCTAGAATTAATTCGCAGCTCGCTCTATCGAAAAAGATTAAAAATGCTGATTTTGTAATAGATAACACTGAGGATATTAAGCGCTTAAAAGAGCAGGTATTAAAAATAGCAAAAAGGTTGGGATGCTATGAGGAATAACGCAAAGCTTGCTGTGTATGCTGGCACATTCGATCCTATTACCTTAGGCCATATAGATGTAATAAAGCGTGCCGTAAGAATTTTTGATAAGGTCATAGTTGCGATAACAACAAATCCTAGAAAGAGGCCTCTTTTTACGCTGGAAGAGCGCGTGAAGCTTGCAAAGGAAGCATTAGCAAGTATCGAAAACGTTGAGGTTGAGAGCTTCACTGGCTTGCTTGTTGACTATATGAAGAAGAAAGGCGCTAGAACAATTCTGCGTGGCTTACGTGAGGTAAGTGATTTCAGCTATGAGTTTCAGCAAGCCATAATAAATAGGAAGCTTTATGAAGAAGTAGATACTGTATTCATAATGACCAGTCCAAAATACTTTTACATAAATTCAACAATTGTGAAGGAGCTTGCATCTCTTGGCGCCTGCATAAGTGATTTTGTGCCTGCTAATGTAGAAAAAGCTCTCAAAGAAAAATTGAAGCGTTAGCTTCGCTTAACCTTTTTCCGGGCCTTTTTCCTTCTTTTTCTTGGTTTTCCAGAAAGGATGTTTCTTATGGTTGCTACTAGCTCTGCTGCTCTTTGCTTTTCCCAATGCATATCTGATGCCTGCGAAAGCTTTCTAGCTATTTCTAGTTCTCTTATAGCTTTTTTCTCCAATGCTTGCAAATCTTTAAAACCGCTTGCAAGCCTATTGCCCAATCTTAGCTTTGCTTTTCTTATATCCTCCTCGCTTAGTTTATAAGTGAGTATAAGCTCTCTTTTAAGCGCTCTAAGTTGTTCCAGTTTCTCTTGCCTAAATATCTTTGGGAAGCGTTCCATCAAAGCTTGATGAAATATGCTTCCTTTTCTTTCATGCATTGCGCTAATTATGCTTGGCACTTTTTTGAACATCTTTAGCTTTGATAATGCATGCTCTTGCACCTCTTCAAATAGCTTTATTAGTTCCTCGCATTTTGCAATCTCGTGCTTTGCTGAATAAAGCTTTTTTCTAAATTCACTTATGGTTATTTTTCTGGCAAGAAACTCCTTTCTTAGCTTTGTTATTTCTCCTTGAAGTTTTTTCATCAGTTTTTTCTCCTGCAAAGTCCTTTCGCATGCATAGTAAGCCAACCGTTCATAGGCAGTTTCGTTAAGCTTTGCTCCCTTTATCCGCTTTAGATCCGGTAAAACAATGCTTTTGCGCTCTTTTTCAATCTTTTCATCTATCTCTTTTTCTATCTGCTCCGCTCTTTGCTTCCTTATTTTAGCCAAAGCTTTCTTAAGCTCCTGCTTTTCTTTCTTCTTGCTCTTAGAAGGCATCGTAAGGTAAAAAGCTACTTTTGTTTAAAAAAATATGGTTTTAAGCTTTGCCAAATTAAAAATTATGTATAGATGGACTCAAATGAGGTAGCTGAGCTTAGGAAAAAGGTAAGTGAGCTCACAAAGGAGCTTAAGGAAAAGCAGAAACGCATAGCTGAGCTTAATGCAAAGCTTAGTACAACAAGCTTATTTGAGTTTTCTGAGCCCGGCTTGCGCCTAAAGCTTTATAAGCTGCTTCTGAAAAAGTATGCTCCGCTTATAAACAGGGAGGAAACAAAAACAGTAGGAGAGATAAAAGGGCTTATAAATAAAGATGATTTAACCGTGCAAGCATTGGCTATGCAGTTCAAGCCAGAAAACTACAGCTATGAAAAGCATTTCTTGCAGGCAGCAAAAAAAGCTTTTGAGTTCTTGAAAAAAGAAATTCGTTATGTTAATCCAGAGCTTGATATAAACTTCTGGCTTACTCCAGCGGAGATGTTAGCCAATAAGGTAGCTGATGACGAGGACTTGGCTGTTTTTTTATGCTCGATACTATTTGCTTTAGGGAATGAAAACGCAAGTGTTGTTATTGCTGAACTTGAGGATATGAGCACGCATGCTTTTGTTCTTATGGAGTTTAATAATAAGGTTTACTTCCTTGACCCCTGCCAAGAGCATGAGTTTGAGGAATATTCCGGCAACTTAATGGATCTGCTTAAGAAGTACTCTTTCCAAGGGAAAAAGCTTAGCAGAATGCTTTACAAGTTTAATCATTTTGAGTATAGGCAGTTCATAGAATAGGAAATTTAAATCTTTTTGACCTTTGCATCTTTCATGCGCAGCGAAACAAGTGCTGGTTGCATCGTTTTCCATAAACAGAACAGTCATCTTGAGTTCTTGCTTTTGCATTACGCAAAAGGGCACTGGGATTTTCCAAAAGGACATATAGAAGCAAATGAAACGGCTGAGCAAGCGATGCTAAGAGAGCTAAAGGAAGAAACCTCTATAGAAGATGCTAAGGTTTTGCCTGGCTTTCGCGAAACAATAACATATTTTTTCCGAGACAATTGCGAAACTGTTAAGAAGGACGTCATATTCTTCCTTGTCGAAAGCAAAACAAAGAAGGTGGAGCTATCTTACGAGCATATAGGTTATGAATGGCTTCCTTATGAAAAAGCTATCGAAAAGGTTACATATAGCAATGCGAAACAGGTGCTGAAAAAAGCATATGAATTTTTAAAACAGAGATCGTTAAGCGATTTTTAGGTGGTAGCATGCTGTGCTTGCTTGTGCTATTTGATGATTTGAGTTATGCCCAAAAACTAAAGGATGTTTTAAGCAAAGCGTTTTCTTTCGAGATTAAGGTTATAAAAGCTAAGAAGCCTGAATGCTTAGCAAGAGGAAATCAGCTAAATGCTGATGATTTCTTAGGCGAGCTAAGCTTGCTTAGGAAAAACGAAGCTAGTGATATTGCTATCGGCCTTACAGGAAGTGACCTTTACCATAGGAACCTAAACTTTGTCTTTGGTTTGGCTAGCTTTGCTACCAAATGTTGCATCGTTTCGTGGCATAGGTTGAAGGAGTCTGAAAATAAATTCTTTGAGCGCTTGGTCAAGGAATGCTTGCATGAGCTTGGCCATGTTTTGGGCTTAGCTCATTGCGCAAATAAAAAATGCGTGATGAGTTTCTCAAACTCGCTTGAGGAAGTAGATGAAAAGGAAGCTGGTTTTTGTAATAGTTGTGCGGAGCAGCTTAAGCCTTATTTACGCATATAACTGGTTTTCAAGAATGCACCATAAACCATATTTAAATTTTTGTTTTTTATGTTTAGCATGCATGAGCTTAGAAAGGACTATTTAACTGATGAATGGGTTATAATAGCTACTTCAAGAAGCAAGAGGCCTCAGCACTTAAAGCATAAGGCAAAACGTTCTGCTAAAAAGAATTGTCCTTTTTGTCCTGGCCATGAGCATATGACTCCAAAGGAGATTGCAAGCTACCCAAGTAAAAGATGGCGCATAAGAGTTGTGCCGAATAAGTATCCTGCTGTTCAATCAAGAGGGCCCATTGTAAAAACACATAAGGAATTTTTCAACTCTTTAACAGCATTTGGAAGACATGAGGTTATTATAGAAACTAGGAGTCATTATAAGGATTTAGCTGATCTAAGCGTTGAAGAGATAAAACACGTGCTAAAGGTTTATCGCGAGCGATTTATCGCTTTAGGCAGGATTAAAGGCGTAAAGGAAATTGTGATATTTAAGAACCAAGGGTTCAGCGCTGGTGCAAGTTTATCGCATGCGCATTCGCAGATAATAGCAATAAATAAGGTAAGCGAACGCTTTGGAAATGAGCTTAAAGCATATAGGGAATATAAGAAGAAAAAGAAGGCTTGTCCTTACTGTAAAATAATAAAAGCAGAGCTAAAATCTGCAAGAAGGGTCTATGCTGGCAGGCACATTGCTTGCTTTACTCCTTATGCTTCTAGAGCCGCTTACCAACTTTTAGTGTTCCCTAGGGAGCATAAGCGAAATATTGCTATGCTTAATGATGCTGAACTGGAGGAATTTGCTCTAGTGCTGAAAAGAGCCTTGCTAGCGCTTAAGGACTTAAACGCTGATTTCAACTATTTTATCCACATGCCGCTAAGCGGTGATTTTCACATGCACCTAAACCTTATGCCGCGTTTGCTATTGCGAGCGGGCTTTGAAGAAGCTACAGAATGTATTGTGAATATTGTTTCGCCAGAAGAGGCTGCAAGCTTTTATAGGAAATACTTCAAAGCTGATGTTTATGGAGAGCATACTTAAAGGGAAGGAGCACATCTTTAGGGAATACGATATTAGAGGACATAGCAATGAGCTCAGCGATGAGCTCTGCTTTTTCATAGGCAAGGCTTTTGGCACATATGTGCTCAGAAATTCTGGCAATACCATAACGCTAGCATGTGACAATAGAGCTAGTAGCGGTAGGATAAAGAAGGCCTTTGCCGAGGGAGTTTTAAGTACTGGGTGCAATATAATAGATGTTGGCTTAGCTCCGATACCTGCGCTCTATTTTTCAATAATCCATTTTAGGGCTAGCGGCGGAGCTATGATTACAGGTTCGCATCTGCCAAAGGAGTTTAATGGATTCAAGCTTAGCGCTAGCAAAAATGCTTTAACCCTGCATGGAGAAGAAATAATTAAGCTGAGGGAGATTATAGAAAAAGAAGACTTTGCAAAAGGAAACGGCATTTTGCAAAAGAAAGATGTTTTAGAAGCATATATTGCTAATATCGCAAATAAAGTGAAGCTTGAAAAGGAGCTAAGCATAGTTGTTGATTGCGGTAATGGTTGCTCCTCTCTGGTTGCTAGCGAGCTTTTTAAGAGGATTGGGTGCAAAGCAAAGCTCTTGTATTGTTCTTTGGACAGCAACTTTCCAAATCATCAGCCAGATCCTACAAAGATAGAAAACATGCAAGAGCTTATAGAAGTAGTAAAGGAAAGTGGCGCTGATCTAGGCATAGCGTTTGATGGCGATGTTGACAGAATAGGGGCTGTTGATGATAAAGGAAACATTATCTGGGGCGACTATTTGCTAGCGATATTTGCTAAGGAGCTTTTAAGTAGGGTTCCTAAAGCAAAAATAGTTTTTGAGGTTAAGTGCTCAAAAGCGCTTGAAGATGTTATAAAAGCTTGTGGAGGAATTCCGATTATGTATAAGACAGGTCATTCGCTTATAAAGAGGAAAATGATCGAAACAGGCGCTTTGCTTGCTGGTGAGATGTCAGGACACATGTTTTTCAGAGACAATTACTTTGGCTTTGATGATGCTCTTTTTGCTTCAGCAAGGTTGTGCGAAATAGTTTCAAAGAGCGATAAGAAGCTCTCTGAAATCATGCAAGAGATGCCAAGGTATTATGCTACAGCAGAACTTAGGCTTTCTTGCACAGAGCAAGGAAAATGGGAGATTGTAAGAAAAGCAAAGGAATTCTTTGGCAAAAGGTATGAGGCAATAACCATAGATGGGATTCGCGTAACGCTTAGCGATGGTTGGTTCCTCGTAAGAGCAAGCAATACAAGTGCTAAGATCATAGTAAGGGCTGAAGCAAAGAGTAAGGAAAGATTGGAGGGAATCTTAAGCATGCTTAGAAAGAAGCTTGTTGAATTTGGGCTTGATGAAAGCGAAGCTAAGAAAATAAAGGCCGATTTCGAGTAACGTACTAAAAATATTTAAATATGAGAAAAGCTTATCCTATAAACAAGAGGTGGTCTTATGAGAGTTGCTATAAATGGATTTGGAAGAATAGGAAGGCTCTTTTTTAAAGCGGCTCTTGAAAGAAGCAAGGAAATCGAGGTTGTTGCTATTAACGATTTAGGCAGTATTGAAATGCTAGCACATCTGCTTAAGTATGATAGCGTTTATGGTAAATTTGATAAAGAAGTGTATGTAAAGGAAAATGCATTAGTGGTCGATGGGCGTGAGATAAGATACTTCAATGAGCCGGATCCTGAAAAATTGCCTTGGGGCGAGCTTGGAATAGATATAGTACTTGAAAGCACCGGCGTGTTTAGAAAAAAGGAGCAAGCCGAAAAGCACCTTAAGGCTGGAGCAAAACAGGTTGTGCTTAGTGCACCGCCTAAAAGCCCTGGGATAAAGCAGATTGTTATGGGGGTAAATGAAAGCATATATAATAAGGATGAAGATAAGATAATTAGCAATGCTTCATGTACAACAAATTGTTTGGCTCCAATGGTAAAGGTCTTGCATGAAAGCTTTGGAATTGAGAGGGGCTTTTTAAGCACCGTGCACGCGTACACAGCTGATCAGCGCTTGGTGGATGCCCCCCATAAGAAAGATTTCCGCAGGGCTCGTGCAGCAGCTTACAACATCGTGCCAACAACAACTGGCGCTGCAAAAGCCGTAACCGAGGTATTTCCTGAGCTTAAAGGAAGGCTTAACGGCATAGCCATAAGGGTTCCTGTGCTTGATGGTTCCCTCACAGATTTTGTTGCATTGCTGAAAAGAGATGTTAGCGTTGAGGAGGTTAATGAAGCATTCAGAAGCTATAGTGAAAATCAGCTTAAAGGCATCTTAGAATATAGCGAAGAAGAGCTTGTAAGCACAGATATTATCGCTAACCCGCATTCTTGTATCTTCGATGCTAAGCAAACATTGGCTATTGGAAACCTCGTCAAGGTTCTTGGATGGTATGATAACGAATATGGTTATTGCTGTAGGCTTGTGGATCTTATGGAATACATATGGCATAGGTGATTCCCTTGCGCTTCACAGAAAGCATAAAACCCATAGCAGATGTTGATGTAAGTGGAAAAACAATCCTTTTGAGAATCGATGTGAATAGCTCTGTTAAGGATGGAAAGCTTCTCCATAGCCCAAAGATAGCCGAGCATTTTAAAACCATTAAGAAGCTCCTCGATTCTGGAGCAAAGCTTATTGTGCTTTCACATCAAGGAAGGAAAGGTCGCGAGGATTTTATAGATTTGAGACAGCACAAGGAAAAACTTCAGGAAATGCTTGGGGATGAAATAAAATTTTGTTCTTGGAATGAGGACATAGAGCAAGCCGTAAAAAGCTTGGGCGATGGCAAAGCCCTTATGCTAGACAACACAAGGTTTTTAGAATTTGAAGCGATTGATAAAAGTCCTGCTGAGCACGCAAATGAGCCGCTTATAAAAAAGCTTGCCTCGCTAGCTGATTACTATGTCTTAGATGCTCTAAGCGTTGCCCACAGAAGCCACGCTACTGTAGTCGGCTTTATTCCGCTTTTGCCTAGCTTTGCTGGGCCTGTGCTTATGTCTGAGCTAAGGGCTTTAGAAAGGATTAGAGAGATGAAAGACAATTCTGTGCTTATACTTGGCGGCATGAAGCCAGAGGATTCGCTTTTCGTAATGAAGAAGATGCTGGCTGAGCGCAGAGTAAGCAAGGTTCTGCTTGGCGGCGCATTAGGCGAGCTAGCGATTATGGTCAAGGGAGCAAAGCTTGGGGCAAAGGAAAGGTTTTTGGAAGAGAAAGGCTTGCTAAAGTTTTTGCCGGGGTTAAAAGAAATCATGGAAAGGTTCAAAGAGCAGATAATCTTTCCTGCAGACCTTGCTGTTAGGCGTAATGGCTTGCGCGAGGAAATCTCGCTTGCTGAACTTCCAGTAGAAGACATGATCTTTGACATTGGAGAGATAACAGTAAACACCTATGAGAACATTATAAGAAAGGCCGATGTTATAATCTATAACGGACCTGTAGGAAAGTTTGAAAGTTACCAGTTTGCTTTTGGTACAAGAAAGATGTTTGAAGCATTGGCTGAAGCAAGAGGCTTTACTTTGATAGGCGGTGGTGACACAGTAACAGCACTTATAAGGCTTGGCTTCAAGAATTCTGAGTTTGGGCATGTCAGCTTGGCTGGAAAAGCCTTGCTTATGTTTTTGACCGGAGCTGAACTTCCTGCTTTAAAAGCATTGGCTGAAGCAAGCAGCTAATTCTTTCACTCCATTATGAAACTATATCTTTAAATATTATTTTAGTACTTTATTTTTTAATCCCTAGAAATATCTATTCGTGAGTATAAATGCATGTGCTAATGCTTGGCTGGGAGTTTCCGCCGTTCAAATCAGGCGGCTTAGGAACCTATTTGTTAGGTTTCACAAGAGAATTAAACAAGCTTGGCGTTGAGATAACTTTCATTATGCCGTATACGGGAAAGCGAATTGAGTACGATTTCATAAGGATTATTCAGGCAGATGGTTTTGAATCAATAGGAATTCCTTCTATGCTAACTCCTTACATGAGCCAGCAGGGCTTTGAAAAGCGTGGCTTTTCCACAAGCGTTTACGGCTGGAGCTTTTTTCAAGAAGTGGAATACTACAATAAGCGAGCCGTACAGATAGGCTCGACAATAAAATGCGATCTTATTCACTGCCATGACTGGATGACATATCCGGCTGGCATAGCTCTAAAGAAGATTCTAAAGAAACCTCTCGTTGTTACCTTACACAGCAATGAATTTGACAGAACCGGCAATTTATGCCCTAATCCATTTATAATGGCTATTGAAAGGCAAGGGCTTCTTGAAGCAGACCTTGTGATAACTGTAAGCAACTACGAGAAAAGGCAGTTGGTAGAGCGCTATGGGATTCCGAGCGAAAAGATATTTGTTGTCCATAATGCAATAGATCTTGACCACTATAAGCAGGTTCCTGTGGAAAAATATCTTAACGATAGAGTTGTGCTTTTTGTAGGAAGATTGACCATACAGAAAGGCTGCGACTTTTTTTTGGATGCAGCAAAACTCGTGCTTGAAAAGATTCCTAATGTGAGGTTTATAATCGTTGGTTCTGGCGACATGATGTTCAGCCTGATACAAAAAAGCATAGACCTTGGCATCTCGCATAGAGTACATTTCGTTGGCTTCGATCCTGATGTAAGGAAATATTATTCGATAGCGGATGTATTTGTTATGCCAAGTGTTTCTGAACCTTTTGGCCTTACGGCTCTTGAAGCAATGGCGTGTAACGTACCCGTTATAGTAAGCAAGCAGAGCGGCGTGAGCGAGGTTGTGAGGAATTGCCTCAAAGTAGATTTTTGGGATGTAAGGGAGCTTGCAAACAAGATAATATCCTTGCTTATGTATCCCCCGCTCCATATAGAGCTTAAAGAGAACTCGCATAAAGAAATAAGGCGTTTTAGAACATGGCGTAACGTAGCAAGCGAATGTATAGAGCTGTACAAAAAGGTGCTCCCATGACGGAGCTTTGCTTTTACTTCCAGGTTCATCAGCCAATGCGCATAGGAAAATTCACCTTCTTCGATATAGCAAGCGGTAAGAGCTATTTCGATGAAGGGCAAAATAGAAGCTATCTTGAGCGCATTGTAAGAAAGTGCTATTTGCCGGCAAATAGGCTTATCTTAGATAAGATTTGTGACACTGATGGAGCATTTAAAGTAAATTTTAGCATTACCGGCGTGCTCCTAGAGCAGTTGGAAGCATACTTCCCAAATGTTATAGAAAGCTTTGATGAGCTTATAGCAAGTAAATGCTGCGAGCTCTTTGGCGAAACCTACTATCATTCGCTTGCTTTTCTCATATCTGAGCAAGAGTTTATAGAACAGGTTAAGCTTCATAAAAGAAAGCTTAAAAGCGTGTTTAATGTAAAGCCAAAGATATTTAGGAATACGGAAGCTGTTTATTCGAACCACATAGCAAAGGTTGTGAGCAAGCTTGGATTTAAGGCAGCAATAACTGAAGGTACGGAAAAGGTTCTCGGCTGGAGAAGTCCGAATTATGTTTATAAGGCAAAAGATGCTCCGCTAAAGCTTCTTTTGCGCAACTATAGGCTTAGCGATGACATTGCCTTTAGGTTTTCTGAGCAAAGCTGGAGCGAGCATCCATTGACAGCGGACAAGTATGCTAGCTGGCTCGCAAGCACGCCTGGGGAATGCATAAATATATTCCTGGATTACGAGACCTTTGGCGAACACCAATGGCCAGAAACTGGAATATTTGAATTCTTAAGGCATCTGCCTGACGAAGTGCTAAAGTATGAACACCTAAACTTTTCTTTGGCATCAGAGATTATTGAAAAGTTAGAGCCAAAAGATGAGCTGGATGTGCCAATGCTTATCTCATGGGCAGATATTGATAGAGACCTCTCAGCATGGCTTGAGAATAGGATGCAAAAGCATGCATTTGAGCAAATAAGGATGCTGGAAAAGGATGTGAAAAAAGCAAAGGATAAAAGGTTATTGCATGAATGGCGATTGCTTCAAACATCAGATCATTTCTACTATATGTGTACAAAATGGTTCGCTGATGGCGATGTGCATAAGTATTTTAATCCTTATGAGACGCCTTATGATGCTTATATAAATTATATGAATGTGCTTGCAGATCTTAAGCATAGATTGGGTAAAAGCTAATCTCTTTGGAATGCTATATCGTAAGCGTCTATGTAGTTGCTTATAAGCTTTTCCCAGCTGAAAAGGTAGCTTATTCTTTTTGCTCTTATCTTTGCTTCGCCTCTTTCCCTTCTTGGCATCATGTAAATGCGATACATGAAATCAGTGAGCTCTTTTAGAGATTCCTCATAGGGCACGTTTTCCCTTCTTATAACCTTTATTGCATCCTTGGCTTCTGTGGCGGATATGTTTTTTAGGACATATCTTCCAAAGCCGCTCAAATCAGTTGTAACAGCAGGCAAGCCCAGAGCAATAGTTTCTAATGGTGTATAGCCCCAAGGCTCATAGTAGCTTGGAAACACACCTAAATGGCAGCCGATAACAGCATGATAATACTCAAGGCCTATTAAGCCGTCTGCCGAGCTTAGGTATGTTGGGTAGTATATAACCTTGACCTTATCCTCTTCCCTGTTGAGAAGCTCCCTACTTATAATTCTCTGCAAGATAGCGTCGTTTTCATCTACATCAAGCACGCTTATTGGCGGCAGCTCATTTTTCTCGTGCTTTAATTCGAAAAGCATCTTCTTTATCTTATAGAGGAATTCCTCATCAAGAAGGTTTTTCTCGCTTGGAGGCTCGCCACGGGATATCGCATAATATAACCTATTTTTTATCTTCTTTACTTCTTCCTCTATTTCATCCTCTATTCGCTCATAAAGGGACATGTGCTTAAGAAGCTCTATGTTTTTTCCCCTGTTAGGAGCAGGAACCCAGATAAATGCAACAACTATTGTTTGCTTGCTTTCCCTCTTTAACTTTTTATTGAGTTCTGCAAGGGCATCTATAAATAAATCTATTCCCTTATTGCGCATCTCATACCTTCCAGAGATGAAATAGAATAAGCTATCTTCAACATTTATGTAATAATACGGAGCAAAGTAATCGAGAACAAAGCGTCTTATTATGTTCCTGTATTTAACATGTAGATTTGCTAGCTCTTCCATTAAATAAAACCTTTCAACGTTTAAGCCGTTTGGCGTTATTAGGTCCGGCTTTTTCGCAAGCAGATATTCTGCTTCCTTTGCAGTTATCTCGGAAACTGTTGTGAATACATGTGCTGCGTGCGCACATGCTTTCTCTGTTAGATGCTTTGCTTGCACACCATACTTGTATGCTCTGCCATCATCAACAACAGTGTTTCTAGCGAGTCCATTGTTTATTTCATCGTAGAGTGCTTCACCAGCTTCAGCAATAGTTCTGCCAAGCACGGTTGCATGCGTTGTAAAAACCGTTTTTATTTCTGGTTTATAATGCCTAAGGTGAAGCAGCGCTCCTGCGGAAAGCCATTCATGGCAATGCACAACACATTTGCTCTTATCAAACTCCTTGGCAAAAACATCCTCTATAAGCCTTTCAAGAAGCAGGCCTGCTGCTTTTGCCCATATTATTGGTTCGTTATAATCTTCGCTCGCGCCTAAAGAATCTATTCTATATATGTCCCAAAACTCTCGCTTTATATTATTTACTTCCTTCTTGAAATCTGCGGGATCCACAAGCAGGCATTTAGGCCTATCTGTAACAAGCCAGTGGCCAGAATAGCATTTTATACCAAAATCGTTTTCTAATGAATTAAACACTGCTTCAAATTCGGCTGATGGCTCCTCATCCTCGAATTCAACAGCTGCCTGTCTTTTATTATAGGGCCCTACAACAAAGAAATCGTGGAATTCCTTTTTCATGAAAGGCGCTTTGGTCGAAAGCACTGTATAAATGCCGCCTACTTTGTTTGCCACCTCCCAAGCAACCTCAAACACGATTATATTGCGCTCCATAAAAACGCCTTCTTTAAAACTAAAGTTTAAATAATGTTTTTAACTTTTCAATCTCTGTGAAAAGATATGCTTTCACATTTTAATAAAACAGAGCATCTTTATAAATATTCCTATTTTCTTACAAACCAGGATTGCTTTTTCCATAGATACTTCGATACCGGGTTTAAGACAAAATGGACTGGGCTCTGGAAAGGAAACAAAAAGCTTGTTGAATTTTTCGCTTTCAGAATAGGCGACACTTATCTTAGCGAATCAAACTGCATTAAAACCAGCTACAACTATGTGGAAGCTGTGCATTTACACGAGCTTGACGGAAAGCTTTTTAGGCAAAGTGTTTTTATACCCAGGGAAGGAGCAAAACTTATAATTGAGCTACAGAATGAACAAGAAGAAGCAATTGAGGCAGAACTTGAGTTAGCGATAAATACCAGGTTTAGAGAGGAAAACATGCATAGCAGAACGTACGAAGTAAGAAAAAGGCCGCATTCCATTGAAATATCCTCTGATATTGCAAAGCTTTTTGTTATGCCTATCTCTTGCTCATTAGAGTTTGAATATGCGCCTGCCTATAAAACGCATGCTCCAAGCAATGAACAACAATGCTACTTTGTTCCAGGAAGGATTATTTTAAAAGGAAAGCGAATTGCTTTGCTGTTGAGGGCTGATAGCAAAGGCATAAAATCTATTGCTAGGGAGAAAGGGCTAAAGAAAAGAACGTATGGAAGATTTTGCAGTATTATAGAAAGCGATAATAAGTTTTTGGAGAGCGCTTATAGAAATGCTGCTATAAATGTTGCAATGCTCTATGCTAAAAAAGGATTTTATGCTGGCTTGCCGTGGTTCTTGCAGTTCTGGTCAAGAGATACTTTTTGGAGCTTCAATGCGTTCCTCTTTTTAGGAATGCATGAGGAAGCTAAGAAGTGCTTAGCTGAATTTGCAAAGAGGCAGAAGAATGGCAGAATACCAAACTATATTGCATACAATGAAATAGCGTACAATTCCATAGACGCAAACCCTTTGTTTATAACAGCGTTAAAGAATTATGTCCTTTTTTCAGCCGATCTGGCTTTTCTAAACAAAGTTCTCCCAAAAGCAACGCTTTGTATTAAAGCGTTATTGGGCTTACGTGACTCTGACGGCTTTATAGTGCATGATTTGAAAGAAAACGAAACTTGGATGGATACGCTAAACCGCAAGCAAAAAGCAATCGAGGTTGAGGCGCTCTTTATAAAATCCCTAAGTGATTTTGCAGAGATCGTATCATTTGTAAAAAAACCTAGTAAAAAGCAGAGAGAGCTTGCCGAAACTTGTGCCGATTTAGCAAGCGAGCTTAGCAAACGCTTTGAAAAAACATTTTTTGAGGAAAAGCTAAATATATTTGCTGATAGAATTGTGGATAATAAAAAAGACCTGACAAAGAGACCTAATGCTTTAGTTCCTATAATGCTCCGCTTATCCAATAAAAAGGATGTCCTTAAGCTTTATGAAAGCGATGAATTTTTGAGTGAAAAAGGCGTTCGCACACTATCAAAGCTTGATAAAAGCTATGCGCCTTATGCCTATCATAATGGACAAGCATGGTCTCTATGCACCGCATGGCTTGCTTGCGCGGAGTTTGCATCTGGAAGAGGCAGAAAAGGACTTGCGATACTTAAGCTCCTGTGCAAAAACTTTGAGCAAGATGCTATTGGTTGTATAGGGGAATGCTGGGATTCGGAAAGCAGCACGCTGCTTGGCTGCGGCTTACAGCTTTGGGGCTCAGCATTTATTATAAGAGCTATTGACGAATTTATGCTTGGCATTAGAGTAAATGCTCTCAAGAAAGAGCTTAGAGCTTCTCCAAAGATGCTAGGCATGCAAAAGATCGCACGCGAAATAAGAATCGGCCGAAAGCTTGCAAAAATATCATTCTTGAAGAACAAAAAAGGCGTGCAAATAAAGGCACCTAAATGGTTAAAGGTAGTTAAAGATTTATAAGCAAGCTTTATCTTTTTTATAGTATGCCTCCTGAAAGCAATGAAAACAAAGAAATGATAGAAAACTACTTAGAGCGGTTTAAGCAAGAGCTTATAGTTGGTGGTTTCTCAAACCGCACGCTTAAAATGTACCTATGCTATGTGAAGGAGTTTTTGGAGTTTATAAAAAAAGATCCCGCAGAGGTAAAAAGAGAGGATATTATTGCTTTTATGGCAAGCAAAGTAGAAAGAGGAGCAAGCAGCTCAACCCTTGCTTTGGTTTATTCTGCCTTGAGACACTTTTTCAAAGAATTTATGCGTAGCGATGTAATGGAAGATGTTAAAAGACCTAAGAAAGGGAAAAAGCTACCTGTAGTTATGACCAAAGATGAGGTAAAGCGTGTAATAAACGCCACTACTAAGAAGCGCGACAAGCTAATCCTTATGCTTCTATACTCAAGCGGCTTGCGTGTGAGCGAGGTAACGAAGCTTAAAATAAAAGACCTCAATTTGGAGGAAAGAACCGCAATGGTTAGAGGCGGTAAGGGAAAAAAGGATCGCTTGGTGATACTTTCAGAACAATGGGTGAATGAAATAAAGCAGTATCTTGCAAAAAGGAAGGTGAAAAGCGAATATGTGTTTTGCAGAGGTAATGGCATGCCAATATCAGTTGATACTATTCAAAGAATAGTAAGAAAGGCCAGGATAAAAGCGGGAATAAACAAAAACATAACGCCGCATAGCTTTAGGCATTCTTTTGCCACGCATTTGCTTGAAGCTGGAGAGAGTATAAGAAAAATACAGGAACTTTTAGGCCATAGCAGCTTGTCTACAACTCAAATCTATACAAAGGTATCTAAAGAAGAGTTAAAGAAGGTGAAAAGCCCTTTAGATACGCTCTAGAGAGAGGGCGTACTTCCGATATTCAATACTTTTAAGCAAAGGTTTAAATAGATATAAACCATTTGTTTTTATTATAGTTCTAAAAATAGCGGAGGTCTTGCTATGACAATGAGATTGTCTGAGCTCTTTGGCAAGGAGATATATTCCGTAGATGGTGAGCGCAAAGGCAAAGTATTTGATCTTGTAATAAACCTCGAAAAGGGTCGCATAGAAACAATAACGACAGAGCCACTTAGAGCGCGTTCTAAGGCAGAGGCAAAGAAGATAATAACTGAGAAAAGCATCCCATACAGCAAGGTAATCTCTGCGAAAGATATAATTCTTGTATCTACAAAGTCAGAAATTAAGAAGTAGCTAATTATGTATAAATTAAGTGCTTTTTTCTTTTTCTATTGCTCAAAACAATATGTAACCATTTTTAATTATTTCCTATTTATTCTTATACATAAACACCTAAAGCGTTTCTTGCTTTCTATATTATCGGAAGTATGGGGGGTCTGTATTGCCAGTTGATGCCTATTTTATTCAATACAAGTTTATCCTCCCAAAATCAGTGAGTCATTCTTCCTACACCTATCAAAAGCTTTTTAGGGCTCTTTATGGTTATACACAAGCTGTGCACAAATCAAGCGGCAAAAGCTATAAATATCATCGCAAAGGCGTTCTTTCCGAGTATCCCTTTTTAAGGCCTGCGAAAAATACTGTTATAATCCCGCCTAGTGCTTTGCAAAAACTCATCAACTTCTTCAATACGGGAAGCAACCCTGCTCATAAATGGCTCAGGAAGGGGGAATGGAAGGCTGTTTATTACATGAATGAAAAAAAGCTAAAAGAGAATGTTGCGGCACGTGCTTTAGAAAACCTGCTAAATAGATTGTGGGTCAATGCTGAAGGTGAAAAACGCCTGCTCTTTGATGAGCTTAGAAGGGTTGCTAATGAAGGTGCTGATCCTAATTACAAAGCAATGTTGCTTTCCGAAGCAAAAAAGGTGCTGAACAGCGAATGGTTCAATAAGTGTTATGTATACTCAAAGACGCTTGAAAAATTTAAGGAAGTTTGTGATTCTCTGAGGCGCTAGCTACTCTGAGCTTTTTCTTATCCTTATCTTTATTTTTTCCTTCTCCTTTTTATCTTTAGGTTTTTCTCTAACAACTTCAAATAAGAGCTCCTTCTTTCGCCACTTGCGTCGACCGCCTATATTCATGGTTTCTATTAGGTTTATGTCTACAAGGGTTTTTAGATAAGGATACAAGCTTCTTTCATTCTTATATTCCACACCAAAAAGTTCCTTGATCCGGCGCCTTATTTCTTGCATATCTATCCATTCATCAAAACCAATAACGTTTACTAAATGGTATGCTTGCGTATTTTCCGTAAATGAAAGCACATCCCAAAGAGACCTTATTTCTGTTTCAGTTTCCACCTCTTTTTCCGGTTTGTAAAGAGGTTCCTCCTCTTCCTCAGCCCATTTTCTTATTTTTCCTCCTATGCGCAAGAGCGCTTTTATCATTCGTTTGATTACCATATTTATCTTTTTTATAGTAATTACTTAAAAAAGTTACCGTTTAATCGAATCATTTTTGTAATGATAAGTAACAAAAAATATCTGCTTTTTACAGAAAAGTGAGAGTTGGATTCGAAGCTTTTTATGAAGTTTTGCAGGAGATCGGCATTTTTACATTGTTCGTTATGCGTATTTAAAAGTACTCAGCGTTTTTTCCATAGGTGTTCTAACTAAGGAAACCATAAAAGCAGTAGAGATGGTAAAAAGTAGTGAGTTTTGTAAAAATGTTACCGGAACATTACATGGTTAAAAAGAGCAAAAAAAGAGAACTTAAATAGCGGGGGGTGGATTTGAACCACCGACCTTCGGGTTATGAGCCCGACGGGCACTCCTGGCTGCCCTACCCCGCTAAAAAACAGTAAAAATATTATTGCTTTAAAGTTTTTAAAAACTATCGTTACTAAACTTTTCCTAAAAAACATTATTCACGCTTTTTTTCCTCAAAAAACTGTTTTTTTTATATTTTTTACAAAAAATAAAAATTTCTTTTTTGCTAGCAAAACTTGTCCAAGATTTTGTGTTATTTTAGCTTATCTAATTCTGCAATAACCTTCTTTATCCTATTTATTTGTCTGCTTAGATTCCTTTTTTTGGTTGCGCTATCTATACACACCATATCTTTGCCACAATAAGGGCACTTAAACTGATATTCTGCCGCAATCTCAAAAGGGAACTCGGAGCAACCAGCTTTACATTCAAATATAGTATAGCTTTCCCTCATCTCACGTTCTTTTTCCAGCTTTTTTAAAAGCTCCTTTTGCTCTTCAATAATAAGCTCTACAATCTTTTTTGTGTCTATCCGCCAGGTGTAGGTATACCATCCGGTCTTATCATCTCTTGTTTTTGTATAGTTTGCAATTCCTCTGTAATGAAGCCTGTTTAGGATTGTTCTTACCTCTGTAACACGCATGCCTGTTTTTTTAGCTATGTCTTCATCTTTAAGTGCTTTCCTGCTCTTCAGAAAATGCTTTAGTACATCCAACGCTTCTTTTCCTGCGCATTTTTCAACAAATTCTTTCACAGCGAAGTTTTCGTATAGCTTTTTCATGATGCCACCTTCCTTCTTTTTGGCTTTTCATCCTTTTCAGTAAGCACTATTTTTGCATTAGCAAACTTTTTCTCCAATTCCTTTCCTTGAAAATACCAGTCGAGAAATACCGCGAGCGCAGCTATTTCGCTATGAGGCTGCTTAGTTATAGCAACGTTATAGTCACTTTCTTCATACACACCAATTTCAACCTTCTTTGATCCGATTATAACAACAATCTTATCATGCTTTCTTATTTCATCTATCACTTTTTGGATTGGCTTTCCATACATAGTGAGGTGTACAACAGTAAAACCATTCTCCTTTAATTTCTTAAGCTCATTACGCCAAGAATCAGAAAAGCTAACTTCGAATGGACCGCCCCAACGTTCGCAGAGCTTATTTACGCTTTGCTCAATTCCTTCGTCTCTTTCGCCAATTATTATTATCTTTTTTGCTCCAAAAGCCCTTGCAACCAAACAACAATGTGTACTAACTCTTTCATCGCGCTTAACTCTATGTCCGTACCTTAAAACAACAATTTCTTTAGCCACAAAATATCTTTTTCTGAGAAAACATTAAAATTTGCTTTGCTTTTTAATGAGATATTAAGCTAATCCTCAAGCAAAAGCCAACATATCCCTTTTTTAAATATAACAGGAGACAATAAAATTAATTAGGGGCCCGTAGCTCAGCTGGCAGAGCACTGGACTTGCTCTTTCACCTTCTTTATGTTAAAACGGTAGAAGAGCAAGGGTGACGCTTTTAAGCCAGCTGCAGAGAAACCCAGGTGTCGCGGGTTCGAATCCCGCCGGGCCCATTATTGACAAGTGAGAAAGATGATAAAGCTGGGTGGAAAAGAAAAGGAATTGCTTGAGTTTGATGAGTCCAAGCTAAAAAAGCTACAAGAAATAATAAACAGAGGCATTGTTCCGTATGCATACAGATTTGATGTAAACGCAAAGGCTGCAGAGATAAAGAAAAGATTCAAAAGCGCCACTCATGAAAGAAGCAAAGAAAGTTTTAGGGTTGCTGGCAGATTATATGCAATAAGAATCCATGGCAGAGCAATTTTTGCAGACTTAAGGGATGAAAGCGACAAAATCCAGATATATTTGCGCGAGGACACTTTGGGCAAAGAAAAATTCAAGTTTTTCAAAGATCTTATAGATACAGGGGATATTATAGGAGTAGAAGGAAATGTTTTCAAAACAAAGATGGGCGAGCTTACGATATGGGTAAACGATTATTGTTTGCTTGCAAAATCGCTCTGTTTGCTTCCGGAAAAGTTTCATCGCTTACAAAATATTGAAAAGCGCTATAGACAGCGTTATGTAGATTTAATAGTGAATATAGATGTAAGAGAGATATTTGTTAGGAGAAGCAAGGCAATACATTTTATAAGGAATTTTCTTATCAACAGAGGGTTTCTTGAGGTGGAAACGCCAATACTTCAGCCAATTTACGGCGGAGCCAACGCAAGACCTTTTGAAACATACCACAACTTTCTCGAACAAAAGCTTTACCTAAGGATAGCTCCAGAGCTTTACCTAAAGCGACTTGTTGTAGGTGGATTTGAAAAAGTATTTGAGATAGCAAAGAATTTCCGCAACGAGAGCATAGATTCCTTACACAACCCGGAGTTCACAATGATAGAGATATATGAAGCCTATAAGGACTACAACGATATGATGGACTTAACAGAGGAACTCATAGCAAGCACAATAAAAGAGGTTTGCGGAAGCTACAAAATAGAATTCGCCAACCAAAAGATAGATTTTAAGCCAAAGTGGCCAAAGCTTACTATGGAGGAAGCTGTTAAGAAAAATTTGGGCATAGATGTGCTAAATACACCGTTGGAAGAACTAAAGGCGATTGCTAAAGAAAAAAGGCTTGTTGATGTAGAGCATGCAAGCAATCAAAGAGAATTTTTGGTCCTTTTCTTCGAGCAGCTTGTTGAAAAGAAACTTATCCAGCCGATATTCATCCTCGATTTTCCTGTAGAGGTTTCCCCGCTTGCTAAGCCACATAGAAAGAAGGAAGGCTTTACAGAAAGGTTTGAGTTATTTGTTGCTGGCTTAGAGCTTGCGAACGGTTTTTCCGAGCTTAACGATCCGATAGAGCAGAAGAAAAGGTTTGAAGAGCAAGAAAAGAAAAGAAAGCTAGGAATGCTAGAGGCACAGAGAATAGATTATGATTATATAAATGCTCTTGGTTATGGATTGCCGCCAGCGGCAGGCGTGGGCATAGGCATAGACAGGCTTGCTCTTTTCCTAGCTAACAAGCAATCTATAAAAGAAGTTATATTGTTCCCTCAAATGAAAAGCACGAGGGGTTCTGTTTCAAAAATTGTTGGTAAAATTTTATTAAGTGGGGCAGTGTAGTATCACTGAGGTGATACACACGAACTGCCCCATATGTAAAAGGGGTGGTTGGGTTATTAAATATGGTGGTTATGA
>JAPDKC010000056.1 GCA_029258755.1 archaeon | reverse complement strand
CTGCTGTTGGATGCACTCCTGCTGAAAAAGCAGGAGCTGTGCAGAAGGAAAAATTGAGAAACTGGAAGGTGCTGATAAGGAAGGCTTATTTTTTGATTTTACCACCAACAAAATTTAGAACAGAACCCGTGAAGAAAAAGTTTATTAACCACAAAATCCAATATTGTAAAGGTATTTAGTATTGTAAAGAATTAGCAAAGGACAATGTTTTTTGGCATTGAGAGGCGGTCATATGGGCTTAGAAGAAAAACTTAAGAAGTTTTATTACACTTTAGAGGACGCTTACTATGGTGTCCTTGACAAAATAAATAGGCACATCCCTATTTATAAGGTCATAGATCCTATAGATAAGTACATTCCTTCCTTTATGCTTTTCCTCTTAATCATATTTTTGCTCGTTTTTTGGTTTGTCTTTTTACCTATCCTTGCTCCGCTAATCTTTCCTCCAGTAGGAAAATACTATACAGCTTCAATAAAACTTGTTGATTCTGAAAGTGCGGAACCTTTGAAGGATGTGAACATCACGGTTAAATTGGTAGATTACAATCAAGTTCTGACTGAAAAGACAAATGAAGAAGGCATAGCTTCCTTTGAAATACCTGCGGAGGAAGTAAGCGCTTTGCTGAGCATTTCTCACGAAGGGTATGAAGAAATAAAGGAAAAGCAGATAACTTTGCTTGCAGACGAAGTTCTAACATTAGAGCTTAAGAGAACGGGTCTTTACTTTGCCGAAAATAAGATTGAAATTTATGTATACGGAAAGATTTCAGGTACTGTAAAGCAGATTAGCGATCGTACAATTACAATAACATTTCAATGCCAGATTGGCACGCCACCGACCCCAATAAACAGCCATGGCTCAGAGCAGCCTTTTGAGGTAATAAGGCCTAAAGGTTGCGAAGGGCTTAGCGGCACTGCAAGAGCTGAGGGCTTTAAGCCGCAAACAAAGTCTTTAGAAGGGAAAACTAAGGTAACGTTCGTTTTGGAAGAAATAAGTTCTGGAGAAGCGAAGGGAGACATAGAAGTAACAGTTTATGAATATGATTATAGTTATGCAAGCGATGTTATTGTAAGGCTCTACGATGCAAAAACAGTATCGCTTATAACACAAAAAACCACAGATGCTTCTGGCACGGCTGTTTTCAAGGAGCTTAAACCGGGATATTATGATATAGGAGTTATAGCTGATGACGGCAGAACCGCTACCAAAAGAAATGTTGAGGTAAATGCAGGCGAGACAACAAGTGTTAGCATTACGCTTCCCGAGCCAGAAGTAAAAGCGAAGAAGCTTTTCTTTAAGCTTTTAAACGAACAGAATGATGAACCTGTTGAAAACGCTAGGGCATTTGTATATGCTGATGATATGTTTTTAGATGTTTTCTATAGCGATGCTGAAGGAATTGTTGAGTATCCAATAGATACAAGTATAGAAGACGCAAACTTCTCAGCACTTATAGCACATCCAAACTTCCTTCCAAAACGCGCTTATCTCAACGTGCTTTCCATAGATGCTACAGAACCCCAAGTAATAAAACTAAGACCCAAAAGCACAATGATTTCAGATTATGCTCCTATAGCCGTTATAAGAGCGGATAAATATTATGGTGAAGCTCCACTTGAAGTAGAGTTCGATGCAAGCGAAAGCTTTGATCCTGACGGAAGCATAATTGAATATCTTTGGGATTTCGGCGATGGAGCAAAAGGATCCGGTGTAATTGTAAAGCACACATTCGAGGAAAGCAAAGAGTATGAAGTAAAACTTACTGTTGTTGATGATTCTGGGCTCATAGGCGAAACCTCGGTCAAGATTCAGGTTAGCTTAACACAATATGCTCCAGTAGCGATAATATCAGCAGATCCTTGGTTTGGCTTCGCTCCACTTACAGTAACCTTCGACGCAAGCGAAAGCACAGACCCAGACGGAAACATAGTAAGCTATGAATGGAACTTCGGCGATGGAACAACATCAACAGAAAAAACAGTAGAACATACATACACACAACAAGGCAACTACACAGTAACACTAACGGTTACTGATGACGATGGCTTACAAGATACTGAAAGTACTGAAATACGTGTTTTGCCTCCAGAAGGAATTGATATTCCTCCAATAATAATCCTCAATGTGGATTATCCTATAGGACAAGCACCTCTATCAGTAACCTTCGACGCAAGCAATAGCTACGATCCAGATAGTCCTGAGAAAGAGCTTTATTATAAATGGGATTTCGGTGATGGCACATCTACTGAGGGAGAAGGTGAAGCAACGGTCATGCACATATTTGAGGAACCAGGAAATTATAATGTAGAGCTAACTGTAGAAGATGATGAGGAACAAACAAGCACGCAAACTGTGCTGATTCAGGTTACGGAGCAGCCAGTATCTAACTTCGGCAAGATAGTTGCTTTTGTTGTTGATTCAGAGGGCATGCCTGTAGAGGGAGCAGAGCTTTGGCTTTACAGAGAAGATGCTTCGTATGCGATATTCCCATCCCCAGGAGAACATATTTATACAGATAGCGAAGGAAAATACGAATTTGATTATTTGGAGCCTTCAGTATATCCTTACTTTGTGAGAGCCAGCAAAGAAGGGCTATTTGCAGAATCAGATCATATTATCGTTTCTGCAGGAGAAACCGAAACACTTACTGTTGTGCTTGAAAAAGGTTACGGGGAAATAAAGGCTATTGTTGTTGATGAGGAAAATAATCCTATAACTAACGCAGAAGTGTCTCTGTTCGATTCTATAACAAACGAACTACTTAATTCTTGTGTTACAGATCTTGGTGGCTCTTGTGTTTTAAGGCCTTTGGAAGCAGGCATATTGGTTTATCTCAGAGCATGCAAAGAGGACTACCTATGTGCATTAAGTGAGGACATCCAGGTTATAGCAAACAACCAGCATGAAGTTAAACTTACCCTTTCTAAACAGCCAGACCCTATGCCGGAAAAAGGTGTAGAAATAAGCTTCAAAGCGCTTTGCAAGGATTGGGAGTGCACAGAATATGCTACTAGCGTAAACTCATTGGAAGATAGTGAAAAATACTATTATGCAAAATTCGAACTTACCTTGTTTAGCGATGAGAGTCAACAAGTAGAGGCCTATTTTATAGCAGGTGCTAAGGATAAAGAAGCTTTGTTGGCAGAAGGATATAAAATAAAAATATTGGAGCTTCGCACAGCTGCTGCAAGCGAAACATGGTATGCTACATGCTTCAATCCTACAGACCCTTATGAGATTCTATTGGAGTGTGTAACATCTCCAAATTCAGGCGCAAAGCTATCCAAAATTATTTGGGATAAAGTTGTGGCTGAAGGTGGCGTAACAATCCCTATTACCGTAAAGTTTGCAGTAGAACCAGGGCTTAATGCTGGTGATATGCTCGAGCTTCATTATGCTGCCAGAGCGATGCAGGCGGGCGAACAAATTATAGCTGAAGAAAAAACCCAAAGCTTTGAGATAGGAGCATTAATATGTTCAGGTAACTCAATAAACTGGAAGTTCAGTCTTTATAAGGATGATGTGCCAATTTCGGAAGATATCAGCAGCGAGGATACAGTAGAATTGACTTTGGGCGAGGAATACACACTTAAATTCATTGCGAAGAACTGTACAGAAGAGGATTACACTGGAGCAAAACTCGAGATATGGAATGAGAATGTTCCAGATGCGATAGAGTTTCCTGAGTTTGGCCCTGGCTCAGGACCTTACACAGTTTATGAAAGCATTCCTTATTTCGCGCCAAATGATTCTATAGAGCATTCGGTAAAAATATTAGCAAAGCATCCTGCAGAATTCACTTATGTAAAGCTGAAAATTTCCAAAGGAAGCGATATTCCTTCGGGGGGCCTAGCTTCTATTAAATTCAGAGTATTAACAGGAAAAGAAATGCTTGTTGAAGGTTTGCCAGATTCCTTATCTCCAGGAATACCTATCACATTAGAAGGCTATGTTAAAGATGCAGACACCTTGGAAGGCATAGAAAATGCGGTTGTCACTATATACAGAAATGAGAGCATATTAGCTACACTAATTACCGAATCTTCTGCAACCAATAAGGGTTACTTTTACTTTGCCCAGGACCCGAGCGAAGAAGGTCCAAAGGCAGGCGATGCTATAAAGCTTCACATAACACATCCTGAGTACAATGACCTGATCATCACAATTCCTGTAAGGGCTGAACCCATTTCAGAGTTCGCTTGTGTTACAATAGAACCTAGCGAGCCAATGTCTGTTACTAAAGGACAAAGTGCCAGCTTTACAATAACCACCAATAACTGCCCGGATAAGCTTCACGTAAAGTTAGATTCCCTACTTAGCTTAGAAAAAGCTGAGGAAGTATTGGAAGAGACAGATAGCAAACAAATAGGATTCACCGCTAGCGGCGATAGGGTGTATCAGGGAATTTATCCAATATATATCAAAGGAAAGTTTGTAGGAAGTAGCTCCTCACAATTTAGAAATATAGGTGTCTTTGATGTATTAGTAACAGATCCAAGCTCCTGTTTTGAAATGAACACTTATGTATATAATCTTAAGTCAGGTGAGGCCAGCGGAACAATAAAGAACAAATGTATTGTTCCTTATGCAGATCCGCAGATGCCAAGATTGAGCATAGATAAGAGCGCTGTGGAGCTCTCTACGGAGCCAGAGCCAGATGGAATAACGTTCACGTGGCGTATAAGAAGCTATGCTAAAGAAGCATTATCAAGTGGCAATGTTAATGAAATAGCCTTAACATCGTATGAAGAAACAAGAGAAGTAACCTTCAACGGTTCTTACACTTTCGTTTTAGGTACGTTTAATGCTATTGACTACATCGAGGGCAATGACGAAAAAGGCATAACCGGGCTTAAAGAAGCTCCGAACTATAGCGGTGGCTATCTGTACGATGTTAAGTTTGTTCCAGAAAGCTCTAATGAAAGAGTTGTTGTTTGGATAGAGGGAAACCTAATAAAGGGCAAATATATAGGCACGAAAGAGACTGAAGGTATTTATGATTTCACCATCAAGAACAAGTATCTACAGAGTACAGAGTATGCATTTGTGACGATTCAGGACTATGTTGCCAGCGGAGGTGGTGAGTAATGAAAAAACAGCATATCTTTTTAATCTTGCTATCGATAGTCCTAATCCTTGGTATTGTATTTGGAGAGATCGTTGTTAAAATCGAACCAGATGATGTAATCCCTAAGGATGGTTCTGCTACATTTATTGTTGAAAGTGCAGACGAAATAAGGGTCGAGATCTATGACCTCGGAGGAAATCAGCTTAGTGATTCTGGTTGGGTTTCTGGAAACAGCTATACGCAGAACTTCACAGGATATAGGGCAGGTTCTTATATATACGTTGTTCACGCGAAGATAGGTTCTAATATAGAGGTTGCAAGAGGATTCATATACATCCGTTACCAATCAGATGATATAAGGTTGGAAGCAGGCTTCGTTACCGTAGGAACAACATGGAAACATGTGTCACTTACCAAAAACTTCAACAACCCTGTTGTAATTGTCAAATCTGTCGAAGGTTGTGACGATCCAAACTCTGCAAAAGAACTTTGTGATTTTGTTGTTCCGCGAGTAAAGAATGTTACCAGCGAAGGTTTTGATATAATGCTCCAACCCACGGTGCCTAACACTTCTATTTCCGAGGAGAAAAGAGTGCCGTATATTGTTGTCGAGGCAGGCCGTTATAAAGTTGGCGGGTTTGATATAGAGGCAGGCACTTTAGATACTTTTACTCTCCCCCTATTAAGCCCAAGGCCTTATGCGATCCATTTATTTAATCCTAAATTTAACAAAGAGCCTGTGGTTATAACCTCCATAACAACCTTCAATGGCCCTGATCCAGCCACTACTAGGAACCGGAGAGAGGGGCTTTCCCTTTATATAGGCCCAATAGAAGTTCCTATCATACTAAACGATTTTAGAGACGGCTTTAAGACGATAATTGATGAGCCTTGGTGGGATCCTTGGCAGGAGCACACTAATGAAAAGATTTCATATATTGCAATAACTCCTGGCGTTGGTATAATAGATGGGTACAAAGTTTATGTAAGCAATGGCGACCATATAAGTGATAAAGCAAAAAAGATAGAATTTCCCGGGTTTTTCTCAGCAGAACCCGTAATTATTGCTGATATGCAGAGGATATACGGCTCTGATTGGGCTATAATGCGTTATGCAGCTCTTACTAAAGATAGCGTTAAGCTTATGGTAGCTGAAACTACTTGTAGTGTATTTGGTTGTACTAATGGGGGCGCACACGTACAAGAGCCTGTTGGTTATATACTTGTGGGTGAAGGTCCTGCAGAAGAATTAATAGCTCATTTTACTGCTACGCCCGACTCTGGTGAACCGCCTTTGGAAGTAACATTCGATGCTTCTGGTAGCATAGGGGATATAAAGAAATTTTCTTGGGACTTCGGCGATGGCAGCACCGCAATAGGCCAGGTAGTCACACACACATACGAAAATGAGGGCGATTATACAGTAGTGCTAACCATAGAGGACTACAGTGGAAACACGGCAACAGCTCAAAAAACTATCACGGTTAGGAAAAAACAGAACCTAGAGCTTGTTGCAGTTATTAAGGCTGATAAAGAGCATTGCTTCACGATTCCATGTACTATAAACTTTGACGGTTCTGAAAGCACAGGACCTATTGTAAAATATGACTGGAATTTCGGTGATGGAAGTGAAATTCTTAGTGGAGCTGATCTAAAACAGGTAAGCCACACTTTTGAAAGATATGGGACGTTTATAGTTACTCTTACAATTTATGATAACGCCAACAACTCAGATTCGGCAAGCGTTACTATCTCTATAGGCTGCGAATCTAACAATGATTGCTTCGGCGGAGATGGTTGCTACGAAGGCGTATGCTTACATCCTGAACTAACCATAAATGGAAGCGACGATAAGCTTTTAGCTTACAAGGACAGGCCTCTGGAAACTCAGATAATCTGGACCATTACTAATGTTGGTGAGCACGCAGCAGTAATAACCGATATTATTCCTGGTGGCTGCGAATCCTTAGAGTGCGAGATTATACCTCCTTCTGTAAGCACTTATACTGAGAGCACAAGCTCTCTCGCACCTCCTAAACTACCAACCATCCAGAACAAAGAGGGGCTTATCTTATTTGCAGGCACTTTAGAATTAACGAACATATATAATACTCCAAATCCATTTGAGTATGGCTCTTCCACAACATTTGTTGCAGAAGGCACTGGAATATCACAGATAAACGTAAAAATTTTCGATATGTCTGGCGTTCTTGTTTTTGAAAGTGGTTTTGTTGAAGGGAGCACTTATACATGGGAAGGCAAAAATAATGCTGGCGAAAATCTTGCGGTAGGGTGCTACATATATCAAATAATTGTTACAGATGGGGTTGATACCATTTCAAGTGATTTCGAATGGGTATGCATCTATAGCCCCTCAGAAGATACTCTGACAATTTCCGCTTATCCTAATCCTTTCGAGCAAGGTGAAACTATCGAGATAACAGCAAGCGTATCTTCACCAAGACAGCATGCCCTTATGGAAATATATAACTCAGCAGATGAAAAGGTTTTCAGCTCTACTATAGATTCTGGTGTGGAAGGCACAAAACTGTTTACTTTTAAGTGGGATGGTAAGGACACTTATGGAACCCTTTTGAACACAGGATCTTACAAAGTCCACATAAAGGTTTGGAATTCGGGTTATGGAAGCCAGATAGATGTGTTAGAAGGAGATTATATGATTGAAATGGTTCCATCGGCATCTCCTGTTATTGCAGTTATTAAAGCAGTGCCAGAATCATGCGAAAATGTTCCATGCACCGTAACCTTCGATGCAAGCCAGAGTCAAGGAGGCATAGTAAGCTACCAATGGGACTTCGGCGATGGCAACACAGCAAGCGGAATAACAGTCCAGCATACCTATCACGTACCTGGAACATATACAGTAACACTAACGGTAGAAGATAGCGAAGGAAATAAAGATACCGCAAGCACACAGATAAGCGTTAAAATACCTGTGCCTCCGTCAGAGGGAATTGTAATTTATCCATATGAGAGCATAAAAATAGTTGAGAATGTAAAGAATCTCGTTCCAGGTAAATATGACCTTAATCTTACTGTAAAATACACCGATACTCATGGTGCCAGCAATAAACAGGTCACGAGCTGGAAGAGCATAACTATAGAAGTATTAAGTTTGGCAAGCGATAAATTCCATGTGAAATTGGAGCTTTATGACCAAAACTTTTGTATAGCATCCGATGGCACTTTAGGCCTGACAGGAAAAGCCGCCTTGCCTAAGATTAAGCTCTCTTGGGAGTTTGTTGGACCCGGGGAAATAGATATTCAAGCTTGTGATAGAAAACCAGGAGAAGATTTCATTTACTGTGATGCTGTGCAATTTTCTATAGAGCTTGCTAAAAAATTACACATGATAGAGGAACTCGCTTCTATGGAGAAATTCAATGAGATAGAAAAATACAAAGAGTTTGAAGCTTACCTTATAGGAGACAATTATTCAGAGGATTTCCAAAAAGATTTCGCTTATTTCTATGCTCAAGGATTCCTCGAAGCGCCAGGCTGGTTTACATCAGAACCTTCGCCATGGGCTTCATACTTTGCAGATCCGGAACGCTTAACATTTGAGCCTAGGGAAATAACAAGCGGCTTGTATAAGGTAACGATCGACTTTAACTTCGAAAAAGATGATTATGTGTTCTTTGAGGAAGCCAAGCCAGTGGCAAAAATTAAGGTAAGATTCGAAAAGATACATGATGTTGGCATAGATGTGCCTTACTCTCCGTTCTACTTCCTGCCGTTTGACGGGCTTGTTGGCACTTTGCGCGAGGATGAGGATGGAAAAACAGAAAGGAAAGATTATGGATTGGGCTTTGAAAATGAAAACGAACCTCTAATACTTAATATAGTGGGGAATGCGATTGTTGATACCCGAGCAGAAGGTGGAAAAACCATTTACACAACATCCTCTACTGAAGATTTGGTAGAGCTAAATATAAACTCAAGAGGATATGTTTGTGAGATAGATCTCAAGAATAAGGTTATAAAACTCTATAAGAGCCAAGCAGTTCCGATTCTTTTAGGTATAAAAAGCAGAGATAACATAGCAGAAGGCTTCTACCAGCTATATTCAGGCGATACTTTGCTGGGAGAAGATCTAGAAAGCCTAAGCTATTGGACAGGCATTGCTACTTCGCCTGGCTTGGCATGTGGAGATTTCTACGGAAATGCATTGCCTATTAGCGTTCCAGATAGGTCTGCTGCTTTGTTTGATGATTCCTGCGCTATTAGAGAGCATCGCGTTCCAGCATTTGGATTCAGATGGGATAATGTAATAGATAATGAAAGTTTATTTATGAAAACAATGTTCTATTTACCCTACGATCAGAGGATGAGTCTTTCTAACGCTTGTGCAGGAGCTTCCGCAATATTTGCTTCTCCAGAAGGCATAAGCACAGGGCCAAACGAGCCTCTAAATTTAGAGATAGGCCTGCGTATACAGAAGATACAAGATATACTTAATCTTGTGGAAAGCGAATACATATGTATTGCTCCACAGTCCATTTCTACAGCACCCGAAGAAAACAAGTATATGTTCTTCTGGAATGAGCAAAGATTGGATGACTTGCTTGAGGATGCAAAAGCAAGGATTAGTGCTGAGTGGGGCTTCAGTTGGGAAAACTATCAATGCACAGTACACTAGCAGACAACCAGATGCTTTTCTAAAACATTCCTTATTTTTTCTCCATCGAAACCTAACTTAATTAATCTTGTTTGGCCTCTAAATCCTTTCCCTGAATTTGTTGTAAGAAGAAGTCCATACATCTCTAGCTCGTTTATATATTCCTGAAACCATCTAATACTAACACTGCTTGTTTTAACCTTCTCCGCAATTTTTTTATACTCCTCATAGACCTCTCCAGAAAACAAAATGCAATCGTCCTTGCCAAGCTTTTTTATCCCTTTTTTATCGGTTGTTAGCTTGGCTATCGAATACAAAACGAGCTGCTGTTGTTCAGGCAAGCTGCATATCATATCCATAACTATCTCTTCCTCTACAATTTCCTTTGCTTTTTTAACCTCAGCATCTGTAACCTTTTCAAGATTATTTTCTTCGGCCAAATCACCAGCTCGGAGCAATAGCATTACAGCAGTTCTAGCATCGCCAGATTCTTGAGCAGCTATGGCTGCAGCAAGGTTTATAGCGGATTCTTCAACTACACCAGGTCTAAACGCTATTTCTACACGGTCTTTTAATATTGCTCTAAGCTCTGCAGCGTTATAGGGAGGAAAAACAAGTTCCTTCTCGCACAGGGAGCTTTTTGTGCGTGGATCCAATCTATCTTTAAAGGTTAACTGGTTGCTAACTCCAACGATGCTTACAGATGAATTTTGTAACTCGTCGTTGGCTCTGGTTAAAGCATATATAAGCTCATCTAAATCTTTTACCTTGTCTATTTCATCGAGACCAACTATTAATCTACAGGAGTTTTCTTTGCAGTATTTCAAAAGATTCTCGTATATGAATGTTCCGCTGTATCCTATAAAGTCACGGTCTGGATAAAGCTCCTGTACGATCTTACTTAGCACCTTATACTTGCTGTTGTAGTGCCTGCAATTCATGTAAAATATTCTAATGGGCATGCTTTTGCTCTTGGCAAATTCATCGAGTTGATTTAGCACATGCTTTGTGCAGGATGTTTTTCCTGTTCCAGGCTTGCCATATAAAAACATATTATCCGGCTTGCTGTTATTTATAGCTGCGCTAAGCACAGAGACCATTTCATTTATTTGTTTTTCTCTGAATGGCAGCCTTTCAGGCGTATAGTGGGGAAGCATAATGTCCCTATTTAGGAATATGCGGCTTTCCTTAATACTGCCTTCAAATAGATTTGCCATAAAGCCCCCTTATAGTTTTTTGTTGGATAATAAATAAAATACTAAACAGTTTGAAATGCAAATAAGTGTGCAGCAAGCTATTATAAACGTTAAACTTAAAATAATGTGCCAGAAGAAAAATAATTATATAACCATATACGCTAGCTGGTAAGCAAGAGGTGATACGTTTGGCTTTTCTGGACAAAGTATTTAAAAGGGAAGAAACAGTAAATATTGAGGAATTTCTTAATTCTTTAGATGTTGAAGAGGAAACCATGTATGAGGATGTCGATGCATTTGTTAAGCCAATGAGCCTAACGTCAGCAGAAGACGCCGAGCAAGTTATTAAAGAAGTAAAGGACGGCAATATAATACTGCTTAATATAGAAGCACTTGCAAAGAGAAACGCATTAAAGCTCAAGGAACTTATAACAAAAATAAAGAATTCCGTACTGGAGATAGACGGAGACATAGCTAGAATATCACACGACAGAGTTATTATTACGCCAAGTAAAGTAAAGATAATAAAGAGAAGAATACAGGAATAACCTCGATCTAGAGAATGAATTTTATGCAAACTCTCCTAATGACTTTTGAACGACTCTTTCATTCTTGAATATTGAACTTATCTCCTTCTCAATTAATTCAAGCCTCTGTTTTAAATATTCACTTAGGTTGTATTGCTCTACAACCTTTTTTGCTATATCCAAATACTTTTCCACACTTCCTTTAGCTATTGTTAGTACTAAACTATCTTTCCCACATTTGAGGCATTTGCCTGTGAGGGGAATACGCCTATACTTAGCGTTACAGTTGGTACATCGAAACTGCTGCCTACTAAAAGCCCTTGTGTTTCCTATAATGTCTGGCAAAAGATGCGTTTCGATAACCCTTGTCAAAGAATCCTTTATATCAACAGCGCATATTTTGCTTTGCAATCTCGCTTGATTAAGTATTTTTTCTTCCATTGTAGTAAGCTTTACGTAGGTAGAATATTCAGGCCCCTCCGCAAAATCTGATGTTTCATGAGTATAGCCAAATTGTGAATACTGCTTTTCTGTGCCCAAGCGGTGTTCTACACGCTCTACATTAACAGTTTCTGGCGGAGCATATTCCAAGCTTTTTTCATAAAGCTCAAGTGGATATTTCCAGCAGGTTTCCATCTCATAAACTTCTGTATCTATCTCATCTGGCTTAAGCACCGCTGTAAATACCAAAGGAGCATCCATCCTACCGCCACGAGAACTTGGCAGATACGCGTGAGAAAAGTTTAGGAGCGCATCCATAAGCAGCATAATGGAATCTTGGTCGCCATCCGCATTTCTTCTTTTTGTTTGGTGGAAATACGGATGCGCGAAACACGCTCGGGCCTTAGTGAAACCAATTATTCTGCCAACAATCGCTGCTGATGTATGTGGTGCGAGACCAAGCACAAGGGCGCCAATAAGATCCTCCTTCTTTCTAACGTTGTAGAAGGGCTTCATTCCATAAAATTTCTCCAGCTCTTCATCTATAAAATTCGCAACTTTTACTAGGAAATCCCCAGCATCGTTATGTATAATTATATCTTGGGGGAAGAGTTCGACTATCTGCTCCTCACTCACAAGCTCCTTGCCAAAGATATCTTTGGTGTAACCAAGTTCTTTCAGTTTTTCGATACTTGTTCCTATTTCTTTTGGCTTAAAATGGGTTAGCGGCACATTTATAAGCTCATATCTAATAGTTCCATCTCTGAAGATGTGAAGATTGTATTTTGCTCTTAAGATGCCTTTCTCTAACGGTTCCGCAATTTTATCAGTACTCATTAGACCGCGAACACCTTTAACTATGTCAGGCACTTTAATTCCTAATCTTTCAGCAGCCCTGGTTACTAATAGATCAACACGAATTTTTCTATTTGAAAAAGCTCTTGTTTGTGAACCGCAACGATGGCATCTTTCTTTATCTGTTTCAATTTTACATTTAGGACATACTCTTATTGGCAGTGTTCTTGTGTTGCATTTATGGCAGTAATAAAAAGGGCCGATTTCTCTGCACTTAGGGCATCTGAATGCTGCAACCTCAATCTCTATTCCTCCGCTCTTTTCAGATACTAAGCATGCCTTATTTATACTTCTAGCGTTTCCCCCACTATTTCCTATTGGAAAAAGAGTGTGAGGTCTTCCTTTCATCTCTCTTTCTCCTGAAGCTTCGGGTCTGCCCATCCTAGCTCCTATAAAAGTTCCGGCCTTGTCCCTAATTTTTATTCCCGAGATTTTGCTTATGATCAAATTTATGTCATCTACTTCGTTGAGATTTAGGCGCGAAAGCTTTTCTTTATTGGTAAAAAGAAGCTTTGCTACTTTTGCAACATCCCCATAAAGCGCTATTGAACCATTTTCGATCCTGTGAGGCATACCAATTTTTTCCAATACAGGTTTTACCTTAATGTCTATAATAAAGCTTTCTCCAGAATCTTTTCCTTTTTTCATAGCTTCCACAAGCTCTAACAGTTCATCTTTGCTCATAAGCTTATAGTAATGTGTGAATCTTGGATGGAGAGGAATATCAAATCTCTCAGAAAGCTTCAACGCTTCCTCTAAGGAAATAGAGAAAGGGTCCTTTACAAATTTTCTTACTTCTTCTTTACATCCTTCTTTTTCAGCGGCTTTTTCCAGTTCTAAAGACCACCATTCCTCGTTATAGCCAGCTGGAACTAAGGGATGCGCACTATATTTAAAATCCCCAAATGGAACGAGCAAATCGCCCAAGAAAAGAATTTTTTCTACTTGCGCCTTAATCCTTTTTGCTTCCTCCAAGCTTTTTATTTGTCTTACTTCACCGTTCTTTAGCTTAACTATAGGTCCTTCTATTACATCGCAGGTTGTCACTACGCCTGCTTTTCCAGGCCTTTCCACCTTTATCTGGGTTCCTATAGCAATAAACCCGTCCAAGAGTTCTAATGTTGCTGGATGTATGGCCTTTGCCATAATTCCAGTAGCCCTTGTTCTACCGTAACGAAGCCTAAAGCCGCCGGGTTTGCAGGGATAGCAGAAAATAGGTCTTCCAGCAGCAGTACCTTCCAGGTATTTATAAGACGGCTCTATGCCGCTTGCACCCTCGCTTTTTTCATGCTTTATTATCGATTCAAGCCAACTCCAGTCCAAACCAAACATGGAAGCTATCTTAAGTGCTTTTCTTGCCTTGAGCGCTATCCCTTCGCTTATAACAAGACAGGCGCCGCCTCTAATGCGATTGTGCGGCACTCTTGGCAGATCTCTATACACAGATACCTCTCTTTCTTCCGTAGGTTCGCCATTTATGCAGACAGGACAACCGGCAATAATCTTCCTTATCTCATCATCTGTTAATTTATACTGCCTGCTTACTATTTCATCGTATATTTGTATTTCTTCAACGTATCTTTCTATTTCATCCTTGGTGGGTTTATACCGATCCAGCCCAAGTAAACGCCTGGCATAATCTCCCAAAACTAAGGGCAAAACCTGCGATGTTCCACCTGCAGCTCTTATAGGGCCAGCATAATAAATATCAATGTATTTGCTTCCGTCGGGATTCGTAGAGATCTTGACTTGAGGGACGCCATCTATGGGTGCAACAACAACCCCATCAGTATTTAGCACCAAAGCAGTTTTTATCGCTTGCTCAACCCTTTTGCTTTCATCAGGTATCCGACACCATTTTTGCTCGATGATTTCCTTGAAAATCTGGAATATAACACGCATTCTTTTGTTTTCCCCTTCTATCGTTTGCATCAGTTCTCTATACCTTTTAGCCACTCCTTTAGGTCCTACAAGGGTTTCAGCTCTTTCAGCAAGATCACTAACCGGCTTTGTTTCAACATCATTAGCATAATCATAACCCTTACTTCTAGCTTCTTTAGCAACCTGCAGCGCTTTTTGAACATTTTTCTCTATTTCTGCATAATATTTCTTAACTTCTTCACTGCCCTTTATTTCCATTTTATTTCACCAAAAAGTGCCTCTCAAATATCATTCTATTCTTCAAATTTATTACCGGCACAATGCCTGGTGTAGGCTTATGTCCCTGCTTTACCTGATATTCGGTTCTATCCTGCCATGTGCTATTGTTTATAATGGTTGTTCCTCTGTAATTTGCATATCCTATATGATGCAAATCACCAACAAATACAAGATCTGGCTCTTCTCTTATAATCATATAATCCTTCTGTTCTGGCACATAGGGCTGCTTGAGTCCATAAGCAGGCATCAAATCCCTTCTTCGCAAAAGCTCTATAATAGCGAATTGTGGCTTTTCATAGCTTAAACCACTAACATTGGAAAAGAGATCGTGCAGTGAAGAACCATGGTAAAGAAGAACCTTGAGCCCTTCTATTTCAACCCAACTAGGCGAGCCTAGCAAATGTATGTTTTCTGCTTCATAAAGCTTTGGCACAAGCTTTTCCGGTATTGCTGGCTGTGGTTCAGCCCAACGCACAGAGTCATGCTGTCCCGGTATTATAAACACTTGTATTCTTTCAGGAATTTGGAGGATATAATTAGAAAAAACCTCATATTGTTCTTTTACACTTTTTATATTGAGTTCTTCATACTGCTTTGGGTATATGCCTATGCCATCAATGTTATCTCCTGTAACAAAGAGATACCGAATCTTTTTCACCATCTTTTTATCTTCCTTAGAGCCAGTATTGCCATTTATCCATTCTATAAATTTTTGAAATGCTTTTTCGAGGAAAAGCTTGCTTCCCACATGCATATCTGAGATACTTGCCACATATATGTCTTTTTTCAAAAGCTTGGGGCTTCTTTGTGGGAGATCGGGCCAAAAAATCTTTCTTGCTACAATCATATCATCGTTTACTTTAACACCGCTTATTCCAATAACATCATCAAGCATTATCCTCCCTTTTTCGTTTTCTAGGTTCCTATCATCCTTCATTATAATTACAACACATCTGTCCTCAAGATCTTCCAGCTCTAAAGCTAGGTGACCAGCTTTAGTTTCCCATTTTCTATACACCATGCCGACTATCTCAACTTCTTCGTTCTTTTTCACATATTTCAGCCTTTTTATGGGCTTTGCCCTAAGCATGTGCCTTTGCTCTAATATATTTTTCAACGTTAAGAATTTGTCTCGAAAAAGCCTTATGAAATCCTGCACTGTGCCTTCCGTATAGCTTTTACCTGTTACATCGTATTCGCGCATTATCCGAAAATTCGGCTGCCAAGTTTCTGATTTTACCCTTTCTTTTTCCCCCCTGCTTTCGAAACCAGATTCTATTACAGATATTTTTGTCCTTACCAAGAGCTTTTCTATATCCTCTTTAGTTACTAAAAATTTTTCGCTTGCTGCTAGCTCCTCAAGTATACTTCGCCAATCGCTACGCTTAGTCAGAGCTTCTATAGCATCTTTTTCCACGATGATCTTCTTATCAGTAGCAAAATCTATTATTGCTTGGGCTCTGTTTGCTTGAAGCTCCTCTAGCATCATCTCGCTACTCAATCTCCTTTATTCTTTCTTTCACAGCTTCTAAGCGGCTTATTGCAGTCCAGATGCTTGTCCTTGTATACGAAGGTATGTTTATATCGTTGCTTATATCGTCCAGTATGTATATCGCCATAGAGCAGTCTACAGCAGTTATATTCCTTTTGTCTACCTTTTCTAGGGCGTCAGTTACAGCTTTTCTTATATTTCTTGGCACGGTTCTGTCATCGATAATTTCCTCCATTATTTCCAGAGCCTCCTTTAGTTCCTTCTTTGTCTTCTCGTCCATTGCAAACACCTCAAAAAAGAGTCGCTGGCAGGTTTGATTAATTTAATGGGGGAAAAATTTAAAAGAATCTTTAGAGCTAAATTCCGCAGAAAGGTTTTGAATGTTCTCTCCAGAAGCCAAGCAACCGCTCATTTAGCTTTTTATCATTATTGAAAATATGTTCCAGTCCAAGAGATTTTACAAGCTCTAAAGCCCTTTTTATCTCATCCTTTTCAGCGATGTCAACTTTGCTAATCACCACTATAATCGGCATATCGAATCTTTCCTTAATATCGCTCAATAGATTCCTTTGTTCCTCTAACGTATAGCCACTTGTAAGTGTGGGATCCAAAACGAATATAATGCAGTTAGCTAAGTGTTCTAGTGCAAGAATAGCTTTTCTTTCAATCTTATTTCTTTCACTCAGCTTTCTATCGAGCAATCCGGGTGTATCTATTACCTGCACCTCAACGCCTTTTGTAAGCATATAGCCGATATTAAGCTTCGTTGTTGTAAAAGGATAGCTCGCTATCTTTGGCTCTGAGCCTGTGAGCTTTTTCAACAATGTTGTTTTGCCAACATTTGGAAAGCCAGCTATTATAAAAGTTGGCACATCATACCTTACATCAGGAATTTCCTTCAGCTTTACAACATAATTATTGTAGGCATCTATGCTTTTCTTAAGCTTTTTTATAACGGAAACCGCCCTTCCTAAAAATTCCCTCGAATAATTCCTTTCTTTCCCTTCCGTATCATTCTTTATCTTATATAAAGCCTCTTTCTTCAACTTTGAGATTATTTTTTCACTCTTCCTTATATGTGCTAAGGTCTTTTTTAGCTCGCTTGTTCCCACAAGTATTTCTATGAGCTCTCTCTGGAATTCACTGAGCTCTTCTATTTTAGGTACGCTTCTGTAAGCAGAGGAAAGCTTTTTTGATACTTCCTTATAAAAAGCCAACACCTTGGTTTTTTCCCTTTCCTTAGGATCCCTTTTCATGCTCGCTTCTTTAGAAGCCTTTCTTAAAGCGCTTTCTATAAGTACTTTTGCCTCTGGCAACTTTACAAAACTGAATTCTTTAGACATAATAAATAATTAGAAAAGATAAATAGTGCTATAAAACTGCCGGTATTGAAATATTTATAATTATTTGCCAGATTTATTTTTAGAGTAGCGGCTTGTTTTCGGTGGTATATTTGTTTGACAAAATCAGCAAGCTTACTGATGCCTTTTATGCTGGCAATTATAAGCGATACATTTTGTTACCATTAGCACTTTTTCCTGTTCTTGCATTTATAGCTTTTGTTTTTCCAGGATTGGAAAAAGGAATAGATGTGCGTGGCGGAACGCTAATAATTGTTAGAACCGATAAGCCCATAGATATAGCAGCATTAGAAAATACCCTTAGCGAATTTGACCTAACAGAGCTTAAGGTTGTTCCGTTTCAAGGCGGTGTGCAAATACAGTTTGCAGCAAACAAAAAGCTGGATGAAGTAGCAAATCTTTTAGCGCTAGCAAAAGAAAGTCAGCCAGAGGAAAGATTGAGGTTATGTAGAGAAGTTTTTGCTAAGCTTGATGATTTTTTACCAGAAGTACCCGAAATTCCTGAAGAGCCAGATACTTGCATTAGAAAAGCTTTTGAAGCTTTTAGCGAGGCTGAAAATTCTTTCAGAACAAAGCTGGATGATGCTATAATCAAAACTCTAAATCTTTCGGAGAAGGAGAAAGAGAAGATACAGCATACCGTTGTTTCACCAACCCTGGGAAAGCTCTTTTGGGAGCATGCCTTAAGAGTATTTTTTATTGCTGCGGTGCTTATAATAATCGTTGTCTTCCTATTTTTCAGAGAAGTCATTCCTTCGTTAGCGATAATCGCCGCTGCAAGCTTTGATATTCTGTCAGCGTTGGCTTTTATGGCTATCTTCAAGATACCATTTTCTTTAACAGCCATATCCGCTTTGCTTATGCTTGTTGGTTATTCAGTAGATACTGACATAATGCTTACGACAAGGATATTTAAACGTGCAGGAACGCTTAGGGAAAGCGCTAGCGCTTCCCTAAGAACAGGGCTTACAATGACAGGCACAACTTTGGTTGCGGTTACCATAATGGCTATTCTTTCATCTCTTTGGCGGATAGAAATAATATTCAACATTTCCTCCGTGCTTTTATTCGGTCTGATAGGAGATCTTATATCCACGTGGTTTATGAATGCCCCGTTGCTTATGTGGTATATGGAACGTAAAAGCAAGCGTTAGTGGTGTTTATGGCTGCTAAAGAGGAACTCATAAAGAGCTGGCGAATTTGGTTTTTGATATTCGTTATTATGCTAGCAGCATTTCTAATGGTTTTCAACGGGATAAACTTCGGCATAGATTTTGAAGGCGGAACAATGTTTCAGATTCATTTGGCAGAAAAGGTTCAGAACATAGAGGAAGTATCAAATATCATTGAAAGCAGACTGAATTGGAGTGGCTTGCAGGATGTTAGGGTTTATGCAACAGAAGGTGAATTCATCTTTGTCATAGTTAGGCAAACAGAGCCGGAGGAAGTAAAGCGCATAGAATCTTTGATAAGAAAGCAGGGTAAATTTGAGGTTTTGATCGATGGAAACGTTATGTTTACAGGTTCAGACCTAATTGCCGTTGACCAAAATCCAAATATACCTGGAATTAGGGAGTTTAGAGGGTATTACGAGTGGCAGCTTCCATTCGTTCTCTCGATTCAAGCAGCAAAGCGCTTCCGCGATTTGGCATTCCATAAGTGCACGCCCGTAGTTTTGCCTGATGGAACAACAGATTATGATTGTGCCTATACATACTTTTTCATAGACAGACCTGTAAATGCAGTACTCATTATGGCAAAAGAAACTTATGATAATGACTCTTTGCTCTTCCAAAGCGGCACACAAGAAATTCCAGCGGGCATAAACATAGGGGAAATAGTAAAAAATATAGGTACAGATCTGCTTATTGTATCAGATAAGAAGCTTTCCTCGGAACAAAAGGAAAAGCTTGAAAAATTAGCAGCTAAAAAGAAGCTTGCTATAATAGATGCATCTCTGCCCAAAGATGTTGTTGAAGAAATAAAGGAGATTGGCTATAAGATTAGGTTAGTTGAGCCTAAAAAGAATGAACCGTGGCTCTATTCGGTTTCTGGATTAAAATCTATAGTTAGATTAAGACCTTCTGTTACAGGTAACGATCCTTATGTAGAAAGAAAGGAGGATGCAAAGATACTTACTGAGCTTCAGATTGTTGGCACAGCCCCTGATAAGGAGAAGGCCATTCAAGAGCGCTCGGAGCTCAAGATACTTTTGAATTCAGGAGCTCTGCCAGTTTCCGTAGAAAGCATAAGTCATTATTGGACTTCGCCTACGCAAGGAAAAGAGTTTCTTTTATATGCTGTTATAATAGGTCTTATAGTATTGTTTGCAGTTTCAGCTGTTATATTCCTGCGCTATAGACATCCTATATTAGCCACTGCGATAGTTTTTACAGCGATAGTTGAGGCATTCGTTACAACAAGCTTCACCTCTGCTTTGGGACAAAGCATAGATTTGGCTGCTTTAGCCGGCATAATCGCTGCTGTTGGTACAGGCGTAGATGACCAGATAGTAATTACCGATGAATTGCTTCGAGGTGCTGCTTTGGGCAGAGAGGCGATTTCCTTGCTGAGGCGCATAAAGAGGGCGTTTTTCATAATAATGGCGGCAGCTGCAACTACGCTAGCTACGATGGTGCCTATTATAGTATTTGGGTTTGTTTTGGTTAAGATTGTTGGTTTTGCTGTTGCAATAACTATCGGTGTGCTTGTAGGAATATTTGTAACAAGACCAGCATACGGTGAAATAGCAAGGTATATTCTTTCTGAATATTAGCTTCTTTTAGCTTTTGCTATAAAAGCTCAGAGAAACTTTTTGAGCCCAGTACTTTTTTGGTTGCAATATACCAAAGGGCTATTATAACACCAGACATCAAAAACCAGCTTAATACATGCATAATTTCAGCTGCCGAAGAACCAAACTTTATGCCCGTAATTATAACCAAATAAACACGAAATAGGTTTACGATAAAAAGAAGAATGGCACATGGGACAAATATAATAAGCTTTTTCTTCACCCCAGGTTTCTTTAGCGAGAAAACTATTGCAGCAAGCACAGATGCTGAAACCAATCCGGTACAGGAGTTATTGATAACAAATGTCATAGTATCAAAAATAATCTTGCTTCCTTTGCTTTCCAAGCCAAGCAGATAAGCTTCGAATGCAGCTATGCTTTCAGTGATAAAGTTGAGAGGTGCAAAATATATGATTGTTTGTAGCAAGCCATATATCAGGAAAAATTTTATCAGGAACGCAAGCTCTTTTTTTCTGTATTTTTCCAAAATTTATCACCACGGCACTCTTTTCATCCTTAGCTTGTATGCGATGCAGTTGCTTGCCTTGTGAACAAATAGCGTTACAATCATTATTGCCACAACTTCTTCAAAAGAAGGTATTCGTATCCATAGGGTAGATAAAATGCTCCCTATTACAAAATCAAGCTGATCTAAAAATAGCACCGGCTGTCCTTGAGCTAAGCCAAAACGTCTCTTTATAAAAGAGCCCATGATATCGCCCATAACGGCACCGACAACTAGAAAAATTCCAAACACAAGATAGTTTGCTGTAAACCATGCTGGAACAAAAAAACCGCAAACAAATGCCGCGAGAAAGCCAAAAAATAAAGCCGCTATAGTGCCCCTTATTGTTTTTCCTTTCCCAAGCAAAGGCTTTCCAAAGAATTTTTTATTTAAATCTAACGGTGCGCCTCCGCCAAATACAAGTGCTGATGCATTCGCAGCATATATGGGTATAATGTAAGCAAGCACATTTATTAAGAAAGATTCGAACGACATTAAACCAATTGTTTTTAATTAGTTTTTTATTCTTATAGTTTTTTGATGGTCTGAAATGCACGCGAAAAAAGCGCTACTAGTAATAGTATTAGCCCTGTTTCTAATGCTTTTCCTAGGCATTATTGCTTCATTGCTCTTTGCCCCAAAAGGTTTTGTCAAAGTTCCTTTCTTTTTCGGACAAGTGGCGATAATTGAGCTAAAGGGGGAAATAGTTTCTGACAAAAATCCTTTTATAAATACAAGCGCCTTTGACATAGTGGATGCACTTGATAAGGCCGAAAAGGATCCAAGCATTGCAGCTGTACTGCTTGAGATTAACTCGCCTGGCGGCAGTGTTGTTGCTACAAAACAGATAGTATATAAGATAAGAGAGATGAAAAAGCCAGTGGTTGCTTGGATATCCGATATAGGGGCTAGTGGCGCCTACTATGTTGCTTCCGCATGCGATCTTATAATAGCTGATGAGGATTCGCTTACAGGTAGCATAGGTGCAATCTCCATAATCCCAAATCTATCTGAATTATTGGAGAAACTTGGTGTAAAAGTAAACATTATCAAAGAAGGGAAATTCAAGGACATGGGTTCTGTTTTTTCTGATCTCGGCGAGGAAGAAAAAAGGATGATAGCAAATATGCTTGCTCAAGTTTATGAAAACTTTAAAGAAGATGTTTTGAAGTTTAGAGAAGGGAAGATAGATAAAGAGAAGTTTGAAAAGATAGCCGATGGAAGATTGCTTACCGGAAAACAGGCATTAGAATATGGTCTTATAGATGAGGTCGGAACAAGAGAATATGCTATAAAAAAAGCAGGCCAACTTGCAGGCATAGAAAACCCTACTAGCAGATATTACCGCCCTTCTTCACAGGGTTTAAGTGGCCTGTTTGCAAGTGCTGGCTATGCATTTGGCATAGGCCTAAAACAAGCACTGGCACAACAGCAGATTATGATCAGATAGCTTTTTTACAAAATCAAATTTTTAAGATAATGAGCTATAAGAGCACCGCTCGCAGATCCAAAAAAGTTAACCTCTGTATTAGTTAAGAAACCCTTTAATTCGAAGATCGCCCCTAAGAAAGAATCCACAAGGCAGCCCATGAATCCACTTAGCGTTATTATACTAGCCAAGTAAAGGTTTCTGTGAATAAGTGTTGAGAGAGCTCCTATAAAAAAAGCCCCTATCAAGCCAGCGAACAAACCTAATAATGTTATGCCACCATCGGTTCCAGGTTCGACTTCTTTTAGGTTTGTTATCAGCCTTGGTTTTTTCTTTGAGAGCAAGCCGATCTCAGAGGAAAGAGTGTCGGAAAGAGCAGCAGCTATTGCGCCATAAAATCCTACGGTAGAACCAAAACCAAGGGCTATAAGTGCGGGGCCACCATTTCCTATAATATTACCAATAGTTCTGCGTTCATGCTCCTTTCCCAAGGCACTTCTTCCTAGTTTTGTTGCCATCTCTGCGACAATGAAAAACAGCAAGATAAACAAAAAGCTTTCAAGCCCTCCTAATAGATAGATCGCTATGCCCATGATATTTGCTATAAGTGTGCCATCTCTATCTAGAAGTTGTTTCTTTAATGATATTAGTGAAAATATGAGCAGCGTTACCAAAACAATTGTTGTGTACAGCATGTTTCTCATTGTTTCGCTTCTTCTAAAAGTTCAACCTTTGCTATCTCAATCTTATATATCGGAGCTATATTTTTTATTCCCTTAAAAATCTTGTTAGAAATATTTCCAACCATAAGTTCCTTTATAAAGTCCTCAAATTTCTTTTTTCGAGCCTCTTTAATTATGGTTTCTGTCATAATCTTCCTTATAGCCTTTTCCTTAGCTTTTTCTACTCTTGTTCCGCATATCGTTATAGCAGTAACTTTTACCTTGTTTCCCTCGGCTGTTAGAGGCCTTACTATCGCTTCTATTTTTGTTCTTCTTCGCCTTACCATGCGCTTTAAATAAGCGTTATCTACCCTACATCCAATGATCTTTGTATATGCCATATCGTTTTTCACATCAGCTATCTTAAATCTAACGTATATGTGTCTAAATTTCCTTTGATTCATGAGTTCTGCCAAACTGGCTTCAACAACCCTGTTTATTACTTGCGTCTCTTTCTCAGCAGGAGTTTCGCCGAGCACAACTTCGTTAAACTGCTTAGGTGCAATAATCTTGAACCATTTCTTCTTTTTCCACTTATCTACTGTTTTCTTTCTTTTTTTAGCAGCCATTTGGATCACTTCGCACATTTTTTATTTCATCTTTAATGAGGGCGTCGATCTTATCTAATACAAGTTTTGCTCTTCCTTTGCCGCTAAGTAAAAATTTTTCTCCCCCAAGCTCAAGAACAGCTTTAAAGCGCATATTATCACTTCACCAAAAGCTTTGCATTTTCTTCAGTAAAGCGCCAGTGAGCAGGCAATTTTCCTTTACTTTTGTAATATTCTACAAGGCGCCTTATTTTAGATACTGTAAGCTCATATCCGCGCTTTGCTTTAAAATCCTTCCTGTGCGTTTCTAAGTGTTCCATAAGCTTAACGCTCTTTCTTATGAGATTCATAAGGTCTTCGGGAATCTCTTCCTTTATTCCAGCTTCTTCAAGTATTTGAGATATGGTTTTGCCTGTGACGGCCTTAACGCTGGGTATCCCATATTGGTCTCGCAGAATAAGACCTATTTCACTCTTTGTTTTTCCTTCGTTGTAAAGCTTCTTTATAAGCTCGGCTATCTCTTCTGGCTTATATTCAACCCAGCTGATAGTGTTTTTGCTACGCTCTTTCATATGACCCAACTCCATTCCACCCTTAGCGGTGTGGAATAGAAAAGTTAAAACAACAAGCAATATAAAATATCGCCAAGGAAATTAATTTAAATGTTTGCAGTAGATTTATTCTGCCTAATCAGCATCAAACATATCTTGCACGTGCTTCTATCGCATGCATTCTTTTAACTATCTGCTTACCATTGTTAGCGGACCTTCTGTAACTATTTATTATCGTGCGCCATTCCTTTTCCAGCCCTGGTTTTAAGGCAAGCAAACTCTTCTTCAAATTGAGCATATCGGTTGCTTTATCCTCAATCTTGTGGGAGTAAAACCCAAGCCCAAAATCCACAAATGCAGGCTCATTATTGTGCACTATTATATTGTCCATCGTAAGATCTCCATGAATAAGGCCAGCGTTGTGGAGCACAGCAATGCTTTTTGCAATCTTTCTGCAAAGAGCGTTATTTTTTTCTATGCAATCCTTTGCTTTCTTACCCTTTATATATTCCATAATAATAGTGCTTTTTTCAAGATCTATATGAAAGAGCGTAGGCGCTCTAATCCCTAAAAGCTTCGCTTTATGTAACAAAGATGCTTCACTCCTTGTGCGTGTGCTACGCAATTTTAGATCTAGCTTTGCATTTCTATACTTTTTACTAATTCTTACCTTCTTTATTGCTTCTGTGCCGTGCCATTTGGTTTTGAATATTTCTGCTTCTGCACCTCTTCTTAGAAGCTTCTCTTTTACCATAAGATATATTCTGAAAGCGAAGGTTTTTATTCTATAAGAGATTTCTTTTATTATGCCCTTAAAGCCTTCTAAAGATGATATGCCAATCTTCGGGTTCAAAATAAAGGACATAGTAAGAAACAGAAAGCTGTTAGCTCTTCTAGTAGTGCAGCTTTTCTTTTCAGTGCTTTTTTTGGTCGAGCTGTTTTTGATAGTCAAGCCAGCGATATATAGCAGAAAGCTTGTTTTTGCTAGCGATTTTAGCCATTACCTTGTGGCTTCTTTGTGTTTATTAAGCATCATAATAGTTAATTTTGCGCTTATGAAAAAACGTTCAGAGCTCTATGAGCTACAGAAGCATGCGTTAGCTCATGTCAAGGGGGTTGCAAAGAAGAAGGTAAAGAAACAGAGAGAAAATCCTTACGGATTAACAATGCTTGTATTGGAGTTTTTCTATATAGTTCTGATAGCAGCAGCTATTTACTTTTATTTAGATCCGCAAGCAGAGCTAAGCGATGAGCTAAAATGGTGGGCTCGCTGGCAGCTTAGCGATAATTCGCCAATTGTTATAGGAGTAAATGCTCTTATATTTTTAGCCATTACTGGCATTTTTCTTTGGTTTCTTTCTTATGCACAAAGATTTGATACGATAAAGTTTAAGGGTCGCGCAGGGTTTAGAAAATTTAGAAAAGCACGTTCACCATAAGATCTCTGTTTCTTCCAAGCGAAAGTTTTGCTTCACAGAACTTTTTGCAACATTTATTGTTTTTCCATGGATGAATTCAAGCATGCCCAACCAAGCAATCATAGCTCCATTATCTGTACAAAACTCATTCTTTGGAACAAAAAGCTTTGCATCTCTTTGCTTGCACATTTCAAGCAGCATGCCTTGCAAAGCTTTGCTGCATGCAACACCTCCAACTAGGAGCACTTCATCTCTTTCTGTATAGGCAAGCGCTCTCTCTGTAACCTCTGTTAGCATGGCAAAAGCATTATGCAGCAAGCTATATACAAGATCAGCTGTTGGTACCTTGCCTATAAGCTTTTCTGCAGCTGTTTGCAATCCTGCAAAAGCCAAATCAGTGCCTTTGACTGTATATGGTAAATCAATATAGTTTTTCCCTTGGAAATACATTTTGTCTAAGATAGGGCCCGCTGGGAACGCTAAACCCAATGCTCTGCCAAATGAATCTAGCATATTTCCTAAGCCAATATCTAAGGTTTCGCCAAATACTCTATAGCGTTTCTCTTCTAAGGCAATTATCTGCGTATTGCCGCCGCTAACATAAACTATTATGGGGTCTTTTGCTTTCGTCAAGAGCCTACCTATTTCAATATGAGCAACACAGTGGTTTACCGCAGCCAAAGGTTTGTTATGTATAAGGGAAAGGGTTCTTGCCACGGTTGCACCGATCTTTAAGCAAGGCCCAAGTCCGGGGCCTCTAGCAAAAGAAAATATATCTATATCCTTAACATCTACTCCCGCTTCAGCAAGCGCTTTTTCAATAACATCAATCGCGTTTTTAAGGTGGAAATCGGCAGCTTCTTGCGGCTTTATGCCTCCTCTGGGACTTCTAAAGGTTGCTTTTACATTTGCAAGTATCTTTCCTTTGTCGTTAGCTATTCCTATTCCAAAAGTATGCGCAGTACTCTCTATTCCGAGGGAAAGCATAAAGGCACCTTAACAATAGAATTAGCGAAAATAATTACTTTTCTTTCCATTTAGTGTAGCCACAGCTCCCGCAAGTATATCTATCGCTGTGTTCTGCCATAAATACGCCAGGGCCACACTTTGGACAAAAAGGCCTTTTTCTCTCTAATGCCGAGCCGGTATACTCATAGAAGCTTGCTTTGATGTGCTTTTTCTTACCCATATGCTACTCACCTTTAGATTCACTTTTCTGAGCTTGTTCCGATTCCTTTTTCTTCCCTCTTTCTAACAAATATTTTGGTTCAACTCTCTTTAATACTTCCATTGAGTTATAGATATGCGCTTTTCCAACCGCTTTATGCTGGCCAAAAAGCTGCTTTATGTATTTTATAACGATAAATTCTTCCTTAGCGTTTTTTAACGCAGCCAGCTTTTTTCTTATCTCTTCGCGAGATGGTGTAACCTTTGCAGAAATCTCAAACTCTATCTCCTTTCTTTCAAGCACGGGGTTATGTGCCTCTTTTATTATCTCGATCTGCATGTTATCACCTGCTTACACGCAATGCATATTTCCCAGGAGCGGTAATACCCATCTTTTTAGCTATCTCTGAATTCTCTGGATCTAGTATTAGCACGTAGCCGCGCCAGAATGTTGTAAAGGAAGTGCCTCCACATACAGGACATTCTTTGCCCTTCTCAATAATCTTCCTACAGTTTCTACATGCTTTTTCTCTTTGCATCATTTCTTACCACCTTTCTTAGCGGCTTTTTTCTTTTTTTCACCTTCCTTAGTTTTTCCACTTCTAGCATCCTTTATTTGTTGTTCTACCCATTGTAATTTTCCTAGGAAAGGCTGCCTCATAGTAAGACCAAGCTTAGAGTCAGCTAAAGTTCCTTTCAAGCTTATGCTAACTATCCTTGCGAGTACCTTGTCATTTAGGCCTATTCTCTGCTTGCTCTCTTTCGATATAAATACAGAGCCTTTAGAGTCATAATTAAGATATTCGTCCATGATTTGGCTTACATGGATCAGGCCATCCATAGGCCCAACTCTCACGAAAAGGCCAAACTCTGCGGTTTCTGTAACTATGCCTTCAACCACTTCATGAAGCCTTGGTCTAAACACAAGAAATTCAAGCTCTGCTTGATAATACACTGCACCATCGCCAGGGACTATCTTCCCTTCCCCAGATTTCTTCGCATTTATGACGGAAACTATAATGCCTAAATCCTCATCCACAATTCCTTCATATTGCTCCTGAGCGATCTCAAGCAATGCTTTCTTCATCCCGCTTCCAAGCTTTGCGGGCGGAACCCTTATTTTATCTCTCACACGAACGATCTCAAACATTCACATCACTTCTAACACTTTTTCCTTTCTCAAATAAATAACCCTTCCTCCGAAATCTTTAATTCTTTTTTTAAGCTCTTTGTCGTTGGTTGCTACAGCAGCGCCTTCCTTTGCCAAAGCTAATAGGTCTGTATCAGCATCATTGCTAAGTTTTGCTATCTTTGCATTGTTTCTTTTTATAAGCTCTAAGGCAATAGCTACTTGCTTTGCTCTGTTCTTATTGACCTTTTTTAGCCTCTCAAGCTCATCTAGTACGCTTTGCGGAACTATGAATTGAACATTTCCAAAGATTCCCTTAATTTCTTCAAAGATATCAATTTTGTGGGAAGTTATATATAAAAGCATGTTTGTATCCAAAGCAACCTTATAATACCTTACCATAGCCCGCTAGCCTCCATCGCATCTGATGAAGCTTGCTTATAGCTACCGTTTGTCCCTTCCAGAAAGCTGCAGGCTTCTTTAGTTCAGCGGTTATTGTATTTTTGCTTTTTATATCTGCTATTCTTGCAAGCACATTCATAGAACCTATAGTTAGCACGATGGATTCATTCATTTTAAATTCCTTTGGCATCTCAGTGACCACTCTCTCAAGAAATTTAACTTCGAGCTTTATAGTGTTAGCTGGCTCTGGCAAAGTTCCTGGCGCACCTATAAGCTGACCCCTCATCTGATCGTTTTGTGTAATGCTAGGGTCCAACGCTGTTTCAATCGCAATTAAGCCACCTGGGCCAGCCTCTTCAAGTGGCCCATCAGCACAGCTTATTCCAAGAACATCTGTAATTATCTTTTCTCCTTTAGGTCCTGGGCTTATCTCTATCTTTTGCCCTTTCTTTATGCTTCCTTGAAGTATTGTTCCGCCTAGAACACCACCTTTTAGATCCTGCGGCTTTGTCCCCGGTTTATTTATGTCGAATGACCTTCCGCAATACATCTTCAATGGTTTATTTCTATCAAACTTTGGCGAAGGAATAGTTTTCTCAATAGCTTCTATCAGAAGATCAATGTTTACCTTGAGATGGGCTGCTGTAGGGATTATTGGCGCATCACAATTATACTCTTTCAAAAAGGCCACAATCTCTTTATA
>JAPDKC010000057.1 GCA_029258755.1 archaeon | reverse complement strand
GAATAATATCCTACGGAGAAAGCATATCCTTTATCAAGCAAACCAAAATCTTTAGAACCTTCAGGTATTTTAACCCAAGCTTCAATTGTAAGTTGATTACCAGTAATGTTAAGAGATGCTGTGTCCGGTACTTCAACATAATTATCTATGCCATTGAAACTGAGTGCTTTTCCACTTTTTCCATCAACCCACTTAGCACCATAAATTATTCCATTATTTTCATTACCAGAGATATCATAAACAATATTACCCGAGCCTTCGTTAAATTTCCAGTAGCCTATAAGAGAACCTCTAACCAAAACCAGTTGAAAGAAAAAGAAGAACAATAAGCAAGCAATCTTTTTAAACAAAATATTACTGTGCAAAAACATCATCATAAAAAAATACAAATTGACTTAATTTTAATTTTTTTGGTTTAATACTTCTGCAGACGAGCCTTATCGAAGTTGTCTTTTTTACCTATTTTTTCAAGAAACCTTTTTGTGCTGTTTTCGGTTTTCTCAATACTTCATGTTCAACAATATGCATGGCAACATCAGCAAGTGTTTTAAGCGCAAGGAAGAAAATAAGTTTATAACGCACGAAAAATCCAAAAATTAGTGTAAGATGCATTGGAATTATTCTTATGTAAGGATAAAACATAAGTGCGCCTATATTTGGTTTCTTTGTATCTCTATTTCGATTGTGGATGTAGGAAAAGAGATGGTTCACAAAAAATACTATTGCTGAGCCAATTGCCACGGAATAACTTTTAACCAGTTCATCAAACCTGCCAAAAAAACAAAGTAGATATTGTGATGAATATTAGGTAACCAACATGAAAAAATCCGTAGTGGAACAGAAAGAAAAATGCAACGAAAGTTTTCGTTGCCTGCGTTGGTGCTGGGCGCTTGTTCATGATGCGGAATCCTTTTGTAGAAAACTCTTTTAACTGCAAAATTCTTATAAAATTGAAAAAACCGATTATTACGCTTTGGAACCAATAAATTAGCATAATTGTTACTAAGCTCCAGCTTTCCACGACTGCGAGGTATGCTACAATTAAGTTTGAAGCTAAAAGTACCCAAGTGGAGCTATCCAACAGCGCATTTCTTAGAATATTTGACATAGCGGAATTACAATTAAAAAAGTATAAAAACTTTTGGAAATCTGCACGAACTTTTGCAAGAGGGTTTTGCTATTTAGAAACGATACACTTTCCACCATTTTCCTAAGCTTCGCCTATCTTCTCCAAGACCTTTGCGTGCATCCTCTTTAAGAACTCTAAGCGATTGTCTATTTTCACTAAATCGCTTCTGCCAGCTGCAAATATGTTGAACGCAAAAGGACTCGGAAAGCTAAGCTGAATCTTTTCCACCTTTAGTTTATTCTCCTTTAACCAAGCAATTACCTTTTCTGCATTCTCTAAATCCATAGCATCTTCCATTACTTCTCTGCGAGCTTCCCTCAGGATACAAAAATCTGGATCTATGCGCTTTACCGCTTTTAGTAAGAGTGTTGAGCTGCTCTGCTGCTTTGCAACGCTTTTTTCCCATCCTTTATACTGCCTAAGAATCATTAATGCTCGCGTGGCACAATGCCTGAAGCGCCTCTTAAGTATTTCAGAATCCTCTATAGCTTGCTTAAGCACAGTTCTCAAATCGCTGTTAATAAGCACATTCAAAGCATTATCCACAGGCATCTTTCGCTCCGAGCTGAGCATAAAACCGTTGTCATTAACGCTTATGAAAATGTCAGCGCTTGTAAGCTTTGACATTATCCATGCTAAGGCCCTGCTTAGAGCATCATTTACCCTGCGGCCATAAAGAGTATGAAACACTACATGATTTCCTTCAGCATCCTTTATTTGCTCTACAAGCAAAAGATTTTCGTGCGGTATTTTCGCATAACGATATTGCTGGTAGAAATAGTTGTAGATTGTTTCCGCGGTAAAATCGCTACAGTGAGCGTATCTTTTTATGAATTCTAAGATTTCCTTCTTCGGTTTTTTATACTCAAACTTTTCAGCTAAGAGCTTCCTAAAATGCTGTATCTCGCAAGCTAAATCAAAGCTAAGAGGCAGCATTTCGCTTACCCAATTTGGTATTGTTGGTGGCCTTTTTTCTTCTGGCTTAACTTGAATCGTCATTCCACGAGAATATAAAAACATATACTTTTCGCCGCCCAAAGTAAAAACATCTCCTTTGTGCAATCTTTCCAAGAAAACCTCATCTATATAGCCGATAGTTTCATTGCCAACCTTTACCTTTATCTTTGCTTCATCTGGAATGGTGCCAATATTTGTCATATATATTACTCTTGCAAGCTTACCTCTGCGTCCAATAAAACCAGTTTCGCGATCATACCATATCTTGCCATAAACATTCCTTGTTTCTAAGCTACTATATTCGCCAGCCAAATAGCTTAGCACTTCATTGAAGTCTTTTTTTGATAGATTCCTAAAGCAATAGCTTTGCCTTATAAGATTGTAAAGCTCTCTTTCATGAATTCTTTCGGCTATTGCAATACCATAGATATGCTGAGCCAAAACATCTAGGCAATTTTCAGGTATGTGAATCTTATCAAGCTTCTTTTCTTTGGCACATTTAGCCAGTATTACGCATTCCACAAGGTCATCGCGATCCATAACGAGTATTCTGCCTTTTATAACATCATGCAATCTATGGCCGCTCCTGCCAATCCTTTGCAAACCTCTTGCTATGCTTTTAGGCGACCCTATAAGAACAACCAAATCTATATAGCCAATATCTATTCCTAACTCAAGTGAGGTGCTACAAACAACAGCTTTTAGCTTTCCTTCCTTCAACCTTTTTTCTATGGAGAGGCGCCATTTTCTGCTCATAGATGAATGATGCGCACCGATAATACCTTCATACCTGCCAGGAAACATATCTTTGAGGTGATTAACAACTCGTTCGGTTGCTGACCTAGTATTGGTAAAAATAAGTGTTGTTCTATGTTCTTGTATCAGCTTATCAAGGAGAGAATACAGGTTCTGATGAATTTCTTCCTGCGTTGTGTTGATCATATCCTTTATAGGGCTTAAAACCTGTATATCCAAACCTTTTGCGAAGCGAACATCAACTATCTTGCAGTCGCGAAACTCCTTCTCATTTTTTAATCCAACCAAAAATTTGGCTACTTCCTCTATAGGCGCAATTGTAGCGCTTAAGCCAATTCTACAAAGCCCAGGATTTAATCTTTGTAGACGTTCTAAGCTAAGCGAAAGGTGCACACCGCGCTTATTTTCAGCTAGTGCATGTATCTCATCAATTATGACCCATTTAACATCCTTCATATGTTCTCTAAATTTTGGTGCATTGAGTAAGATAGCAATGCTTTCCGGCGTTGTAATAAGGATGTGCGGAGGCTTTGTAAGCATGCTTGCTCTTTTGCTTGTTGGCGTATCCCCTGTTCTTACAGCAACCCTAATGTTTAGCTTCTTCCCCTGCTTCTTTGCCTTTTCTTTTATAGCTCTTAATGGCTCATTCAAGTTTCTTTCAATATCGTTACTTAAAGCACGCAAAGGACTCACATATATACAATAAACCTTATCCTCGAGCTTGCCTAAATCAGCCAGCGTAATCAATTCATTCAGGATAGCGGCAAATGCTGCTAGCGTCTTTCCGGTTCCGGTAGGTGCTGTGATTAAGGTATTCTGCATGCTATGAATATTTAATATAGCGTACCTTTGGGGCTCTGTAAAGCATCCAAAGGTTTCCTTAAACCACTCTCTAAGCAAAGGGTGCATGCTTGCAAAGATTTGCTTGTCTGAATATTTTTCCTTTTGGAATTCGATCGGCATAAAGAATAATTAAAGGAAATAGAATTAAAAGGCTTGAATCTTCAATTTTTATATCGCGTGACCATGATGCCAAAGGGGAAGAAAACATACAAAAACAAAAGGAATAAACACCCAACTCTATTTCCTGGAAAATTGTTTGAGAATTTTTTACTCCCACATAAGAAGCCAGTTATTAAATCAACGATTAGAGCTGGCAAAACTGCAGCTGGTTCTGAAAAAAGACCCTTGCAGCGGTTAGTTCAGAGAACTCGAAAGAAGGAAATAATCCCAATCGATAAGCATTTATCTGCTTTAGCTTCTGCTATTTCTGCAACCAAAGCTGAACGTGCAAAATTTAGGGAAGCACTTGAAACATTAAAAGAGCACCCTATAAACGCTAATGATCCTCTAATTAGGTGTTGCATGGCGCTTCAGCTCAATACTTGTATTAGATTGAAAAATCTGATAGATTTTATCTATAAAGGTAGAAAAATAGATTTTAAGGAGATTATAAAACCCTTCCTTAGAGAAGGGCTGCGACCGGAAGATATTAACATCGAGCTTGGATTAAGGCCTACTATTCTAATGGAATATGATGCAGAATATGTCTTGCGGCTTATGGTTAAAGATGAACCCGTTGCCTTGCTTTCCTTTGACTACTACCCTGGCAAAAGGTTGCTTTCAATAGAACAGATCCAAGGTGTTAGCGGTTTCGATGCACTCGCCAAAGGATTTCTCACCAAAAAGGCAAGGAGGTTTCAGAAAAAGATTAGATGGGAACGCGCTTTAGTTAGATGCGCGGTTGTGCTTGCAGATTTGATTGGAGCAAAGAGGGTGCGTTTAGCACACAGCGAGGTTGTTATTAAACGCAATAACGTGCCTTTAAAAGCGCAGAACTCAGTAAAGATGCATTACGATGTAACCGCTAAGAGGGAAGGATTTCGTTTGGCGCATGAAGAAAATAAAAAATACTGGGTAAAAGAGTTGCATTAGTAGCACTTGTTTTTTGATATTTTCTTGACTGGGGATTATTATTCTGTTATTTTATTGCTAGCTCATATAGTATTCGCGGCCTATAGAAAAGCACACTATATGCATATAATACTACAAAAAGGCACACTAATGTTAGCAAAACTGTTGCAATAGCATGCACTATAGAGTGTCTTTTATAAATCCAGTAAGCCGGAAGCATCATTACAAATGCTAGCGAAATCATGGTAATAAAAATGAAAAGCAAAGCCAAGAACGGATTGCTTGTATATCTAAAAAGACCTTCACCAATCGCTGTAAGTAAGAAGCTTAAAAATATAAGCGCTAACGCATCAAGAAAGCTTACTGCAATTACTGCAAAGAATCCATTCTGCATTATGCTTGCAAGCTTTTTCTTTCCACAGAACCTTTTAACCGCATGTATTACCAACACAATTATCCCGCCAATAATCACGATGCTTAATAAAATCTCGCTCAAGTATAACGCAATCAGATTTTCTGAGTAAGAACCGCGGACGCTAAAAGATTCGAATTGATCGAGCGAATAAGCTTCTTTTACTAATCCTTTAGCGTACTCTATATCATAATATCTCTTATAATATGGCAAAGCTTTGCCTATTTCCATTGCTTTTGCTTCACTAAAGAAATCTGGTTTATAATTAACTTTGCTTTGCGCCCCTTTCAAATAGAATTCTGGCTGGACATTTATAGCCACTCTCACTTTTTCGGTTAATATCGCTTTTCTATCTACTAGCGTTTTAAATTCAAAGTTGAAATTTCCGAGCAAATCTCGCTTAGCTAAATTAGGGATTTTGTATATTAAAACCACCTTTGCTTGCTCACCCTCTTTTATTTCGTTTGCTAATTGCACCTTAACAATTAAATAGTCCGCTAAGCGCTCAGTTGTAAATTTCAACTTATTGAAATCAGGCATTTCCTGGACAATGTAATATATTTTAGTATTTTCTGGCATCTGCAAATAAAGCTCCTTTATTGGCTTTTCCGAAGTATTTTCAATAACAAGCTTTGCCCTTACTATGGCATCGCCTTCCCCATCAAATGAAACAGCATAGTAGTCAGCTCTATGTATATAGCTATCGCTTGGAAAAACACCCGAGTTGGCGTTAACAAAACTTTCTAGTAGTAAGGCAAATATTAATACAAAGCAAAAACCTCTTGCAACCTTTTTCTTCATTTTTAACCACCTAAAAATAGCTTTATTAAAAACAACCTTATTTTTTGCGAAATCGTAAGGTTTTTGCCGAACGTTTGGATTTTTAAAAAATTGAAATATTACTTCTTTGATGGTGAAAGGGTTAGAGCGCTATGAAGCAATTTTAAAAGGAAAAGCGAAGCCACGCTACTTAGAAGCGAAAGCTTCCGGCTTGCTTGAGAGAAAAATAAAAGAAGCCGAGCATGTTTTACTTGCTTGCGAATTTTGTGAGCGCAAATGCAAAGTAAATAGGCTTGCTGGTGAAAAAGGATTCTGTAAATGCGATGCTAAAGCGAGGGTTTTCGGCGCTCATGCTCACTTTGGTGAAGAGCCCGAGCTAGTGCCTTCGGCAACTATCTTCTTTGCTGGTTGTACAATGTGCTGCATATATTGCCAGAATGCTCCTGAAAGCGTTATGCCTGCTTTAGGAACCGTTTGGAGCGAGCAGGAAATCGCTAGCTGGATCGAGCTTATGCATGCAAGAGGTTGTAAAAATGTGAACTTTGTTGGCGGCGATCCCACGCCATATACATATAACATCTTAAAAGCTCTTTCTTACTGCAACGCAAGCATTCCTGTTGTTTGGAACTCTAACGCTTACTATAGCGAAAAGACCGCAAAGCTTTTGCAAGGTATAGTGGATGTTTATTTGCTTGATTTTCGTTACTTTAACAATAAATGTGCTTTAAAATACAGCAACACTCCAAATTATGTAGAAACCGTAAAGCGGAATTTTCTTTTGGCAGCTAAAGACGCGGAGCTTCTGATACGCTTGCTAGTGATGCCCTCACATATAGAATGCTGTGCCAAACCAATTCTTTCATGGATAGCAGAACACTTAGGCAAAGATGTTAGGCTCAATATAATGGACCAATATTGGCCCGCTTTTAATGCCTATAAATATCCTGAGATGAGCAGAAGATTAAGCTATGAGGAATTTGCTAGCGTATTAGATTACGCAAGCGATTTAGGGCTCAAGAATTTGGTGCCTTAAAGCCTTCCTTCAATCTCTTCCTTCAAACGCTTGAAGAATTCTTCCATAAACTTCATTCTTTCCTTTGCTATTTCCTTGGCTTTTTTTGTATATAGCTTTTTTGGAATATGCTTGAACTTTGTTTCAAATTCTAAGTTTGGTGCATGCTTGCTTACATCCTTAATTCTTCCATCAGGCTTAGCACCAACAAGGTTTTCCTTTATGTATTCTTCAATATCTACATCTGCATACATACGCTCATTATATTCGCCAGCTATCATAAAGGCACGCGCTATTCCTATGGCTCCGAGCACATCGAGCTTATCCGCATCGAACAATATCTTTGCTTCCTTTGTTTTAGGTTTAATTTCACTTCTAAAACGATGTGCTAATATACAGTGCTTTACCTTTCCGATCTTCTCCTTCGGAAAATTAAGCTCTTTTAGTATTCTTTCCGCCATCTCTGCACCTAAAACTGCATGATCTACTTTGCCTGTTTTGTCTTTATCTTCTTTCACGCGAGCGATATCGTGTAGCAAAGCAGCAGCTTTTAAAACATCCAGATCAACCTTTTCATTTTCTGCAAGACGCATGCATAGCTTGTAAACGCGCATGACATGTTCCATATCATGAGCCGAGCAGCTTAGCTCCTTTTCAACAATCCTTCTTATCTTTTCATATATAGCCTCCATATAACTACCTTCCATATCTTAAGCGTTCAGCTATAAATTCAGGTAAGCCAGCTTGCTTTATCTTTCTGATCGCACTTTCAACATCATAGCTTATTCGTACTATTTCCAATGTTTTTTCTTCCCAGTCAAGTATTGCATAACCGGCTTTTGGATTTAGGTCGCGCGGCTGACCAACGGCTGGCAAACAAACAACCATGCGTTTGTTAAGTTTAATTATAGCATTGCCTTCAATAGGTTCAAGCGTTGCATTTTCCTCTACCTTAAACGGCACATGGTTATGGCCGCAAAGTACTAAATCTTCAGCAACCTTTTGTAAAGCAAGCTTCGCTTTTGCTTCATCCATATATTCCCTTATAGGGTCTGCTGGCGTGCCATGCACAGCAAAAACCCATCGGCACGAGAAAAAAACAGGAAGCTCTGCCAAAAATTTTTTGTTGCTTGCGGTAATCTCCTTACGTGTCCATTCAATGCAAGCCCTTGCAAGTGGATTAAACCATTCTAAGCTTAGCTCGCCTATGCATGCTGCATCATGGTTTCCTAGCAAGCAAATAGCATCATTCTTTCTTAGAAGTTTTATGCATTCGTTTGGTTCTGCACCATAACCAACAATATCTCCTAAACACAGAATTCTAGAAAAGCCTTTGTCTTTAGCATCTTCTAAGCATGCTGCTAATGCATCCAAGTTTGAATGAATATCAGCTAGAAGAAGGTAGCGCATGTTATCAACCCAAATAAGCCTTTCTTACAGCTTTTATAGCTCTATCTATATGGGCTATTGCATAATCTGTTTCTATTCTGGAGCTTCTTTTCATTATAACCATTTCTTTCCTTTTCTCTTCCAAATCGCGCAAAAGCTTTCTGTATAGACTTTCAGGTACAGAAATTTTTTTAGAGAATTTTTCCACCCATTGAGTAATAGATCTAGCAGCTAATCCCGTGTAGAAAACGTATGCACGCATATGAAAGCCCCCGGTAAGTTCCATTTGCGTTAGTATGCTTTGCTGCATCCCTCCTAAGAGGTCTCTTAACTTTTCCCCCCAATGTTCTTCTTTCAACACCTCAACAAACCCTCTGTATAGCGATTCTCTTACTTTCGGGCCAGGGAGTTTTCTATCTGCTCTCGGCGGACGCCTCTCTATCATTTTTGTTAAGGTTTCCAGAGCCGCGGGATTGCCCATATTTGCAAGCGTCCTTATGCCTAATACTAATAGATCCGGATTTGTACCGCTTAAGAACATTCTTCTCAAAATAGTGATGTTTTTATTCGTTGGATATTTTGCAAACATTCTTGAAATCTCATTTTTTATTGCAGCATTTGTTAAATCCCTTTTCATTATCCCTACAAGGTATTCCATATCGTTTCCTGAAATTTCTGCAAGCGCCCTGATTGCAGCAACCCTTTCGCTTTCAGGCAACCTTTTGTTTAGTGCTCGTTCTTCCAGCGATGTTGCTACAAATGCAAGCACGCCTAAAACGCGCATTCTATGTTCAATAGGCAACCTTTCCATTATCTCCGCTGGTGGAAATCTAACCAAAGAAAGCTCTTTTATGAGTTTTCTCCTTTTAACACTTGTTTTGCTCTTTTCAATGCGTTCTACAAGCGTTGCCGCTTTGTTCAGCATTCTCTCAAGCTGAGCTCTGAATTGCGCTGAGCCGCCTTTTTTCCATGTGCCTCTTGCCCAACGCTTTGCTCTTTTGAGCCAGAACTCTGCCTCCTGCCTGGTTATAATCCTTCTTATCTGCTTGGAATCAAAAATACCTTTTCTATTTAGTGTTTCTACCCTGCGTCTAAGTCGTAAAAGGATTGTTCTGCCTGGGGCTGGAACTCTCTTTTTAGGTGGTTTTGCAGGCATAACTAATTAGATGAGTTTTGGGATTATAAAGCTTATCTTTTCCAGAAAAGCATATAGGAAAGAACCATAAGCGCTATTGCAAGAATCGCAAGCGGAATCAATAAACGCTTGCTTCCAAACATTATTGGAATAGGACCTATCATTATAATGCCTGCTGACTCCACCTTTACATTTTTTTCACTAAACGTACTGAGCAGAGCAGCAAGCATTATAAGCAGAAATCCGAAAAAGATCGCAATTAGGCCAATAAGCATAAGTTTTTCCATAGTAAGTTTTTAGGAAAATTATTCTTTAAAATAGTTTTACTAAAAAGTAAGTTTGGTGATAGAATGGAATCAAAAGAAAGAGCCGGCTTAATTTTTGTAAGAATCCATTCTGGAGAAAACCTTTTTTCTGCACTTAAAGAAGTGTGTAGAAAACATAAGGTAAAGGTTGCTGTAGTGCTTTCCGCTGTTGGAATGCTAGAAAATTTCACACTTGGCTACTTTAAGAAAAAAGGAGATTATGCTAAGCAACATTTCAAAAAGCCGCACGAGCTGGTTGCTCTTAGCGGAATAATAATGAAGCTCAGCAACGACTACAATTTCCATTTACATGCTGCATTAGGCAACGAAAAGAAAAAGCTTGTAGGCGGACATCTTGTAGATGCAAGCGTTAGAGTAACGGCAGAGATCGTTTTGCTTAAATCAAACTCAAAGCTTAAACGCGTCCTTGATGAAGAAACAGGATTGTTAGCACTTAAACTATAGATTCTTTTATTTTACTAATTTACTAAGTAACTAAATATTTTTATATATCTTAAATTCAGTTATTATTTGCGGATGCCCAAAAAGAAATCGAGTCAAAACAAAAAGTTAGGTGCTCCTGTCCATTTTGTGTTTGAGTCGCACGCAGACAGAGACCCATATTTACCAAAAGGTTCTGTAAGGAATTTAAAGAAATTTAAGTCCTACATTATTGAAGCTGGCAGGGGTTGCGCAGAGGATATCCATTCTTACTATGTTAAAGTATTTTCTCCTGGGTCGGAAAAGCTTCTCAGAAAAAAGCTTAGGGAAAGCAAATACCAACGTACTCGATATTTAACTATGAAAGCCCTTCTTGATGCTGGAGTTAAGCTTAGGGTTGGGGAGCATTTACGTTCACCAAAAGAAATAAAAACATTTGAGAAGCTTTGGAATAAAATTAAACGTCGCGAAGAAGAGATGCATAATAAACCTACTATCGAAAATATAAAGCAATATTTTCGTGCTTTTGGAAAACTAGAACGTTTGCGCCATAAGCTTGTTCTCAGAACCATAAAAGAAGAAATCAAAAAAGGCAATGTTCCAATCCTTGCCCGTTATGGGCATAGGCATTCAATCCTTTCGAAATTGCTTGCTAATGAAGGAATAAAAAGTACGCGCTATTTAAGACCTCAAATATTCTTTTTGGATAGCCAAGTTATAAGAAAAATAGCTCTAGGCATCGAACCCAGTGATGCTGAATTCAAACGTGGTTTTATAAGCATTCGAAACTACACCAATCCAAAAGTAGTTAAAGCTGTTCTCGGGAAAAGAAAGTTGAATAATCTAAATGATGTTTCAGGTAAGGAATGGGCATTCTACGCACTTGTTGAATACGAGCTTTTAAGTAGGCTTTCAGAATGCGAGTTGGATAAAATTATAGCAGAAAACGACCCTTGGCTAATGTTTACCCTGAACGGTTTACCTAAAAAGCCAAGCAGAAAGCAGATTCTTGAATTTTTGAATAAGCATTCAACACATTGGAAGCGGATGAGTGATAAAGAAAAGCGCGAGGTTTATGGAATCAGTGGATAGAGTCATAATGTTTAGTTTTTAGATTCCTTTATTGCTTTAGCGAAAAGCTCTGCAACGCTAAGCACCTTAAGCTTCTTCAACCTCTTTTTATTTGCTTCTTGCGGGATAGTATCTGTTACTATCACTTCTTTTATAGGCGCTTTTGCTAATCTCTGCAAAGCTTTCCCTGCAAACACGCCGTGGGTAGCAGCAACATATATGTTTTTAGCGCCGGCGTTTTTCAGTACTCTTGATGCTTCACAAATAGTGCCAGCAGTACTTATAATATCGTCTATTATTATGCAATTCTTTCCCTCTACGCTGCCAACTATTCTATGAGCAACTACCTTATTTGCGGTAATCCTTTCTTTCTCTATATAAGCAACAGATGCATTTAACATCTTTGCTTGCTTTTTTGCACTTAATAAAGCTCCTTTATCAGGTGCAACTACGCAAACATCCTTTAACCTCTTTTTCCTAAAGTATTCTATTATCACAGGCAATGCATGCAGATGCTTTTTTCGTAAGCGAATCGCTTTTTCAACTGCTTTTGAATGCAAATCCATGGTTATTATAGCATTAGCTCCCGCGCATTTGATTAGGTTGGCTACAAGCGCAGCGCTTATTGGTTCGCCTGGCTTTGTTTGCCTATCCTGCCTTGCATAACCATAGTAAGGAATTACAGCAGTGATGCTTTTAGCTCCAGAGCGCCTTGCAGCATCAATTATAATGAGCAGCTCCATAAGGTTTTCGTTTGCAGGATTGCAGGTTGATTGAATTATAAAAATACGCTTACCCTTAATGTTCTCATCAAACCTGCAGTATGTTTCATTATCAGGGAAGCGTTCTATTGCAAGTTTACCAAGCTTTGTATTTAACTTGCGAGCAATCTGTTTGGCTAGCTTTAAATTGCTTGTTCCAGAAAATAATAAGGCTTTTGCCATGTGATCACCTTGTATGCTATGTAAATTCGTTATTCTTTAATAAACTTTCTTAATTCTGTTTTAAGGGGGCTCGCTATGATCGAGAGTATTAGAGCAAGGCAGATATTGGATAGTAGAGGAAACCCTACTGTTGAGTGTGAAATAAGAACAAAGAAAGGCATTGCCAGGGCTTCCGTGCCGAGTGGTGCATCTACTGGTAGCTTTGAGGCATTAGAACTTAGAGACAACGAAAAAGCTTTCCGCGGAAAAGGCGTACTTAAAGCGGTAGAAAACATTAACAAGGTAATAGCTCCAAAGCTTGTTGGCAAAGATCCGACAAAGCAGCGAGAGCTTGATGGAATAATGTTAAAGCTTGACAATAGCCCAAATAAATCCAAGCTTGGCGCTAACGCAATTGTTGCTGTTTCGCTTGCTTTGGCTAGAGCCGGCTCTCTCCTAAAAGAAAAGCAGCTTTTTGAGTATCTTGCTGAGCTAAGCGAAGCTAAAGAGATGTTTTTGCCTGTGCCCCAGATGAATGTTTTGAATGGCGGTAAGCACGCAGGTCTGAAGAATGATATACAGGAGCATATGATAATGCCTATAAAGTTTGAAAGTTATTCTGAAGCGCTGCAAGCAGGTTGTGAAATTTATTATATTTTGAAAGATATGCTAAAGCAAAAGTTTGGTGCTAGAGCAACCTTGTTGGCTGACGAAGGTGGCTTCGTACCGCCAATAGAAAATGTTAGCGAGCGCCTCGAGCTTATAGATAAAGCCATTGAGGAAGCGGGCTACAAAGGAAGGGTTTACATGGCTTTAGATTCTGCCGCTTCAGAATTTTTCTATGAAAACACATATGTTCTTGGCGAGGAAGAGCTTAACTCTGGACAGATGATAGATTTTTACAAAGGCTTGGTGGAAAGCTTCCCCATATTTTCTATTGAGGATGGTTTGGCTGAGGAGGATTGGCAGGGCTGGCAGGAGCTTACAAGCAAGCTTGGCAGCAAAGTTCAGATTGTTGGTGATGATTTACTTGTTACAAACGTTGAGCGCATAAGGAAGGCCATAGAGCTTAAAGCATGTAACGCTTTGCTGCTTAAAGTTAATCAGATTGGTACGTTAAGCGAAGCGATAGATGCAGCAAAGCTTGCCTTCCAGAACAATTGGCAGGTTGTTGTTTCACATAGGAGCGGAGAAACCTGTGATCCTTTTATAGCAAGCTTGGTTGTTGGCATTGGTGCAAAGCAATGCAAGTTCGGTGCACCAGCAAGAAGCGAGCGCAATGCAAAATATAACCAGTTGCTTCGCATAGAAGAAATCCTCAAAGAGCAAGGGAAAGCACGTTATGCGGGCAAATTCCTCTAATCAGGCACTAACGCTTTTAATCTTTTTATCGCATGCAGCTTTTCGTAATCGCTCAGCTTAGCTTGTTTTACCGCATCGCTTAGCACCTCAATTGCTTTGTCCATAACGCGCTTTTTAACCGGGAATGGTACGCCATCCTTGCCGCCGACCGCAAAGCTATATTTTACAGGATCGCGCCAGTCAGCTTTATTTCCATAAATAAGCTCGGAGATTAAAGCAAGAGCTCTTGCCGTACTGGGGCCTACGCCCTTTATGCTCAAAAACTCTTCATAGTTTTTAGGTTGAAATTCGTATGCTTCTCTTAAGGCATTCCAGTTTATGTGCCTTGGCATAAAAAGGCGTTCATCCTTAACTTTGAGATGCCAGTTGAAGAGTGTTTTCTGCCCTGAAAGCAATGCTAAGCAAGCTTCTATTTTTTTCGGCGATTCTTTAACCAAATCTAAGCTTGCCTTTTTATTTTCTCTGCTTTCTTTTGAGGTCAAGTTAAGTACAGCTCTTTTTTTCTCATTGCAGCATATTGCTGCATGCGGTTCCTCATCAAACTTTTTTACATTTGAGAAATTCCAATGGTAGCGCCTAGCATAGCTTATTTCTTCATTCATCCCTTGTTGTATAACAGCCCAGCGACCCCTCTCATCAAAAATGATGCAGTGGTGGTAAAGGTTGTAAGAATCCTGCAAAGCAACATTATCAATCTTTGCACTCATCCTGCTTGCGTAAACCAATTCGTTAGCTTTTTTATCGCTTATACCAAGTTTTTCGCAAAGCTGTATTATTTGCTCAGGTGTTTTTCTTGATACCTTTCCTTTGCCTCCAGCGATTGCTAAGCCGAGATCCTCTTTATTTAAAGCTTCTTTTAGTGCACCGCAAGTTGTTGTTGTCGTGCCAGAAGAATGCCAATCAAAGCCGAGCACGCAGCTGAATGCTTGGAACCAGAAGGGATCAGTTATTCTTTCCAAAAAACCTTTTGTTCCAAACTCTAAAACAAGGACACTACTTATCTCTCTTGCTAAAGCAACCATTCTTTTGAATAGCCAGGCAGGTGCTTTTCCATAATGTAAAGGAAGTTCAGCGTATCGCATAAAAAGATAAAAGCGATTTTAATATGAAAAATTTTTTGTTTCCTTTTTTCCGGTAAAAAGAAATAGTAACTTAAATAAATTTTTCGCTCTTTTAACCATTTGATCCCTGTGCAAGAGGCCTTCTCCTTCGATGATAAAAGGAAATGGAAGTTAAGAAGAGAGCTAATTATTTTGGAGTATCTAAAAGAAGATTATGAGCGTGACCTTCCAGAATGTGAGATAGGTGAAGCAAGCTAAGTAAGCTAGCCATAAATTCTTCTTATGACTTCTTCGATTATTCTTTCGTTATAACCTTCGCTCTGCATAACCTTCCTTACTTGCTCAGGTGTATACTTGTCTTTTTTTGGTAGAATAACTGAAACTATACGATCAACAGTAACAAGCTCTTCTTCGCTGAGAGCTGGTTTTTCTTCAACTTTTTCCTCAGTAGGTTCGGCTTCAAGCAACGGAGGTTTGCTGATGAGGCTTTCTTCTTTAATCTCTACAGAAGGTTTTTCTTCAACCCTTTCAGCTTCAGTCCTTTCCTCAACTTTAAGCTCTTTCTCAGCGCCTTTCTCTTCAACAATTTCTGTAGCAGGCGTTTCTTCTTTCTTTTCGGGAATCTCTGCAATAACATTTGTTTTCTCGTAACTTATTCCGCCTAATCCCTCCTGCTTTTCCTCTTTTGGCGGAAGTTCAAATACTTCTTGCGGTTTTTCCTCAGCAGCAATAAGATGCGCTTCGCTTTCTTCTCCAATTTTTTGTTCTTTCTTACCAAACAATTTGGAAAATAGACCTGGCTTTTCTTCTTTCGTTTCCTCGATTTTCCTTTCGGGTTGTACTTTAACCCCCCTTTCTCTTGCAAGCTCGGCTTTCCTTGCCTGTATGAGCTCTTCCTCATATGACTTGTCCGGCTTTATTTTCTCTCTAGAGCTGTAGGCTTTTATGAAAGCTATAACAATTATTAGTAAAATTAATGCTACAACAGCAACAAGAAGATAAAGAAGCTGTTCGGGCGTTTTAACAAAAGGAATGTTTATGCCAAAAAGCGTTACGCCTTGTTCTTCTCTCTCTTCAGATGGCGCTCCTGCCGGGGTTTCAGAAGTTTCTTCAGTTGTTGTAGGACTTGCAGTAGGTGTTTCTTCTACGGGCCCCTCTTCAGTAGGAGCGCTTGCAGAATATTTTACCACAATATTCATGTCTTCTAATCCTTCCGGGTCAGCAAATACATAACGCCCATTTTCCTCATCGTAGTGTGAAGGTTCTAAGCTAATAAGAGATCCTTCAAGCTCTATTGTTACTTTTGTAACGTTACGATCTTTGGTTATAGGGAAGATAAGCGTATAGTTTTCTCCTTCTTTTGAAAGTTTAGGCAGAGGAAGCTCACTTATTTTGGGTTGCTCTTGATAACCAGCGTTTAAATCAGAAGGTTTGTACATGGCCGATTCTATAACCTCACTTTCTAATCTTTTTATTTTGTTTATTATATTGTTCCAATTTTGGTCCAGAGTCGTTGTTGTAGTAAGCACTACCATGTTGTTGTCTTTTACTTCAAATGTACACTCCGAATTTTTTTCTAAGTAAGAGAACAACTGGATGTAAGAGTCTATATATTCTTTTGCTTTATCCCTAACTTCTTTATTTACATCTTGGTTTAGGTCTATGGCTGTTTTGAGCATGCTAAAAAGAGTAGAAATCTGCGCCATACTCGATTTTTGCATTTTTGTGCAGTTTTCCTCCCACTCAGAAACCTTGTTCATATCTGCTGTTTCAAGAAGCTTGCCAACCTTGGTCTCAATAATAGCGGCATTTCCATTAGAATTTAGCTTTATAACAATTTCTTCGGAATAAAACTTTGTCGATGGATACTCAAAGCACCCAGTAAGGAATACAGCCATAAGGAAAAGAAACGCAATAGCAGTAGCTTTTAATATTGCATTTTTCCCCATTCCTTCACCTGCTAATAAAATTGCTTTATCCTATTAATAAATTTTTCTCTTTGGTGTGCGATTACTTCAATCTTGCAAAAGCTTTTTTCATAAGCAAGGCATCTTCCTCTATATTTGGGCTTTCGCTTATCACTACGCCTTTGCAGTTAAATTCCTTTAGCGCTCTGAGCAATTCCTTGTACTTGAAATCAGAATCCTTTAGGTTGAGGTGGTAGCGTTCACCTTTTTCGTTATACTCTATGCCGGAAACGTGTATGTGCATTTCTTTCAACGCTTTCTTCCCGAGCTCTTTTTCGAGCTTTTCAAGGACTGAGCGAAATTCAGCGTAGGAATTCATTTTGCCCGCGCTTCTGGCATGCATATGCGAGAAATCAACACAAGGCATAACCATATCGAGCTCTTTGCTAAGCGCTATTATCTCATCCAATGTGCCGAATTGTGTTGCTTTACCTGTTGTCTCCGGCCTTATCCAGATTTTTATCCCTTTTTGCTTTAATCGTTCCTCAATATCTTTAAGCGCATCTTTAACCGTATTATAAACTTCGTTGGCTTTTCTTCCTTGGTAAAAGCCCGCATGGAAACAGACGCTAAAAGCGCCGCATTCATAGGCACGCAAAGCAGCATCAAGCACGCGCTTCTTGCTCGCTTCCCTTTTCTTAGCCTCTTTTGAACTTAGGTTTATAAAGTAGGATGCATGACAGCTCAGCAATACATCCTTTTCTTTTGCAAGCTTTTTTACCTCAGGGGCAAGCTGTTTGCTTACATTTATATTTCGTACAAATTCAAGCTCCATACTATCTAAGCCAAGCTCTCTTACGCGAGCGATGCCATTTAGTGTATTGTAAGGTTTTGTGCTTAAAGGAATACCAGCTGTGCCAAATCTTAGCTTTTGCATAGAAGCACCTATGTCCATTTTTCTATATGTATTCTTTCCTCAGGCACGTTCATACCTAACAGATGCTTTGTTATGCTTTCTCTTGCAACAGGACTTCCGCAGACATAATAGTGCACATCATTGCCCCTCATAGCATATTCAGTTAGCAAGGGGTTTACATAACCTTTAAATCCGGGCCATTCCGGATCATCGCTTGCTGCGCAATAAAACTCGAAGTTTGTTTGTTCCTTTGCATAATTTTCCAATTCCTCCCGATATAAAAATTGATTTGCGTTTCTGAAGCCATAAAACAGTTGGATCTTTTTGTTAGCGTGCTGAAGGAAGAGCGTCCTTAGCATACTCATAAAGGGGGTTATTCCGCTGCCTGTGGCTATAAAAACGATTTTCTCAAAGCTTTCGTCCAAGGTATAGCTGCCAAAAGGACCTTTGAGTAGCAGTGTGTCACCTTCATTAAGATGCTCTTCTATAAATTGTGTAAGGCCGGATGTGTATTTTATGAGCATTGTAAACTCCAAAAAATCTTGCAGAGGGCTTGAAGCTATGGAAAAAGCGCGCCAGAGGAATTCGCTTGGATTATCTTTATTTTTTAATTCCGGATGCGCAAGCATCGCAAATTGCCCAGCTTTATACACAAAATCTGCCGGCTTTTCAAGCTTTATGGTTTTATATACAGTGATTCCCTTATCCACATAGTTCCTGATATCCTTAACCTTGCATTCGTAGTATTGAGCCATGCAATAATTTAATTGTTGCATTTTTTAAATCTTTTTCTTCTCTCTTTAAAGAGATGGGTGAAGAGAAGAAAGAGCATGGCATAGGTTTGTATTGGATACTTTTGCTAACGCTTGGGATAATTGCTGCAATTTTGGGGCTTGTTATATATTTTGAGCAAGTGCCTTATCAAAGTCCTGCTTTTGAAACAGTTCGCACATATTTCCTCATAGCTGTATACGCTTTGTTGATACTTGTTATAGCAAAGTTGGCGAATAGGGTTGTTTTGCTTTATTTGGATAAGATTGCCTCAATGCAAAAGAATATCGATAAAACAAGGTTTGCTATAGCAAAAAACATAGTTTCGGCTATCATATACGGAATTGCATTTTTCCTTATCATGCGTGCTGTGCCCGGTCTTGAAGATGTTACTGTTTCTCTGCTTGCTGGTGCTGGTATAGCCGCAATTGTTATAGGTTTTGCAGCCAAGGATGTTGCTTCCAATCTGCTTGCCGGCATATTTATTGCCATATTCCAGCCGTTTCGTGTAGGCGATCGCATTTCCTTCGAAAACACTTATGGCAGGGTTGAGGATATAACGCTCAGGCATACCATAATAAAAACATGGGAAAACCAACGCTTGGTAGTTCCTAACGCAAAGATAAGCCAGGCAACAATAATTAATTATTCGCTTGCCGATGAAAAATGCATAGAAACAGTAGATATGCCGATAAGCTACGATTCCGATATAGATAAAGCCAAAGAGATAATGATAGAAGAAACAAAGAAGCATCCAAGCTTTGCTGAGCTTAGCGGCGATGCTGAGCTGCTGAAAATGGGTGAAACGATAAAGGTTAGAGTCATTAGCATTGCAGAGTCAGCGATAGTGCTGCGGCTTTACTTTTGGGCAAAGGATAAGCCAACAGGCTTTAAGATGGCTTGCGATTTGCGCGAGGCAATAAAGAAAAGATTTGATAAAGAAGGCATAGAGATTCCATATCCTTACAGAACAATAGTTTATAAGGAAGGCAAGAAAAAGAAAAGGAAGAAATAGCTACTCTTTTTCATTCCTAATTGCAATAAATATTTCCCCAAAGAAATTTTCTTGCCAGATGGATATGCACTGCTTTGAAGCCAAAAAGAGCAAGCATAAAAAGGCAGTTATTATTTCTAACGGCTTGGCTCCTTTTATAATATCTGAAAATAGTGCTAAGCCCTGCTCATCTGCACATGCGACAATTTTTTCATAGGTCTCTTCAATCTTTGCGCTTAAGTCCTTTTCACTTATTTGTGGCACCGGTATTGTAATCTCCTCAACGGGCCTGCTTACTGAACTCTTCTTTTTCGTTTGCTCAATAACCGCTTCTATTTCCCTTAGCAGTTCATCCAAAGTGATTGTTCTTTCCTTTATCCTTGTTATTGGCTGAAGCTCTGGCAGCTCGCCTATAGGCGGAAGCTTTTCCTCTTGCTCTTCTTCCTCCTGAGGTAGCTTTAGAGTTCTTGCTTTGAGCTTAAGCAGAATTGCGCATGCAAGCATAGCATTTGCAGGAATGCGCAGATTATTCTCTTTCAGCTCCTGGATGCGCTTTAAATACTTTTGCGATAGCTCAACCAAGTCGATAGCCCACACATCCATATGCTCTTTCCTTACTAAATCTAGAAGCATGCTTTTCCATGTGGGCTGTTCTATTAGGCCTACGAGGTCTATATCTTTTGCCATATCCCTCAAAATGAACATGGAGCGAAACTATTAAATTGCTTCGATTCTCATATCAAGATATGATCAAGGTCGGCTGCTGCGGATGGTCTGAAGCCCAAGCAAAGTATTTTCAGGATTTTAAGGTTATTGAAGTGCAGGAAACTTTCTATCAACCGGCAGATACTAAAAAGTATGAAAGGTGGCGCAGCAAAGCTCCTGAAGATTTTGAGTTTGTTCTAAAAGCATGGCAGCTTATCACGCATGCGCCAAGTTCACCTACTTATAGGAGATTAAAAATCGATATCCCCCGAGAGAAGAGGCATAAATATGGTTTTTTCCAACCAACCAAAGAGGTTTTTAATGCATGGCAAACGATGGAAGAAGTAGCTAGCGTTCTAAAGGCAAAACTAATACTCTTTCAAACCCCCGCAAGCTTTAAGCCAACCCAAGAAAACAAACAAAACCTGAGGGATTTCTTCCAAAGCATAAGAAGCAAGCGTTTTTTATTTGTGTGGGAGGCACGCAATTGGTCAGAGCAGGAGCTTAGGGAACTATGTAAAGAACTTAATCTGATTCATTGCGTTGACCCGTTTAAACAAAAGCCCGTTTTTGGAAGCTTAAACTATTTCAGGTTGCATGGCTTGCCTGGCTATAATTTAAGATACAAATACAAGGATGCGGATCTCAAAAAACTAAAAGGAATGTGCGATAAAAAGCTCAATTATGTAATGTTCAATAACATTGCAATGCTTAACGATGCAAAAAGGTTCATAAAAATATTGAAGGACTAAATGCTCGCGAAAAGCGAAAGTTTATTAAAGGAAAAAGTTTAATTATATACGTACAATTTTGAGTGGTGAGTGCTGTGAACAGGGTAAAAACCGGAATTGAAGGGTTGGATGAGCTTATTGAGGGTGGCATTCCAGAAGGTTCTTGTGTATTGGTTTCAGGCGGCTCCGGTACTGGGAAAACCATTTTCAGCATGCAATTTATTTATAATGGAGCTGCCATGTATAACGAGCCAGGCATTTATGTTAGCATAGAAACAAACCTAAAGAATATAATATGGAACATGGAGAACTTTAATTGGGATATTAGAGAGCTTCAGGAAAAGAATCTGATGAAAATATATAGGTTAAATATAGGCTATGCAAGAACTAGGGAAGAAGTGCAGCATCGCGTGGATGAGGAGCTAAATACAATCTCGCAGCTAGTGAAACAGATGAATGCTAAGCGCCTGGTAATAGATTCCGTTACTGCTTTTGGAATATGGTTTGAAAATCCAGCTCTTGTGAGAAGTGTTCTCTTTGAGTTTGCCGATAAGCTCAAAAACCTTGGTTGCACAACGCTGCTTACAACGGAAACTAGAGGCGGCAGACGCGAGTTTTCGGCATTTGGCGTGGAAGAATTTGTATCAGATGGCGTTATAGCTCTTTACTTCACTCCGCCTCATAGAAGTATCTTCATAAAGAAGATGCGCGGTACAAACCACAGCAAGATTCCGCACCCATTCGAGATAACCGATAGAGGCATAGTGGTTAATCCGCACGATAGAGTGCTTTGGGAATCGATCAAGTGATCTCCTTGCTCTTTATTTTTTCAACCAAATCCTTCAGTTTTTTATAGTTAGCTTCTACGGTATCATTTACATCTATTTCATATAGCAAACCTTGCTCTCGGTAGTACTCTACTACAGGCTTTGTTTTCGCTTCATATTCTCTGAATCGTGTCCTTATAGATTCTGTTTCATCATCGCTCCTCGCAACTAACTTAGCCCCGCAGTCATCGCAAATGTTATCAACCTTTGGCCTAACGCTTGCAAGATTGTAGATTTTGCCGCATTTTGGGCACTGCAATCGCTGGGTTAAGCGTTCAACAGCAACGTCTTCAGGGAGAGAGAAGTATATAACACCATTAAGCTCCAAGCCAAGTTCCTTTAAAATCTCTTCAAGGTCTTTTGCTTGATTTACGGTGCGCGGATAACCATCAAGGATGAAGCCATTGCTTATATCGCTTGCTTTTATCTTCTCCAACAAAAGCTGCTTTGTCCTTTCATCATCTAGAAGCTTTCCTGCTTTTATTAGAGCCTCGAATTCCGCTTTGAATTCTGGGTCGCTAGCGATCTTTTCTCTTATTATATCTCCCGTGGAAAAATGCGCTAAGCCATAATCGCTAACAAGCTTTTTTGCCATGGTGCTTTTACCTGCACCAGGAGGGCCCATAAAAACCAAAACTAAAGCCATGCTACCACCTTGCGAATTCTTAAAATTTTATTCAATATTAGGCAACGTTATCTTTTAAATCTTTTAAAATGCTTGACTTTTGATTCTTCTGTTATCTTGAAGAAGGAGAAACTGTTTTGGTGATTTTAACTTTCTTTCTACAAGTTTCTATGTTGTGTTTTATAATATATTCTTCTATTTCCATGAGTTTTTTTACAATGGGGTTGTTAAGATTTAGCTTATATAGAGTGGTCTTCCCAAACCTTCTGCTCTCAGTAATAATTCCTAATTCTACTAACGCGGGGAAGTATTTGTAAAAAGTTGTTTTACTCATACCAAGCTCTTCAATTATTTCCTTCTTTGAGAAGTCAAACAATTTATTGTCCAAAAAGAAATCAATTATCCTAATGAAAGGGGAATTTCCAAAGGTTTTTACAAATAGGGTCTCTTCCATGACTAGCACCTTCGCATATTAATTGCTAATTCCTAGTTATGTATCAACATTTGTAAGGCGAGGCTGTTGGAGCAGTAAAAGATATAGACCAAAAGAAAGTTTAATTGTTTGGATAAGTGCAAGAATAAAGAGGAATGGCAAACGAATAAAAAGAATATTTGACAAGTTAATTAAAGAAGGTTTTCTAAAAACAAAAAAATCTGGAAAGGTTGTTTGGCTTAATAAGGATAAATCGCATGCAATAATGGAACTAAGAAAAAAGGTGTTTGGCGAATAAATCTTTATTCTACTTCAAAGTCGATTACCACCTGCACCTTTGTTGCTGCAACTGAGCGCACGATGCGCTTGCCAATAATCTTTACTTTTTTTCCGTGTTTTTCTGCAATGCTTTTAATATTTGCAACTGTTTGTTCAAAGGGATTATCACGAGGAGCGAATTGGTAAAAATGTATTATTCCTTTTTCTTTTATCGCTAGCATCGCTTCATCCAAGAAAAGCTCACTGCCTTTGGGTAAGGGCATCACAATTCTATCAAATTTTACATTAAGTTTCGGTACAACCTCTTTTACGTCACCTAAGATCGCTTGCACCTTTTGCTCACATTTGTTTAGCGTTATATTTTCCTCAAGCAGTTTGTAAGCATGCGGATTTAGCTCTATTGCAATAGCTTTTTTCATCTGCGAGTGCTTTGCAAATATTATTGGAAATGGGCCAACGCCAGCAAACCAAGCGCCGATAAACTCGTCTTTTTTAATCTGCTCCGCTATCCGCATTCTTTCAAAGCTAAGCCTTGGTGAAAAATAGGTTTTGGCAACATCTACTTTGAATATGCAGCCATGTTCTTTATGCACAGTAAGCGTTTTTCGCTCACCAGCTATAATCTCTATAGGCCTCAAACGAAATTTGCCTATATGTTTGCTGAGCACTCTTGCAACAGTTTTTAGATGAGGATTTACCTCGAGCAACGCTCTGCCGATAATTTCTTTCTTTGCAAGCAGCTCGTCAGGAATTTCTATAATTCCTATGTCTCCAATGACATCAAAAGAAGTAATCAGCTTTTCAATCTCTTCTTCACTTAGCTCTTTTCGCAGGGCTTCTTTAAGTGATCTTGGCTTTTTGTTAGCGGTTTCAAATTCAAATCTTTCAAGTTCAATTCCAGAAACTATTTTAGCTAGTTCCTCAAACTCTTCCTTTTTTAGCTTATGTTTGAGTGGAAAAATTATATGCTCAGCGTTCTTCAGAATTAAGTGTTCAAAATCAAGCAAGTTTTTTTCTACAAGCTTTTTCCTTAACTTTTCGCCAAATTTCTTCGCAACTTTTATGCCGTAGCAAGTTTCCTTTTTAGCAACACGCATAGAATTTTTTATTAGAAAGAATTATTATAAATGGTTAATCAGCTAAATTTATTTGCTAAAAGGTGCTTTTGTGGCAAGAAAAAGAACTAAACAGCCAAAAAGGCCCAAAGTTTTAAATAGATTAAGGAAGATTAAAAGAGAAGTGCAAGAATATTTTAAGCTGAGGAATTTTGATGGAATAAAACTGAGGGGAGCTTACTTTACGCATCACGATGGTAAGGAATACTATTTGAGAACGCGCGCAGCCCTTGCACTGCTTAAAGAAAAAGCACCAAAAGAATATGCAATTGTTAAAAAATACATAAAGAAGATTGTTTTCGAATCTAACCCGCCTTTCGGATATTTCCTAGAAACTAAAACATTTAAAGCACATTACAACCATGTTTTCTCCAATCTTATATATGAAATTCGAAAGCTCTTGGGCGTTTTACCTGAAGAAAAGGAAAGGCAATTGGAGATAATGGATTTAGCTGCAACAATATATCATGAGGCATTCCATGGCTTGCAATACGCTCAAATAAAAGGGAAGGGGAAAAAGAAAATAGAGGCTTATATGGCAGATGCTGATAAATACGAGTCAATGTCTTTCTCTGCAGCAATACAATTGTTAAAAAAGCTCGGCGCTCCGCCTGAAATGATAGAAGGATTTATGGAGTGGGCAAGAAAAAAACCATGGCGCACCTGGGAACCTGGACAAGCTACAGCACAGATAAGAGCGCCGCGCTGGAGATGGAACCAGGAAATAGGATTTATAAAGCTGAGAGAGGCTGAACGTAAAGCGAAAGAATCGAAAGAGCGAGGCTGACTTACATGCAAAACCTTTTGGAAGAATTTTTTATAAGGCCGATAATCGATTCAAGGGTGCAGGGCTATAATATAGTTAACACTGCTGTTTACGGAGCAGTACTTCTTTTAGTTGCTTTTTTTATTGTTTTCCCCATTTTGCACAGAAGAGGTATAATTTTCGATGAACGCTTTGCTTTAGCTCTTTTCCCCTATATTTTGCTTGGTGTTTCCTTACGAGCGATAAATTCAGCAAAGCTTTTGCCTTTTATTCGCAAAACACCAAATCCTTTGGAGCCAGGCTTTTGGACTTTTACGCCTGGCGTCTGGCTTTTGGTTTTTTCGCTTACGATTCTTGGCTTAGCAATAAGCAGAAAAATTAAAGGGAATGCTTACCATAAACTTTTTGCTTCCATTGGCATTGCTTTCTGTTCCATACCTGTATTATTTTGCTTTGCTAATTTCACAAATTGGTTAGCGTTTTTTGCATGCTTAGCTTTAATTGCTTTCCTCACGTTTGCGCTAAAATTTACTGCAAGACACTTTACTAATATCCTTGAGAATAAGCTGAATTTGTTGGCGGTTGCAGGTCAGCTTACCGATGGTTCTGCAACAGCAGTTGCAATAACCTTTTTCTCTTTCCGCGAGCAACATCCTTTGAGCGCATTAATCTTGAACATAAATCCTGCGCTTTTTGTAGCACTAAAAGTTGCGCTAGTACTTTTGCTGATCTATTATGTAGACAAAAACTTCAAGAATAAAAATCTTGCAAACTTCACAAAGCTTTTCCTAATAATCCTTGGTTTCTCAACAGGTTTGGCAAGCGTTTTCAAATTAGGGTTTGCATAGCTAAATGTTTTTTAACAGTTTCTCTTATCTTTTCATATGTGAGCTGGATGCATAAAGTGATAGAAGTAGTATATGAAAACGGCGTACTTAAACCAACAAAAAAACTTTGTTTGAAGAATGGGAAGAAATTCAAGGTTATAGTTAGTGATAGAACTCTGCCATTCAAACCGATAAAACTAAAGAGGCCGGTTTCTATTAGAAAAATAAAGAACATAAGGTCAGAATTATGGAAATCTTTTTAGACACCTCCTTTTTGGTAAGTTTACTGATAGAAACCAAAAAGAGCGATAAGGCGATAAATTATTTTGAAAGGGCGGAACATCGCTTTGTTACAAGTGTTTCGGTTTTCGAGGAGACCCTTTACACGGGAGTAAGGCTTCTGGCCGATGAAAAGCTTAAAATTAGAGGAAGATACCACTTGCAGGATTACATAAAGAAAAAAGGGTACACTTTTGCAAAGGATTTTTTGGCAAATCTATACACCCTTTCCAATATAATCGACTATTCTGCCTGACACTAATGACGTGCGTACTGTTCTGGATGTTGCGGTAAGGTATAAGCTGATGCCCAATGACGCTCTGATCGCATCGACATGCAAGCACTACAACATAAAGCACATCGCAACCTTTGATGAAGATTTTAAAAGAGTAAAATTTCTGAGAATTGTAGATTTATAACAGCCATCTTAACTTTCCATAGCTAGTCCACAACCAGTTCCATTTAAACCAGCTTTTTATAATGCTTATCCCACAATGCTCTATTTATCTTTCTCCCAAGTTTCAAAGCATCCTTTTCAGTCAACCTGTTCTCTGAAGCTATCGTGTCAAATAGCTGAAGCTTGGTTATCCTTTCTTTTATCGCCTTTTCAGCAATCCCCGACCAATCTATAGCCGGGTGCTCTTTCATAACCTTTTCAACTTCCTTCGATACCTTAACAACAACCTCCGCCATATAACCACCACGATACAATAGATTTATACAAGGATTATTTTAAAATTTGTGCCTGCACAATATCAACATCAGCAAGCGTTTTCAAATTAGGGTTTGCATAGCTAAATGTTTTTTATCATTTCAATAAGCTTCTTTTTTGGAATGGAATTCCACATTGAAACCTTTGTGAGAATGTCATTTAGTGTTCCCTTTGCAATCTCTTTGTGATAGGGTATTGTTATTTTATGCTTCCCTAATGGTGTTACTTTTTCCATTCTTATATGGCTGCCTCGCTGTCTTATTGTAACGTAACCTATTTTGTGCAACATTTTTAGAAGCTTTTTACCACTAACTACTGGAAGTCTTTGCACGTGTTTTCACTTCCATTTCGGAAATAGAAAGTATCTTTATATCTTGCACGGCATCGCCAAAGTGCGCCTCAACAGCTTCTTTCAAATTTTCCATCAGCTCGTCCAAAGTTTTGCCTTGCGTGAATATATCCTCACCTATGCCGCGTGCACACCAATAGTTGCCATCATAATATATTTCAACCTTAACCAACATATTCTCACCTTTTTAGCTGTAATATACTAAAAATAATAAAACCCATCAACTCTTTAAAAAGATACTTTTTCAGCCATAACTCAATAATCTTGCCAAGCGTTTTCAAATTAGGGTTTGTGTAAAAAAGCTATTCATTTGTATATGCTTCTTCTGAGTCCTATACGTAAAATAACAATTGTGTCAGCATCAATATCAAAGATTATCCTATAATCGCCTATCCTAAACCGATAACTTCCGATTTTAGGGTCGATAAGTTTTCTGGCAATCCGCAATTTAACGTTTTCTTCCATCTTTTTAAGGTCTTTTTTATTGCCCTGTTTGTGAATACTACTCTATACATCAAAGAGCTCTCCAAACTCTTTTATTTTTTCTTCTCTATAGTCCTTCCTCGCTTCTTCTATAGACCTCAAATAGTTTCTGCTGTTTAAGGCTATAAGATCCTCAATATTCTGGATAGTTTGGAGATTGATTATGTGATTGTTTCAGGCTATGTTGCTGTGCTCTTTGGAAGAAGCCGCACAACAGAAGATGTTGATGTTTTTATCGAAGAGCTTGGCTGGGAGCGATTTAATAAATTCTGGGAGGCAATTAATAAAGCTGGTTTCGAGTGCATTAATGCAGCAAATGCCAAGGAAGCATTCAGCGAATACCTGGCAAACAATATAGCGGTGCGTTTTGCCCTAAAACACTCGTTCATTCCAAATGTTGAACTAAAATTTGCGAGAACAAAATATAACAGGTACTCTCTAAGTAAAAAACTGACTGTGAAAATGAATAGTGCAACAATCAATATATCTGAACTTGAATTGCAAATAGCGTTCAAGCTTAAACTTGGTTCTCAAAAAGACATTGAAGATGCGAGGCATCTTTTTAAGCTCTTCCAAAAGTATTTAAATAGAAAACTTCTTCTAAGCTATATAAGAGAATTTAGGGTTGAACGTGAAGCAGAGGTATTTCTATGGAGCGGCTGAAACTCTAAAGAAGGACCTAAAGGAACTGGATGAAGAACTCAGAAAGAACTTCGAGCAAAGGCTCCGCTTTATAGATGCTTATGTTGAATGGTTAAAAAAGCAAAGCATGCGCAAAGGTAAAACGACTAAATAGTGCTTCCAACTACTCGCAGGGTTTTCAAGCTTTGGTTCGCCTAACCATTTTTCATCGTGCAGATCCCATTTATGCATTTACATTCCTTCTCTGGCTTAGGGCTTATCACTTGCAAACATACTGGGTTTGCTGGACAATCAAGCTTTGAAAGCTTTGCATTTATGCATTCCCAATGCGCTCCGGCAGTTTCCGGGCAGCAATTAGTGCTTACCCAATCACAATCTGCATTGCTCGAGCACGTTCTTACAATTCCTGTTCCAGAGCCCATGTCTTTGCTTTTCAAATCAACCAGAACCCAGAGCTCCCGCAGCAATTTTTTGGGTTTTGGCTCAAATTCTAAGCGAATCAGCCTTTCAATCTCGCTTCTAGGCAAGCGGTACGAAAGCCTTGCAAATGATATGTTTATGGGTTCAAAGAAAGGCTCCTGCCAAAGCTTAGCAAATGCTTCAGCTTCCTTTTCAGTAAATCCTAAAGCAACCATCTTCTTTTTTAAATCGGGCTTGCTTGTTTCTTCAAGTGTTTTCTCAGCTTGCATTCCCGGAGCTAAGGTTCCTATCTTTGCAATATAGCGTGTGGGGTGTATAAAACTCCCCGTGCCGACAGCAACCACCACATCGTACACAGTATATTTTGAATTATTTTTTACAAACACTTTTTTTTGCTCTAAATCATAGCTTGCTTCAATCTTGTTTTCAAATGGGAGCTCACCCTCATAGAACAAAAACCTTGTTTTTATATTATTGTAGTCCAATTCATCTGCATCAACATCATTGAGCGTCGGGATTATTTCTTCCAGAGGGACGTACGATTTAGGGATGAGCTTTTTGCTTTCTGGTTCTTTAATTACCTTCACTTTTTTCCATTCCAACACATTGCCCTGAACATTTCCAAGCGGATACGTTTGTGTAGGTCTGCCTCCATTAAAAATTACCTTTACATTGAATTCCTCCAGCTCTTTTGCATGCACATATATTACTGGTTGCAATACTCTTGCCATCACTTCAGGCCTGGAAGTTAAAAACCACTTTTTGCTTTCGTTACAGCCAACAAGCACGCCCCATTCGTGCACCTCATAATCAGCTATTTTTGCTATCCCTTCACCAAATTTAAAAGGCCCATATATTTTCGTTCCAAAGTGGTCAGCAGCATCCAGTATCCAGTAATAATTTCCACACACCAAAGCATAGCGATAGCTCCAGCCACCAATAACGCCAGGGCCTGGCGAGTGCCTATAAAATTCAACCTTTTCCGCCTCTTTACCAGTCTCTCTACATATAAATACTTCTCCTTTCTTCTGATAAATCTTATCCGTATTTAATGGCTCGTTCCATGCCAAAAGCCTATCCTCCGGAAGAGGGCCAGAAATATACTGAGCCGGAAAATCCTCTACTGTATGGACTCCTCCAAAGCTTTGTGTTAGCAAAAAAGAAATCACACTTATTCCAACGATCGCCACAATAAGCAGGATTACAATAATTTTTTCTCTATTTTTCATCTTAACACCCAAAACAATAAGGAAATCTTTTTATTTATTCCTTTCGGTTTTGTTCGCTTGGCTTTTCAAGGACAGGTATGCCAGCTTAGCAGGGCTAGAGAAATAATTGCCTGCTGCAGTGTTCTCTGTTCCAATGGAGTTCTACGCAAGCTTTCGTGATATTTGCAGTGGTTGTAGCAGTAAAAGTTTTCTGGTTCCTCTGTAGAACCCACCCCTTTTTATATTGTACGAACCACATCTTTTACAGGCTGGTGGTTCAGCCCTATAGCCAAACAGATCAGTTTGCCAGTGCATTTTATCAACCTCCTGGCAGGCAGTCTTTTGCCTGAAACCTGATCACAATTCAGGCGCTGCCTGCCAGAAACTATTTTTACTGAAAAATTAGAAAAACAATTTCAGCCACAATAACTTGGCAGCAACTAGCTAAGCTAAATGTTTTTTAACAGTTTCTCTTACCTTTTCATATGTGAGCTGGATGCATAAAGTGATAGAAGTAGTATATGAAAACGGCGTACTTAAACCAACAAAAAAACTTTGTTTGAAGAATGGGAAGAAATTCAAGGTTATAGTTAGTGATAGAACT
>JAPDKC010000026.1 GCA_029258755.1 archaeon | reverse complement strand
ACCAGGTGAATATCGTATAATCTCTCTAGGGATAACAAATAATCTTAACAAGAAGGTGACAGCTAATCTGTCTGTAGAAGGTAGAGTATGGGAGTTTGTTCAATTTGAAAAGCCGTCTGTAGAAATAGAAAAAGGTGATACAGAATACGTACTCATAAAGCTATTCACCCTCTCATCAACACCTTTAGGTGTTTATATAGGAAATATAGTCGTAAAAGCTGGAAATGTGACAAGCAAAATACCAGTCACACTTAAAGTAGAAGCTAAAGCCAAACCTCTTTTAGATATAAACTTAGATGTACTCACACCACAACTTCTACCAGGAGAGACTTTACAGTTAAGAACAACGATCTTCACATTTGGAGAAGTTAAAACAGTTGATGTCACAATAAACTATACAATAGAAAAGGCAGAAGTTGCTGAGGAGAGAGCTGAAGAGCCAGAGAGAGAAACTGTAGAAGAAGTTCCTGAGCAAGAAGCTGAAGAAGCCGCTGAAAGGGAAGAGCAGGCGGAAGAAATTGTTAGCGCTCCTGAAGCTGAAAAGTTGGAAGCTGAGCAAGAGGAAGTTGAACAGCCAGAGGAGATAAAAGCTGTTGAAGAATCTGGAGTAAAAGCCGAGCTTGATTGGTCAGCCATGGATGAGCTTGCGGAGGAATCAGTAAATATTATCTTGCAAGCCCAGCTTGAATCGGGCGGAATTTTAACAACCCTAAGCGATGAGCGCTTGCATTATATTTATCCAAGAGCGCATTTATTAGGAACTTTGGGCTTGATTTATGCTGGCAAATTTGAAGAGGCTAAAAAAGCACTTGAGTTCGCTTTCCACGGGCAGAATAGAAGAACAGGTTCTTTGCCGCAGCGTTGGGATGTGAACGGAAATGACGCTAGCTATAGAAGGGTTGAGGTAGATGCAACAGCATTGTTCCTCTATACATTTGCTGAATATGTTAAGAAAAGCGCTGACTATGAGTTTGCTGAGCATTATTGGGAACGCGTAGAAAAAGCGGTGGATTTCATAAACTCTAAGATAGTTCCTGGTAAAAACCTCGTGCTTACACCAAACTCCATTCATGAATATGCGCCAATAGATAATGGCTATGAGATATGGTGTAATGCCTTATGCTGTGCAGCATTTCGGGAGTTAAGCAGCATTGCTGAAAAGATAAGATTGCAGTATGCTCCGTTGGAAAAGGAGAATATGATAAAGGAAGCAATAATGTCCTATATGTGGAACACACGCATAAACAGCTTTATAAAAACTATAAAGGTAGAAGATGCTATTGGCGTAATTTTAGGTCCAGATGCCTCAACGTTAGCGTTAGCGTTCTTCAATGTTTTCGCTGACAAAGATGAGCGAATAAAAGGAACTATAAGGTTCCTTGAAGAGAACCTTAAGTATGAAGCTTTGGGCGGTCTGTGCGATTATGCTGAACAGTATGGAAGAGAATACAGCGGCATAGGAGCAAATCCGTTCTTTACGCTAATGCTAGCGGACCATTACATATGCATAGGGGATCGCGCAAAAGCTGAGAAGTACTTGCGCTGGATCTTGAGTGTCGCTACCGAAAAGAAGCTGCCAAAATACGTTGCCACAAAGGAAGACTTCGAAGCGTTGGTTTCTGACCTCAACGATGCTGGCTTGCTTGATAGAGACCTTATGAAGCTCATAGAAGCAACAAGGAAGCATGCTGATTATGCAAACGGCATTGCTCATATCTTAGAACCATATATTCCGGCGCACGCAATGCTTATTATTGTATGGAACAGATTTAAGGAGAAGTTTAGTGAGCAGTAGCGTGCATAGAAGCTTTTTATACTTTTTATATTTTTTCCAGTAGTGAATCACAATATGACAAAAAAGAGCACGGGAAAAGAGTTAATGGAAGTAAAAGCTATATTTTTAAAAAACAAAGAGTTAAGCGAGCTCTTTTGTTTTGAAGTGGCGATAGTATCTCTAATTCTATTTATATCTATTTCCAAGGATTTTGGAGTAAATCCCTTAATAAATTTTATCTCACAAAAGGCTGACCACATCCTCTATTTAGCTAACCACAATATTGTTGCTGCAATAGCGATGGCTATTTATTACTCAGTTGGAATTATTGGGCTAGGCCTTATTTTATTTGCATATTTTCGGTTTGTTTACTATGCTATTTATTATGCACTTTCTAAGAAGAATCTTGCAAAAGATGCCTCTCCTGCAGATAGAAATTTTGTTTTGTGGTTTGCTCTTTGGATAGAATGCATGATTTCCATATTTATAACACTGGATATCATTGCCAATGGCTTGGCAGAGCTAAAGTATGAAAACATAATTCTTTATGAATTCCTTTTTTTGTTTTATTCTTCCCTTATGTTTCAAACATTAGGAATTTTGGCCTTTCTGAGAGACAGACCTATTTATCCTATGCTATCGTCTCGCAATGTTAAAATAAGAGATGCTTTAACAGCAACAGCAATTATCCTCATTTCCTATTTCTATCTAAGCAATTTTTTGTTTCTGTGGTATGCGCCTAAGGGAGATGTTTTGGAAGGATTTTATAGAGCAGCCTTTTCTCTAACACTAGTTCAGTTTTTAAATCCTATTTTGAGAAAGAGGCACAAGCTAGCAATAACGCATCAGCGAAAGTAATAAATAATAGTTTTTACTTGTTTGATAAAAAACATACGGTGGGTGAAAAAATGATTGAATTGTTCTTTATTTATGTTGTTATGTTTGTCACCCTCACTTTTCTATTTGCTTCTATAAAAATACTTCCTGAATGGGAACGTGGCGTTGTTCTTACTTTTGGCAGATTTTCTTCACTTAGAGGTCCGGGCATAAATTTTATTATCCCTGGGGTTCAGAAGCTTATAAGAGTAGATATGCGCATAAATACTGCCGACATCCCAAAACAGGAAGTTATCACAAAGGATAATATTACGTTGCTTGTAAATGCAGTTGTATATTACAGAGTTGAAGATGCTGTTAAAGCTGTTGTAAAAATCCAGGATTATGCATATGCAATAAGACAATATGCTCAAGGTGCTTTACGTGACATCATCGGCAACCATGAACTTGATTTTGTGCTGCAGGAAAGAGAGAGAATAAGCAACGATATAAAAAAGATAGTTGACCAAGAAACAAATGAGTGGGGGATAGATATCACCTCTGTAAAGATTCAGGAGATAGAGTTGCCTGCGGAGATGAAAAGAGCGATGGCTAAGCAGGCAGAAGCAGAGCGTGAGAGGCGTGCCAGAATATTAGTATCACAAGGTGAGCTTGCAGCCTCAGAAAACTTAATGAAAGCAGCAGAAAACCTTTCAAAATCAAAAGGCGCATTGCATTTGAGAACATTGCAAACGGTGAAAGAGATTGCGGCAGATCCAAGCGAAAAGGTAGTTATTCTTTTACCCTCAGAGGTTGGATCACTCGCAGCCAAGATCCTAAATAGCAATAAATAAAACCAGTGGATGGAATGGCTGCTATTGAAGAAGTAGATAGATATATACTGCAAGCGAATAGAGGTGTTGCTTCACAGCCATTGTCAGACCTTATACTTGGAAAAAATATTTTGTCTTCAAAAACTAGGGAGAGGCTTGTTTCTGGTAAACGTTACCTTCAAATAGCTTTCAACTACGACCTTCAAATGATAAATAGAATACTTCCTAAAATTCCACAAGATGAAAGAATCATTATAGAAGCCGGTACTCCGCTAATAAAAAGATTTGGTACAAGAGCAATAGAACATATCGCGAGACTGTGGCCGGGTCAGATTGTTGCGGATATAAAAACCGTCGATGGAGCTGTAATGGAAGTTGATGAAGCTTATTCTGCTGGAGCTACAGCGGCGACAGTAATTGGCAGTGCGCCGAGAGAAACAATAGATTTATTTATTGAAAGGTGCAATGAGCTTGGCATTGATGCCATGATAGATATGATAAATGTTGAGAAACCACTGCGAGTTCTTCTTCCATTGCGAAATAAGCCAAAGGTAGTTGTACTGCATCGCGGCAGGGATGAGGAAACCACACGCGGCAAGGTGATAAAGTACAAACACATAAATCAAATAAAAAGCAAGTACGATGTTCTCATTTCAGCAGCAGGTGGCGTAGATTTGAAAGAAGCAAGAAGCGCAGTTTTCAATGGGGCTGATATCGTTGTTGTGAACATTGTTAGGCCGCAAGACCCTTGGACGGGAATAAGCTCGGAAAGCGAGATTGAAAAAATCGCTAAAGTATTTTTAACCACTATAGAATAATTTAAAAAGCTATTTGGGGCATAATTACTTAAAAGGAGCCTGATTTTTGCTCCGCCTAAAAGGCGTTGAGCAAAGGCTTCGAAAGAAGCGTGGTTAACATGTCTGTGTTTGATGTGCCAACAGGAGAGCTTATAAACGCGATAGCTGAGGATTTGGAAAAGAAGTTTAAGGTAAAGCAGCCAGAGTTTGTGCCTTTCGTTAAGACAGGGCAGAATAGGGAAAGGGCTCCAATGCAAAGAAATTGGTACTATTTGCGAATGGCTTCCTTGCTTTACCGTGTTTATAAAGAAGGCCCTGTAGGCGTCGGCTCTTTGCGCACATACTATGGTGGTAAAAAGAATAGAGGTAGGAAGAGGCATAAATTCAGGAAAGCGAGCGGAAAGATAATAAGAAAGGCATTGCAGCAGCTTGAAGAGCTTGGCTTTATAAAGAAGGATAAAAAAGGCAGAGTTATTGCTCCAAAAGGCCAATCATATTTAACAAAAAAAGCAAACGAGCTTAAAAGGAAGCTTATAGAGCAAAACAAGCTTAAGAGCGTATTTGAGGAGCTAAGCCGCTTAGCCCCTGAGCAAGAGCCAAAAGCAAAAGAAGCTAAAAAGGAAACAAAGAGCAAAGCAAAGGAAACCAAAGCTTCTGAAAAGAAAGCTCCTAAAAAGCAGGAGAAGAAAGAAAGCAAACAGAAGTGATTTTTTAATGGAGGAGGATATAGAAGAATTGAAAAGGAGGAAGCTTGCAGAACTTCAACAGAGGTATGCGTTGCAACAAGAGCTTTTAAAGCAGATAGAAGCCGAGAAGCAGATCAATCTTATACTAAAAAGGTTAGCAACTCCGCAAGCGATAGAAAGGCTAAAAAACGTTCGCTTGGTAAACCGTGCGCTTTACTTAAAAGCGGTTCAGCAGATAATTGCTTTAGCACAATCAGGACAGCTTAAGGAAAAGATAAGCGATGAGCAAATGAAAAAGTTATTGATGCTCCTCTCCAAAAGAAGAGAAACAAAAATAGTTAGGAAGTGATCGGATGAGCTCAAACAAGGAGCAAAGCTTTAAGGAGTTCCTTATAAGCCAGAGAAAAAGGATAGGCTCAAGCATAACAAGCGCACCCATCTGGGTGCTTCAGAAGGCAAATAAGCGCATATGGAATCCCGTGCAAAAAAGACATTGGAAGGTATGCGATTTCGGCAAGAAGTTTAAGAAGATATTTGAAGCTAACAGGTGATACCATGGAGAAGCTCATAAATTTTTCTTTAAGGGAGCTTTATAGGCATCCGAGAACAAAGCGCGCTAAGCGCGCAATAAACCGCTTGCGCAACATACTTTCAAAGAGATTCCATGTTAACGCTGACAACGTATGGATTTCTCCGAAGATAAACGAGCTTATATGGGCAAAGGGCTTTACTGAGATACCAAGGGTTCTGCCGTTAAGGATAATAATAGAAGAAAACAGGCTTAGGGCATTCCTGCAGAGCGAAGAAGTGCCCAAAGAAGAGCCAGCGAAAAAACCAAAGAAAGAGGAGAAGCCAAGCAAGGAAAAGCAGGCTGAGAAAGAGGAAAAAGAGAAAGAGCAAGCAAAAAAGCTCGCTGAGAAGAGGGCAGCGGAGCAAGCAGCGGAAAAAGCCGCAATAAAGAGAAAGCTTGATAAATAAGGTCTCTAAAATGAGGGTGGATAAAGGCACAATTTGCTCTAGCCCGTTTGTTGGCGTCTTTGCAGTTGTTACTGAGCAAGTGGCTTTAGTGCCAGTAAACATGCTTGCAAAGGAAGAACGCAAACTCAAAAATTTTTTTGATGTTGAGATAATAAAGACAAAGCTTGCTGAGAGTTCCTTAATAGGGGTAATGTGCGCAGGCATAAAGCAAAGCTTTGTTGTTTCGGAGCTTGTACTTGATAATGAAATAGAAAAGCTTAGGGAAATAGGAATAAAGGTAAAGCGCATAGCTGGCGTGACAGCGATAGGGAACTTGCTCAAGGTAACAGAGAAAGGCGGCATAGCGAGCAGAGTTTTAAGCGAAAAACAGGTTGATAGCATTGAAAAATTCCTTAATATAAAGCTTCGCATAACTCAAGTAGCTCGCTTGGATGTTGTTGGTTCAGCAGTAGTTGCAAACAATAATGGTTTTTTGGTTCACCCAGATGTAACAAAAGAAGAATTCGAGCTGTTGAAGAAGGCATTTAAAGCTGAGGGCGTAGCGGTAACCTTAAACTATGGCGATAAGTTCATTGGGAACGATGCAATAACAAATACTAAAGCGTTGCTTGTAGGTGATAAAACTACAGCATTTGAGCTTATGAGAGCGCAAGATGTTTTCTTGTAGGTGATAAGCTATGAAGTTCGAGGTAAAAGGAAGGATGAAAATAAAAGGGAGCTATAGGCCTTTTACAAGAGTGGTTGAAGCGCAGACCGAGAATTTTGCAAAGCAGAAGATCTTTAGCTTATTTGGCTCTGAGCATGGAATTAAAAGAAGATTCATTATTATTGAAAGTATAAAAAGCCTGCAAGAGTGATAGCATGGCAAAGAAGGAGAAGAAAGAAAAAAGGAGAGAAATAAAGCTCACTTTTGAGCAGTTGTTAGCGATTTATCAACAGCAAAGGGCTTTGATAGATTCCTTAACAAATCAAGAAAGCATGATAAGAAGCATAATAGCTGAGCTTCAAAGCACACAGAATGCATTAAGCGAGATAAAGAAGGTTGGAAAGGATACAAACATACTGGTTTCTTTAGGTTCCGGTGTTTTCGCAAGCGCAAGGCTTAGCGATGCTTCAGAAGTCAAGGTTGAAATAGGCGGCAATGTTTTCGAGCAAATGCCTATAGCGAAAGCCTTGAACAAACTTGAAGAGAGAAAAGCAAACCTGGAGAAAAGACTTAAAAACATAGGGGAAAGAAAAAAGCAAGCGATAGCTTTTGTTATACAGCTCGAGCGATTAATTAATGAAGCACAACGCAAAGCGAGGGAAAAGGTTCAAGGCGTCGCTTAAGTGATTTTATGTTTGATTTGTTGAAAAAAAAGTTGAGCAATTTTGTAGAGAAATTTTCGAATAAGGTAAGAGAAACAAAGGACAAAGCAAGGGAAGAGAAAAAAGAGGAAATAGTGCAAAAGAGAGAGCTTAAGCCAGAGCTTAAGGTTGCGAGGAAAGTAAAAGCTGTTTTTAAGAAGGAGATTAGGCTTAAAGAAGCAGACATAAGCAATATGCTTTTCGAACTTGAGCTTTCTTTGTTGGAAGCAGATGTAAACGAGCATGTAGCAAAAACTTTTTGCGATGAGATAAAAAAGAGGTTGCTTTCTGAAAAGGTTCCTGCAAAAGACGCAAGCACTTTTATAAAAGAGCGAATAAAAGAAACACTAAAAGAGCTAATGCGTACAGAAAAGCTTGACCTAATTACTATGATTAAAAATTCTGAGAAACCCTTCAAGATTCTATTTTTAGGCCCAAATGGTGCTGGGAAAACAACAACTATAGCTAAGCTAACCTTCCTGCTAAAAAAGCATGGCTTTAGCTCTATCTGGGCTGCAAGCGATACATTCAGGGCTGCATCAATAGAGCAGCTTGCTGAACATGCAAAAAAGCTTAACGTGCGCTTAATAAAGCATACCTACGGTGCTGATCCAGCCGCTGTTGCCTATGATGCTATAAATGCAGCAAAAAGCTCAAACATAGATGTTGTTATGATAGATACCGCTGGTAGGCAAGAAACGAATAGAAATTTGATAGAAGAGCTAAGGAAGATAGACAGGGTTGTAAAGCCAAATATAAAGATATTTGTAGGCGAGGCCTTCGCAGGCAAGAACCTTGTTGAGCAAGCAAAACAGTTTGATAAAGCATTGAATATAGATGCATTCATAATAACAAAAATCGATACGGATGCAAAAGGTGGCTCAACCCTTAGCTTAATATATGAGCTCAAAAAACCAGTGATTTTCATTGGAACAGGTCAAAGCTATGCTGATCTAAAACCCTTTGATGCTGAGGAAATAATAGAAAGAATAATTTAAAATAAGCTTTAGTAAGCTCTTTCTTTTAATATTTTGTAGGCAATATTTAATGTGGGCTTTATGCTTGGAGAAAAGCTAAGAGCTGCTTTAGAGAAGCTAAGGACAGCTCCATTGATAAGTGATGAAACTGTGGAGGAAGCAATTCGAGAGATTCAGCGTGCGTTAATTGCTAGCGATGTTGACGTAAATCTTGTTTTTAATTTAAGCAGCGAGATAAGAGAGCTGGCAAAGAAAAAGCCACCGGAAGGCCTAACAAGAAAGGAATTTATTATAAAGAAAACATACGAGCTTTTAGCAAACCTGCTTGGTGGTGCAAAGCAGCCTCCGCAAAAACCAAAAAGAATACTTTTGTTAGGCCTTTTCGGTCAAGGAAAAACTACAACAGCAGCAAAGCTGGCGCTTTGGTACAAGAAGCGCGGCTTAAATGTTGCTTTAATATGTGCTGATGTTCATAGGCCAGCAAGCTATGAACAGCTTAAACAGCTTGCTGAGCAGATAGATGTTACCTTTTATGGAGATAAAGAAGAAAAAGACGCATGCAAGATTGTTGAGAAAGGACTAAAGGAGCTTAAGAAAAAAGATTTGATAATAGTTGACTCAGCTGGCAGATCCGCTTTAGATGATAAATTAATTGAAGAAATAAAAGCGATAAAGAAGGTTTTTAATCCGGATCAGATATGGCTTGTTCTTAGTGCTGATATAGGGCAGCTTGCCAGAACACAGGCAAAAGCATTTCATGATGCTGTTGGCGTAAATGGAATAATACTTACAAAGATGGATGGTTCTGCCAAAGGTGGCGGAACACTAGCTGCTTGTGCTGAAACAAAGGCAAGTGTTTATTTTATAGGCACAGGTGAAAAGGTTTCTGAGCTAGAACAATTCGATGCCTTTCGGTATTTAAGCAGGATAATGGGTTATGGTGACTTGCAAGCGCTAATTGAAAAAGCTAAAGAAATAACAGAGCAAGAGTTAAGCCCTGAACAAATGCTTTCGGAAGAATTCAACCTTAAAATCTTTTACAAACAACTAGAAGCTACAAAAAAGCTCGGACCTTTGTCTAAGGTTGCTGAGATGCTTGGCTTAAAAGCATTTGTTCCAAAGGAGGAACTTGAACTAACAGAAGAAAAACTAAATACGTTCAAGGTTATTATGGATTCGATGACCGAGCAGGAGCTTTTAAATCCAGATATAATAGATAGCAGCAGAATAAGACGCATAGCAAAAGGCAGCGGTAAGCCAGAAGCTAGCGTTAGAGAGCTTTTAAGGCATTACAGGAAGATGGCAAAGATATACAAGAAGCTCCAAAAGCTTTCCAAAGGAAAAGAATTTTCGCAAGATATTGATATAGAAAAACTTTTGAAGAAATTTACGGTTAAGAAGAAAAGGTTTAAGATAAGGTGATTTTTTGCTTTTCGAGGAGCTAAGGTTCTTTATTGTGCTTATAGGGACTATAGCAGCAAGCTATACGGATATAAAAACAGGGTTAATATATGACAGGATCACTTACCCTATGATCGCTTTAGGCATATGCTTTACCATAGCAGATGTTTTCTATGAAAAAAACATGCTTCTTTTGCTTTTTCCTTTAGCAATTTTTTCATTCAGTTATGTTCTTTATTTTCTAGGAAAGCTTGGGGGCGGAGACGTAAAAATATTTCTGGCTCTTTCCCTACTTCTTCCAAGCTATAAGAATAAACCGTTTTTTATTAGTGCTTTATTTGCAGCAGCTCTTGTAAGCGTTGTTGTCATATCAGCATTTTACCTCTTTAAGTTCATTAAAATGAAGAAAAAGCCCAGAATTGAGCTTAACAGAAGCATTGTAGAGTGTGTTCTTTTAGGCATTGCGCTTTTGCTCTACTTTGCAACACTTCTTTATTTAGGCCTGATTAAGCTTTATTCTGCATTATTTTTAGCGATACCGCTTGCCTTTGCATTAATCTTTTTGGCTCTAAGAAGGCAGATCCAAGGAGAATTCTTCTTGAGATGGGTTCGCATAGATGAGCTTGAAGAGGATGAGATAATAGCAAAGGAATTCTTAAGCAAAGATATGCTTGACAAGCTTGGAGCTTCTATAAAAGGAATAATCACGGAAAAGGATAAAGAAAAGCTAAAAAAATTGGGCATAACCAGGATTCCTGTATATAGAGATCTGCCCCCTTTCGCACCATTTCTTTTAATCGGCGTGCTTCTCGCTTATTTTTGGCCCGACCTTTTCCTTAATCTCTTTGCTGGCTACTAGCTTCCTTCCAATCTTCCTTGTGTAGTTACATTCTAAGCATGTAACTTTCACAATATGTTTGCTTATCCTGATTTTTGCATTCACCCCTGGCTTAAGAAAAGCATTACATCTTTTACAGAATTTTTGCTTAAGCTCGAAGGGTATGCTAACATTGTAACGCATGCCTATCTTTCTTGCAAGCTCTATATAGCGCTTGCTTAACTCAGGCTTCTTTTCGAACATTTTTTCAGCTAACTCAAATAAGCGATATATTCTTTCCAAAGCGATTTTTTGCAAGATAAGTTTCTTCCTTATTTTTTTGGCCATTTTTGCACCTTCATGCACCAGTAAAAAGCTTCCTTAAACCATGGCGTAAATTTGGCACGGCTCTTCATCATCTCGTTTATCTCTTCTAATGTAAAAAATCTGCCATCAAAGCTCTCTTCATTTTCCTTTATAGGCCCATCATAAATACAAAACCATAGCTCAACAAGTTCGCGATTATGGCTTGGGTAAACCATTTTTGTTTCCCACACCTTCTCAAGCTTCTTTATCTGCTTTTCATCTACGTTGAGCTCTTCTTTTAGACCGCGCAACGCAGCTTCCCTAAAGCTTTCATTCGGCTTTAAGTGTTCGCCTACATCCTCCCAATGTTCAGGGTAGAGCAGCTTACTTTTCGCTCGCTTTTTAAGATAGAGCTTCCCTTCAGAATTAAAGAGCCAAACATGCACACCTTTATGCCACAAGCCAACATTATGTATGTAACTTCTTTTCGCTAGGCCTCTAAAGTTCCCTAATGAGTCAAAGTATTCAAGCAATTCGTCTTCTTCAGCCATTATAACACCTTTCTAAGCAAAACCCATGGTAGCTCCTTAAAGCCACGCTTTTTATAGAAATTGAAAGATCTCGCTTTTTTGTTTGCATTCAACTCAAGAACTTTGTAGCCCCTATTTTTCAATATACGCTCAAATTTCTTAAGGGCAATGCTTCCAAAACCTTTGCCTTGATGCTTCTCTTCTATAACGAATTCCTCTAGATAGCAGCTTTTTCCATGAGCAAACCAATAGGTGGCTCCGCTTATAAAGCCTATAATAGAGCCCTTGTGCTTTATTGTGAAGAAAAGCTTTGGGTCGTTTTTAAGCAAGCTTTTTATATATTTTAAAGCAAACCTTCTGCTCCATTTTTCATTATACGGTTCTTTTGAGAATTCCTTTATCATAATATCTACAATCTTCTTTAGCTCATTCTTTTTTAAACGCTCCAAAGTTATGCTATCGCCCGCCATTTTTTAACCTCTTCCACATCAAAACCCAATTCGTTTCCTTGAAGCCATGCTTTTTGAAAAATTCCATGGCGCCTTTTTTATGAGAAAGCAAGGTAATCCCATAGATGCCCTTCTCAGCAAGTATTTTTTCAAGCATAGCTAGCGCTTCGCTTCCAATGCCTTTGTTTTGATGTTCAGGATCAACAATGAATTCTTCTATATGGAATGTATTATGCCTTTTTCCTTTCTGCACAAAGCCAAGTATGAAGCCAACAATTGTGCTGTTGTGTTCTATTGCAAAGCAAAGGCAGTTGTTGCTTATCAAAATGCTTTTTATTATTTCCTTTGCCTGCTCGCTATTTATCCTTTCAAAATATGGTTTGCTTGAGTAAGCTCTGCAGTATATCTCGCTGGCTCTTTCCAAATGCTTTTCATCAAATCTTAAAAGTTTTATCATAAGATGCGACCGCCGGGATTCGAACCCGGGCTAAGAGCTTGGAAGGCTCTCGTGCTGCCGCTACACCACGGTCGCTCTCTAAAAAACAATTCATAGCTTTTCTTTAAATTCATTTTCGTTCTAGTTTTAAAAGGGGCTTTGGATGCAGGGCAAATTTATTGTTTTTGAAGGCTTAGATGGCTCTGGAAAGGGCACGATGCTGGCTCTAACCGCAAAATGGTTGTTTTCAAATACCGAGTATGATAAAATACTGCTTACTCGCGAACCAACATATTCCGGCGTTGGAAGGCAGATAAGGAAGATACTTAAAAGCGACCGCGACCCTTTAGATAAAGCAAAACTAATGCTTACGCTTTATCTTGAGGATCGGAAGGAACATTTGGAAAAGGTTATAAAACCAGCTCTACAGCTTGGCTCAATAGTGCTTTGCGACCGCTATAAGTATTCAACTATGTGCTATCAGCACGCACAGGGAATAGAGCTAAGCAAGATAATAGCCTTACATAGAAATATGCTTGTTCCTGATATAACGCTTATCCTAGATGTTGATGTTGATATTGCTTTGCAACGCATCGCTTACGAAAGAAAAACAAGGGAAAAGTTCGAAAGCAAATCTTTCTTGGAAGAGATAAGGCAGAACTACCTTAAGATTCCGGAGCTTCTTCCAAACGAAAACATAAAAATAATAGATGCTAATGGCACTATAGAAGAAACATTTGCAAAGGTAAAGCGCGAGATAAGCAAGGTCTTGAAATGAGAAAAAGTATTTTAAAATGAAAGCAGTTTAAACTCCTTAAGGTGATTTACTTGCGTTTCGATTTTGAAGGAGTCCTAAGGTTTGCTTTTTCATGGATTGAGGAAAGAAAGGCATGGAAATATTTCTTGCTCCACTTAGGAGTAAATACGATCTTTTCAGCAATAGTATTTTGGCTAATGTTTGCTTTCTTTGCCAATACATGGATTCCGCTTATTACAGGACAGATGACGGAGGAGCAGCTTAAAGCTTTTATGCTCAATCTTTTTCTTGATAAGGAATTTCTCACAAAGGTTATAACTTTTATTGGTATAATATTAATTCTTATCATAATAGGCTCATTAGCATTGCTCTATGTTGTAGTACTTATGATGCTTTATGCTCTGCGCAGCAAAAAGCTTGTTCCAGCAAGGTTTTCTGCTAGCAAGTACTTGCGCTTTATTGTTTTGCTCATAATAAAACCTTTAGTAATATTGTTCTATTCGTTCGATAAAACAGTGCTTGCTATACTTTGGCTGTCTTTGGTAGGAGGCATAACATCAGTAATGTTTACAGTAATGTTTCGCTTTCCTCTTTTTATGTTCCTTTTCTTCGCTTTTCTAATAATCTATATAATTTGCGTTATCTACAACGTGCTTCGCTTATATGTTTCCGAGCAGATATTTGTGCATAGGGACATTGGTATAATAGATGCCTTCAGAGATTCCTTTAAGCTCACGGAAAATAACGTGTTAAATGTATTCATTGCAGCTATAATTATTGCCGTAGCGGTATTTTTCATAAGCATGCTAGAGTCGCTTATACCCAATATGCTTTTCCCAGAACCAGTAGCTGAAGCCGCTCTGCTGTGGCTTATGAGTTATGCGATAGTTGCTCTGCCTGTGCAAGCATTCATAGCAATGCTTACTTCCTTCTATTACGTTGGCTTATATGCAGAGCTTTTGAAGATTAAAGGAGAATAAAGTTGCAGCTTTTTTAAAATTTAGATTTAGGAATGCGACCGCCGGGATTCGAACCCGGGTCACCACCGTGGCAGGGTGGTATCCTAACCACTAGACTACGGTCGCTCTCTAATATCTTTTTATCCAATTTTTTTATAAAATTTAGCAGGCGCTAAAGCTTATTAACTCTTCTGTAATAAACTTTTCTTCCGCGTACTTCCCTTGCTACCTTTCCCTCTGAAATAAGGGCTTTAACGGCTTTTATGGCGGCTGGATACGAACATAGAGATGCTATTTTACCGCTTTTTGTTTTGAGCTTTATGATATCTTCAATCCTTTTTGGTTTGTCCAAAAGGAGTGCTACCATCGCTTTTATATCTTTTGGGCCAAAAGTTGGTTTGGCTTTTTCTTCGTAAAGCAGATTTAATGCCAATCTTACAGCTCTTTCTCTAAGCTTCTCAATTCTTTCCTCCTGCCCAGGAACATAGTAGTATTTCCTTCCTAAAATCTTCGTTTCTTTTATAAGCCCCTTTTCTCTAAGCTCTTTCAGTATCGGCAAAACCACATAAGAACTTGCAAAGCCCCTTGCCACTGCTGTCCTGCTTCTTGATGGATAATAGAGAGAGTCAACCTTTCTAGGCGCCTTTGAGATATAAGCCAGTATCTTTTCTCTGAGCTCCTCCTTATTTAGCTTTCTTTTTGGTCTTGTCATTCCAACATCTTTTCTGCTTAAGCCTAGAGCATTCAAAAACCTTTCATATACCTTGGCCTTATTGCGGTTGAATTCTTCCTTACTTTCTGAAAAGGCGTATAGAATCCTGTAGAGCATATCTGGGTTATTTTTGAAAAGGAAACCGTAAGAAAGATTTTCCCTTGGCTGTCTCTTCGCCCAAGCAATAACCTCCTTGCGCATTTCTTGTTTTCTAAGTTCCATTCTCCGTGCTTTTTCCTCCCTGGCTTGCTCCAGTAAGCCAAGCGCTTTAAGTAAGTTTCTGATAGCATCTCCAGAAGCATTTAACTCACGGGCGAGTTTCTCTAAGGAGTATTTTGTGCAATTTTCCCTTAGAAATCTTTCAAGCTTTTCAGGATCCGTTATTTTCGGTTTGTATCTAAGAATGAAGCTGCGTAAACGCCTTAGTGTTGCAAGCTTAGGATCTGTGGTAATTCCAGGCGCTAGCTCGTCGATTATCTGCTTTACGCGCTGTTTTGAGATTCCAAAGCGTTTTGCTATTTCTGTCTGCTGTAGACCATTTCTATAAAGCTCTAATATAATCCTATTTCTTTCTTGTATGCGCTTTTCAGTCCCTGTTTTAGCTCTCTTTCTCCTTGCAGCGGCTTTTCTCATAATAAAAAGAAAGCTAAACTTTTATTTAAAAACTCATGAATTTGGATGGGCCCGAGCGGAATCGAACCGCCGACCTCCGCGTTGTAAGCGCGGCGTCATAACCACTAGACCACGGGCCCTTATTTATTTTTTTCTTAAAATCCTTTAAAAAGCGATAACGATAACATTTAAATACTGATAATAGCATAACTATTTAGTTTGCGGTGGTAGAAATGAAAAAGCTTCGCGTGCTTCTGATAAGCAGGAAAAATATTCAACTGGTCAGATTGGCGGGCTCTTTTATGGTATTTGGGGCTCTGCTAATGTTGCTTTATTCGGTTGCATATATGTTTGAAAGCTGGAACGCGATAAACAATTATACAGAATGCATACAGAGTGCAAAAGCAGAATATGCAGCAGCAAAAAAATCGATTTCCCTCAATGAAAATGCTCCTGTGGTTTCAGAGGCGGATACATTAGCACAGCTCCGCTATATGGAATGCAGAGAGTCGCTTTATAAAGCAACGGGTGTTTTGCCCCTAAGAGCGCAGGAAGAACTGACCACAAAGCAGAAGTTTATGGTGTTCATCAAGCCAGTGGTTTGGATGTTCTTTTGGGCCGTTGTATTTTTCTTCGGCGTAGTGTTATACAACGCCAGGGTTTTAGCACTTACATTTGAAGAAGTTTCTGCCAAAGAAAGTAAGAAGCGCAAAAGATGATACTATTCAAACGCTATAAGCTTCACTCTGCCCGAAGGATTCTCTATCTTCCCCAGCTTAACGCCAACAAGGTATTCTATGCCGGCACGTTCGGCTGCTTGTGCTAAGCGTTTTGTTATTATGCCGTCCAAAACAATCGCCTTGGCATTCTTGAACCTGCCTAAATTTTTGAGCAAATCCCGCACATTAACTGTTGCTAACTCCTTCAAATTATTGTCAAATATCTTTGCCTTAAGAGTTCCTTTAAGAGATTCCATTATGGGTTTGAAGCGTTCTGCCTCTGCAGGAAATGCCTGCTCTTCAGCAGGCATAGCTTCCCTTTTCATAAATTCAGCAAGCGGAACCTTCTTGCGCAAAGCCATTATAATTTCCTTCCTTGTGAGTTCCTCAACCTCTTTCCCTTCCGGCGCTCTTGCGACATAATCTACCTTTGCAAGCTGTGCGAGCTTTCTTAGAATAAGCTCGCCCCCTCGGTCGCCATCAACGAATGCTATGGTCTTTTTCCTATTGCACAGATCAATTATTGTTTGCGAAATCTTCGAGCCATCCATTCCTATAACATTCTTTATATTATTTTTTAGCAACGTTTGCACATCTGCTCGGCCTTCAACTACTATTACCGTATCTGCGCTTTCTACATCCTCACCTGCTGGCAAACGATCCGGCCCATACTCAATTATTCCACTTGCACGAACACGTTCGCGCACAATTCTTATAAGCTCCTCAGTTTCTGGAATTTGTTCATTTAGCATCTTTTCCAAAAGCTCCTGAGCACGCTCGATTATTTGTTCGCGTTTTTTCGCTCTCATGTCCTTTATGCTAACAACTTTGAAATGCGCCCTGCAAGGCCCTACCTTATCAACGGTTTCTATTGCTGCCCCAAGTATGCATGTCTCTACCATATCTAAGGAGCTTGGCAAAACAAGTCTGCCAGTAGTAATGCCGTTTTGCACAGCTGTGCTGATCTCTATGCGCCCTATTTTTCCATTCTTCTGCAGCTCTCTTAGATCCAAATCTTCACCAAGCAATCCCTCGCTTTGACCGAATATTGCACCAACAACATCGTGCTTATCTACAACACCTTCAACCCTGAACACAGCGCTAATCTCATATTTAGGAGCATTAATATATGTTTTTGCCATTTAATCACCATCCTTTAAATAATGCTAAATTAGGCAATCAATCAGCGATTTTAAATTGATGATGAATATGAGCATGCGATTGATTGCCTCCTTATGTATATTTGCGCTCAGCAAAGTTTTTTAAAGCTTTGATAGCGCTACTTAGCGAACCATTTTAATTCCCTTTTGTATTTCTAAGTTTTTAAATGAGCAAGTATAGGAAAGGCGCCAATGCTGAACGTGAGCTTCTCCACCTATTTTATAAGGAAGGTTTTGCAGTTTTACGCGTAGCTGGTTCTGGAGCGAGCAGCTTGCCCTGCCCAGATTGCTTGGCTTTATCCAAGGGTAAAAAATTCGCTTTCGAATGCAAATATTGGAAGGGAAACCATTTGAGCATTCCAAAGAGACAGATGGAAAGCTTGCTTCAATGGTCCGAGCAATCAGGAATACCTGTTTATATAGCTTGGAGAATGCCGAGGGAAGGTTGGCTCTTCATAAAGCCCGAAAGCTTTAGGCAAAGCGATAAAGCATACATAATAAGTGTAAAAGAAGCCAAACGTTTTGGAAAAAGCTTTAATGTTCTGCTCGGGAAGCAAAAGCTTCTCAAGATCAAATGATGCTCGAGCCGAAGAGCATAGTGATGCCTGTCAATGCTATAACGATAATAAGTATGAGCGAATCCATGGTTATATTCTGAAATTCTGTGAAGAATAGATAAAGTGCACTAACACAAAAAGAGATTCCGCCTAAAACAAGCATAAGCGAAACCCATTCATTTTTCGTTCCCAATCTGCGCATCTGAATCTCTTTTACCTCAGCCCTTAAATCGCTTACCTTTTCTTCAATGCTTTTCATCTTTTCATCCATAGCATCGGTTACATCGTGCAATAGCTTAACATCTCTTTTGAGATCTTCTCTAAGTTCCTTTATTTCCGCTCTCAGATCGGCTTTAAGTGTGCTCTTCAAATCATCCCTAACCTGAATAAGCGCTTTATCTATATATGTTTGTAGCATAGGTATTTCATTCTCTATCTGCTCGCGAGCAATCTTTCCTATCTCTGCCTGAAGTAAAGCCAAGGTATCAGCTTGCGCTATAACCAAAAGCCTTCTTGCCTGATCCTCAGCAATTCCCATTTCGATTAGAGATTTTATTATTGCTTCCTCACTTTCCCCAGCACGCATCATCCGCTGAATAATCGCTATGATGCTTTTCTCCTTGCTTACTTCCTGCCTTCCTTCTTCCCCTGCTTCCGCTTTTTCTTTCTGCTCCGCCCTATCCACTATCTACCACCTATTTTTAAATCCTCCCTAATACTTACCTCAAGAAAGCCGCTGGATACGCTAAATACAATGCTTGTGGAACCTTCTCTAAGCGCTGTAAATTCGTAGCTAAGTTCTTTGCACGAATCTTCTTTTACACTCACTACTATTGTTTTGGGCTCTTCCTTTAAAAAGCTTTTCTCATGCTCTTCTCGGACTTGTAACAACAGCTTTTCCTTGGTTCTGTTGCATATCTCCAGAAATACCTTAAATTTTTTTCCAACTATAGCTTTTTCATGCCTGGCTTTAAGCTGTAAAGCTGCCTCTGCAATGTTTTGAGAAATCCTGATCTTAGCTTCCCTGTGAAACGGAGCGCTTGCAATAATAACGCTATTTCTTTTTTCTTCAGGCAGGATAATTCGTTCCAATTCATTGGGTCTTAGTATAGGTATGCAATCTATTATGCTTCCATCATCGCTCATTATTTGTATATCCTCTATTACATGACTGCTTTCATTTTTTAGATAAAGCTTCCCTTCTATGTATTCAAACTTCAATCCTGGTGATGCAAAAAGAAGGTAAGCTAACAAAATTGAGAAGAATGCAAATATGAAGAAGAATCCTGCCAATGCTCTCTTTTTCCTTTCTTGCATACTACCATCTACAAGAGTTTTAATGTTTTAAGATATTTGTCTATTTTTTCTGCGGGAGCAGGACCTACCGCAAAGCATGTTATTGTATTTGGCTTTAATTGGGTTAGACCTGCATCCCTTATTAAAACCGCTGGCAATTCTTTCCTCACTTTTTTGTAGAATCTTAAAAGCTCATTTTTGCTTGAAACCTTTAACACAATCTTTGCCATGCCTTCCTCCTTCCATCTCTTTACCCAGGAAGGATGCTTTTTCCTTATGGTTTCAAATGCTTCCAGAGAGGCATGGGCTACCTGCGCGGCAAGCTTGCCTTTCCCCATTTTAATATCCGTCCTTACAACAATCGCCTGCTTCATTTGCATAATTCTCCTATTATAGAAATTACTTCAACAATTATATTTCTTTCTAACGCCCCAAAATCGGAAGAAACCTTTATATTAAAAATTATCATATTTCTATTGATGCTTAGCAAGAATGGCTTATTACTCTTAGTTTTAGTCATGCTTGTCTTTCTTAAATTTGTCTATGGCGTTTTGGATGCCGATGAAGACCTTGTACCTGATGAACAGGAGCGCTTAGATGGCACAGATCCGGAAGACGCTCGCGATAATGCGCTTTTTCTGAATATAGAAGGTGAAACCATTGTTGGCAACACAATAGCTCTTTCAATAGAGCATCCTTCCTTAGGAAAGATTCCTGGAATAGAGTTCTCAATCAAGAGCAAATCTAAGCACTATAGGATAAAAAGTGACTCAAACGGCATAGCTAAATTTAAGATAGAAAGCGCGGGAATACATTACATTACTGCAAGCAAGAAAAATTTCTTACTAGAAGCACATTTCATTCCTAAGTGCAAGATAAAGGAAAAAACCATTCAGCTGCTTCCAATGGTTTCGCTTTTCGCAAACATATTTACAGGGATTATTGTAGCTTTGCTAACATTCCTCATCTTTTCCTCAATCTTCTCAATTCGTTTTGCAGCATTAAAAGGAAAGCGCGCTAATGTTTTCGCTTCATTCATTGCGCTTTCCGTTGTTGTCGCTAACATTTTTTTCCTCTCTCGCTTCAGTGCGGTTTTAATCCATATTTCTCTTTTTTTGGAAACTGTTGTTTGTGTTTTAGTTGCCTGGTTTCTTAAGGCAAAAGGAATTTTAAGAAAAATGCTTGTGCATGAGAAACCCGGGCAGAAGCAAGCAGAAATGGGCATTTTTAGAATATTTAAAGTATTGCCAATATGGTTTCACATTCAATTGCTTCGCTTGCAAGAATTCTTCCTTGCTAAAAGATTGGCTTTTGAATCAAAGCTTCATCTGGCAAGAGTAAACAAGATAAAAAGGGATGTTTCGAAAAGCAAGAAAGGCTTAATTCAAGCCATTGAAGCTACTGCTAAAGAAGAAGAAAAATCAAAGCTGCAAGAACACCTGCACAGGATTCAAGCAGAGATAGAGCGACTCAACCAAGCGATGCACAAAGCATTGGCTATGAAAAGAGAGCTTGAGCAAAAGGAGGAGAAGACCATAGAGGAGCACAGAGCAGAAAAAGAGCTTGAACTGATGCTTGCCGATATCGCTGACCAACTTGCTCGCGAGCTGAACGTGCCAGAGCTTCCAGAGAAGATAGAGCCTACTGTAAAGAAAGAGAGCATCTTTAGCAAGCTGATCTCGAGATTCAAGAGCATTAGAAAAGCAAGAATAGCTCGTGAACCAAACATTTGCTTAAGCATATATGATGAGTATAATAAGCCGCTCGATGCAAGCAAGGCAGAATTCTATCTAGGTGGCAATAAGATAGAGCCGATAAAAACAGTAGCAAACAAAGCATACTTCTACTTCTCGAGAACGGTTGTTGAGCTATATACCAGGTTTTTGGGCTTCGTTGATGGCTATTCGCTAATAGAGCCAGGTGCAAGCTTGCAAGAAATAGAAGTAAAGCTAAAGCCAACGATTCTGCTCAACATAGTTGACGAGCAAGGAAATGCTCTTAAAGATGCTTTCATAACAATTTTAGATGAAAGAGGGGCAAAAATAGAGGATATATACTCAAACTCCATATGGAAGACGCCGTTTCCAAGCAACGCTAGTGAAGGCATTGCGGCAATTCCCATAAATCCAGCTTCGCTAAAGTATGCTACTATTAAGATTAAGGTTGTTAGGGCAGGCTTTCAAAGCAAAGAGGTAACAGTACCAAGCGCAAGGATAACAACAGAGGCACAGTATGCAAAAACCATTGTTTTGGAACGTATAGCAGAAACTTCCGCCTAACTTTCTAAATTATCGTAGTATAAATAATAATATCGCTTGCTTCCAGCTGGTGTGATGCCTTTTACAACAAACCACAGATCAGCGACCTTTGTGCTTGTGTTGTAGGACATATCCCAATCGGTCCCTTTCGTTAGAGTTTCTTTTACAGTTCCAGTATCTAAATCGGTTACCTCAACCAAGTAAACGCTTGCAACGTTTAGGTCGCAACCATCACAATTTACGCTTGCAAATTCCTGGGCAAAGTTTATGTCTAATGAAACATTGACATCCTGCCTGTTGTAATCACCTGCGCTGAATGCTATTGGCAAGCGATAACTTATTTGTGCATTTAGCCAGCTTCTCTGCACATCATTAAGTACAGATATAAAGAATGTGTTAGGGTTAAATATATATGCCTCACCGGAAATGAATACATATTGTGTTGTGCTTGTATCCTGAGCATCACCTACTGTAATTAGCACAGGACATTGAAGCTCAGTGTAAGTTAAATCAGCATAGCTAGGCGCGCTCTTTTCATAAGGATAAAAATCAAAGTAGAGGTAGAAGGTTCGCACTTCGTTAGCATCAGTATCGCCTGTAAGCTGCCATGTAACTACTGCTTGTTCTGTGTCTGAATTAAAGTCAACCGAGTACGGTATCGGATCAATACCGTTTGTATCGGTGTCATAGTCTATAGGCTCTCCATTTACATATTCTATCATTCTGAAGCTATTTGGGTCTATTGTTGCAGTAACACTAAGCTTTTGTTTGACTGATGCGAAATCTATTGTTGTCTGCACAACTTCGTTTGTCCTTGAACAATCAAGGCTATTTACTGTTATTGGTATGCGGTAATGCCACCATTCGTCATCTCCAGCGAGATAGTCCCACCATGCGTCTGCAGAGGTTACGCCAATACTGCTTCCAATCCGCCAGTTTTTCGCAGAGGGCACTATAGTAACGTTTATATCATCCGGCACATCAAGCCAGAATTCAGATGTATTTGGGAAAAACAGCAAATAGAAGCTTTCTGATTTATTTCCGACAATAACAAGCTCTTTGGAATTCCTCAAAAGTTGCAGTTGCATGGTCGGATATTTTATTATTAGATCTGTATTCGAATCAACAAAGCTTATAACCGTATTAGTATCGGTTATGTTTGCGTCTAAAAAATTATTATGGACTCTTATTATATCGTCTGTTGTAGAAGCGCTAAGCACAAGGTTTGCTAGATTGTATTGCGGAGCAAGTGTCCCTGGTTCAAGAATAAACACATTAGCAAACTCTTGAGGAGCAAGTATGGTGTAAATCTTATTTAGGTCCATAGCGAAGGGCTTGCTTAGTAAATAGTTTAAATCCACATTAGCATCAAGCATTACTGGAAAATATCGATTACAATCAGCATATATTTCTGCATTGCAATCGCTTTTCAGTATTAGGGCCTTAACTTCAATATCCTCCGTTACGGTATCCATAAGTTGCTTTAATTCGCTTTCCATAGCAACATCAGGTTTTTGAGGTAATAAAGATGGCAGTATGATAAATAATGTAGCCACCATTCCAACAAATATAACAGTACTGAATATCCAATCCGTGGGATCCATTGTGGCACCTTTTCAACACTAAATTAATAATTTTACCAATTAAAAAACTTATTTCTTAAATAAAGAGCAATCATAAAATGCTTTTTCAGAGTATCTTCTGTCCCCAGAGCTCCTCAAACAACCTATTTGCTGCAAAAGCAGAATTATCGCAAACCAAATCGATAGCTGTTCTAAGCTTGTTGGTTATTAACCTTCCATTAAATTCAACTGGCTCTGTTGGAAGGTCGAGCGAATACATACAGATTAAGGTTTTATTTCCTTTCATTGTTTCGAGTTCCTTGAATAGCTCCTCACAAGGCATGCCTTTATTAGCATACAAACAAACTCTATGGGTTTTTACATCCTCATAAGCTTCTAATGCGCTATCCAAGCAAAAAATTCCCTTGCCTTTTAGCAATTCGTAAGCATCATCCTTTGATAAGAGAGTTCTCACCTTACCTAAAAGCAAGGAGTTCATATCTCTATACTTTGCTATCAATTCTATGATTCCTAAAGGGTTTGTTATTGCATAGCCATTCTGCTCCTTCTCTATAAGCCCTTTCTCAAGAAGCCCTTTAACTATCTTGTTGACCTGCCCTAAAGAGACATTTTTTTCTCTGCTGAGCTGAAGCTGCGTGAAATGCTTGTCTTTAAGTATCGCCTCTATAATGCTAAAGCTCACGGGTTTGCTAAAATCTATAGGTTTCATCCTAATTAGAAAGACCCAAAAACTTATTTAAAAGATTTGGGAAGTTGTAGGGTTTTTAACAATTTCCTTGGATAAACTTTTTCGGTGTTTTGATGAAGAAAGGAATGGCTAAAAGTGAAGCATTAATGCTGTTTCTTATGGTTCTTGGCTTCTTTTTTGTAGTAATGTTCTTTCAGGAAAAACTTATTGGCTTATTCGTTGTTTCTGCTGAGCAACCGAAAGAGCACAAAGAAACAGCAAGCCCTGTTAGGGAGATAGAGCTCATAGAATTGAGTGTTCCGGATTGCAATCTTTGCCTATCGTTTGAAAGGTTCAGGAATCAGTTAAGAGGGCTTGATATAAAGCTTAGGGAAAAAGTGCTTCCTTATAACTCAGATGAAGCAAAATATTTTATTGAGAATTATAATATTAGAGCTGTTCCAACGATTATAATAAGAGGGGATTTTAAAGGACTAAAGATCTTTAACAACTGGGAAGATTTTGGAACTGAAGAAAGCGACGCTCTTGTTTTTAGAAATAGGTATCCTGTTTACTATGATCTCAAAGAGAAAAGGTTTGTTGGTGCTGTAAAGCTTATTGAGCTTAGAGACCCTTCTTGTAGTGTATGCGCGGAGCTATTCAACGTTCCTGAAGTACAATGGGTGCTTTCAAATATAAAGGTTGTTTCTATAAGAAGGATTGATGCTAACACCGCAGAAGGGGAAGAGCTAATAAAAAAACACTTCATAGATTTTTTGCCAGCGCTAATATTTTCTCCTGAGATAAAGGACTACAACACTGAGCTGTATTCTTCCTTAGGTTCATTCAGTCCAGATGGCTCCTTCATTGTAAGGAAAAGGTATGCTCCTTACAAAGATCTCTCAACAGGAGCTATAAGAGGCTTGCTTTCTCTTATTATGATTGAAGCAAGCAAATGTTGGGCTTGCATGGATGCAAGGGATATGCTTAACTATCTCAATTCCAGATTTGGGCTAATCTTCACAGATTTGCAAGTTTTCGATTATAATACTATAGCAGCTCAGATGCTTATAAAGGACTATGGCTTGCGATACTTGCCAGCAGCAATAATAGTCGGCGATACTAACAGCTATGAGATATTTGAGCATTGGGAAAAGATTGGCGGGGCAGCATTTGATAACGCTTATGTGCTAGAAGGTTATGGCTTGCTTGGCAGCGGGTTCTATTATGATTTAAATTCTAATGCGATAGTAAGAGGATAAATTTTTGCTTTTGCAGAAATGGTTGCTTGGCAAAGTTTAGCGAAATAGTATGTTTCCTTTTTATAAGGAAAGATTTATAAAAAGTTTCTTTATAGAGTTGGATATGGAGGAAAAAATTCAGAGATATGTAATTGATAGGAAAAAAGATATAGCACAAATAAAGGTGGAAGATAGGGATGCGCAGATAAAACCCACAAAGGAATTTATAATCTCAATAATAGGCCCGAGAAGAGCTGGAAAAACATATTTTCTCTACAATTTTATAAAGAAAAACAAGCTCAAAGAGAGCTCCTACCTATTTGTAAACTTTGAGGAATTTCAGGAAACTCTCGAAAGGTTCTTAAACGAGCATCTTGAGCTCTATGGCTGCCTGCCCAAATACATTTTCCTGGATGAGATTCAGGGGCTGAAGGACTGGGAAAAAGAACTTTACAGGATCTATGAGAGGAAAAGATTCTTTATTTTTATAACCGGTTCAAGCTCAAGGCTATTGAGCAAAGAAATAGCAACGCAGCTGAGAGGCAGGGGCCTGGCAGTAAAGATTTTTCCATTCTCTTTTAAAGAAATTTTAAGAATCGAGGGGCTAAATAAAAGAGCTCTTGGCAGCGATGCAATAGCAAATATAAAAAGAATTCTTCGGGAATGCATTTACAAGGGATGTTTTCCAGCGGTGGTTTTGAATGAGGTTGAAGCACCTCAATTCATATCGGAGCTTCTGGACCTAGTAATATTTAAGGATATTATCGAAAGATATGGTGTTGAAAACAGGGTTGCGCTTGAATTTTTTATAAAAAATGCGATTGCATCCAATTCAAGCGTTTTTTCGGTAAATAAAGTTTATAATAGCGCTAAATCGCTGCAGATAAAGGTAAGCAAAAACACCCTGTATGGCTTTCAGAAGTTTTTGGAGGATGTAAATGTAATATTTTTCCTGAAAAAATATTCAAAGAGCGTCAGAAAAACCGAGCAATCCCTGCCGAAAGCATATGTGGTGGATAACGCACTTTACACATATACCACATATAAGCGTGATTCGGGCATTTTGATGGAGAGTTTTGTGTTTCAGGAACTGATGAAAAAGGGTTACGAACCAAACAAAACGCTATTTTACTTTTCCAACGGCTACGAAGTTGATTTTGTTCTGTTGGGAGAGGGACGCATAAAACAGCTTATTCAGGTTACCTATGCAGCATCGAAGGAAGACATAAATGAGAGGGAACTCAAAGCACTTATCAAAGCAAGCAAGCTTTTAAAATGCAATAATTTACTCTGTATTACATGGGATTTAGAATCTAAAGAAGAATTCAAAGGCAAGCAAATAGAATTTATCCCCTTATGGAAATGGCTCCTCACGCTTACCTGATTTTTAAAATTTGTGCAATTTTCTAACTGCCAATGCGAATATTTTATAAAATTTTCGTACTTCCAGCTTTTGTATGAAGGATATCTTGATTGAACAAAGGGAAATCTTAGAAGAAAAGATTAAAAACACGAAAGTGGTTGAAAGGGAGCGAAAAAATGGATTTTTGAAGAGCGCTCTGATTAAAGTTACCACCGGCGTACGAAGGTGCGGAAAATCCTTTTTTACCTATTTAATTTTAAAAGAGAAACCCTTTGGATATGTAAACTTCGATGATGAAAGAATACTCACCGATAAGCCGCAAAAAATTCTTTCCGCACTTTTGGAGATCTATGGCAAAAGCACAAAGATACTGTTTTTTGATGAGATACAAAATCTTGAAAAATGGGAGCTTTTCGTGAACAGGCTTCATAGAGAAGGCTATAACCTCTTTCTTACCGGCTCCAATGCAAAGCTATTAAGTAGGGAGCTAGCAACACACCTAACCGGCAGGCATTATAGTATAGAACTTTTCCCTTTCAGCTTTAGGGAATATTTAAAAGCCACAGATTTTAAGGAAAATCTCGAGATAGAAAGGGGCAAAGCACTGGTAAAGCATGAATTAGGTAACTATATGAAAACAGGAGGTTTCCCTGAGATTGTTGTTGAAAAAGAGAATCCAAAAATCTATCTAAGAGAGCTCTTCCGCGACATAATTGAAAAAGACATTATTTTAAGGTATAATGTAAGGTATCGTAGAACTTTTAAGGAAATCGCATCAGCTGTTGTAAGCAATACATCCTCTCTAATCTCTTTCAATAAAATAAAGAATAACTTTGGGTTGAGAAGTGAGCACACAGCAAAAAATTACATCGAATATCTCAGGGAAGCATACATAGTAATTCTTTTGGACAAGTTCTCTACAAAGCCTAAAGAAATAGAGCGTTCACAAAAAAAGATCTATGCGATAGACATGGGCTTTGCGAACTTTGCTGGTTTCAAGCTCAGCGAAAACAAAGGCAAGCTGATGGAAAACCTTGTTGCAGTAGAATTGCTTAGGAGGAAAAGCTATTGGCACAACGAATGGGAGCTCTACTACTGGCGCGATTATCAGCAAAGAGAGGTTGACTTTCTAATTAAAGAAGGGCCAAGAATAAAGCAACTAATCCAAGCAACGTATGCAAGCTCATTAGATGAAATAGAGAAAAGAGAATTGAGGAGCCTGATAAAAGCAAGCAAGCTTTTAAAATGCAATAATTTACTCTGTATTACATGGGATTATGAAAGCGAGGAATTTTTTAAAGGAAAGAAAATAAAATTTCTGCCTCTGTGGAAATGGTTGCTGGGATTCGAAAATAGGGGGATTAATAAACTCAAGCTATAAATTTATAAAATTATAGTTTTATAGATTTATATATGAAAACCATAGCACTAGATGAACATACTTATAGAAAGCTTAAGGAGGTAAAAGAAGATTTCGGGGCTGGCAGCTATAGTGCAGCAATAGAGATATTGTTGGAGAAAGCAAAGAATGTTCCAAGCTCTATGAAAGGGGCATTTCCAAAACTAAAGCCTCTCACAGAAGAGGAAGAAAGTGAAATAGAGGGTAGGGATGAGTAATAATAGAAAGATGCTTCAGGGACAAGAAATTAAAGCCGACAAAGAATCTTATGTTTTGGATACCTATGCCTGGGTTGAATACTTTAGAAAATCACCGCTTGCAGACAGGGTGGAAGAATTTATTGAAATGTATGCTTGCTTTACCCCAAGCATTGTTGTTGCAGAACTCCAGACAAAATTTTTGCGAGATGGCTTAGATTTTTCCAAAGCATTTCGCTTTATAGAGGTAAAAACCCCAATTATATCGCTTGATAAGCTTATTGCAGTATCCGCTGGAAAAATAAATTTCGAAAGAAAAAAGGTTAATCCCCACTGGTCTTTAGCTGATTCCATAGTATTGGCGACAGCAAGGAAAATAAAAGCAAAAGTTATTACCGGGGATGAAGATTTTAGGGATCTAAAAGGGGAGGTTATTATGCTAAAATAATATGCTTAGAAGAAACTATTTATTCCGCTCCGGAAACGGCCGCTATTCCCATAATATAAGGTTTAAAATTGTTCAATATAAATGCTGTAAAATCCAGTTATCTGTGCCTTTTGTCATGTTCTTGGGACAAGCTCTTTTGCTGGGGTCGGATAGCTTGCAGCGGCTCATCCCTATAACATCCAACTCGTAAAAATAGAAATAACTAATTTTATGTCAAATAACTTGACAGCAACCCTGGGGCGAAAAACTTATTAAAGGGAAAAGCTTTTTATTTAACAAAGAATAATAAAATAAAAGGTGCTCATATGGAAAAGAAGCACTTACTAAGTGCATTATGCTTAATGCTTATTTTGGCTTATGCCTACGCTACTGTACCGAGATTGCTTACTATCCAGGGTAGATTGAGAGAAGGCGGCGTTCTTGCTAATGGGGATTATAATTTCGTTTTCCTGATCTACAACACCTCAAGTGGAGGCACTCCCTTATGGCAGGAAACCCACACTAATGTTTCTGTGAATAGGGGCTACTTTAGCGTTGTTTTAGGTGACTACAACACCTTGAGTTTAGATTTTAAGGAACAGTACTGGCTTGGAATAAGAGTTAATAACGATCCAGAGATGACCCCGCGCTTAAGATTGACAGATGCCAGCTATGCATTCGTTGCGATCGATTTAGAAAATCCAACATTACAGGCTACAAACTATATAAAATTTATAAGAGTCGCTTCTAAAGGGCTTAGTTCTACCCAGGGAGATCGAGGAGTATGGATAAATGGAACAAAGGTATTTACCCCAGGTAGAAGTTATGGTTTGGTTGTGATAGATAGATCTACAGGAGAAGTTGTTTTCTCTCAAACATACGATGTATATGGTAACTCTTCTAATGCAGCAGCACTGGCAGGTAAATTATCACAATACAACAGCAATTATATAATAATTATTACTACTTATGATGAGCCTAGAAATAACAGGCTGGGAGGTGGATTACCAGATCAGATAAAAAGATGTGGTGGAACCTCAAGCATTTTCGAATCTCCTGATTTTAAATACAGATCTGCTTACCTTCTTGTTGGTATTTGTGATATGGGAGAAGGCACAGGGATAGAACTTTACGCTGGAGATACTGATAGTGATAAAAACGCTTTCGTAGATACAACATTCCTTTTAATTGATGGCCAAATTGTTAACCTAAACTCTAGACCTATAGTGGCTAATCGCCTCACAGCACCAAATTTATACGTATCAGGCAACGTCGGCATCGGAACAACAAGCCCAGATGCAGCAAAACTTCAAATAGGTGAGCCATATTCTGGAGTTGAATCAAATTGGCCTACTTCTATGAGCCAAGGGATTATGATAGGACAAGACACTGATAATATTTTCATAGGGCTAAAAGATGAAGGCTCAGATAGAGATGATGCTGTTATAGTTTTTGGAGACAATAGTAATGATAATTTAAGAATCTTATTTAATAACGCCAGCGCAGGTTTAACAGAGCTCCTTAGAATTACCGGTTCTGGCAACGTAGGCATTGGAACCACTTCTCCAAGTTCGGGAGAACAAACACTAAAACTTGATGTCGAAGGGCCTGTTGGTGCAACTTATTACTGTGATGAAAGTGGAAACAACTGTTATGATGCTTCAGAGTCTATAAGTTTTTATGTAGGTGGAATAGATACAAACTTCTACCCAGTATTTTTCTGTAGAAAAAATTCTTATGGAGCTGGAATAGGCGAATTTATTCTTTCGAGACCCCAGGTACATGAGGATGGAACTTGGTATGGTTCTTTCTTTGGAGAATTTAAGTTTGGTCTAACTCACTGGGGAAATACAGGGGCATTTTTGGACTTTACTATAAGAAACAAAAGGGGCGATAATTACTTTGTGGCAGATCCTAGAGTGCAGTGTACAGGTAATTGCTTAGTATTATATTTGCGTGGAGACACACATTATCACTTCAAGAATGTTAGGGATGTTTCAGAGCCGACGATATATCTAAGTGGTACCTCTACTACCGAATGTGGTTCTACAGTAGAGTATCCTGTAAAATCAGAGTCTGAAGTCAACATAATCTATGGTTCTGTGAAGAACTATCCTATAAACTATAGCGATAGCTATAATTTCGCATTTGGGAAAGGCAACGTCGGCATCGGAACAACCTCGCCTAGCTATAAGCTTCACGTAGATGGTAACGCATATTCAAGCCAGTTCTTTATTGGAGGAACAGGCCTGTGCATCGGCTCAGATTGCATAACCGACTGGTCTGATGTTGGCGGCGGTAGCTCTTTATGGACAGATGCTGGTAGCTATATCTATCCAAACAACTATTCAAGCTTCGTAATTACAGATGATGGAAAGGTTGGAATAGGAACAACGAGTCCAGATTACAAATTGGATGTAAGTGGTTCCATCAATTTGCCTATAACTAGTTCAATAAAGTTCGGAGGTTATGATATTGTGAGAATAAACGATACAAACTTCGCTACTGCAGTCGGCCAATTTACAGGCCCCCTAACAACCTATACCTCCTACTTTGGCTACAAAGCAGGTTACAATAACACCGGCAATGAGGTAACTGCAATTGGTTTTTACGCAGCATCTGGCAATTCGGGCAACCAGATCACTGCTCTGGGCAACTTTGCAGCCCAAAACAACACCGGTGACCATCTCACTGCTATTGGCTACAACGCAGCCTACTCCAACACCGGCAACAACGTAACAGCCCTCGGCACCGCTGCAGCCAAAAACAACACAGGAACTTATGTAACAGCCACCGGCTACTATGCAGCCCTAGATAACACCGGCAACTACCTAACAGCCACCGGCTACCATGCAGCATACTCCAACACCGGTAGCTACGTAACAGCCCTCGGCAACCATGCAGCCCAGAACAACACAGGTGGCTATGTAACAGCCCTCGGTTACTTTGCAGCATACTCCAACACCAGAAACTCTGTAACAGCCCTCGGCGACTATGCAGGTTACAATAACACCGGCATATTCCTCACAGCCACCGGCTACCAAGCAGCCTACTCCAACGACGGCAACTACGTAACAGCCGTTGGATTCTCTGCAGCCCAGGACAACACAAACAACTATCTCACAGCCCTCGGTTACTATGCAGCCAAAAACAACACAGGTAGCTACGTAACAGCCACCGGCAGCTATGCAGCCTACTCCAACACAGGTA
>JAPDKC010000016.1 GCA_029258755.1 archaeon | reverse complement strand
TTTAAGGGCCTGTTCGCATCAAATTTTGGTGAAGCGATGTGTTTTTCTATCGCTTCTATAAGCAGATCAATATTTACGCGTAGGTGCGCAGCGGTAGGAACAATCGTTGCTTGACAGTTATATTCTTTGAGGAATGCCACAATCTCCTTATAGTTTTGCAATGCCTGTTCCTTGCTCACCAAATCGATTTTATTTTGAGCCACTACAATGTTTTTAACCCCGCTTATCTGAATCGCGTTTAAGTGCTCAATTGTTTGAGCTTGTGGACAATGCTCGTTAGCGGCAACAACCAAAATAGCACCATGCATCAATGCTGCTCCACTAAGCATTGTTGTCATTAGAGTTTCATGACCTGGAGCATCAACAAACGATACTTTCCTTAGGAATTCTCCTTTGCTTCCACAATAAGGACATTTCTCCTCTATTGAAAAGTATCGCTTGCATTTTGGACAAAAATAGAAACAGGTGTCAGCGTAACCTATTCTTATCGAGATGCCTCGTTTTAGCTCCTCGCTGTGCGTATCTACCCACTGCCCTGTTAAAGCTTCAACTAAGCTTGTTTTGCCAGCATCAACATGCCCTATGAGGCCTATATTAACGCTTGCTTGGATTGCTTTTGCCTTCCCCTTACTTTTCTTGGCCATAATCTCACTTTAATAGAAATTCATTCCTTCTTTTCTCCTTCCTTTCCCTCGGCTTTTTCTTTCTTAAGAAGCTCTTCCAAAGGCTTTTCTCCATAGTGTGTAACCTTGATGTTTACTTGGTGAATATCCTCTGCTATAGTGTTGCCTCTTACGCGCTTACGTTTCTTAATCCCTTTTTCTTTAGGTCTGTAGCCAACACCAGAGCTCATTAGTATCTTTTTCCTTATAGTACCTGGCAAAGTAGGTTTCATTGGGAAGCCGTCTTTATCGCTTCCACCAGTGATAACTCCTTTGTAGCCAGCTAATCCTATTATGCTTAGGTCTACCTCATCACCAATACGCTTGCCTAAAAAGACCGGTTTTTCAGTGTTTATGCTGTAGGCTTTTCTAGTTTTTGGATCGCTAACTACGATATTCATTCTACCACCTTCTCCTCATCGATTTCAGCATGCTGTACTATTCTTTTTATTTCCTCCAAAAGCTCTTTTTCCTCATCGCTTAAATCTAAAGAAAGAACATCTTGGAACTGTTTTTTTGGGATAAATGTGTAAAGAGTATCGTTCAATTTTATATTCCTTCCTATAACCCCTTTATCGATAGATACAGCAACTTCCTCGTTAGCGTTAGCTGAGCTTAGCTCCTTGCCTTGGCTCTGAATTGAAATAACCTTCCCTATTATTCTCCCTTGCGAGTTCATCACTTTTACATTAGGCTTCAACTTGCCAACGAGTACGCGCACTCCAAATATTGCTGGTTCGCTCCTCCTAAATATATACTGCGGAAGAACAACAAACTTCGTTGGCCAAACGAGTTTCTTTTCGCGTTCTTTCTTTATTCGCTCTTGCTCTTCTTTACGCCATTCTTGGTAATCTTCTAGAAGCTTATATATCACATTATTCCTAAATATTTTAATGTTTAATTTTTTCGCCTCAATGCTTGCATGTTCCTCTACATTCACATTAAAACCTATTATAACCCCTTCCAATGGATTCGTTCTTTTAACAGAACTAGCTTCTACAACGTCCTTTCTAGTTATGTTGCCCACATCAGCTTCCTTTATGTTTATTCCATATTTCATAAACAGTTGCGTTAGCGCTTCTAATGAGCCAAGAGTGTCTGCTTTTATAATAACTCCTGTTTTCCCCTTTACTTTTATTGATTCTATTTCTTGCTCTATAAGTTCTTTAGCATGCTTGCTTTTAGCAGAAACTACTGGCGAGCCAGCAAGCGCTTGCTCCAGCTCTGGAGCAACTATCTTTACGCCGCAAGCAGCGCTTACAGAATCCACATACTGAAAAACCCCCTTTTTATCGCGAATCTCTGTTAATGGTTGTGGTTTTAGTAAAGCCCTTATTTTAGTCCTTATTATGCCACTCTTTCCGCCAACGAGTATCTCGTCATTTACATGTAATGTACCTGAATACAAAATAACATCTATAGTTGTACCAAGGCCCTTCTCTTCTCGCACTTCTAGTACTGTTCCTTTTGGCTCTTCCTCGCTGCCAATCTCAAGCTTATCACTCAAAAATTTTTGACTTAACCCTGCTAACAATATCAATATTTCAGGTATGCCTTCGCCAGTTATATTGGACACTGGAACAATAGCAACCTGTTTGGTAAAATCTGTACATCTGTCAAACCTTTCACTCTGGAAGCCAAACTCAAATAGCTTAGCAACAATCTCATATATCTTCTCATCAAGCTGTTTTATTGCTTCTTGACTCTGGTTGGGCAAATTATCTAAAAAAGAACCTTCTTTAGAGTTCCAATAGTGGAGCATATCTATCTTGGTAGCAGCGACCACAAAAGGCGTTTTGTAGCTTTTTAGAATCTCTATTGCTTCCTTTGTTTGTTCTTGTACACCTTGCATTATATCAATAACTAACACAGCTAAATCAGCAACGCTGCCCCCTCTTTTTCTTAAATTTGTAAATGCTTCATGTCCCGGCGTATCTATAAAAAGAAGCCCAGGTATCTTAAGCTCAAATCCAAACTTTTTCAATAATTTGTGTCCAATTTTTTCTATTACGCTAGCTGGCACTTCTGTTGCGCCTATATGCTGTGTGATCCTTCCAGCTTCCTTTTCTGCTATTGCTGTGCCCCTAATCTTATCTAAAAAAAGTGTTTTTCCGTGATCAACATGTCCTAAAACTGCTATAATAGGTTGCCTAATCATTGTTATCCACTACAATAAGTTCTTTCTTTTTAAAACTAAAACTCTGTCTTACATAAAAAACTTAATGAAGGCCCGTTGAGCCAAAGCCTCTTTCGTTACGCTCTGTTGTATCTAGTTCTGCAACTTCTTGCAGCTCAGGTATTTCAACCTTATTAAAGACAATTTGGGCTATCTTTTGCCCCTTCTCAATCTTAAACTCCTTATCACTTAGATTTATCAATATTACCTTTATCTCCCCTCTGTAGCCAGAGTCGATTGTTCCTGGCGTATTGAGCACTGTTATGCCATGATTAAGCGCTAAGCCACTTTTGGGCCTTACTTGCGCTTCATAACCTTCTGGCAATGCTATCTTCAACCCTGTGCCTATAAGCTTCCACTCACCTGGTTTTAGAACAGCTTCTTCATTCGAGAACAAATCAAAGCCAACATCGCCTTTAAGCGCTCTCTCAGGCAGTTTAGCGTCTTTGGAAAGCTTCTTTACCTTGACAATCATCTAACCGCCTTTAAGCTTCTCTAGCTCATCTTTGGAATAAACAAGCTCTTCATCCTTTTTATAGCTTAGAATCTCATCCTGTGAAAAGAAAAGCTTTATTTCACGCTCTGCAACTTCTTCGTCAGCGGACGCATGAATAAGGTTATTTTGCTGACTCATAGAAAAGTCGCCTCTTATTGTTCCAGGCTCTGCTTCTCTGCCATTTGTTTTGCCTACAAGCTTTCTTACAACCTTTATAGCATCGAAGCCTTCAAGTATAGCCAGTATTACAGGGCCACTGTGCATAAAGTTTACCAAGCTTTCAAAAAAAGGCTTGCCCTTATGCTCTTCATAATGCTTTTCCAAAGTTTCTTGTCGAGCTGAACCATTTTCATAGCAACGATCTTAAGCCCTTTTTCCTCGAACCGCGATATTATCTTGCCTACAAACCCTCTTTTTACCGCATCGGGCTTTAGGATTATAAGCGTTCTTTGGAGCATACAAAATCACTCCTTAGCTTTTTTGTTTTTTCGCCCATTTCAGTTTTGTGGGCTTTCTTTTCAGCACAAGCATATTTCTTTCACATTTCCTAGAGCAGAAATTAAGTTTTTTTCCTGTTTTAAAGACAAAGATGATGCCTGTGCCAGGCTTTATCTCTTTGCCGCAAAAGGAACATTTCATTCCTTTAGACCTCCTTAATTTCTGTTGCTTCAATCTCTGTGTCGAGCAATATTACTACGTCTCCTAAACGCACGTTTCCCTTTATATTACGCCTTTTTATCCTTCCTTTTTCAGGACCTTCTAGTATCTGCACAAGCGCCTGCACAATTTCGCCTTGCACGCCTGTTCTTTTTATTATCTCAACTACCTTAGCCGGCGTTCCTTCGCTCATTTAAGCCACCTTTACTGTGCTTTTTCCTTTCTTTCCTTCTTTTCCTTAAGCTCCTTTATCTTTTTAACCAGTTCAGCAAATTCTTTGTTTGCTGCTCCCGGGTCTATAACAGCAACGCTGCTTGCTGCTACATCTATGCCTGCCTTTTCACCTAACTCCTTCTTGCTATTTACATAGGTATAAGGTATGCCCTTTTCCTCGCATAATACTGGCAGATGCATCACAATCTCTTTTGGATCAACATCTTTAGCTATAAACACAAGCTTTGCTTGCTCCCTTTCAATAGCTTTTGTAACCTCATTAACGCCAACCTTAAGCTTACCTTTCTCTTTGATTCTTTCAAGTACTCTGAGCTGCTCTGCCATCAGCTCCTCAGGAACGCTAAATTCCATAAAACCACACCTCCAAATATTTCATCGGTAAAATAAGCCGCTCGCTTACTTAATTTATTACATGGGAAGTTTTAAAATGCTTTGTAAAGTCGCTAGCGATGCGCGAACCATGCTTCTACCTTTGTCTCTGTCACATTATCTATTCTTACAAAGCCAAGATTGTCTATGTAGCATGTTTCATCCACTTTTTTGCGAAGAATGCGCTTGTCTGTAACACGCTTTATCTTTTTGGCATCAGGCATCATTATTTCTATCTCTACAGGTTCTGTTATCCAAGGAATTATCGGCTCTCTCTTTTCGTCTCCAACATATTCTGCAAACGCTTGTAAGGCTGTTATCTTCTTTATCTTTACGTTGTAAGCATTACGTAACCTAACAATAGCATTAAGCTTATTCTCAATATGCTTTTTTTCCACTATAAAATCTTGCAAACCTTCGTTTAGCTGAATTGTGCCAAAGTCCGTTTTTACTTGTTTTGCAGGCGCATATTCTACTATAAGCTTAAAAGGTTCCTCTATAACACTTACGCGCTCGCTTCTATTGATTATAAATTCTCTATTTATAGCAGCCAGCGTATTCCATTCAATAGTTGTATCGCTTGGTTTTATTCCAATGTCCAGTATTACCTTCCTTATGGTTTCAGCTTGGAAGCCACGCCTTCTTAATGCTGCAATAGTTCCTAAGCGAGGATCATCCCAGCCAATATATATGCCTTTTTCTATACCTTCCCTTATCTTAGATGTTGAAAGCACAGCACCTTCAAGCATCACCCTGCCTGTGTATATGGTATGCGGATACTCCCAGCCAAAGTAGCTATACAAAAACATCTGTTTTGTTTCGTTCTGTTGATGCTCCTGACCTCTTATAATAAGAGTAACACCTAGCAAATGATCATCTATCGCTGATGCAAAATTATAGCTTGGCCATACGTGCTGCGTGCTAGAAACTCTTGGATGCATGGGCTCATCAACGATCTTTGCGATCCACCAATCCCTTACGCTAGGATCTTTATGGCTCAAGAGCGTCTTTATTCTAAGAACAGCTTCACCTTCCTTGAATTCATGCCTTACCATCCTTTCAAACCTTTCCATATGCTCCTTTGGACTTAAATTTCTACAAGGACAAGCTTTTTGTGCCTTTATCCTAGTACGCCACTCTTCAGGATCGCAAACACAAACGTATGCTCTGCCCATCTCAATAAGCTTTCGCATATATTCCTCATAAATGTTTAATCTGTCGCTTGCGAAGTAGGTTTTGTAAACATCGCATTTTAGCCATTTTAAATCCCTTTTAAATAATCTTTCCGCATCGGGAATGGGTGTTTTTACTTTAGGATCGGTATCATCAAACCTCAGCAGAAATTTTCCGTTGTAACGTTTTGCATACTCATGGCTTAGTATTGCGGCTCTTGCGCTGCCAAGATGCATTAGCCCATTTGGGTTTGGTGCAAACCTTGTAACAACCTCTTGCTGCTCCGCCCATGGAAGCTCAGGAAGCTTATCTTCCTTCTCTACAGGCTTTAATTCAAAGCCCTCCTCCCTCTCAAAGCGTTCATATTCTGCTTTTATCTCATCAAATTGCATGCTATTTACCTTTTCAACAGCAGCTTTAGCATACTCTATAGCTTCCTTTATCTCGATATCAGGGGCTAATGCCTTTATCTTCCCTATAACAGCCCCTAAATCAGCTTTGCCATCGTGCAAATAAGCATTTTTTATTGCATACTTATATGCTTTTTTCTCAAGCTCTTGCATACTCTTAGTTAAATACCAATAGTTTTAAAAATTAGAGTAAATTTGGCTTTACAGCTATTTTGACCAATGCTGTTCGAAATGCCTTTTTAGAGGTTCTATTATTGGTGCTCCATGCCATATCGCAAAGCTGTATTCGCCCTGCTCCTTTTTCAAATCACTAAGGGATATAATCAATTTTTTTCCATCCACGATGTACGCTTCTAGCCCATGGTCGGCTTTTTTTATATCTACGCCATGTTTTGCTAGCTCTGCGAGCTCATCTGCCTTTGGATGCAAAAGCTTGATATCTACATTCTTTGCCTTTAGTTCTTGAAATGCTCTTCTCAGCGTTGTATGCTTTGGCAGAATCTCTGCAAAGCCTATTACAGAATCTTTCGCTGTTTGGAGCTCTTGGGCTATTATTTTTGCTAAATCATGGATGTCTTTAACCCTAAGCACGCGGCTTACCTTTGCGTCTTCAATCTTGTTGGCTTGAATTACCTTCTTTGCTTTCTCAACGGCTTGCGCTAGTTCATTTAACTCTTTGCGTCTTTCATCAATAAGCATATCAAATATTTTTTCTATCTCGTTTGCTCTATACCGTTTGGGTCTACCCTGCATCTCTATTACAAGATTTCTTTCCATAAGTTTTTCTAACACATCATAAACTCGGGTTTTAGGAACCTCTGCTAAGCGAGAGAGCTCAGGAGCTTTGGCTTCTTTAACCTTTATAAGCGCATTTAAGGTTTTGGATTCATATTCAGTCAGCCCTAAACGCTGAAATAACCTGATTATTTCCTCATTTTGCATATTACCGCCTTTATAATTCCCATAAATTAAAAGTTTTCACCCTTTTAAAATCTTTCTTTTTGCCATTATTATTAGGCATATTTTATTTATAATTGTTACATTTAAACCTTTAAACCTCAAGTAGTTAATTTTTTACAAAAAAGTTTTAACCAGCTTCTTATACAAAAATAATGCTTGCATATCCAACAACATTGCTTTTGTCTCCTGTAACCCTGGCAGAAGTATCATACTTTACGAGCTTTGCACCTTTTCTTCTTTTCAATTTGCAGTAATGCATAGCAACTGTTATTGGCGCATAGCCACAGATGCTTAAGCGGTTTTTTGTAACAAAGTTATAGAATCCTTCAGTGTCTAGCTTCTTTATAAATTCTATCGCTTTCAGATCCTTCTGTTTTGCGAATTTAAGGGGCACAAAATGAGAGAAATCGCTTGAAGCAACCAAGGAAAATTTTGTTTTCTTGGAGGCTTCCGCCAAAGCATTAGCAAGCTCTATTAATAAGTCAAAATTATCTGTGCCTATGGTTATAGGTAAGATTTTGGAGTCCCTGAAAAGATATTGTATAAATGGAACTTGCACTTCTGCTGAATGCTCGCTTATATGTGCTAGCTCATCAAATGTTGCACTGCTTTTTTCTACTATCTGCTCGGCAAGCTTTGTGTCTAAGTAAACTTTGCCCAATGGCGTAAGCCAAGCTTCACTTTCACTTACAGCTATCTCGCTCCCTAAACCAGTATGGTTAGGGCATAGAATCACAATTGTTTTTGCTTTTTTTAATCTCTTAAAGCTTTCTGCAGCTATTTGGCCGCTGTATATATAGCCAGCGTGCGGAGCTATAACTTCGCTAGCAATTGCTTTAGCTTTTCTTGCAAAAAAGCGATTTAGCATGCTTAATAATTCCTCTTCCGAACCGGGGTAGAATTGGCCAGCAACAGCAGGTTCTCTAACCTTCATAGTAAAAAATAACAAGGAAAATAAATTAATGCTTAGCTATTTTTTGGACTCAAGGGAAGGTGCGGTAAACTCAAATTCCTCTGGTTTTGCGGTGAATTCCTTATCGGTTTTAATAGCTCCTCTTGCCTTTAAAACTTCTCTTGCTAGGAGCCAGTAGACAAGCGCTAAGCTTTTCCGCCCTTTATTGTTACAAGGAATAACCAAATCTATGTAAGCGGTTTTGTCATCTGTGCTGCAAAGTGCAACTATAGGAACATGCTGAGCAGCAGCTTCTTTTACAGCTTGTTTATCTATATTGGGGTCTGTAACAACAACAACCGCTGGCTCAACAAAGTCTCTGTACTGAGGGTTTGTAAAGGTTCCGGGAACAAAGCGGCCTGTAAACGCTATAGCTCCTGTAAGCTCTGCAAACTTTTTAACAGCAACTTGTCCGTATTCCTTCTGCGACACAACAACAACCTTTTCTGGTTGAAAAGAAGCTAAAAACCTGCTTGCAATCCTTATTCGCTCATCTATAGTGCTTATATCTAGAACCTTAAGCTTGTCTGGTCTTTTTTTAAATATAAATTTGCGCATTCCTTCGGTCTTGAATTTCGCTCCTATATGTATGCCTGCCTTTAAATATTCCTTTGCAGGTATTAGTGTTTTTTCTACCATGCTTTCACCTATCCTTTGTATTTTAGCACTTCATCTATCACTTCAACATGCGAAAGTAGCATGCGTCTGCAGCAGTATCTCTTTACCCCGAGTTCATCTAACACTTCTTTAGGATGCCTCCCTTTTTCAACCTCTTCTTTGAACTTGTAGTACAGATCACCAATTACTCTACCACAAGAAAAACATCTTACGGGAATAAGCAATTACATCACCTTCTGCTAAGCTGTTTTTTGGCTCTAGCGCCCCTTCCAAGAGGCTTTTTAGGCTCTTTCCTCCTTGGATCATCAACAAGCAAGAGTCTATCGTAAGCTCTAAACCGCTTTTCAAGCTCTTTGTCCTTGGTATAAGCAACTAAGGCCTTTGCTATAGCGCTCCTTGCACTAACCGCTTGTGCCATAAAGCCCCCGCCTTTAACGCTTACCTCAATATCTACCTTTTTTGCTATATCGCCAGCTATCGCAAGCGGCTCTGCTATGAACATTCTCAAATACTTTGGCTCTATAGTTTCTAAGCTCTTTTTATTTATCCTAACGCGTCCTTTACCTTCTCTTATAGATGCCCTTGCAACAGCGGTTTTCTTCTTTGCTTTGGAAGTAATGCCAAGCTTTTTCCCTTTTTTTGCCATGTTACCACTTTCCTCCAAGCTTTTTACTTAATTCCCCTAAAGTGATTGCTTCTTCCTTGCCATTGTATTGGGCTATCTTAATAGTTTCAAGCTCTTGATCTTTAAATCTTTCAGGTATGCCTATAAATACACGCACTCTTTTCAGCGCTTTTCTTCCGCGTATGCTTTCCATAGGTAGCATGCCTGCAATAGCTCTTCTTAGCATTCTATCAGGCCTTTTTGGAAATTTTGGTCCCTTTCTTGGATTACCTTTAGCGCTTAGATCAATCCTTCTCTTCCATTTTTCCACAATACTATTTTCATGCCCTATTATTATGGCTTTTTCAGCATTCACTATATCTATAGTTTCGCCTTTAAGCGCTCTTTCCGCTACAATGCTCGCTAACCTGCCAAGTACAAGGTTTTCAGCGTTTATAACAGCCATAGGAATCACTCTTTACTGAACAATAAAAACCTCACTCCCTTTAACCTTCATATCTAAAAGCTCTTTAAGAGTGTAAAGCTTGCCTTTGTTAGATTCCACCTGCTCTTTTGCCTTTTTACTGAAGGAAAACGCTGCAACTCTAACCGCTTTACTAAGCTTTCCTTTGCCAAGCAATTTTCCAGGCACTATGAAAAGCTTATCTCCGTGCTTGCCCGCGAGCTTCTCTATCTTTTCTATGTTTACAGCTGGCATTATTCTCCGCGGTCTCTGCAAACGCTCAGCTAAATCACGCCAAAATTTCTGCTTTGTTTCCCTAGACTTTGCTTTGAGCATTCTTATAAGCTCAACAGTACTGGTTTTTTTCCTCAGTTTTTTTGCCATAGGATCACCAGAGTTTTAGATGCGGGAGGGCGGATTCGAACCGCCGAAGGCACTAAGCCACAGGATCACTTAATTGAGCTTGATTCTTAAGTCCTGCCCCTTTGGCCGCTCGGGCACTCCCGCTTTATTTTAACTTTTTCTTCACTTCTTCCGCAAATTCTTTACATTTTTCTTCAAGAATTTCAGCGCTTTTCTCCAAGATTTCCTGATTGCTTAATGATCCATATGTTTCTACCGTGAATATAAAGCTGTTGCTTGCTGGTGCAAGCTTTAGCTTGCCCTTACTAGCAACCTCACAGTATCCGCAAAGATCGCACTCGTAAGGTTTTTCTATAATAATTTTACCGGCCTTAAATTCTAAAATCTTTTTGGGACATGCTTTAGTAACTTCTCTTGCTTCTCTTTCACTCACTTTGCCTTCCAGCTTAGGAACCTCATTGTAAGCTATCAAGCCTGGTTGCCATTTTGCATGCTCTTTGCCCGTTCCAACAACAGCAAGCATCTCTATGAATAACTCTTCATTTTCACGAAGCTTCGCTATGGGCACTTCTTTGTTTATCACTTCGACGCTAGGATCGCTTGCCTTTATGTCAGCAGCAGTAACTACCTTAGGCCCTTTCTCTTTTAACACAAGCTTCACTTTGTCGCCGAGCTTATACGTTTTTAGATCCGTTTTCAATGGGAGTAACCCGAGTCTGGCACCAATATATTCATCGAATAGCACCGAATCATTTCTATGTATAGCTAGCTCTTCTATCGCTAACACAGGAAGCTCAGTCATAGCGGTTCTTCTTATAGCGTTCATCAAAGCTATATTTGTGCCAGTGACCATGAGCTTAACTTGGTTTCCTTCCTCAAAAACCTTCTTAATGTTCATCTCACACACCTTTTTATTTCTTCCTAAATTTTTTCTTTTTTCTGCACCCATCATGAGGTATTGGAGTAACATTTTCTATAGATTTAATCTTAAGACCGTTCCTTGTTAAGCTTCTTATTGCCGCTTCGCTTCCTTTACCCGGTGACAAACTCTTGTTGCCGCCGGGAGCACGAACCTTTACTATTACCGTTTCGATGCCTTTTTCCTTGGCTTTATTTGCTATAACTTCAGCAACCTTCATCGCTGTGTATGGTGTGCCTTGCTTATGGTCTGCTTTTTCAACCATACCACCTGTGCATTTTGCCAGTGTTTCAGCCCCTGTTATATCTGTGAGTAGCATAAGTATGTTATTATGGGAGGAATATATATGCACTATGCCCTCTCTTTTAACATCACTCATTTGTTACCACCTTTAGCTTCTTTTGAAGCTACCATCGCTTTTATCTTTTCTCCAATCTCCGGTTTGAAATAGGTTATGCTATCTTCTTCCTTTTTCTTTACCAAATATCCGGGTGCTGTTACGCGCTTTCCATTTATTGCTATATGGCCATGCCTTACTAATTGCCTTGCTTGTTTTATTGTTTTTGCTAACCCCTTTCGCCATACAATAGTTTGCAGCCGCCTTTCCAGAATATCCTCGACAGTTAAGCTTAACACATCATCAAGTGTTGAATCCTTTTTCAGCAAACCATACCTTACTAAACTTTCTATGAGCTCCTTCTGCCTTTCTAGCCTACTTTCTAGAGGCATTGCCAAAAGCTGCCTTGCAGCCTTTCTCTTCCTTCTCAGGAATGCCTCTGCCTTCCAGAGCTCCTTCTTGTTTTTCAATCCGTACTTTTCGCAAAGCTGATTTCTTAGCAGAATTTCATCCTTAACCCAAGGTTTTCTCGGTCTTTCATAGGTTTTTTTGGGTTTTTTTGGATCTCCCATCCAATCACCTTTTACTTACTTTCTAAGACTTCTTCTTGCCAGATTGCCTTGCCTCTTTCCTGTGCACACCTATAGTAGGTCCTTTGCCCCTATGCGTGCTTCTTGTGCGCTGACCTCTAACAGGCAAGCCCCATGCATGCCTAAGGCCGCGATAGCTCTTTATCTTATTGAGCCTCTTTATATCTTCTCTAATAGCAAAGTCCAGATCGCCAGCGGTTAGATGCTTTGTTTCACCAGTATAGAAATCTTTTCTTCTATTTAGTGCCCATTCAGGCACGCCAAACTTTAAAGGGTCTTTAATTATAGATTCAAGCAGCTTAACTTGTTCATCGTTGAGCTTTCCTATTTTTTCATCAAATGCTATACCAGTTTCTCTTTCAAACACTCTAGCAAATATCATTCCAGTTCTATGTCCAATACCTTTTATATCGGTGAGGGCTTTATATATGGGTTCCGTGCCGTTGAGATCTTTGGCAGCTATACGTACTATATACCTAATCTGCTCTTTTGATTGTTCCTTATTCTTTTCAGCCATAATCATCACTTCATAGCTTTTTTATCAGTTCCTCTAAAGGCATCTTAGCATCAAGTTTTTCTCTTAAGGGGAAAAGGTGCCTTATATTGCATCTCTCCTTCTTACCACTCCTTTTAACCACTGTTGCAAAACAGCCACTAACCTCTAGCACAACTACTTTTCTGCCAGCATCGCGACCTCTGGTTTTATAGCAGACCCTTCCTGGCTCGATGGCAGCCATCTTTTCACCCTTTCCTCAAGTTTTTTAGGTAGCGTATTATTGTGCTAGCGGCACCCTCCAAATCAACCTTATCTAGGTTTATTGCAAGATCAAAGTTTTTTACATCGTAGATATCAATGCCAAGCAACTTAAGCATATTTTGCCTAAGCTCCTTTTCTTCCTTCTCTATTCTTTCTTTTGCATCACTGAATGGAAGCTTCTCCCTTTTCACAACTTTTTCAGCCCTTCTCTTAGCACTTGAATAAAGAAACACTTTAAGCTCCGCTTCGTTCATCACCCAACATGCTAAGGGCCAATCCAGTATGACATTGTTGTTCTTTGCTTCCTTTAGGATAAGTTCCCTCAGCTTTTTTACAAACGTTTCGCTTGCGATCTCTTGTTCAAGTTCTGCTATATCTTTTTTTACTTGTGATGCAATCTTTTTGAGTATTACTTCCTTTGGCATGTACTTCATGCCAAGTTGAAGCGCAAGCGATTTGCTTATGCTTGATGTGTTGCTACCTGGCAACCCACTTAAACATATGATCATCCAAAAAACCTTTTTTCTCTAACTTATCTTTTTATTCCAATAATTTTAAAGCTTGCTCTATATACTGCCTCTTTCCTATCTTGCATTCTTCTAGCTTTTTTATGCCTTCTTTAATCTTTATCGCTTCCTCTATAACGCTTGTTCTGCATTTATTACAAAGCACGCCACCAAAAGGCACGCTAGGTCTTTTTTCAGTCTTACTTAATTTCCTTACCTCATCTTGTCTCGGCACGCCTGCAAGCTTTGCATTGCATAAAGCACAGCTTGCCTTGCCATGCCTATCTCTCTCGAAATAAACTTTTGTTTTTCCGCCAGGAGTTCTGCGATACTTCTTCTTTTTTGTTCTTTCTCCAGGTGTCGGCATTGGAATCACTATTTAAAAATTCTGGAGATTATTATGGAAAGCACAAGAGAAACAACAATGTAATACCATATCCAGCTTCCCACAAGAGGAAAGCTATAAGTGCCGTATTCCGCTTGTAAGAAAGGCCAGACCAACGCTATAACCGCAAGCGATAATAGCATTGTTGGAAACGATGCTTTCATCATTTTCAGATTCATCTCTAGAAGCTCATGTTCGAGCTCCTTTAATCTTTCCTGCGATTTCTTATCGGTCTTTTTTATCAGCTCTTTGAATTCTGCCTGCTTTTTCTTTATCTCTTCCATATGTCCTTTGCCAAGCACTTTGTTTCGCACAGCTCTGCTTATAAGATTGAATATTATTACTATTGCAAACGCAATTATGAGCAAGTCCACTTCTGGAGTTATATACACCATGTAAACACCGAAAAACCCGAAATAATTGCAAAAAATGTAAGCGAATATATAAAACATTCCTTGCAATATTATAAAAAAGTTTCTTTTTCCCTTTTCAGCGCAGCAACCTCTTTAGTAGCGGATGCACCTCCTTCAATTGCATTCTTGCTAGCTGTTCATAAAGGTTATACACAATACCTACCGTAAGAAGGATACCTGTGCCTGAAGCTAGGGCGCCTAGAGCCATGTTTCCTATTCCCGCTAGCAGAGCTACAAATACCGAGCCGATTATAGTTATTGTTGGAATATACCTATTGAGAATCTTTTCTATAATTCTTCTATCCCTTCTGAAGCCGGGTATGTACATTCCTGAACTTTCTAGCTGATGAGCTATATCTTCCGGGCTCTGGCCACCCATAAGTACCCAGAACTTACCAAATATTATGCAGAATATTATAAGAAAAATCATGTAGAGTATTCCTTGGATTATGTTGAGAGCCAAACTTTCTTCAAATATTGCACCAATACCGTAATTTCCTACTTGAACAAGTACGCGTTCAAAAAGATTGTACACAGATGTATCAAACTTTGCCCATCTGCCTGGGTTTTCACTAGGGAGAAGGTTTTCTCTTATTGGTGTGCCTGTAGCCCAAGTAAGATAACGCATAAAATCTCCAATAAGAGGAACATCTCTAACAACAGAGGTGATAATAACAAAGTTTGCAAATAAAGCTGCCGAAAGTATTACAGGTATTACTGATACATAAAGAAGCTTCACTGGGAATCGGCCACCTAAGCCTCTTCTACCCATCGTGATAGGAATATTCACGTGCATAGCATGTGCATATGTAACAACCAAAAATATTGCAATCGCTACAAGCAAGGGCAGGAGCGCTAAATATTGTGGTTGCCCAGCAAACCAAGAGGCGATAAAGCCTGGTAGCAAGCCCCCTTCTTGCGCACCTATGCCCGCAGGCCTAAACACTTGCCAGAAGAATCGCGAGGTTACACCGCCAGCGATAAAAAGCCCTATGCCTGAGCCAATACCATATTTGCCAACAAGATCGTCCAAATAAAAAAGGATTATAGAGCCAAATGCAATCTGAAGCCCTAAAAGCAAGGGATCGCCTTTTAGCCAGCCGCTAAGGGGATAAGCGAAGCCCTCGAAGAAACAGAATAGAATAGCGCCAAGCTTTTGTAAGCTCTGAAATGTTGCTCTGCCTCTGGGGTCAGCCAAATCAATCTCTATAATCTTTGCTCCGATGAGAAGCTGGAGCATAATAGAGGATAGCACAATTGGACCGATACCGGCTGTTAGAAGAGTTCCAACCCTGCTTGCCAATATTTCCTGAAATTGAACTAATGTTGTCTTTGTTTCTTCTGCAAGTCCTATAAGCGTTATATTGCCCATAATAAAGAATATAAGCAGAGCCACAGAGCTCCACATAATGCGCTTTTTTAGCGGAACTTCAACCTCAGGTCTCTTGACTTCAGGGATTATAGAGCATATCTTGCTTACGAGCTCCATAAAACTCATTATTTCTCACTGCTTGCTTCTTTTTTAGCTTCTGCAACTTCTTCTATAACACTTCCATAATCCAACAAAAGATTTTTTGCTCTTTCCGAGAGCTTAGCATTAATTATCTTCATTTTTTCTTCAGGAACGCCTCTTGCCAATATTTTCTCAAATCCAAGCGCTTTGCCATCGATTAATATGTAGTCGCCTTCATAGCTAACCTTTTTCTGCTTTTTTAGATCCTCTACAATCTTGTTTAGCTCTTCAATAGTTATGGCTTTGCCCTTAGGCTTAGGCTTTAATCTATATTTTCTTCCTTCCACTAAAGCATATAACATCTTCTTATGCTTCTTTGAGCCAGCTCGGCCTCTCCCTCCTTTACAACCAGCGCCACGTTTATTTTTTGTATTTCCCTTGCCATGGGTTCTTTTGCCGCGCAACTTGTTTTTCTTCTTTCTTTTTCTCACAACCATACTTTCACCTTAGAGCATCCTTGATATAAGATCATTTATCTTTTCGCCGCGATAACCTAAAGCGCCGCCAACCCTGAAGCTCTTTTTTATACCGCCTCTTTCATAACCTTTGCTCGGAGGCCTCATCCTAAAAACAGGCTTTATGTTTAACCTTTCTAAAACCTTTACATCTTTTAGAACCTCATCTGCGAGCTCTTCAAATGAGTTTATTTGGTGTGATTTCAGATACTCTAATGTAAGGCGTTTGTTCCCAGGCAACCTGGCTCTTTTTTGCAAAAGCTTTATTAGGGTTTCTTTGTTTATTTCGCCCCAAGTTATGTAATCTTTGGCTTTTTGAAGCATCTTTATTGTGTCTTTTTTCTCAGGCAAGAGCACTAGGTGATTGGCTCTTGTGAGGCGCAACAGCTTTAGTGTTGTTTCTATATCTTGCCTTACATTCACTGTGCCACGTACTCTAATGCATGCAATCATTTGCTCACCTTCATAAGCTTCTTTTCCATATCTGCCGATGCTTTAACCTTAGTCGTTTTTCTTAGAGCATCTATAGCAGCTCTAACAAAGTTAAGGGTTGTTGATGTACTGCCCTTCGTTTTGCTCCATACGTCCTTTATTCCTGCAAATTCCATTACTGGCTTTATTTTGCTTCCAACAACAAGGCCTACGCCTTTTGGTGCTGGCATAAGTGTTACTCTTACCGAGGCACATTTGCCAGTAACCTTAAAGGGAATCGAGTGTTCGGTGTTGCAAGCACATTCCCAGCTACCACAACCTCGCTTTACCAATATAAGGTTCAACTTTGCATTTTTTTCGGCTTTTTTTATGGCTGGAAGCCTTTCTCTATCTTTCGCTATTCCAAGACCTATAATTCCATTCTTGTTTCCTATAAGCACAGCCGCTCTAAAAGAGAACTTTCTTCCAGCACGTACTACGCGAGCCGTTTTTTTCACATCAATTACCAAACTTTGCATATTCGGCTCTAAGTAATCTACTATTTCTGGTTCCATGATTCGCTTATTTGACAAAAGAATTTCTTCCAGCGATTTTATCTTTCCGTTTAATACAAGCTTGCCGAGCTCTGTTTTTGGAACCCATTCTTTTAGCTCCTCGCTTTGCTCTGTTGCTTCACTCATTGGTTTCACCTTCAAACTCCTTATCTATAGATTCTTTAGCTTTAGCAAATATCTCAGTAATTTTTCTAGGGTCTATGTTTTCTTTTAAATACTCAGAAAACCTTTTATTCAATTCATCCTCGCTTAACATTTTTGCGTATTCTTCTATGTGTTTACCGGAAGCTCTATCGTCAGCAGGCAACGCTTCTTCACCATGAGGTATTTTTAGGCCAGCATCCAAAGCGCCCTTTAAAGCAGCAAATGGCATACTTTTGTGGACAGGGCTTATCAGCCCTATATCTAGAATAGCTTCGCTTATTCCTTTTTTCAACGCCATCTTACCTGCTAAATAGCCGCATAAGTATGCAGATGGAAGGTTGCTTTTGCCAAGCCATCCGTAACGCTTAAGATGCTTGGTTGTAACATGCACCAATGTTTCGTCTCCTTCAGGTTTATACCTTATTATTTGTACTATGCAATGCCTATTACTCTTTCTGAATACGAGCCTTGGTTTATTTGATTTAAGTAGTGCTAACCTTTTCCTATAGTTTGTATGCCCTGTACGACGTCTCCTAAATTTTATCTTCCTGGTTTTAGCCATCTATTTCGCCTCCATAACGTATCGCTCAAGCTGTGCCTTGCTTTTGAAGAAACCACCTTTTATCATTCGATAAAGCTTGCTATAACCAATTGCTTTTACTTTTTCAGGATATTTCTTTTTTAACTCCTTTAGCAGAGCTCTTTGAGCCCTAACCTTGCTTATCCACTCGCGCTTTGGTTTTATTCTAGCTTTTGCTGTGCCCTTGCGACTTCCATGCCCTTTGCGCCTGCCTTTCTTCTTTTGTCGCTCTAACATTCTTGCGCGAGCCCTGCTTTGTTCACTTTCTTTCCTTTTTTTAATTACGCCGCTTTTTATGAGCTCTCTGATATCGTCAGTGGTTATGGCTTCCTTTAAGCTGTCGGTTTCATTTGGGTCTATCCATATCTTGTTTTTTCCGACCTTTAATAGCTTTGCAGCTATTTCTTTTGCTTTTTCCGCCTTCATCTAGATCACGCGTTTAATACTTTTACTCCAAGCTTATTTGCGGCTTCTATAATCTCGCTTCTTTTTTTCTTACCCACGGTTGATGCAATTCTTACTGCAACATTTTCCTGCCTAGCGGCTTCCTCCAATTCTTTTACGTTATGTATAAGAACTTCCTTGTAGCCGGAAGGATGCAAATATCTTATTTTTTTGCATGTTCTATAACCAATGCTTGGAGCTTTACCGTCTTCCTTTCTTAGTTTGAAGTCAGCGCCTCGCGGGACACGCCATTTATCCCACTTTTCCTTGCTTTTGCGCCTAACCGAGCGCTTGCCAAAGTGACCTCTGAATGTAGGCTTTCTCTTCTTTTTTATCTTTTCTTGGAGCTTTCTAAGCTCCTTTTTTTTCTCTTCTTTTTTAGCCATATTGAGGCACCTTCTTTTCAACAATATATATTCCATCCTGGAATATTCGCAGGTCTTTACGCTTAACTCTAGTTGCAAGTTCTATGTTTGCGGCTGTTTGGCCAACATGCTCCTTGTTGGTTCCTTTTACTATTACTTCCTTTCCTTTAACCTCAACAGTTGTGTTTGGGCCAATTATCTTTGCTTTTCTGGGTTTCTTTTCACCAACAAAGTTCGATATTATTACTTCTCTTCCAGAAACCTGTACGTTCATTGGAAAGTGCGAGTGTATTATGCGCATTCTGTATTCATAACCGTGCTGCAAACCAGCAACCAAATTCATTATATGTTTTGCTATCGTATTTACTACCGCTAGCGTCTTCCTCTTTTCATTGAGGCTTTTAACTACTATTTCGGAATCTTCTTTCTTTATCTCAATATTTTTGGCTTTGAATACTTTACTTTCTTCTTTGCCACTATAACGCAGAGTTATCGCTAAACCTTTTATTTCTGCTTCAAAACCCTCTGGCAATGCTATTCTCTTTTCCATCTTGCGACACCTTAGTAAACATATGCTATTAAACGACCACCTATGCCTCTTTCCTTTGCTTCCTTATGGCTCATAACCCCTTGAGAGGTGCTCACTATAAGTATGCCTATATCTTTGCTCGGCAAATACCTCTTTTCGAACTTTTCATACTCGTTCTTTTTTACCTTATACCTTGGCTTGATAGCTTTGCACTCGTTTATTTTTTGCCAAAGTTTTACCACGTAGATTCCGGATTTTTTGTCATCAATATATTCGTAATCCTCTATGTAACCATACTTTTTCATTACTTCAAGTATTCTGCCAAGTAGCTTTGAAGCTGGCTTGCATATACATTCCTTCTTTGCCACCATCTCGCAATTTTTTATCGAGATAAGAGCATCAGCAATAGGGTCGTTTCTCATTTAACCACCTTTTCAGTCATATTTCCTAAAACCAAGTTTTTCTGCATTGTGCTTAAAGCAACGCCAACAGATTACCATGCCATAGCGCTGCATAACGCCAGCGTAGCGTCCGCAAATGGAGCAAGGCTTGCGCCATCTCTTTCTCTCTTTTTTGTTGCTCATGGTACCACCTTTATACCGAGCTTTTCTTTAGCAAACTGAATCGCTTCAGCTTTGGTTATGCGATGTCTTTTACCAACCTTAGATTTGTGATATTTGCGCCTTTTCACCCTGTAACCAGGTCTTTCTAAAGCAACAATAACATCAAATCCAATAATCCCTAATTCAGGATCGTATTTTACACCTGGCAGCTCAATATGTTCTGATATGCCAAATGCAAAATTTCCATTTTCATCAAACTGACTTTCCTTTATAGTAAAATCTTTGGCTTCTAATGCTTTCTTTAAGAACTCAATGGCCTTTTCCCCTCTCAGAGTAACTTTAACACCTATCTCTAAACCAGGTCTTATTCCCCATTTTGGCTGCCTCACTTTTGCTTTAGTTTTTACCGCTTTTGCACCAGTTATGTTTTCTATGATCTTCTTTGCTTTCTCTAATTCTTCGCCGAACTTGCCAACGCCCACATTGATTACAACCTTCTCGATTCTAATGTCACGCATTGGATTCATTTCATTCACCTATCACAAACGCATACTCAATAGGTGTTTGGAACTCTTTGGCACCTGCTTTTACTGTAATCATTTTTGGTCTCCTTTCACTTCCTGGCAGTATCTCCTTTACAATTCCCTGTTCGCCGGCATGGCTTCCACCAATTATGTATACTTTTGCTCCTTCTTTCATCTTTAGCACTTTAAGCAATTTTTGCTCAGGGAGCTCTAACTGAAGCGTATCATGTACTTTTATGCTATTATCATCCGTAAGTATGTTTCTACCATCGTTTGTTGTAAGCTGGAATTTCCCTCCTTTAACACATGTCTTTTTTACAACCTTTGAGAGCTTAACTATGGTTTGCATCTTTTCTATCTTTTCAGGTATTAAGCGACCTTTTTGATCATAAACCATCTTATAATCATGCTCCAGACCATCTATTGAGATTATGTCAAATAAACCAACAGGGAATTTATGAGAGGTTCTTACTTTGCCATTCACCTTTACCTTTCTTCGCTTTAGTATGAATTTTATTTCTTTAGCTGTTTCGCCAATCTTTATTAAATCCCTGAGCACAAAGCCTAAGGGCACGGAGCTTTCTTTATTATAGGGGCCTGGCTCAGGTTTTATAGCCCATTTACCTTCTTTTGGACTTATCCACATTGTTTTTGGTGCAGCGTGCCTTTTCATTGCCTTTGAACCGCCTTTTTTTGCCATCTATTTCACCTTCTTTTTCTCCTCTTTTTTAACTTCCTTTTCCTTAACTCTTTTCAATCTTTTCTCATCGCTTCTGTCTAATGCTATTATCATAAGGTTTGAGGCGTTGAAAGGTATTGGCACTTCGCTGCCATTAACCTTTTTTCTGGTGATGTTTTCCAAGTAAACTCTCGCTTTTCGCAGATCAACAGCAGTAACTTTGGCTGTTTTTCCTTTGTGCTGCCCGCGCATTACTTTTACAGTATCTCCCTTTCTCACAGGCAAGCTTCGTATCCCTAATTTTTCTCTAAGTTCCTTACTTAAATGTGCGCTAACTAAACGTTTCCTTTGATGCAAAGGCATAGTTGCCTGCTTCTTCCTTTGCTTTTTTGGCTTCTTCGAGCTCATGAAAAGCACCTCATACTATCTGCTGGGCTATGCCCGCTAACTTGGGCCATCGCTCAGCGGCCTCTTTTGCTATAACACCCTTTATTTCGCTTCCTTTGGGCAGGCCTTTCTCATCTATGAGCACGACAGCATTATCCTCAAACTTTATCCTTGTGCCATCCGCTCTGCGATACTCCTTTTTTGTTCTCACTATGACAGCTCTTTCCACTTTTTTACGCATTTCTGGCTTACCCTTCTTTACAACAACTATTACCAAGTCACCTATGCCTGCCTTTGGATTCATGCGTTTTTTCCCTTTATGACCTATAACGCTAATTATCTCTACCTCTTTTGCTCCGGAGTTATCTGTGCAAACGCACCTTGTTTTTTGTGTTAAGCACTTAGTTGCGCTAGCGCTTATTGCTTTCATTTTCTTCACCCAATACCTTCAGTACAACAAAGCTTTTTGTTTTGCTAAGCTTTCTTGTTTCACCTACAAGCACAGTGTCGCCTTCCTTAGCATTTATGCATGGTGGATTGTGAGCATGTATGCGCGAGCGTTTTCTTTTGTAACGTTCGTATTTTGGTACATATTCTAACAGAATCCTCTCTACAGTAACTGTTCTTGTTGGTTTAGCGCTTATAACCTTCCCTGTAAACATCATACCTCTAACCTTAACGTTGCCATGGTAAGGGCATTTCTTATCGTTGCATTTCTTTTCTTCTACCATCTTACTTTCCTCCAAAACACTTTTGTTCTATCCTCTGGCCTGAACATTATCTGCTTGCAATCTATGCATGCTTTCTCTCCTGAGGGAAGCTTTACTTCAAGCACGATCTCTTTTTTAGGCAGCATTTTAATCCCTTTTTTTGTTTCTATTTTTATTGTGTTTTTTGTTTCATCGATGATTGTGCCAGCTAATCCCTCTTTATTTGGATCTGTACTTTTAACAACCTTAGCCCACAAGCCAATAAGCTCGTGAGCTAGTAGGTTGTTCTTTGTTATATTGTATTTTTTATACATCTAAGAGTTCCTCTTTATAGCCCATTTTTATGAGCAATTCCTTGACTTTTTCTCTGTGGTCACCTTGGAGCTCTATAACACCATTTTTTGTGGTTCCTCCGCACGCAAGCTTTCTCTTAAGCTCTTTGCCTAGCTGTTCTATGTCAACGCTCTTGTCAAAGCCTGAGATTAGCGTTACCGTTTTGCCAAAACGTCTCTTTGTGACTTGTACATGGATTTTTTGTGATTCCTTTGCTATCTCGCCGCAAACACAGAGCTCTATTGGCTGCCCACATTTAGGACATACTTCACTCATCTTTCAACTTTCACCTCTTTTTTATTCTTTAAACGTTTACGCTCATTCAATACTGTAAGTATTCTTGCAATGTCACGCTTAATATTCCTAATCTTTGATGGTTTTTCCGGTCTAGTGCCGGAAGCAATTATGGCTTTTTCTTTAGCCAATTCTTTTTTGAGTTTTACCAGCTGTTCAAGGGCTTCTTCATCGCTCATGCCCCTAATCTCAGCAGCTTTCATTTAGCTTCACCTTCTCCTTTACTTTCTGCTTTTTCCTCCTTTACTTCTTTTGTTCCTTCTTTTTCTTTTGCACTTTCTGCAGTTTTCTTTTCCGTTTCCTCTTCCTTCTTCGCTTCTTCTGCAGCCTTTTCTTTTTCCTCTTTGCCAGGTTCCTCTTTCTTTTCCTTTAGCAATTCCTCAACATTAATCTTATCTGGGAAAACAATGTCGGGCTTTATTATTCTGACCTTAACCCCTATTGCTCCTTGCTTTGGTACAGCAACACCTTTAGCATAATCCACTAAATATGATTGTTCGCCTGCTTTCTTCATGTATCCTTTTGCAATCCTTTCCTTCTTTTTCCTCGTTCCCTTGCCAGCAAGGACACCTTTTAATACTATCTCTGCTCCCTGAGCACCACTTGCTATAATATCCTCAATTGTTCTATAAACAACGCTTCTCCAAGAGTAGCCTCGCTCAATCAATGCAACTATTCTATCAACGCAAGCTTTCGCATCTAGCATAGGATTTTTTACTTCATTTATTTCGATTTGTGGATTCTCAAGGCCAAATTTTTCTTCGATTTCTTTTGTGAGCGTTTTTATGGTTTTTCCTTTCCTCCCTATTGCTAAACCAGGCCTTGTTACGCTTATTATTATGCGTGTTGCTATTGGTGTTTTAACAACTTCAACACCGGTAAAGCCAGCCCTTCTCAGCTCTTTCCTTAGGTAATCCTCAAGCTTTAGCTTGTTCATCTCTTGCTTTACAAATAAACGCTCTATCATGCGCGCACCTCTTGCAATATTATTTCTAGATGCGTGCTCTTTTTGCGCCTTCTTTTGCCAGCTATTCTACCTTTTGGCTGGATGCTCCAACGCCTATAACCTTGACAAGCGAAGACATGTTTTATTATGAGCTTTTCAGGATCTAAGCCCTTGTTTTCAGCGTTGGCTTTAGCATAACTTATTAGCTCTAAGAACGCTTTGCATGCCTTAACAGGATATCTACCAGCTTTTTGCCCAGATAGTGCTTTACCTTTTCTATGGGGAACCTTTTTGTTATATTTTTTCAGCGGAAGATATCTTCGCTTTTCTATAATATCTTGCAAAAACTTCTCTGCCTTTGCAACCGGCTTTCCTTTAATCTCCCTACATATCTCTGTTGCATACTTCAAACTTATAGGTCTGTTTTTGAGCATCGCTTTTGCACATATCTTCTCGTTGATGTCCTGTATCTGATATTTTCTCTTAACCATGGTATCACTTCCTAGCTATCGCTGTACTTGAACGTGTTGCACCTATACCTGCTTTACCGTGCTTAAGCTTCTTCCTTGTTAATGCAAATTCACCAAGATAATGACCAAGCATTTCTGGTTTTATTTCAACAACAACGAATTCCTTACCATTATGAACGGCAAACTTCAAACCAAGCATTTGCGGTACTATAACAGTATCTCTACGATGAGTCCTTATTGGCTTTAGATCCTTAGCGCCTTTTTCAAGAGCTTCCCTCGCTTTTTTAATCTTCTTTTCCAACGCTTTGTCTATACCATGCCTTAGCAATGAACGCCTTGCTCTTGCATTGCAAAGCTCTGCAAACTCTGCATAGCTCATCTTCATTAGCTCATCAATTGTTTTGCCTCTAAATGTTATCTCTTTTGGCATAAAACCACCTACTTCTTCCTTCTACCAGTTCTTCTCGAAGCTATATGGCCAACTTTTCTGCCTGGCGGTGCACCTCTCTTAACGCTTTTACTCTTACCTGGGTGGTGCTGCTCACCACCAAATGGATGGTCAGCAGCGTTCATTGCAACGCCCCTAACCTTTACATGCTTCTTTCTTTTGGCTTTCATGTGGTGGTACTTTTTGCCGGCTTTAATAAAAGGCTTCTCTGTACGCTCGCCACCGCTCGCGCAGCCGATAGTAGCTCTACATTCAAGGTTAAGCGTTTTGGTTTTGCCTGAGGGGAGCTTTATAATTGCGCTTTCTTCATCCTTTCCAACCAGCAGAGCATAAGCTCCGGAAGCTCTTACAAGCTTGCCGCCGTCTCCAGGTACTGCTTCAATGTTGAAAATAGGGCATCCTTCCGGAATATTTGCTAGCGGTAAAACATTTCCTATATCCAAGCTTGCCCCCTTGCCGAGCTCAATTATCTGGCCAACTTGCAATCCTTCAGGAGCTAGCATAAAACATTTGCTGTCGTCTTCAAGCAGCACTTCAGCAACTACTACGTTTCTTCCAGGCTCCTTGAAAAGCCTAACAACCTCTCCTTTGATAGCTTTATCTTTCATTTTCAAATATGTAGGATAAACAATATCTATTCTTCCCTTTCTCCTTGTTCTGAAGGTTGTACCTCCTTTTCCTAAGCGCTGTACTCTAAGCCTTTTTCCCATATCAATCACCTTACAATATTCCAAGCTTCATCGCTATATCGCTCGCTTTATATGCCTTGTCTATAGCTACTATTGCCTTCTTTCTTCCTTTAGTATCGTTTATTATGTTTACTTTACTTACTTTAACATTAAACTCTTTTTCTACAGCTTCTTTTACATCTTTTTTGCTAGCGTTTTTAGCAACGATGAATGTAAGCTTGTTCTCCTTTTCTATCTTATCCACTGCTTTTTCCGATACTAGAGGATAAAGCAATGTGCCAAGTATCTCTAAGCTTATCTCTTTCCCAAGCTTTTCTTTCTCTTCTTTTGATGTTTCGCTTTTTTTCATGGCATTACCTCGTTAAGCTTCTTTATAGCGCTTTCTGTCCAGATTGTTAATCTGCCTGGCATACCGCCAGGTGCTAAAAGTTCAGCATTTAGATTTGTTACACTGCAAATATCAACGCCAACTAAATTGCGAGCTGCTTTATAAACAGGCGCTTCCTTCGATGTAATAATTAATGCACTTTTCTTCTTTTTAATCTTTCTTCCTCTTGCTTTACCTTTGCCTGCGCGCTTCCTTGTTTTCTCTTTGGCATAAATAATATCGCTAGCTATACCAAGCTTTTCAAATACCTGAAGCACTTCTTTTGTTTTTTTAAGGCGCTCAAATTTGTCCTCAATAACTATTGGCAGTTGTATTGTTTCAGGAATCTTATGCCTTTTTGCTATTGCTTCCTTCTCCTTGGTATATGCAATAGCACTTATAAGCGCTTTTTTCTTCTCCTTCTTGTTTATCCTTTCCTCGATCTTCTTTTCTGGCTTGGGCGGATGAGCTCGTCTGCCACCAACAGCTTGCGGAACATTGGCAACGCGACCTTCAAGCAGAGTTCTTCTATTCTTGAGCCTTGGAAGCCTTGCACGCTCAACATTTATGCTTCTATCATAGAATGGCAGATCTCTTGAGCCACGATATTCAGCTACCTTCATGCCTGCGCCTTCTTTAGTGCCTTTTGGCTGCCTCCTTGCAGATTGCATCGCTAATACAGCTCGCCTTATTAATTCCGGCTCTAACTCTGCAAAGAATACCTTGGGCAATTCTATCTCTTTTAGCTTCTTACCATCAATAGAATAAACAGCTACTTTACTTGGTGACAATTAGCGACACCTCTTCTATTTTATGATGCTCTAAAGGCGCTGGCCTTATGCTTTTTCTAAAAGCAACGCACCTTTTGCTTGGACCTGGAATAGAACCTTCAACTATTATATATTCATTCTTTATAATGCCATAATTCTTCCAGCCGCCTTTCGGATTTATGCTCGGGTCATCGCTTATCTTAAGCAGCTTTTTATTGTATTCTGTCCTTGTGTGATAGCCCATCTGGCCAGGCCTTGGTACAGTCCACATAACAGTGGGCGGATGCCAGGGTCCTATAGAACCAACAACACGTCTTTCTTTAGATTTGGGCCTCTGCATCTTAACTCCGAAGCGCTTAACCACGCCTTGGAAGCCCTTGCCTTTGGTAACAGCTTTAACATCCAAAAAATCTAGCTCTTTAAAAGCTTCCCTTACGCTTATCTCCTTTCCAAGCTTTTCTTTAGCATATTCAAGCTGTTTCTCTACAGGTCCGCTTAAATGAATCTCAACGAGCTCTGGCTTCTTCTTTCCTATAGTAGTTAGCTTTGGTTGTGTGCATGCAAGCAATCTTAACTCATGCACCTTTTTCTCTTCAACAAGCTTTTCTATCTTTCCAAGATCGCTTTTCTTCTCCTTCTTTTTTTCCAAATGCTTACGCAATGTTTTAATGCGCCTTGCGAGCTCTTTTGGTAGCTCCTCTGCAAGAACCTCAGTTATAACCCTTAAGCCTTCAGTTGTTTTTTCATAGGCGCGAACACCAACAACAGCTAATGGCGGCGTCTCAATTATGGTTACAGGCATAGAAACCTTCTGCCCATAGCTAGGGCTTTTTTTATGCATATCGCTGGCTACAACATGAGCCATCCCAACCTTGTAGCCGTAGAAGTTTAATGGCTTTACTTCGCTAGCTTCTTTTCCAGGAACAGTCTTAAAGCTAGGCGTTTCTTTCTTTGCTCGCTTTCTTGGGTAGAAAGCTAAGCTACCGCTTCTTGGCTTATGTATTTTGGCCATAGCGCCACCAAATACTAAGGGTTAGATTTAAAAATATTAAAAGAAGCAAGCCACTGCAGCATTTATGCCCCAGCATCTCTTTTTGTATGCTGCTTCCCCTTCATGCAAGCTGTGCTGGGACACAGTGTGCTTGCACAATTAAATAAAATGTTTTGTAGAATATTTTAAAATACTTTTGCAATTTTGCATTTTTACCTTATTCTAAATCTCGAATAGCGGCCGTAGTATAAGCTGCCTCTAATTCTCCAAGGCTTATATATGTAACGCTTAGAGCTATGCCAGTTGTACCTTGATATGTTACGCAAGCTATAGTTTTTCCAATAGCTGCGCGAGCGATAGTTGCGTAAGCTTCGCATAGGGTAGAAAGTAGAGCTTCTTATGCTCCTTGTCGGAGCGCTTGTTTTTACATAGCTAGCATGTCCTTGCGCTATTAGGATAAGCCATCTTCTGCCTCTAAAATCGAAGCTTTGCCATATAGAAACCCTCGGGATTCCTGCAAATATCCTCACTTTGCCTATTGGTGTTTTGTCAGGTTCAGCATAGATATAAAAATCTTTATATAAGCAGCACGTCCCCTGACACAAAGGCGCAAAGCCCAATCTGTTGAGCGCGAGCCATCCGTTTACCTCTATCTTAAGATCATTAATATCTACATACTTGCCATATGGTATCAATAGCTTTACCGTGTCCCCTGGTTTAATAAGCTTTGAGTAAGAGCCGCTGTATGCGTAGACGCTTGTAAAAAGCAATAAAGCTGCCAAAACTATGCAAATTTTTTTCATTAAACCACCTCTTGCCAAGGCTCCTTAATGCGTTTGCTCGTAGTACTTCCTATCAATATTATTATCACCATAACCAGTATTCCTGCTAAAATAGCTGAAGCCACAAGCGTCGTAAGGCCTATGGCAAATGGTTCTTCTCTTTTTTCCTTTTGGAGCTGAACAGAAAGCCGTTCCTCGCTGCCGTTATATTGGAAAACAATATCGAAGCTTTGTGTTTCGCTCTTTTCTTCAGGAATTACACGCATATCTATTGTTGCCTCTTCAAAAGGCGCAAGCATAACCTCAAAGCTATCAGCATACCAGTTCTCTGGCACTTCAGCATAAAGAATGCCGTTGATCTCAAATTGGCTTAGATTCTTCAAGGTTACACTAACTAAGTAGCCATTTTCATCTTTGGCTATAGAATAGCTCATCTCTACATCTGGCTTTTCTTCAGGTTTTTCAAACACAACATTGTGAACAGTAAGCTCATAGCTTTTGGTTCCGCAGGCCCCTAAATCGGCATCGAACAGAATTAGGGCGCTTGTTTGCTCGCTTTCTATGCGGAGCGTTTTATAAACCCTCGATTTTGCAGGAATCAAATACATTATTGTATCTACGCTTGCTCCCACGCCTTTTACATAAATCCTTGCATCTTCGCTGGTATAATTTTCCACTATAAAATCGAGGGTACCAAAGTTATGTATATTTATTGAGGAAGGTAGAACAATATCAAAGTGTCCACAATCCGGTACTGCTTCAGAAGCGTCTTCCTTTATAACCCTAACAGGAAAAACAGCTTTTATATCGCGATAGTGGCATACCTTTCCGCTTAAGAAATGTCCTCTTACCTGAACATAGGCATTTCTATCCTTAGCGCTAGCTCCTTCAGGCGCCTCTATGCTTATTACAATGCTTGCTTCGCTCCCACTAAGCGCAACTCTATCCCAGCGCAAAGCTTGCGTAATTATCCCTTCCGCAAAGTCGTAAGCGCTAACCCTATCTATATAAAAGCGCTCGTTAGTGTTATTATGGAGGTAAAATGCAAAGCTTGCAGTGCTTCCTTCTTTTACATCAACATCTGTGACAACAAGCTCTAAATCGCTACAATCAGCCGCAAAGCTAACCATTGGGAATAAAACAAGAGCAATAAGTACAAAGCATAGAAAGTTTTTTATACGAGGCATAATAAAAATACCGCATTCATCATATTTAAATCTTTCCCTTTTACAGTTACTAAGTTAATTTTTATCCTTTCACCGTTATAAGAGGCCTTAAGCGAGCTACTTTCTTGTTTATGCCGCTTTCGTGCATCACGTTTACCACAACATCTATGTCTTTGTACGCTTGCGGTGCCTCTTCTGCTGCACCACGCCAAGAATGCGCCTTTATTATTATTCCTTTTTTCCTTAACTCTGCTGCTATCTGCTCGCCTCTGAATCTTTTTACTGCTGCATGTCTGCTCATCTTTCTACCAGCCCCATGTACAGCTGACCCGAAGCATTCTTGCATTCCTTTTTCTGTACCTACCAATATATAGCTTGCTGTTCCCATAGTACCGCCAACAAGCACCGGCTGTCCAGCACTTCTATATTCTTCAGGTATTTCTTCCCTTCCAGGACCAAAGCCTCTTGTGGAGCCCTTTCTATGTACAAGAACTTCTTTTGTTATGCCATCAATGCTATGCTTTTCTATTTTTGCTGTATTGTGTCCAACATCGTAAAGCGTTTTTACCTCTTTTTCATCTATGCCAAGAACCTTGGAAAACACACTTCTTGTAAGGTGTGTTAACACTTGCCTATTGGCAAAAGCACAATTTATGCCAGCGTTTACAGCGCTTAGATAGCGCTGGCCTTCCTCGCTTTGTATTGGAGCACAAACAAGCTCATTGTCTTTTATCCTTATTCCATACTTCCTCGTTGCGCTACGCAAAACCTGAATATAATCCATGCCTATCTGATGCCCTAAAGCTCTGCTGCCACAATGGATGCTTACCAAAATTTGGTCCTTAAATAAGCCAAATGCTTTAGCCGCTTCTTCATCATAAATTTCTTCCACATACTGTACCTCTAAATAATGGTTTCCAGAACCTAAAGTGCCAACCTGCCTATACTGTCTTTGTTTGGCTCTTTGCGAAACATTCTCTGGCTTAGCGTTAGGTGCCTTTCCATTGAGCTCTATATACTCGAGATCTTCTTTGAGCCCGTAACCTTGTTTTACAACATATTCCGCACCGCCAATGAGCACTTCATCTATCTGGCTCGGGCTTAAGCGTAGCTCACCTTCGCTGCCTAGGCCAGCAGGAATATTTTCAAACAAAGCATCCGCTAACTTTTCTTTAACCCCTTCTATATCCTGCTTTTTGAGCGGTGTTTTTAATGTTCTGACGCCGCAATTTGAAACCACAAAACCATTCGCTATAAAATTGTGTGCTTTATGCCCAAGTGTGAAGTCATATACCTTTTTCCTGAAAGGAATTACTTCAATTTTTGCTATTTCCTCCCAAACAACACCGCTTTTGCCTAAACCTGTTGTGCGGGCCTTTATAAATTCTTCGAACTTTGGAAATACGAATGAAATTCTTGGCGCAGTTTTTCTCCTTTCCCAAATGCACCTTTCTATGAATCGGCTATTTATGTATTTTTGGCAGAGCATGTTCTTTATCTCCCTGCTTGGAACGCCCTTGCTTTTAAGCTCCTTAGCCTTTTTTTCTATCCTTTTCCTTAACTCTAATATCCTCTCTTTTAAGGTTAGATACTGAATTGCAGCGTTTCCCAAGAACCTTTTTTCGGTATTGTATTCGAAACCCACTTTTTTGTACAGGCTGATGAGGTTTTTGTTTTCACTTGATATTTGAAGGCGCAGCCTTATTGAAACCTCTCCAGCTTTGTTTTTGTATTCGGTTCTTTCTTTTATCAATCTGCTTTTTACACCAAATTCGCTTAGCAATTTTTTAATTTGCATCAAAAATTTTTTGCCACTTTTTACAGCATTTTCTTTTTTATTTATAGAAAGTATAGGTCCGTAGAAGTTGTAGCCGTGCTTTGTAACAGTCTTCGGCGAGCTTAGCTCCGCTCCAAAAAATGAAGCTAAGAAAAGCCTTTTATACCACAACGGTGCTCCCATAAGCCATTGCGGTATTTCAAAATCTTCCTTTGCCTTATTTCCTTCTGGCGCTCCCATAGCAATAAACAAGGCCGCCAGGGAATGGGCTCCGCAGTTGATGCTATGTTCAGTGCGGGTAAAACTTACCTTTCTGTAAGAGGTATTTATCCTGTGCTTTCTCTCCCTTGAATAAATTGTCGTGGAATAACCTACTTTTTTGAGATCATCGAGTATGTTCTGCAGGTCGTTTGCTTTTCCATAGAAAGAAACATTCGCGTACTCCTTTGTTAGCGATACGTGTCCATCTCCAAAGGAATACCCGATAAGCTTTATTAGAAAGGGCACCTTTTCATTGTTGAGTTTAAGCGGCAGAAGCCCCCTTTTTTTGAGCTCTTCTACTACCTGCTTCATTTTGGCCTTGTCTTTATAACCATGTTTTTTAAGAACCTCTTTTATTTTCTTTTCATCCACTATTGTTTTATTTTTGGGTTTTTCAAAAGGAACGCCTTCAAATGGAAATACCGCAAGCATGCTGCCTTTCTTTAAATTTTTTGCCTCTATCATCCCCCTTTTTGTTAAAAATGGATGGTCTAAGCTTGCAATAATCTCTCTGCCAGTTTCAGTAATTATCTTACATGCCTTTTTATCCGTTCTTTTCAGAAACCTAACAACGCTTGCCATTTCGATATCCTTTTTCCAAAAGCAGAGCACATTGCGTTTTAGCCAGAATTTTTCGTATTTTATCTCTCTGTACGCCCCAAATTCATCCAGAACTTTTGCATTTCCCTCAAGGCAGTTAATATCAAAACCGATAAGTCCGAACGTAATAACACCTTCATTTATATCCATTGCAGCTACACCGCCAATGGGAGCTCCATAGCCAGGATGACAATCAGCTAAAGCCAAAGCATGCTTTTGAATCCCTGGCAAGCAAGCTACATTTCTAAGCTGCCTTAATGTGCTCCAATCGGTGCTTTCCTCACGTATAAGCTCCTGAATCATTTCTTCACTAGAGTATATCCTTGCAGGAACAAGCATATCGTTCTGCTTTGGTATTTCCCAAACAAATCTATCCAATCTTTTCAAACTCATATAATCACCTTCAAACTAGAATAATTTTTAGATTAATTCTATATTCTATTTAAATTAAAAGGAGGAAACAAATAAAAAGCATGCAAGCTTATTTACGTCTTCCTAATACCCCCAAAACCACCAAAGCAATAAACAGAACAACCAATGGCTCTAGTTCAGGAGTCTTTGTTTCCGGAAACTCCTGCTCCGCGAGAAACTTCACACTTCTAGAATCACATTCGCTACCATTACAAATAAACTTTGCAATCACTGTATAAGTGCCAATCTTCTGCGGAGTAAAGCTAAACACCGCTGGACAAGAAGAGGTTATATTACTAGGCGTAACATCTCCGCTAACATCGCTCCCATCAGAATCAATCACACTAATCTATATATAATCTCCA
>JAPDKC010000034.1 GCA_029258755.1 archaeon | reverse complement strand
TAAATAGTAGTTTCCGTCTGATGCTGTTGTTGTATCCCAAGAATATGTACAAAGTTGTGCATATCGCCAATCTGTACCAGTACATGTAAGGTTTGTGATATTGGTGTAGTTATTTAGGTTTAAGTCGCTTGCTATTATGTTTTCGAAAGCTCCTTGGCTTGAGGAATAGGCAAATCTTGCATGCAACTCTTCCATTTCATAATCGCTTGCATAGAATGTTATGGAAAACGTGCCTCTAAAGTAGCCGTATTCATTACCTGTATAGACCAAGCTTGGAGGTATATTTCTAAGTATTGCCGGAAAGCCTATCTCTATGCAATAGTCACCATAACAAGTTTTTCCTCCAACATTGGTTAAGCCCACATCAGCCATAGAATAACTACTGCTTTCCATAGAGGTGCTTGGCTCCACAGTATACCCTTCCAAATTATATTCTGTGTAAACAAAGAAGTTTCTGTCAACCTGAGAAACATGCCCTGCTATATCCGCAGCTATTATTGCAAGGTTATAATCATCCGTAAGCGTAACCCTCTCATAATATGTACATGTATAACTGCCGCCGGATTCAACACAGTGGGAATACCTATCAAAGTCATCGCTATCCGTACCATCGATAAGAACTCTTATAGAATGGATATTTATGTCTGAACCCTGGCCTTTCTCAACATCAAACCTTACATAGGCAACAGATTCAAAGCTTTCATTCTCCGAGGGAGAATTTACATCTATTGCTGGCGGTGTCTTATCTAAAGCTGCGTATGTGGTTTTTGTACTTTCCGTATTGCCTAAGTTATCTACACTATAATAATCTATTCTATGGTTGCCATCGGTTGTTATTGTGAATGATGCTGTATATGTTTGCCAATCTCCCAAGTCAATACGGTAGTATGTAGCATAACATCCTGAACCAGCATCGCTACATGTGAGAGTTACAGTTATATCGCTTGTTTGCCAACCTGCCAGCACATTATCAGTTGTGCTTGGAGGAGTATTATCCACATAGAATGAAGAATCGCTGGAATCTATATCAAACGCTTTACCTTCGGTCCATATATTTATATCAATATAGTAGTTGCCGTCTGGGACAGCTGTTGTATTCCATGAATAACGACAATTAACTGTGCTTCGCCAATCTGTGCTTGTGCATGTGAGTTGTGGTATGTTTTGGTAATTGCTCAGGTTTAGATCGCTTACTATTATGTTTTCAAAGGAGCCTGGTGTTGATGAGTATGCAATCTTTGCATGCAGATCGCCTGGAGGATACGCATATACGTTAAAGTCTATTGAATAGGTCCCGTTAATGTATTGATTTCCATTCGGAGCATTTAAATTGACATCAACACATATTCCACAATCTGCACCTCCACAATCTATATCTAGCTCATCACAGTTCTTAACACCATCTGAACAGTGATCTGAATAGTAAGTTCCTGCAACACAGCTTCCGCCCCCTATTAAACAGAAATTATCGCTTGCACCATCATCACCACAACAATTGCCATTAGAGCCTTCGCTTATAGAATTGAACCAGACGCCGCCGCAAGCAATACACCATTGCTCTGCGCTATCTGCAGTAAAAGAGAAGCTTACAATAGATTCCTCATGAATATTGCTATATGTAGGGTCCTGAGCCCCACAATAGATTGTGTTTGTACCCCCCTCACAAGAAGGGTTAGTAATGCTACAACTCTTACCAGTGCCAGGAGCACCACTATACTGGCAGTAGTCTCCTGACGTATCTGGTGTAGGATCGTTTAGCTCACATGTAACAGTAACATCCCTTGTATCATGAGTACAATACTGCACGTCCAAAGTCGTAGTTAAAGTGTTTGTTGAGCCTGAAACGCTCATATTGCTCAACAAAATCTTATCTATCATAACCCAAGGCCATTTTCCACCATAAGTTTCATAATAATCAAAGAACTCTGTTCCTATCTGTGCTCTTCCACAATAGCCAGTTGTGTTCAAATCGCAAGAATATTCGTTATTATTTGCTCCTGTAAAGTCATAATTCGCAGAGTATAGGGAATCTGGCAATGGTTCGCTGAAAGTGTTTCCTCCATAGTTGAACTGATTTACCCATAGATAATCGTTTCCTGTTGTTGTAATGGTATAAGGATCTGAAACATTTCCAAACGCTGTTCCACCAGGACATTCTATATAGACACGCATATCATCGTAGTTATCTCCTCCTGCATTAACACCACCTTCTATTGTTAAGGTTCCGCCATACTGTCCAGAGACAACAAACTTTGTACATGTTGAATCCGGCGTACAAGGGGTTGTAGTCCAGCTTCCACCAGTACAGTATACTGTTATATCTGCTCCATCAACACCATGGAACCAGCCACAGTTGTGGTGGTAGAAAGAATAGTTTCCTGAGCCATCCCTATCTCTCAAATAACAGCTCTGTGGAAATTGTATCGTTATTTGCCATCCCTATCTCTCAAATAACAGCTCTGTGGAAATTGTATCGTTATACTTAAAGGATGCTCGTCAGCTGGCTGACTAGAGCTTATACCCCAAAATAAGCCAAGATAAGCCCAATAGTTATCCCATGAAGAGTGCCTTCTAATCTCGATGGAAGGTCCTGGGTCATTCCTTGGATCATGCCAAGAGTTCCATGAATATATTCTACAACGTCTTTCCAAAAAGTTGTCTTGCGGTGGCGAAGAATCGTATCTATCCGTTACCGTACCCGTCCACGAGATTATAGCACCTGTCTGATAGTTGCTTCCTATTCCAGAATAGGTTATGTCTTCATATTCATCAATGACCTCTATACATTCTGTTTCACTATTCAAGCCGGTATTTGTAACATATTTCAAACACACCTGATATTTTCCGTAGGGCCAACCTATATCCTCGTAGTAAATACGCAAATAGTTGCCATTGTTATAGGGGTTTCTAGATCTTATATTGTACGGGTTTCCAGTATCACAGTCTCTATACTGGTCATCTCTATATGTTGTTGCTGTTGCCGGTTCCAAATCACCAAAATCTTTCACAATGCCATCTGTACATGTACCTCTATTTCCAATAGTTGTTGGCGTACAGCCTGTAAAGAGACCGTCATTTTCACATTTAACAACTCTGTAATTCCCATCTCCGTTGGTAGCAGGTGATGTTATCTGTGCAACTAAATCCCCTGTAGATGCATCAACGTAATAAAGCGTAGCATCAATATACATTGGCCACCATTTATAATGCGAAGGGTGTCCTTCATAAACATACACTGCCGACATTGAGGTTATCTCAACCTCAACCCACTGATCATTATAGCATCCTTCAACCTTGCCGTCACCGTCTGTATCTCCTCTATTATCTCTAGCTTCCCAAGCACCATTATTACAATAGATTACTTGATTTCCATTACACACATATGAACCTGAATCATAGCAGGTATCATTCCAGACACATTTGTTGCTTGCGTTACAGCAAGCATCATCTGTAGAATCAGAGGTACAGCCAGAATTACATACTCTTGTTATTCTATATTCACCCGAGTCGTCCTCACAGCAGCTTGTTGCTGCAACTTCACCGCCAATATTCCAGTAATATCCGCCACATTCGCACCATTGTTGAGAAGAATCATAGTTAACTGTATAAACACCTATGTTCCAATCGCTTACTTCCCAATCATAGCTATCCCCGTCTTCAACATAAGCTCTTATTCTTATATCGTAAGGTCCTTCTTGCGGACACCAAAGGTAGTTCGCTGTCCAGAATTCCTCTATACAACTGCCAGCAACACAGCTTCCAGTAGAAGTAGAATAGCTCATGTCAATCCAGCCTGTTGTTGTGGTATCATCAGGTGCTCGAATCTCAAAATCTATATCGGAAACATCACATTTATGACAGGGGTTGCTTGGCGTACCAGTACAATCCTGTAAATTTGTTCCTGCCAAGCCACCTGTACAAGTCTGTGCTTGCGCAAAGCTAAACAGGAGTAGGGAAAAGAGCATATTTAAGAGTAAGAAGTTACCTCTAAGAAATTCTCTTTTTCTTTCAGCCATGTTAATCTTTACAGTTTTTGTCTAATTTTAGTAAGACATTTTCAAATATAAATGTTTTGCTCATATTAATCTTTTGGAATTTATAAGCTGAAAGGGAATCTTAATGAAAAATATAGAGCTTTTTCCGAAAGAGGCAAAGGCAATTGTAACCATAAATCCAAAGGTATATCCGTTAGAGGTTGTCTATGCTGCTTGTTATGTGCTATTGGACAAAGCATATTTTATTCTAGATGGGGATCCTGAAAAGGAAATTAAGGTTATAATAAGGGCGAAGGATTCCAAGATAGGAAAAAAAGAGCTTGAAAAGATAGCTTTGCAGTTGCACGATGAGCTAATAAATTACGCTACTTATGCTGTTCAGGCAGCAAGAAATCAAGCTGTTAGAGAAGCTATCATTAAGCGCGCTCTGGCAACAAACTTGGCCGAGGAAGAATACTGTGCTGAATGTGAGGAAACCCTCAAGGAGAAAGCTAAGGAGATAGAGATGCCTGAAGAGGAGGATTTGTTTATAGAGGATCCTGAAGGCATAGCAAAGCCATGGACACCAGAAAAAGCGAAAGGACTGAAAAAACCCACAGAACTAGAGGATTGATATGTGCATCAAGCTTTGCAGCAAGAATTGTGCTGAGCTGAAGCTTTCCAAGGCTTTTTATTCCAAGGAGGTTATTGATAAAGCATCTAAAATGCTTAAGGAAGCTAAGATAAAAGCAAGGGAGGAAGAAGCTTATTTCCACATTACAATTGAAAGCAAATACGATGCTGAAAAGCTTGCATTGGAATATTGCAATCTGCTTTTGGCATTGCTTAAGGGCTCAGCGCTTTAAATTTTATTTTATTAATTTAAATTTGGGGAAACATGGTTGAGGAAGAAAGACACTCTAAGGTAGAAATACTAATGAACTGGCAATGCAACCAGCGTTGCATATTCTGCTCTGTAGGACATAAGCTAGTTAGCGACGGTAGTGTAAAAAGTTGGGAAGAGATAAAGAAAGATATTGAGTATGCAAAAAGAAGAAACGCCAACATAATCTCTTTTTCTGGTGGCGAGCCAACAATAAGAAAGGATTTGTTTAGAGCAATTGCCTATGCTAAAAAACTTGGCTTTGAGGTAATAGAAATACAAACTAACGGTCGCATGCTCAAATACAGAAGCTACGTGGAAAAACTTGTTGAAGCTGGCGTGAATAGGGTTTTGGTCTCAATCCATGCACCAAATGCAGAGCTTGAGGATTTTCTAACCCAAGTCAAGGGTTCTTTTGAAGAAAAAGTGCAAGGATTAAAGAATCTTGAGGATCTCAACGTTGAGAAAAGGACAAGCACTGTAATAAACCGGTATAATTATAAGCTACTTCCAGAGATGGCCAGATTCTTGCTAAGGTTTAGGAAGAACACAAAAAGCTACCATCTAAATTTCGCTATCCCTGATGGGTTTGCAAGGCAAAATTTTAAAGAGATGGTGCCAAGGATGAGTGAGGCGGCTCCTTATATCAGTGAAGCTTGTAATATTTTGTTGAAGGGCGGAGGTAAACCTTTCTTACATAATTTATATCCTTGTATTCTTCCAGAACATGTTTCTCTAATGTCTGAGCTTACAAAAACAGACACTATACTAATAGGTCCTAAATTTAGGATGGACATTCAAACGAATAGGCATAAATATAGAAATAAAGGACCTGAATGCAAAAAGTGCAGGTATTATTTGGTATGTGTTGGACCATTCAAAGAATATACGAAATTTATGGGCTTCAAAGAGTTTAAACCAATTGAGGGCAGATATATAACGGAGGAAGAGATAAGGCTTCAGGAATATTAGTGATCCTATGAAAAAAATAGAGTTGTATAAAAGCTCCTTAGAGCTTTTAGGCAAGTTTATAAGGAATCGTTCTTTTAATAAGCTAACAATAGTTTTTCCAAAGGATAGTGATCTTTCCTTAAGCAAAGCTTCAGAAAGGTTAAGTGAGCTTATAGATGAATGCATACTGCGAAACATAGATGTTGTTGTGGAAAACATACCCTATTGCTTTCTAGTTGGATATAAGCGATACATAAAGGAAGTAAAAAACGATGAGAAGGTTAAGCCTAAAAAATGCAAGGAATGCAAATATTATGAAAAATGCAGCGGATTATGGAAAAGCTACATTGAGAAGTATGGTGAAGGAGAGATAAGCCCTATTACTGGCAAATACCTTATTACCGACAATGAACGCTGTATGATTGAAATACTGCTTAAGGTCGGGAAAGCAACAACCAAGCAGATTCTAGAATTGAAAAACTCTCCTGAATTTAAGGATATATGCGCACATTGCGTTGAAAGCGATGATGTTATGCTAACTGGAAAAAAACTTATGGAAAAAGGAGTTGTATTAAGGAGTTTTGGTCCTGAAGGATATATATGGTCCCTAAATAAGGAACACTTTCTTGTAAAAAAGGTGCAATCATGGATTGGTTAAAGATTAGGGAGGATTTCCCTGTATTAAATAAAAAGATCGAAGGAAAGCGCGTAATATATTTCGATAATGCTTGCAATACGCTTAGGCCTAATTGTGTTGTAGATGCTATCGTGGATTATCTGAAGAATCACCCTGGCTGCGCAGGAAAAAGAAGCTCGCATTATTTCAGCAAGGAAACGGAGGAGAAATGCCAAGAAGCTCGTGAGAAGCTAGCTAAATTTATAAAAGCTCTCCCTAGCGAAATTGTTTGGACCAAGAATACAACAGAAGCTATAAACTTGGTAGCAAATTCTTTAAGGATTAAGAAAGAGCAAAATGTTGTATGTAGCATTTTAGATCATCATAGCTTACTTTTGCCCTTTTATAAAAGATGCTCCGAAACACAAGCTGAGCTAAGAATTGTTGAATGCAGCAAAGAATGTACGATAGATGCTGAAAGGTTTGCTGAAAAGATAGATGAAAACACAGCTATTGTTGCAATAACGCATGCATCAAACGTTGCTGGAACAATACTTCCTGTAAAAGAGATCATAAAGATCGCTCATGAAAACAATGCTTTAGCTTTAGTAGATGGCGCACAATACGCGCCTCACAAAGCAATAGACGTGAAAAAGCTTGATGCTGACTTTTATTGCTTTTCCATGCATAAAATGCTTGGACCTGCTTTGGGCATCCTCTATGGAAAAGAAGACGTATTGAACGAATTAAAGCTATTTATGGTCGGTGGTGATACAATTAAGGATGTTGTATATAGAAATGGTCAGCTACTTCCTGATTTCTTGCCAGCGCCAAAAAGGTTTGAGGCAGGCCTGCAAGATTATGCCGCTATTATAGGCACGGGAGCCGCAATAAATTACTTGAAAAAAATAGGGATGGAAAATATTGAGGAAAGGGAACAAAAACTATGTAAAAAGATGATGAGAAATATTTCGCAAATTAGTGAAGTAAGGGTTGTTGGACCCATTGATGTAAAAAAGCGGGTTGCAACATTTTCATTAATTTTAGAAAAAACCATAAGTCCAAAGGATGTTGCAGAGTACTTTGATACCGAACTTAAAAAGTATAAAATTATGCTCCGCGCTGGAGCTCATTGCGCAAATCCTTTACATTACTTCTTAGGCATGAATCCAAGTAAAGGGGAAGGAACTCTGAGGGCATCCTTATACTTTTATAACACGCCAGAAGAAATAGACATCTTCACTTATGAGCTCGAAAAGTTGCTAGAAAAAGTGAAATGAATGGAGAAAAAGATAGCATTGTATGAGGTGCTTGTAGGTTATGCATGCAATAACAATTGTAGATTCTGCTCCATAGATTTCGAAAAGAGGAGATTTAACAAAACTACAGCAGAGATAAAGCAGGATATATTGCGAGCGAAGCAGATAGGTGCAGAAATACTTGGCTTTACTGGTGGCGAACCTACAATAAGGAAAGATATCTTCGAGTTGGTTGAATTTGCATCAAAGCAGGGCTTCAGAACTGTACGCATACAAACGAATGGAAGGATGTTTGCTAATAAAGCGTTTACAAAGAGAATTATAGAAGCCGGTGCTAACTATTTCAAATTTACGATAAACGCTCATAAAGCCAAAATTCATGATTTTCTAACGCAAGTTCCCGGCTCTTTCAACCAAACAATCACCGGCCTGAAGAATGTAAAATCATTCAACAGAACCGTTGAGGTAAATATTCTTATAAACAAGCAAAACTATAGATTTTTGCCTCAGATGATCAAATTTTTTATTGACTTAGGAATATCGCAATTCACGCTCATATTCCCCAGCTATATTGGAAACGCATTAGTATACAAGGATGATGTTGTTGTTAGGCTTAGTGAAGCGGTACCTTATGTTAAGGAAGCTATTGATATAATTGAAGATTATGGGCTTGATAAGGTTGTTACTGTAAGTATTCCTCCATGCTTTATGAAAGGTTATGAAAGATATGCAACAACCGAGCTTAACCCTTTGCGTACTAAGGTAGCTGGTCCTGGCTTTGAAACAAATTTGGATGATAAAGCAAAGGAAGAAAAGGTAAGAGCGCCGCAATGCGAAAAATGCAAGTATAGCAAGCTTTGTGCAGGCATACGCTATGATTATGCTGACTTATTCGGCTTTGAGGAAGTAAAACCTATTTTAGGAGAAAGGATAAATGGGCTTAAGGAGCTTTAAGAAGTCTTATAATCTCCTCAGGATCCTTATTGCTTGGTTTTACCTGTTTGCTTCCGTGCAATTCTAAGTAGCCCTTCCTCAAACCAAGACAAAGTTTATTTAAGGAGCATTTACTGCATTCCTCGGCTTTTTCCTTTTCCGCGTGCAAGCGTGAAAGCTTAGCGCTTATTATCTTCCTCAGATCAACAGAATATTTCTCAAAGCCCTGCATATGGCATAGTGGTATGCCATCTACAAGCAGATTTAACCCCTTCTTGTCGCAAAAATCCATTGCCTTATAAAGCTGATCATCCAATTCATTTAGATTTGGCACAAGCCATTTATTTTCCAAGCATCTGCCACGGAGCTTTACCGTATTAAATTCGAGTATTTTTATCCCTGGAAAGTTTTTATATACAAACTTTGCATAGTCATAAAGATAGTCTTTGTTCAGGGTGCATATAACAAGAGTTATTCTCACATTTGCTCCTAATGAAAGCAAATTCTTAATACCAACTATGCGCTTCTCAAAAAGACCTTTTGTTTGGGTTATCTGCTCGCAGATGTTCTTTTTGTGCGATGGTAAAGCTATATTGAAGATCGTAACGCCTGCCTTAACAAGCTTCTTTGCAACATCGTTGTAATAAAAAAGCGTTCCATTTGATTGAAGTTCTATTTCACTAATACCTTGCATTCTTGCAAGCTTTATATACCTTAAAAGGTCCTTGCATAGTAAGGGTTCGCCGCCTGTAAAAACAATCTGGTCCTTTTCATTCAATATTTGCTTAATTATCTCTTCTTTGCTTGCTGGCTTTTCATAAAAAGAGCTACAGTACAGGCAATTAAGGTTGCATTCTCTATTAACAGGAATTATTGTAGACATTATCAAACTTTGACCTAAAAACAATTTTTATTGGTATTTATAGTATATAGTTATCTATGGAATGGCCCCTAACCTTTAAGTGCAACAACAATTGCATAAGCTGCATTTTAGATACTAGGCAAACAAAAAATTTGGGCGAGCCTTTTTTAGAGCAGATAAAGGAAGTTATAGACAAGGTTCCTGCAGAAGAAGTGCTTTGCTTTACAGGTGGCGAGCCAACATTAAGGAAAGAATTCTTTGAGATATTGAGCTATGCAAGAAAGAAGCACCCGGAGAAATTCATCTTTGTTGTAAGTAATGGACGTAAATTTGCAGATGAGAATTTTACAAAAAAGCTTGCCAGCCTAAATTTGGGAAACTTTAGGATTGGCATAGCATTGTATAGCCATAAAGCTTCTGTTCACGATGAAATAGCTCAAGCAAAAGGAAGCTGGCATGAAGCTGTTCAGGGGATAAAAAACCTATTAAAGTATGGATTCAATGTTGAGCTTCGCATACTTGTTGAAAGGCTTAATTATTTAGAAATGGAGGATTTTGCGAGATTTATTGTGGAAAATTTTAATGGATTGGAGCGTGTTGTTTTTATAAACCTAAAATATACCGGAAATGCTTTTATCAACAGGAAACGTATTTTTGTGAGATATAGCAAAGCAGCACCATTTGTTCAAAAAGCTGCTGACATCTTGCTTGAAAACGGGTTTGAGGTAAAGCTATTCCATTTCCCGCTCTGCATAATAGATAAGAAGTATTGGCCACTGGCAGAAGGAACAACAAAGCAGGAAAGCGAGCTTACCTTACTTGAAAAATGTGAGTTTTGCGTGGTGAAGGATCGCTGCCCAAAAATATGGAAAAGCTACTTGCCGCTAGCAGGGACAAAGGAATTCCAGCCTATCTTAAGGAAGTGAAAATATTTTAAATAGGTAGTGAACATTATCTAATAGATGCAAGCAAAAAAACAAGCCAAAGAGCTTACTCCAAAGATCAAAAAAACTTTAAAGTCATTCCTTTTAGAGGAAAGAGGAGCTATATCCAAACACAAGATGCTCAGTTTAGGTGCGTTTTTAGGCTCGATCTCAATATTAAATCTTTTGCCAGAAGTCGCAGCTACCCATACAAATTCTTTTAGAGTAAGTTGGGATTCCGGCAGCATAACCGCTAGACACGGACACCATGCATCGCATGCGAGTCATGCTTCTCACAGCTCTCATGGGAGTCATAGTTCACATAGTTCGCATTCGAGTCATGGGTCTCACAGCTCACATGGGAGTCATAGCTCTCATGGATCCCATTCTTCGCACGGAAGTCACAGCTCACATAGCAGCCATGGATCGCATGGAAGTCATTCTTCGCATAGTTCACATGGAAGTCATTCGAGCCATGGTTCGCACAGCAGCCATGCTAGTCATTATAGTTGTATTTTTTGCTGTTATGCATTTTAAAGTTAGTAAAAGTAAAAAACAACAAGAAACTAGTTACATTTTTAAATGAAAAATAATTAAAAGCATTTACAGACAAGAATTAGACATATGTTACATAAAAAATTTGCTTTGTTATTTCTCATTATTGCAGGCATTATAATTTTTGGATATATAATATCGAATTTTTTATTTAGTGAAAAATTTGAACTCATAAGAATTATTAATGAAAAATCTAGGTATTATGAAGAGTTAGATACAAAAATTCTAGACAAAAATAATTTGTCTGTTGAACAAATTTACTACTATATATTACTAAGAAAAGATTCTATATCCTTCAAAGAAATGGAAACTCTTTTATCTATGGCTGACAAAGCTTTTTTGGAAGAATGCTCAGATACCAAATGTAGTGCAATTCATACTTTAGCACCTTATTGTATACTTAAAAAGTATAGTTACGAAAAACTTGGTAAATCGCCAAACTATTTTTACAAAACTTTTCCAAGCTCATTTACAAAGTCATTAGATTATTGGTTCAATCATTTTAAGAAGGAAGATATCGGAGAAAATAACATAGATGATTTGTATGGCTTTATTGTGGCAGAGTCAAATTGTGGAAAAAAAGATAGACTTAAAGAAATTAATATCACAAAAAAGATAATTGAATTTGATCATAACATTCTTGACCCTGTTTTAAGGACAAGGATATCTTGTACAAAATTCAAAATTGAACGAAAACTGGCCAATCTAGGACTCGTAGAGGATTTATCAAAAATAAGAGATAAAATATGTTTATTTGCAAACCCTACTGAGTTAGTGGGACGGCTCACAATTTGCGACACTTACAATTATTACTTAGTATTATGGCTATGTACAAAAAGATCAAAACTTTCTTCAGAGGACTTTGAACTATTAAGAGAAGTGTTTAAAAAAAGATATACAAACATAAAAGATCTTTCTTGCCAAAAGTTACTGTTTAAAATATTATTAGACCACTATCTTAAGTAAAAACTTAAGTGTTGTTATGGGGAGACTTATCAAGGTATACAAACCTCCTCCTCTAAACAGCACTTTTATTGATCAAGTCTTTGATTTTAAGAAAATATTTGAAAAAAAAGGAAAAAGCTACTATTTCTCGCCAATAAGAGGGGCTCTTTATGAATTAACCCCATTAGAGAAAAAAAAGCTTAAAAAAGAGAGGAAAGTAGAGGGGATTGTTGATGTCACACCATGGTTTCTAAAAAAGTGGATCGAATACAAAAATTTTTCTCAAATCAGTTCATCAAAACTTCATATTTTCCCAACTACGCAATGTAACGCTAGCTGCATCTATTGTTATGCTCGCCCTAACGAATACAATTATAAGCTTGATGTAGAAATAGCAAAAAAAGCTGTTGATTTAGTCGCAACCACAAATTCTTTGGAAATATGTTTTCATGGAGGCGGAGAACCATTAATAGAAAAGGAACTTATCTCAGAGATTATAGAATACGCTAAAAAAAAATGTAATAATGTAAAAATCATACTACAATCTAATGGGATCATGAACAAAGCCACGAGACGATGGGTATTAAAAAATACAGATTATTTAATCATTTCATGTGACGGACCACCAGAAATACAAAATAAACAACGACCTTTGAAAAATGGTTCAGAAAGCAGCCCTATTGTTGAAAAAACCATTAGATTTTTCGTAAAACACAATATGGCCTTTCACGTTATGTGCACAATTACGGCTTATTCTGTTCTCAGAATGGATGAGATAGTAAATTATTTCCGTAAATTGGGAGTCAAAATTATAGGCATGAATCCCGTAATAAAGAAGAAAGAATATGGTGTAGATCTCGATCTTTTTGCGAAATATTTTTTGAAAGCACGCATTTGGGCCGATAGCCACGGACTACTCCTATTATCACCCCAGATGTTTCCATCTACACAAGGAAAGCCTCAAGGATGTGGTTTTTCAAATATAATGTTCTGCCTAACACCAGATGGCTTTGTGTCAAATTGCTATGAAACAGTATCTTCCAAAGTAGGCCACCGTGAGTTTATATATGGACGCTTCAATGGATCTGCTTTTAAATTCGATCAGAAAAAAATAGCCTGGATGAAAAAAAGACGTGTTGAAAATCTCTCCTACTGCAGAAATTGCCTATTAAGATGGACCTGTGCAGGAGGTTGTGCTGCACATTCTCTAAGGCTAACAGGCGATATTTTTAAGCAACCTAAGAAAAAATGTGAAGTTAAACAAAGGTTGTTCTATAATTATTTAATCCATCTTATTAAAAATCATTTTTAAGAAACAATAAAATTTTATGAGGAAAAAGATACATTACGGGCTGCTACGCTTAGGCCCAATTTTATTTTTGTTATCTCTTGTAGGGTTTTTTACTTTGCCCGACAAGTTAAAATGGTTTATGCTTTTCCTGCTCTTTTTTTCTTTTAATTTTTCCTACAAATTGATTCAGAAAAAAATTAGAAAAAAGTGGTTTTCTGAAAAGCTTTTCTTTGTCACCGAAATTTTATTGCTGTTAATTATTATGTTTTTAACAAAGCACTTTTATCTGTTCAAAAAGATGCTTGCAGGAAATTTACTTTATGGAACAACTTTCTGCACATTGGCTGTTTTAATAGTTACATTCGGGCGAAAATTGCTTTTTCAAAAAATAAAACAAAAAAGGCATTTAGCACAGAATATATCGAAAAAGGCCGTGCTATGTGATTTACTAGCTGTTATCGGTGAAGAAATCTTGTTCAGAGGTGCCATACTCTATCTACTCCTAAATAATTTTACCCCTCCTTCTGCAGTGCTTATTTCATCAGCACTTTTTTCCTTAGCACATGTTCACAAAGGGAGAATTATTATTTTATGGTGCTTTATAAATGGAATCATATTTTCCTTCTCGGTTGTGACGTTTGGGAATATCTTAAGTGTCATATGGGGACATTTTCTACTAAACATTCTAAACAAGTATCACTGGTCTTTTAAAAAAGTTCCAACAATAAGAAATTTTATCGGCCGGTGATGGTTTTCATGGAAAAAAAATTCAAAAAACACCCAGTAGTGTCGATAACTTATAAATGCAATCGATCTTGCCCATATTGCTTTACAGCATATCTAAAGCAAAAATTTCCAAGAGATATGAGCTTAGAAGACTTTAAAAAAATGTTAAAATGGCTCGAAAAGCAAGGATTCGAAAAACTCTGCTTTTTAGGGGGGGAAAGTACGGTCCACCCACAATTTCATAAGATGTTGAAAATAGCATTGCAACAAGAATTCAAGATACTGCTTTTAACAAACAATCTATTCAGCAGGAGAATACTAGAAGGCATTTCAGAAAAAAATATATTCCGCGCAATAATAAATTTCAATCCACCAGAAACCTACTCTGCTAGGGAGCTCAGAATTTTTTATAATAATCTAGAAAAATTGAAAGAAAAGAATATAGAGGTGGCTATAAGATTTAATGTTCATTCTGGAATAAAAAGCTTAAATTATGTTGAAGAAATATGTAAAAAATTTAGGATTAAACAAACTTTAACAGCTTTTACAACCCCTGACTTAGCATACAGCAGGCCTTATACAAGTTTTACAGAGATGAGAATGCTCTTTCCAATGCTAAAAACCACCATAGAAAACTTAGAGGCACTGGGAACGAGCTGTTTATATTCCTTGCCTTTGCCAAAATGTGCGCTACCTCCTAAAGAGTATAGTTTTCTGGAAAAACACGGGGCCAGGGCAAGATGTGGGTATTACCATAACACCTTTATGCCCGTAATACTTATACAACCAGATTTGTCAGTAAATGCATGCCCTAGGATTCCTTTTAGAATTAACAATCTATTGGAATACGAGAAAATAGAGGATATTTGGTCTGAGTTTAAGCCAAGCTGGGATGCACTTATCAGGAAGCCTTTATTTGAAGAGTGTAAAAATTGCGAATATTATAAAAATCAAGAATGTTTTGGCTCATGTCTTGTATATAAATTTGCAAAGAATCCGGAGGAAATAAAATATGGAAGAAGAACATAAATTAATACCTCCTTCTTTCCATTTGCAATGGCATATAACAGAAAGGTGTAATTTGAGTTGTAAACACTGTTATTTTAATAAAGAGTTTACTAAAAACGAACTAAGTTTTGAGCAGCTCACAGAAATTTTTTATCAATACCTAGAAATAACTGAAAAATGGGAAATACCAAGAGAGAATAATCTGATTTCAATTTCAGGTGGTGAGCCGCTAGTTAGGGAGGATTTATTCGATTTGTTAGGGTTGCTTAAAAAACATAGGGGAAAATTGCGCTACGGTCTTATGAGCAATGGAACGCTTATTACAAAACCTGTGGCAAAAAAGTTGAAAAAGTTGGGTATAAAAGCAGTCCAGATAAGTCTCGAAGGAGTAGGTGAAACAAATGATAAAATTCGTGGCAAAGGAAGTTTTAAAAAGGCGGAGAGGGGCATAGATATGCTAATAAACCAGGGGATCGCTGTTTTAATTTCAACAACAATAACAAAAGAAAACTTAACCGGCATCAATGAGCTTATAGGTTTTTGCATAAAAAAAGGGATAAACTATTTAGGAATTCGCAGGTTCGTGCCTATTGGAAGAGGCAAAGCAATAAAAGATAAGATGCTGGAGCCTTTGCAAGTTAGGGAGCTTTATCTCTCCCTTTTGCAAAAAAACCGTGAGCTACAAAACAAAGGCATAAAGCTCCATATAATGTTCGGCTGTGAAGATAGCATAATTGCACAGGAAAAATGCTATGAGCCTCACGGCTGCAACGCTGGTTACTACTCTTTTTCCATACTGCCAAACGGGGATGTATATGCTTGCAGGCGCCTTCCAATACTCCTTGGAAATATATTAAAAGATGGTTTTTACAAGATATATTATCATTCAGATGCGATTAAAAGAATAAGAGCCTCTCAAAAACCGAGCAACGCATGTCAAAATTGCGAGTTTTGGAATAAATGCTTGGGAGGTGCAAAATGCATAAGCTACGGATATTTTGGCTCCCTAAACATGCCCGACCCACAGTGTTGGAAAATATTCAAAAAGCTCCCCTAAACTTTAATATTTTGTGTTTCTAATCTATATTTCTTCCCAAAGCGCGTACCTCTCGATAGAAATCAAAGTATTCGAAACTTTTTTTTCTTTAGTTATGGCATGTTTTCGCTTCCGCTTGGTTCACAAACACAAATGTAAAAATAAAAAAATTTTAACTACGTATATGATATACCATTATGGAACTTGTAAAGGCAAGAGGAGGTAAAAAATGGAATCATTTTCTAGAAAGATGCCCTTATGCCCATCCAACGCAAACATTGGAGTTTGCCAAGCTATTAAAAAGTGTTGGGCATAAACCAATATTCCTTGCATTGGAAAATGATGGCATCAGAAAAGGACAGATATTAATCTTCGAACAAAGCTTTCAAGGAAGTAGATTGATTGAAGAACTATCACGCCACTGGGTTTCTTATTCGCCGCCTGCGATTAAAAAAATAAAAAACTCTGAAACGTACGAGCTTTTCATTAAAGGAATTAAGAATTTAGCACGCAATGATGAAATAGACTATGTTGTGATATGGGGTTATCCGCTGCACAACCCATATGAACTTATGACAAAGAACGGTTTTGTGCCTATAGAACGAGAAAACGTTGTTGTTAGCTTGGATGGGTCTTTACAGGATATAAAAAACAAGCTTGGGAGAGATATAAAGCGCAATATAAAAAAAGGATTAAATTACGGGTTAGAGATTGAAGAAGCTGAAACTTGGAATGACGTAACTGAATTTTTACACATATATTCTTCTAAGATGGCAAGGTTTAGAATTAGGAGTAAATCCAAAAGATTTTTCAGAATTTTATTCAAAGAAATAATTAAAAAAAACAAGGGAAAAATGGTTATAGCCAAAAAAGATGAGGAAACAATTGCAGGAAACGTGGTCATATTTTGCAAAGACTATGCTCTCTCGCTTATAGAATGTACTAAGGATTCTTGCTATAAGTATTGTCCTCAGCACGTTATAAAGTGGTTTTTGATAAAAAAAATGAAAAGTTTGGGCATCCGGTATTTCGATTTAAATTTTATATGGGGCCCTCAAGGAGATCAAAAAAACCTTAACATTAGAAATTTCAAAAAAAGATGGGGAAAAACAATAAAATTTCACGAATTTTGTTGTTATGTTGAAAAAGAAAAAGATATAGAAACCAATATAATTGAAAAAGAAAAAATAACAAAAATATTAAAGCAATCTCCTGCAGGCAGTTTATCAGATATTGCTTCAAAATGCAACCTCTCTTCGGAAGAGGCCAAAAAAGCTTTAAGAGAACTCTGGGCTCTTGGGGTGCTTCCCGGCCAGCCGAAAGTAGATAAAAAAATACCTTATTTGCTCGAGCAAAACAAAGATATTTGGGAAATTGCCAGAGAAACCAACCGTGCTCCAAGATATATTTTGCGATTTAAATATTATTTAAAAAATATTAATATTAATGTTGGGGATTAAACTCGAAGGGAAAAATCTTTAAATAATTTGTCCATATACCCCAACAATTACGAAAATATTTGCAATCTTTGCATTTTTCATCTTTGGTTCTTGCTTTGGGATTTTTTATGATCATATGTTCTGGCAAAAAAAGTTCTGAAGCCTTGGTTTTGCATTTATTATCTAGAGCGCATATGGGAAAGCATGTTGCCGTGGCCCTTACTCCATACATCTCCGCCACATCTATAGCTTTTTTTACAAAGGGAATTGTATTTTCAATTCTAGGAACTATTTGTTTGCGATTTACCCAAGCCATTCCATTTGGATGAACAAACATGAACTCAATTTCCTTTACTCCTAAATCGCACAAAAATTTAGCTATTTCAGGAAGCTCTTTATAATTTGGTTTCATTACTACAGTATTGGTTCGAACTTGTTCACTTAAAGAAAGGAGGTTTTTCAGTCCTGTAAGGGCTTCATCGTAAGCATTTGTTCCGCTAAGCTTGTTAAAGAGTTCCTTTCTATGGGAATGGAAAGAAACATAAAAATCAGCCCTATCACCAAGAATTTTTATTGTCTTTTCGGCAAACATTTTGTCAGCGAATTTGCGCGCGTTTGTTTGAATTGAAATCTTTTCAAAGCCAAGGTCAACACATTTTTGTAGTATTTCAAAGAAATCCCTGCGAATAGCTGGCTCGCCGCCAGTAAGAATGACGCCATTGAATTGTTTTCTTGCTTCAGCAAGCTCGTTGAATATCTGCTTCGTACTTTTATCTTCTACATAACCCCAAACGTTTGGCATACTAGCATCATTAGGTCTTGTGCAGAATATGCAAGAGTTATTGCAAGAATACCCAAGTACGCATGTATAGTAATTAAGCATTATAATCTAAGTAATCTAAAATAACTTAAAATACTTAGGGATATATTTTAGTTAGATAAGACGCTTTTTTAAGGGATATAAATGAAGGCTCTTGTTACTGGTGGCGCTGGATTTATCGGCTCTAATATGGCTCATAGATTAGCTAGCAAAGGCTACGAAGTTATTGTCTTCGATAATTTTTCCAGAAGAGGCACAGAACTTAATGCAAAATGGCTCAAAGAACAGCATCCTGGAATTGTTATTGTGAGAGGAGATATAAGCAGGGATTTCGAAAAATTGTATGATCTGGTTAGGGAATGTGATGAAGTTTATCACTTTGCTGCTCAAACATCAGTGCCTGTATCGATTAAAGAGCCTTTGGCAGATTTCGAAACAAATATCTTAGGCACGCTAAATCTGCTGGAAGCTATAAGAAGAAGCAATAGTGACTGCTCCTTGTTTTATTCATCCACGAATAAGGTTTATGGTGAGCTTTCCGGAGCAAAAATTGTGGAAGCGCAACACAGGTATGATTTTGTGGATTTGAAGAAAGGTGTCGATGAAACAATGCCTCTTGATTTTCAAACACCTTATGGCTGCAGCAAAGGAAGCGCAGATCAATACGTTAAGGAATATGCAAAGCTTTATGGATTGAAAAACGTTATTTTCAGGCTTTCTTGTATCTATGGACCGAGGCAGCTTGGCTTAGAAGCTCAGGGTTGGGTTGCATGGTTTGTTATCGCTGCTTTGCTGGAAAAGCCCATAAGAATTTTTGGGAATGGCAAACAAGTAAGAGATTTGCTTTACATAGACGACCTTATAGAAGCGATAGAGCTTGCGCTGCAAAAGAAGTATTTTGGGGAAATATTCAACATAGGGGGCGGCAAGAATAACTCAGCTTCTTTATTAGAGGTCATTAACATTATAGAAGAGAAGACTGGGAAAAGAATAAGCAAAAGCTTTTACGATTGGCGAGCTGGCGACCAAAAGGTTTATTACACCAATTATTACAAAGCAGAAAAGCTTCTTGGCTGGAAACCAAAAGTTGGAATTGAAGAAGGAATTGAAAAGCTTATTGGATGGGTGAAAGCGAATAAGGATTACTTAGCAAAAATTTATAGTTAGCTGCAATAAACCTTAAATGCTTCAAAATAGCCTGAATTATAAACTCTATTAAATTCGCATCTCTGCGCGAAGAATTCCATTAACGGATTTTTTTCTATGGGTATGAAAAATCTATCCTTGAGCTTGAAGTAAGTAAATTGCTTACATTCAGGCTCCGTTGTCACGCGGTTTTTAGGAAAGAAATACTTGAAAATCCTTTTTGCAGGTGTTTTAATATCTAAATCAACATCATCGACAGCTATGCAATCATCCCCTACAAATGCTTTAGCTTTGTTTAGCTCATCAAAGAAGCATTCGCTTTTTTTCACATAAACATCGCTGTAAATAAACATTCTCAAGAAAAGCAAGGCTAACAATACAATGAAAACCAATCTTAAATGTTTGGTGTTCTTCTTAAAAGAAGTTTTCTGAGTCACAAAATCATAAAGAAATTTTACTCCAAGGGCGGCAAGCACAGAAAGAGGGATTGTTAATTGGAGCATATAAAGCTTATAGCCAACAAACCACGTTGCCCAAAACAGCGAGAAACCTAGGAAAAAACCTAAAAGCCAGAGGAAAAAGAACACTGTTTTATTGTTATGCTTCAGCCAAAATCCTACAGCAAAGGGCAGAAAGATAAGTATTGCTAAGGGGAAAAAGCTCTCGTTTATAAAAAAATTGAGCAATGTGGAAAGATTTAGAGCGAAAAAATCCAATGTTATAAGTCCTGGTTTTGCATTTGGAAAAAACTTTCTAATAAAACATTCCGCAGCCCTGCAAAGAGGATCATGCACAGCGGCTTCATTAAAACCAAAGCTCTGCGGCGCTCTTATAAAAAACCCTACTAGAGAAAGCGAAAGAATAAAGCCTATTGCTGCTGAAATGACAATTTTTCTCATATCGCTTTTCTTAAGGAATATAAAACATGCTACTATAAAGCAGCCAAGGAGCAGGATGTTTTCTAACCTAAAAGAAATAGCAAGTACTATAGATGAGAAAGATAGTGCCAACGTTAAGGTATTTGTTCTTTCTAAAGAAATTAATATGAAAAACGCTGCTAGGGAAAGCAAAAAAACCGATACAATCATTTCTGTAGAATGCTGCGTAAAGTGTATGGAAAGAGGAAATGTTGCATAGAATAAGGAAGCTAAATATGCTGTTGTTTTGTGTCTAGAAAGAACATATGTGATGAAAAATACCAATATTGCTGTTAGAGCTGATGCTAGAACATTAAGCCAAAATATTGTGGCAAAGCTTTTTCCGAATAGTATAAAAAGTACCCATAGCAAACTAGCATATCCTTTGGGATAGCTTATCTCATCTAAGGGAAGCTGTTTCGAAGGAAAGAAACGCTCAGCAACATCTACATGGCCCCAAAGTTTTGCACTAGTTGTAACACAGCTATCGCCAAACAATCGCAACATTAAAGCAAGAAAAAATATTGCAGCGAGAGCCAAGAAATCTTTTTTCGTAAGCCCTGAAAAGGTTTTAGATAGAGAATCCCTGCTCATATAGATTAGAAGAAGTATTGCTAGCATATTTAAGAGAACAAAATGTAACGAAAAATTCCTTGAAATCCAAATAAAGAAATCTGAAACTATAAACATATTTTTCTAAATAAATGGAAAAACTTTTAAGTTAGTTTAGCTACAAGCTTTGCTTTTTAAATACTAATAAGTAATAGGGTTTAGCTTCCTTGCTCATACCTATGCTGAACCCTCCCTCCCTAAAAAGCTCCTTTATCCCCTCCTTAGTGAGCATGTTGTGCTTCTCATAATTTTCTGCTTTATCTTCCTCTGGAACTTCTTCACTTTCAATAAGATAAACTCTGCCACCGTCTTTTAGAACTCTAAATATTTCTAAAATAGCTCTTGATGGCCCATAGAAGTGACCAAAGGAGTTTATTAGCAATGCTACATCACATATTTTAGATTTAAGAGGGATATTTTCAGCTACAGAACATATCAAAACTGGTTTCCTTGAGAAGCTTATGTTGAGTGCTGTTGGAAGCTCCTTTAGCAGAATGAGCTTAGGGTCTATTAAAAACAATTGTTCCGGAGCATTAAGCATATCAACCAAATCCTCTATATAAAATCCTTGACCACAGCCAATATCCACAACAATGTCTTTGGGATGTATTTGCCTAAGCACAGCATTCATAAGTATGTTTATGTTTCTACCGCTATAAACCTCAAAACAACCAGGGCATTTTTTATTGTACATTGAGCATTTTGTACAAATATCAAACAGTCTTAGCCCTTTTTCTTGTATCTTCTTATAGAGAAATATTGGTTTCAGATAAGCTCCTTCTGTATAAAAGCCTCTCGGCTCAACATGAATAGCTCTTCTATTGAATTCCTCAACAATCTCTTGTTTTGCGGAGCAGGCAGGTATGGGAAAAAGCTCAATGCCCTTTTCCCTGCTAAGCTTTAGTAGAAGTTCGAGCTTATTCGAATTTTTTTCCTCTAGCTCCTTATTCCAGAAAAGCTCATTATAAGAAAAGAGAACCACAACTTTGCTTCCTGCTTTAATCTTTGGAAGCATTTGTGAGTTTAGCACAATCTCTTTTCCATAATCCAAAAGCAATAAGAGCATGTAAGCACCTAACGCATTAGGGTAATGTTAGAGTCCGGCCTATCCATAGGTGCTACAAAGCACTTATCGCCACAGCACCATTTTAATATAAAGTTCTCTGAAACTATTTCATCGCAGTTTGCTGTTATAAGTACGCCCGTGCTTCCTGATTTCAGAGGCTCATCAACATTATATATGTTTTCCCCATTTCTTACTGGAATTGTGACACTTGTGAATGTTATGTCCTTCTCGCCAGCGTTATAGAACGGTATTGCTATTTTGCCATCCACACATTCCCAATTGCCATATTCAAGCACACAGTTTTCTCTTTCAGCTACAAAGATTTGAGAGAGTATATAAGATTCCTGTATGTAATAGAAGATGCCTCCTATAAGAATCACTAAAAGAAACGCTATTGGTATGCCATATCTTTTGTTTTTCAAGGCCTTTTTCAGTGTCTTCATCTTCATGATTCTCACCTAAGGCACAGGCACAAGTTCTTCAAAACCACGCTTCTCAGCATATTCCTTGAATATGCCCTCGCAGATGTTATAATACTTACAGCCGAAACATTGAGGCCCTTTTACACGACCATATAATGCTCTATTCTTCTCCACCTCTAGGTCTTGAAATTCTGGACCAATATGCTCTTCAGCAAGCCTATCCCTAGCAATATATTCGCTGAGATATTTTAAGAACCCGTACATATAGCAAAATGGCACGTAACGAAAAACGCAATGCTTTATTCCATAGCGTATACCAACACTTATCGTTTTTGGAACCACATCGATAAGTTCTGCTAAATGCGGAACCATCTCCTCAAAATTTTTGTAAGCATTTCCTCTCGGATGCGGGAATATGAATTCCATTCCATTTGCCCCTAGTTTAGCATTAAGCTCTGCTATTCTTGGCAAGAATTTTATTTTTGGTTTTACTATGACCGTGTTTGTGCATATATATATTCCATCCGAAATTGAACGGAGGTTTCGCATTCCCTTAGTTGTTTGCTCGAATGCGCCTTTAACGCTAACTAAATAATCATGTAGCTCTGCTTTGTGCCCATGAATGGAGAAAACAGCTGAGTTTAAGCCTGCTTCAACAAGTTGTTTAGCGTAATCCATATTGGAAAGCATTCTACCGTTGGTAGTAATACTTATGGTTTTAAACCCGAGCTCTTTAGCATATCTTATTAGCTCTACTAAGTCTTTTCGTATCGTTGGCTCGCCGCCAAGAAAATCAACAAAACGCGAGCCCCTCTCCCTTGCTAACTCAAGCTGTCTTTTTGCTTCCTCTGTGCTCATGACAGGCAGATCCCTTTTATCAGCTGCATAGCAAAACTTGCAAAAATTGTTGCATTTGTAGCCTAAAAGCAATGCTGTCTTCTTTTCAACCATAAAGCAATTTTAACCTGAAAAACGATTAAATCCTTTCGATATAATCGCTTTTAATAACATTTTAATATAACTTTGAATTATGGACCAAGCGCTCTCATGGATTCCCTATGCGTCCTATCAATACGATTGGTTCTTAGATATGTTTTTCCTTCGAGGCTCTCTTTTTGTTATGGCTTTTATATCTGCTATCTTCCTAGCTTTGGTTTTTTTAAACAGAAGGGTTCTGCTTGAAGAAATAAGAATTAGTAAAAGAACCGCGATTATCCTTTTTCTTATATTCATTCTTGGTTTTTGGCTTAGGAATGCAGAATATAGCTATGGTATGCACAGCGATGGCTACATATATGCTGAGAGTGCAAGATTTATGCTGGCTAAGGGGCTTTTTGTTAAGAACTGTGCTTTTGGAAACATCGATGACTGCAGGCTTTACGAACAGGTGCTTTATCCTCCAGGATATGCGTTCCTAATAGTGCTCCCTTCCCTATTATTTGGCTTTAGCTCCCTATACGCTCCAATAATATCCGCTATCCTTAGCTCAGCTACCATAATTTTGCTGTTTTTTATAGGAAGAGCTCTGTTTAAAAGCGATTTAGCTGGCTTATATACCGCAAGCATTTTTGCACTGTTTCCTTTAGACCTAATGTTTGCATCTACTGGAAATGTAAGAGCTAGCGCTAATTTCTTCCTTGCACTAACAATTTTTGTTTTCCTAATAGCATTGAAGCGCAAAAAGTTTCTTGTATCATGCCTTCTAGCAGCAAGCCTTTCGCTAACCCTTTATATGCATCAGCAATATGTTGCTGTGCTGTTTCCCTTTGCTCTAATGCTTTTATGGGAACACAAAAAATCTTTGCGCCACCTAAAGAATCCTGCCCATGGTATTGCAGCCCTTCTGCTTTTCCTTTTGCTTTCAACAGTATTTTTCTATTGGCTAATTTTTTCCAAATACTATGGAGGCAAAGCGCTTATAAGCTTGGAAAGCTTCTACAACAAGGCTCCAAGAATTATGCATGAGCTTTTGCTTCCTTCCCAAAACCCTTATGCAAAAATTGTTGGCTTTACCTACTTGATAAGCCCTATTGTTTCCTTCTTATTCCTTATTAATTTTATTCTTATGAGGAAAAAGGATTTGAAAAGCGTTGCTTTTGTTTTGCTTATATTTATTTCCTTCTTCCTTACCGCAACCCTTTATGGGTACTGCCCAAGTGGCACTTGTCCAGATTATGTACGATTTATACATCCTCTTGTTATACCGATATCTTTGCTTGCCGCCTTTTCATCTTGGAAGATTTCTGAGAGAATAAGCCGTAAGCTTAAGCTGCAAAGCGAACATTTTTTGCTCATCTTACTTATTATGCTATTTCTCACAGGAGGTTTCCAACCAAAAATGTCCTTATTTAAGGATGCACGAAAAGAGATGCCAAAAGCGGAGGCTTTATATTTTAGAGCAGTGGAGCTTATTCCGAATGGCTGCACTGTAATAAGCCCTCTCTATCTTATAACGGTAAGCGATGCTCTACCAAACAATAAGCGCAAAGCGGTAAATCTCTGGCTAATATTTAGCTCTACGGTCCCTATAGTCGATAGCCTACTAGAAGAAAGTGACTGTGTCTATCTTATAGAAGGATACTTTGAGAGCGATCTATTCAAGGAAGGATATAATTACTTAAAAAAATTCGATAAGAGTTTTGTTGCAAGAGTTGAAGAAAAAGGAAGAAGTGTTTTAATATATAGAATCAAGTGATTGGATGAGGTGCAGTATAATAGTCCCTGCATACAACGAAGAACAAGGAATAAAACGTTGTATTATGGAGATTATGAAAAATGTTCCAGATGTGGAAATTATTGTTGTTAATGATGGAAGCACTGACAATACAGCTAACATCGTAAGAGAACTTTCTAAAAGGCATAAGAACGTTAGGCTTGTTTCCTATAAGCATAACAAAGGCAAAGGCTATGCTTTGCGAAAAGGAGCAAGCATAGCAAAAGGTAAAATATTAGTTACGTTCGATGCTGATTGCTCGGTTGATGCAAGTGAAATAAAAAAATTTTTGCATGCTGTGGAAAAAGATAGGAATGTGTTTGCAAATGGGAGCAGATTTTTAATCCCTATGGAAAAGCAAGCAATGCCTCTTTTGCATATTATAGGAAACAAGCTATTTGCTTTAGCGCTATCATTTTTATTAGGTCAGAGAATTAGCGATGCGTTATGCGGAACAAAAGCGTTTGCGAGAGAACATTTCAAGAGAATGAAGCTTAAAGAAAACAGTTGGCCTGATTTTGAAATGCTTGCAGAAGCATCAAGGCTTGGCTTAAAGATTGTTGATGTCCCTGTGTATTATAGAAGGAGGCGCTACGGAAGCTCTAAGATGAAAACATTAACGCACGGCACATATTTCTTTATTCAGCTCATCAAGATTTCCTTTAGGAAATTTTTGAAGTGATGCTATGCGTGATTGGTTTTGCTTTCTAAAAACAATCGCTTTAGCAAATCTTGTAAAACCCAAGAAACCTTTTAAGGTAAATTTTGCAATAACCTATAGATGCAATTATAGGTGTAAAACATGCAATATTTGGAAGAAACCAAAGAAAGAAGAGCTAAGCTTACAAGAGATTAGAAAGATATTTTCAAAAGCAAGCTATTTGCAATGGATAAGCTTAACTGGCGGAGAACCTTTTTTAAGAGAAGATATTGATAAGATCGCTAGCGTCATTAAGGAATTCTGCAATCCTTTCATCTTAAATATTCCAACGAATGGTTCAATTCCAAACAGAATATACAAAAAGGTAAGAAGAATATGCGAGCTTGGTATAAGAAAGACCTGCATCACGATAAGCTTAGATGGTCCGAAAAACCTGCATAATGAGATACGCGGCACTAGCGATGCTTGGAAAAAATGCATAAAAACATTTTCTTTGCTTAAAGAGCTAGAAAGCGAATTTAGAAATTTTAAAGTATTTTTTGAGTTCACCCTAAGCCCTTTTAATCTTGGAATGTTTGAAGAAACTGTAGAAGAGGCAAAAAGCGAGTTAGACGTAAGTGCAAACGATTTTTACATCACGTTTTTCCATGTGTCAGAGCATTATTATTCAAATCCTGAAATGCGCAAACTGTATGGAAATTTTAGAAAAAATTTGTATAGGGAGTTATCAAATATTCGCAAAGCAAGAAAGCATGCGCTTTCAGCAGAAAAATTCTTGGGCGATTTATACCTATCGCTTGCAGATAAAAACCCTTATTCCTCGATTAAATGCTGCGCGCTGAGTTGCTCTTGCTTTATAGATCCTTACGGTACTGTTTATCCATGCATTGTGCTTAACCATTCTGTTGGAAATTTGAGGAACAATAGCTACAACCTTACCGAGATAGTTTTATCCAAAAATTCAGATTCAGTAAGAAAAAAGGTGGAAAAATGCAAGCTCTGCTGGACTCCTTGCGAGGCAAACCAAACAATCCTGGCAAATATCTTTAAGGCAAGCATGCTCTATCTTAAAGATTATTTTAATAAGCTGACTAGATACTGCATGAAATTTCCATGACAAAGAACTGTAAGAATATAGCCTAAAAGTATGAATATCGCGAATGGCTGCACTTTGGTTATAAGCATCTTTGTAAAAGGAATCTTTTTTTCGGCCCTAAGCTTCTTCAACCTTTTCACATCATCCTCTGTGAGAAAATCCAGGCTGTGTATAACATTTTCTCTTCTTTGAAGCATGAATCCTATAAGGCTTGCATGTAAGAAGCTTTTTCTCTCAAAATGTTTACCTCTTTGAATTATTGCTTCGCCGGGGCTCATACCAGGTTTAAGCTTTCTTATCGGAACTTCATAGGTATAAAGCTTAAACGCTAGGTATAGGATAAAGAAACGGAAGAATAGAAAGATAAGGAGTAGCGTAGAAAATCTTTGTAGAAAGGCTATGGAGTAAACAGTGCGGTAATCGATTATTATTCTAAGAATAGCACATCCAAAGAAAAAGAGCTCAAGCTTCGCACTCAAGAACCTCCTAAAAAATTCAAATATAAAAAACATGAGAATAAGCGTTAGGAAATAATCCAGAGGAAGCGAAAACCTAAATGTTAGGATCTGGATTGCTCGCATCAAAAACCATACGAAGCCTATAAGGATTATTGCAAGCATGCAAACGTTATAAGGCTCGAAAGTAAACCTCAATGCTTCTTTTACAAGCTTAAATCTGCTCTTCCAGATTATTATGAAAAACATGGAGAAAAATATCGGAACGAAGCAATTCACCAGGAAATCAAACACTATGGTTTGCGAGACATAAAGCTGTGGTGGCATGAAAAGGAGCAGGACTGCAAAAAGTTTAGCATCGCCGGCTGGCCATAGGCTAAGAAACCAAAGCAAGAACGCTATCATCGCTGCATATATGAAAAGGATTATCGCTGAAAATTTTTGCACATAAATTGCCTGATATAAAATCCCTACAAAAAGAAGAACAAGTATTGCTTTGTTAGGTATTCTTTTATTCACAATATCTTCTAGCGAAATATAGGCGCTAACTATAACAGCTACTACAAAGAAAAGCTCGAACAAGCAAACCACTAGCTAAATACTTTATCGTGCTTAAGCCAGCTGAAAAACGCTGACCTATGATCCTTTGAAAAAAGCAACTTTTCGAATATATTGCTGATCAACCCTTTCATTATCTTACATCTATCATCAAGGGCAAGCTTTGAAACTATAGTACCTTGTGCAGCATACGTATAGATGGGGCATATTCCACAGTACGGATTCCAAGGACAGTTATCGCAAAGATAGTTCTTCTTTGAGGAAATATCCATCATCGCTATTAGGTTTTCATTCTTGTATATGTCCTCATATTTGGATGTGAAAACATTTCCGAGCTTAAATTCCTCGAACAGCTTGCCTTCATCGCAAGTGTGAATATCGCCGTTATATTTGTAGAGGAGCTGACCTATAGCAGCACCGCAAGGACTCTGAATATCTGTGAACATTGGGTCTCTTTTACTGAGAATCTTCTTGAGGAATATAACAGCCATCAATTCGCTAAAATATGTTTGCTCTTTATTTTTCTCTACTATATAATCTAGTGTTTCCTTATAGAATTTTAGATATTCGCTTGCTGAGTAGCCAATCCTATTCCAGGCTTCGGAAGCAAAGCCTATATTGTTTAAGAACCTCAGCCAAACACCATTAAAGCCCAAACGCATGTATTCATCCACAATCTCTTTTCCATAATCTAATGAATACCTTGTTATTGTGCATAATGCATTTAGGTTGAAATCGTATTTCCATTCTTCCTTTATTCTTTTAATCCAATAGACAACATCATCATAGGTTCCTTTGCCAGTAAGATATTTTCTGTTTTTGTCATGCACCTCCTTTGGACCATCTAAGGATGTTGCTAGGCCCATTATATGCCTCTCTTTAAGGCTTTTAAGGATAGTTTCGTCCATCTTTGTAAGATTTGTTACTAAGGAAAAACCCACCTTCTTCTTGCATTGTTTTGCTTTTTCTTTTGCATAATCAATGATGAATTCTGTTATTTCATAATTCAACAGGCAGTCTCCACCTTGGAATTCTATTATGACAACTGGCGATGGTGTTTTGAATATAAAATCAACAACAGCTTTAGCAGTATCATAATCCATATCAAAGTGCTTGCTGCTTTCAGGCTCTGCTCTTGAGTGGCAATATATGCAGCGCTGATTGCAGCGCAGAGTAGGCACTACTATGTGCAGCGAAGGACCTTGGAAAAGGAAATGGTATCTTTCGCGATACGCTTTTATAACATCCTCAACATTGTCCTCTGTAAGAATTATTCCTTTTTCTTTAAGCTCCTTAAAAAGGTTAGGATCTTCGCTTACTTTGTGCAACCTAAGCAAATCATATTCCTGCTTATTTAGCAATACCCAGGAGCCGTGCTCCGTAGTAATTAAGTAATTGTTTTCATCAAACTTGTGTACATTAAAATTGTTGAGTATGTATTCTTCCGAAACGTTTGCATCATAATAGCTTATCGGCATTTAAATCTATAATAAAGTAGTGAGTAAGCTTTTTTATGCTTCGTTTTCCCCCAGAATCTCCTTAGGATCCTTTATTTTTGGCCCCGGGACTGGCTTAAATTCGGACCAGCCAAATTTTTGCGGGTATTCTTTCCATGGACCTTCGCATATCAAATCATATTTGCAGTGTTTGCAATTAGGTCCTTTAAGCTTTCCTGTCTCTTTGCGCAATTTATCGAAATTTTCTATGACCCCTTCAGCATCCATAATCTCTGAAGGAGGCATATAAAGCTCAGAACAATATTTTTCATAGCCGCGCATAAAGCAAAAAGGATATGCTTCAACCATAACCTTTATGCCAGCATCTATGCCAATATCTAGCGCTTTATGTACATAGGGCATAACCTCGCTTTTTCTAGGTAAAAGCAGATCTATATTTTTCCATGCGTTTCCAACACAATGGATAAAAGCAAACTGATAGTGATCAACGCCTAACTCTACAAAAAGCTTTGCTGTTTCTGGTAAAAATTTGTAGTTTATTTTATTTATTACAGAATTCATTATGATGTATTGGCCCAATTCCTTAAGGTTCTTTATCCCTTGAATAGCTTGCCTAAAAGCCCCTTTGGATTGAACAAGATAATCGTGTATTTCTGCATTAGGTCCATGGATCGCTGGTGCAAACTCGGTAACACCTGCTTTTATTAGCTTTTTACAAAACTCCTTATAGTACAGCATTCGTCCATTTGTTTGGAGCTGAATAAATTCATAACCAAGCTTTTTTGCATAAGAAATTATTTCTAGGATATCAGGCCTTACTGTTGGTTCACCACCAGTTAGAACAACTTCATTAGCGCCGTGTTCTCTGCCAGCTTCAAGAAGCTTTTTAACTTGCTCTGTTGTTAGGTCGCCTAAATGCCTTCTATGAGCCTGAGGACAACTCAAGCAGTTATTGTTGCAAGCAAACCCAAGCTTTAGATCAAGGCGTTTTATTTGCATATAGGAAAAGTATTGGGAAATGTTTTAATAAACCAGGTATTTTTAAGTAAGTAGCCATTTCCATAGGGGAACATACTGTATTCTTATACCCCTTATTTTTTCGGTGCCGGATTCCTCTCTTGTAATTACTAAACCTGTCCTCAACCCAAATTCTTTCGCACATGCGATCAAGCTACGAATTTCGCGTTCTTTTGTCTTTTCGTCATCAAGCGTATAGCAGACCTGTATTATTTGCTTTGCCCTGACTCCTTCACAAACAATAAAATCTACTTCAAAACCCTCGCGGCTTTTCCAATAATTTATAGTGTGGCTCATAGGAAGCCTACGCTTTAACTCCAAGAAAACCGCGTTCTCAAACAACCTGCCAAAATCTTTTCTGCCACTTATCGCGTACATAAAACCAGTATCGCCAAGATAAGATTTTCTGGGATACTGGGATCGATTTTTTATACTCTGCGAAAATATTGGGACGAAGTAAAATAAGTATGAATCTTGCGCATGTCTTTCAAGATTAAGAATGCTACTTTTTCCGATCTTATATCCAAGGCTTTTGAAGAAATTTAGGCATTTGGATGCGGAAAAGTAAGGCGTTTCTATTACGTATTTTCCAAATAGCTCTATTGCTGTTATGTTTTCTCCAGAAATCTCTGCAACATCAAGTGCAATAATATCTTTAAAGTAGGAATTGAGTAGTTTCACCTTATCTGTTTTGTTATCCAGAAGTACAACTTCGGGGAAGCCGCCAAATACAAGATATTCTGAAAGGGCTTTTTCAATTTTACCTATGCCCGCTGTTGTTTTTTCCACTTTGATATTTTTGAATTGGAGAAACTCACTAAAAGAGAGTGGATAAAGTTCATAAGGGATTATACGCCCCCTCAAGGGTTTAGCAGGGGTCGCTAGTTTTTTTCTAGAAGAGCTGATAATTAAATGCAATCTTCCCTTTAAAAGCTCATGATTGCGTGCAAGCCATCCAGACCAGTTTCGCACACAAGTGATCTCATCTAGAAGGAGATAGCCGCTATCACCAAACCACTTTAATATTTCATCCAAAACTTCTTTTGAATCCTTTATCCGACTATCTTCAAGATTTATGTAAGCTGAACGTTTTCCTTCAGAAATAAGTTTCTGTAGTAGTAGCATAAGGAGGCTGGTCTTTCCAGCTCTGCGTATGCCTGTGATTGCAACAATTTTAAGCTTAGAATCAGATTTTATTTTATCCAAATCAATTGCTCTTGACTTTAATACCCTTTTTTTAGCATATACATTCCATTCCTCAAAAACCTCTTCCATAAATTGTTTTTGTTTAGAACAATATAAAAATATTTCTGTTCTCTTCTAGAACAATTTTAGATAAGCAAACCCAGTTCCCAAAAACATTGCCCTCAGAAAAATTGTTAGAACAATGTGAGAAATTCAAAACGCACAACGCTTGCTTATCGAAAAAAATAACTAATGATCTGTGCTGTGATGCGAGTCCTAAAAAACCACATTAAATTTTGAAAGGAATATGCGAGCATGGTGTTAGCTAAGATTATCCGCAAACAATAGCAACAGATGCTTCCTCAGCACCTCCGCCATTATTCTTTTCAGTACATGAAGTCTTCCCAATACAATCAAGTCGTAGCCGAAGATTATAGGACAAATCCTGACATCTCGCCCTCGAACTATATTGTTCGTCTGAAACAGCAAACAATATTTTTTTGCCAGATGGACAACTTGCAGTTGCTGAGCATGCCCAACCACTACAATAAGCATCAACACATTGTGGCTCAAAGCTTGCAGCGGTTGTTTGCACAGTTCCATCAGGAAACTTAAAGCCTCCACTTGTTGAATAAATCGTGCCAGCAACGGTAAGTTTTTCGCTTGGCGAAGTTGTCCCTATGCCGACGTTACTAGAAAGACCTAAATAAGTACCCCCATAACTAAACCTTGCAACTTCGCTAGCAGCATTCAAATTACCACAATCTCCGCCAGCACATGTACCAGCCCATATTGAGAAGCTATCATCACTGTCATCTGTAATGTAAAGCCTAAGATCTGATCTAGCTCCTGAATAGACAGGAACGAACAATGCAGCATCGTTGCTATAAAATCCGTTTGTCCAATTTGTTATAGCATCATCTATCCAAACAGTTGATCTATTTCCTATCTGTATTCTATCCCCTACCCAAATATCATTAGTAACATATGCATCTCCTGAAACTTGCAGTTTCTCCTCTGGACTTGTTGTCCCTATGCCGACGTTGCCAGTATCAAATTCACCATAGATTAAAGGGGTGGCATTTATATTGGCTTGCTTTAAAATAAACACATTGTTGTTTGTGTTGTTTTTTGCTGCTTCGTAGCCTATAGCAACTACAT
>JAPDKC010000003.1 GCA_029258755.1 archaeon | reverse complement strand
CATGATCTTTGAAATAGAAAATTTCTGTAAGCGGCTTCTCGTTCGTTTTTCTAAGCAACTCAATGAAAACTATATTTTCCTTTAACTTGCCCCAATCCGGAGTAAATCTTATTACCTTTGCTAACCCCGTATCGCATAGATAAACTTTTTTTGGCCATGTTTCACGAAGATGAACTTTTTTCGAAAATTTTTTTAGGAAAAAGAAAAACATAGTATCTTGAAGATTTGCAATATATTCGTAGACAGTATCTTTCGATACAGGAAGTTTTATTTTCAGTTTATTGAATAAAGCTCTAACAGAAATCTCCCTAGAAAAATTTTGAATTATGAACATGTGCAAAGCTCTTGCAAGATCCAAATTCTTTATTTTGTGTCTTTCAACAAAATCTCTAAAAAGAATCAAGTCAGAATATTCTTTCAGAATTTTTATTTTTTCTTTGCTCTTAACGACGTCTGGAAATCCGCCATACTCCATGTAGTTTCTTAATAGATTTTTTATTCTCGCTTCTTCGTCTTTGCTTAACACTTTCTCGATGTTTATCCCTTTAAATTTAAGAAATTCTCTAAAACTGAAAGGCAGAAGAATATAAGAAAGCGACCGACCTCTTAGCTGGGTTGCTATTTCCTTGCTAAGCAATTTGGAAGAAGAACCAGTAATAAAAATTCTATATTTCTTTAAATCATGCAATTCCCTGACAATTTTTTCCCAACCCGTAATATTTTGAATCTCATCAAGAAACAGGTATTTTGGCCTTTTGCCGTAAATCTCTATAAACACCCTTATAAGCTCTCTCAGCTCTTTTGGCTCAATATCAGCAACTCTGGAATCTTCAAAATTTAGGTAGAGAGCATCTTTAATTTTTTCATAAAGTGAAAAAAGAAAATAGGTTTTTCCTGCCCTTCTCGGACCAATTATTGAAATGATAAAATTTGAGTTGAGCGGCACTTTCAGTTCTCTTGGCATTGCCTTTGGCAACCTTTCATATTCCTTATAGTAATCTATAATCTCGTTCCTTTTAAGCATAATTATTAATAAGGACAATTATTTATAAATTTTTCCTTTTTACAAGGACAATTGTAAGCTTATATATGCGGTGTTTACATTTAGCGCACCTTTGGTCAATCCATACTAACACTAAAGAATTTCGCTAACATTGGCTGCTTTTCCTTAAGCTCCAGATACATAAGCTGAGCTATTTTCCTATAGCTTTTATGCCCAGCTTTTCCTGAGCGCAAGCGTATTATATGGTAAAGCTCGCGAGCATTCATGCTAAACAAAGTTCTTTTCTTATAAGCCAAGGGAACACAATACTGCGCTTCATAAGGCATCTTCTCAACAAGCTTTTCATAGAGCTCCTTGGCTTCTTTCATAAGCTCGGAGAATTCGCTAGCAATGCCGATCTCTTTCATTTCTTCAGGCATAGCATAGCCATGCTTCGTGCTTAAAAGCTGCGTTGTTTGCGTGCACATTCTATGCCTTTGCAGATCGCGATAGGCACCAAAATCTACTGTAATTTCAAATGTGTAATAGCTATGCTCCAATTCGCGCAACGGAGCATCCTTATTGCTTAATCCCTCAAAGAATTTGCTGAACACTTTTTCTTTTTCCTCTAAGCTGAGATTTTTTACTTTCTCAAAAACCTTTTCGAAGGGCATATGCAAATGCTTGTAAAGCATAGCTGCAATTAGCTTATCTTCAGCATCTTTATCATAATCTACAAGCTTAACAGCTTTTTCCTGCATGCTATGCAAGCTTTGCTTTGCAAACATCTCTGAGGCAAGCTTAGCCAGCTCAAAGTTGGCTTTCTCAATATATTCACTTTTTTCAGCAGCCTTTATTATTGTAGGAAGAAACTTGCTTGCTTCTTCCTTTAAAAGCGTTCCAATATACTTGGCCTCTTCCAAAGGATTTGAAAGCAGCTTTTTTATCGCATGCACCAATGAGCGAGCGTTAAAGGTAGCTCCAATGTTTGTTAGCGTTGCCGCGGGCAAAGCATAGCGCATAACATCGCATGCTTTACTCTTCATTTTCATCTCATAGTAACTTTCTTTTACCCCTTCTTCTCTAGGATACTTTTCCTTCATATAAGCTAGCGCTTGCTGAAAGTTATCGGTATAGAAATCGAAAAGCTTATTCATTAATTCTACATAATCGCTAGCAAACCCACTTTCCATAATCCTTTTTGGCTTATAGTAACGATTCCTATCGAATATTTGGTAGCGTGTGCTTTTTTCAGTATAGCTAGCTAAGCGATTGTCCTCAATAATCTTGCTAAGCAAAATGCTTACATCCTCTATTGCAATGTTAAGCACCGCATGCTCAGCAATACTGAAATGTCCAAATCCAACAACCCATTTTTCGTGAAATTTGCTTGCGATTCTTTCAGCTTCAGAAAAATAATCCTTTTTTTGCAATCGTTTTATTTTCCCGCTTTTAATTAGTTTAAGCAAGTTATCCCTAAAGCTTGCAGGCGATCTGCTTACATAAGCAAATAGCGTGCTTACAACCTCCGGAGGCACACTATGAACAACATACACTTGCTTATCCAGATTGCTAACATGCCTCTTAAGCAGTTCGACATCCTCTTTTGCATACCTAGGCATTTACCAAAAAAGATTGAAAATTAATTTAAAGCTTCGTTAGAATCAGATAAAAACAACATTATTCAAGCCTTTAAAATGCTTATCCCCAGTTAATAACTTGCAGCCAAGCTTCTCTTGTTTTGCAAGTAGTAAAGAGTCTATAAGCCCAAAATCCTTTATCCTTTTTCTCATTGCAAACCTAATTTCAGCTGCCCTAATCCAATCACTCGTTTCTACTGATATTATTGTTGAGTTGCTAACGACAATATCATACAATTTTTTGAAATCCTTGTTTTCTTTCAAACACCAACCCTTTAGCTCTGCTAAACAACATTCCAAAGTAAAGAAAATATTCCTTTCATCTTTAAGTAGTTCCTTCACCTTTCTGCCTCTTTCAGAGCCTATGAGGTATTCAATCCAAGCATAGGTATCAACTAGAAACAGCGCGTGATCACCAAAACTCCTTATGCATTTCCTTTTCTTCTTTAAAAGGCTTGGCACCTTTAAATACTCCAAAACCATCTATTCTTTTTTTTGCCTTTATCATTACATCAACCCTTGCACCTTCATTCAAACCCAATTTTTTTGCTACCCTTTTTGGAATTATTATTGCGAGCGAATTCCCCCATTTCTTAACAGTGCTTTCTATATGTACCATTCCCTTCACCTTAAGGAATACGTATTCTAAAGCTAATAAAAAGTTATACTTTTTTGTATAACTAAAACTCTCGCGAAACAAATTGCTTCATATTTATTCGCTCTTTGCCGAATTTTTTATTGACAAAAGGCGTAAGCTTTTTTAATGTTGCCCCATAAGTTAATGTTTACTATGCCAGCGTGCTCTGATATCAGCGGGTTTTACAAGCTGGACTGGAACGAGCGCTTGCAATTGCTTAAAGAAAGATGCAATTTGAGCGAGAGCGATATAGCTTTATTGAAAGCTAACGCTCCTTTAGATTTCAAAACAGCAGACCTTATGATAGAGAATGTTATTGGCGTTTTTTGCTTGCCACTTGCGATTGCAACGCATTTCAAAATAAACAACAAGGATTACCTAATTCCAATGGCTATTGAGGAAAGTAGCGTTGTTGCTGCTGCTTGCAAAGCGGCAAAATTAGCAAGAAAAAGCGGCGGCTTTAAAGCGGAAGCTTCCGAGCCAATAATGATAGGGCAGATACAGATAAAAGCGAGAAAAGAAAAGCATCAGAAAATAATCGCATGCATAGAGAAGCATAAAGAAGAGCTTTTGCAGCTTGCAAACGCTTGTGATCCTGTTTTAGTTTCTTTTGGCGGCGGCGCTAAAAGCATAGAAATAAGGGAGTTTAACGATTTTATTGTATTGCATCTGCTTGTTGATGTAAGAGATGCTATGGGCGCTAATGCAGTAAATACAATGTGCGAAAAGCTTGGTAAGCAGATAGAGACGCTTTGCGATTGCGAGGTTGGCTTACAGATACTTTCTAATCTAGCTATTTACCGAAAAGCAAAAGCGCATGCGATATTTGCTAAAGAAGCCATTGGTGAGCAAGCTGTTGATAAGGTTATTGATGCCTACAAATTTGCCTATGCAGATCCGTTCAGGGCATGTACTCATAACAAAGGTATAATGAATGGCATAGATGCTGTTGCTATCGCTTGCGGAAATGATTTCCGTGCTTTGGAAGCTGGTGCTCATGCTTACGCTTGGTTTAGGGAAAAAACATATAAGCCGCTAAGCAAGTATTGGAAAGACGCTAGCGGCAATTTGCATGCTGAGCTTGAGATGCCGCTTGCTGTAGGCATTGTTGGTGGCGCTACCAAAGTGAATCCGCTAGCAAAATTATGCCTAAAAATTCTCGGCGTAAAAAGCGCTAAAGAGCTTGCTGAGGTTATGGTAAGCGTTGGTTTAGCGAACAATTTTGCAGCTTTATATGCATTAGCCATGGAAGGTATTCAGCGTGGCCACATGAAATTGCATGCTGAAAATATAGCTGTGCAAGCTGGTGCAAAAGGTAGCGAAATAAAAGAAGTTGCAAAACGCATGATAGAAATGCAAAGCATAAATGAAGCCACCGCTAAGCAGATTTTAGCTGAGCTTAGAGGTGTTTAGATGGAAGCAGGCATAGTAGCTTACGGCGTTTATATCCCTAAGCTTAGAATAAAGGTAAGCGAGATTGAGCGTGTCTGGGAAAAAAGCGCTAGCGGCTTAGGTGTAATTGAGAAAGCAGTTGCAGCTAGCGATGAAGATGCTTGCACATTAGCTGTTCAAGCTGCACGTGTTGCTTGCGAAGATTTTTGCATAGATCCAAAAAGGATTAATGCTGTTTATGTTGGTAGCGAATCGCATCCATACGCTGTAAATCCTACAGCAAGCATAGTCGCAGAGGCTTTAGGCACAAGCAACAAGTACTTTGCTGTTGATATGGAGTTTGCATGTAAAGCAGGCACAGCTGGCCTGCAAGTCTGCTATGCATTAAAGAAAGCAAAGATGATAGATATAGGCTTAGCTATTGGTAGCGATACCGCGCAAAGCAAGCCAAACGATCCCTTAGAATTTACAGCTGCTAGTGGCGCAGCAGCATTCTTCATCGGCGATTCTAAGGAAGAAGTGATAGCTGAAATAGAGCATACCTGCAGCTATACCAGCGATATGCCTGATTTCTGGCGAAGGCCAAAAGCAGAGTTTCCGGAGCACACAGGCAGATTTACGGGAGAAGCATACTTTAAGCATGTTATATCCGCAGCAAAGATGCTTATGGAAGAAACCGGCTACAAAGCAAGCGATTTTAGTTATGCTGTATTCCATCAGCCAAACGGAAAATTTCCTTTAAAAGCCGCAAAAATTTTAGGCATAGATTTGGAAAGGGTAAAGCAAGGGTTGCTTTGTCCATATATAGGCAATACTTATAGTGCTTCAACACTTATAGGCCTAGCAAGCGTACTTGATGTTGCAAAGCCAAATGAAAAGGTGCTTGCTGTAAGCTATGGTAGCGGAGCAGGCAGCGATGCCTTTGTTTTAAACATAACAGACAATATCTTGCATAGAAGAGCTAAAGTAAAGGTTTGGGATAAGATAAAGGAAAAGCAGTACATAGATTATGCTCTCTATGTTAAGCATAGAAGAAAAATAAAGCTCTAGGTGTTTCTATGCGCGTTGTTATTGTTGGAGCAGGCATTACTAAGTTTGCTGAGCACTGGAATAAATCGTTTCGCGAGCTTATAGTAGAGGCAGCTGTAAAAGCAATAGAAAGCTCTGGCCTTAAAGGTGAACAGATAGAGGCTATCTATGGCGGTTGCATGGCTTCAGGTAGGCTTATAGGACAAGAGCACATAGGTGCTTTGATTGCTGACCAGCTAGGCTTAAATCCCATTCCAAGTACGCGCTGTGAAGCTGCTTGCGCTTCTGGCGGCGTTGCCTTAAGAACAGCATATTTAGCTATAAAAAGCGGCTTGCACAGCATAGTTGCGGTTGGCGGCGTAGAGAAGATGACCGAGCTTAGTACGCAAGCAGTAAGCTTCGCTTTAGGCGGTGCAGGTGACCAAGAAATAGAGCTTTTCCATGGAGCAACGTTTCCAAGCCTGTATGCATTGTTAGCTAGAGCCCATATGCATGCTTACGGCACAACAGAAGAACAGATGGCTAGCGTAGCAGTAAAAAACCATGCTAACGCTCTGCTAAACCCAAATGCACAGTTTCATAAGGAAATAACAATAGAAGATGTTATGAATTCCGCTTACGTTGCTGAGCCAATAAAATTGCTCGATTGTTCGCCAATAACTGATGGTGCGGCAGCATTAATATTAGCAAGCGAGGATAAAGCAAAAGAGCTCGGCTTAAAAGGTGTCGAGATTTTAGCTAGCGAACAAGCAAGCGATACCTTGGCTTTAAGCTCAAGAGAAAGCTTGACAGAGCTAAAAGCAACCAGAATTGCTGCGCAGAAAGCATATGAAAGAGCAGGCATTAGGCCAAGCGATATTGATTTCGCTGAGGTGCATGATTGCTTTACCATTGCAGAAATTTTAGCTATAGAAGATCTAGGCTTTTTCAAGAAAGGAGAAGGCGGCTTAGCTAGCGAAAAAGGAAAAACATCGCTAAAAGGAAAGATTCCAATAAATCCTAGCGGGGGCCTAAAAGCAAAAGGACATCCTGTTGGCGCCACAGGTGTTGCACAAGCCGTAGAAGCTTACATGCAATTAATGGGATTAGCTGACAAGCGACAAGTAAAGAACGCACGCATTGGCTTAACCCACAATGTTGGTGGCAGCGGTGCTACAGCTGTTGTAACGATCTATAAGAGGTTTAAGGGGTGATCGCATGCAAAACACCGCTCCATTAAATTGGCGTCGCTTTCCAGAAAGATATTTGCTTAGAGGAAGCTATTGTGAAACATGTAAGCAAGCTTTCTTCCCCTCGCGAGCGATATGCCCAAACTGCAGAAGAAAAGGAAAGCTAATAAGCATCGAGATGCCAAGAACAGGCAAAATAATAAGCTATACCCGCGTTCACGTACCGCCGGAAGGATTCAAGAATGAAGCGCCTTACTATTTAGCCATAATAGAGCTTGAAAATGGAGCAAAAGTGCTTAGCCAAATAGTTGATTCCGATCCTGAGAAGATAAAGATAGGAGCTAAGGTAAAGAAGGTGTTTAGGCGCATTGCCGAGCCAGATGAATACGGCACAATAACCTACGGCTATAAATTCAAGGTTGTTGAATGAATAATTTTTAAAAGAAAAATGCTAAATTAATGTAAGATGATTTTATGCCTGCAAAGAAGCCATCAAAAGTACCAAAAATAAAAAGAGTCGCACTTAAAGAAAGGCGCTATAAAAGAACTCCTTGGGAGAAGAGAGCAAAAATAATTGAGCGCTATATAAAAATGGTTTTTGAAAAACTTGCTAGAGAAGGTAAGCTTAGCGCAGCACATCATTTAGGACATGTACAAAGAGTGGGTTTTTATGCGATGAAATACGTTGAGTTTCTTGGCAAAAATCCAGCACTGCAAATACAGGCAAGAATTGCAGGCTTAACGCATGATAGAATAAGATATCCTACTGAAAAAATACCGCATGAAGAAGCAAGTGCAAGATTCATGGAAGCACTCTTTGCTAAAAGATATGGTAAAAAGGCAACTAAACAAATTATAGAAGCTATCGCTGAGCACGGAAGCTTGCCCCCCTTAAGTAGGGTTGGAAAGAATGTTATTAGAGATGCTGTTGTTTTCGCAGATAAATTCTTTGAAGCAAACGGTGCATACATCGCTTTCCGCAGAGCGATGTTTATGGGCGAGCGCAAGGATAGGATCGAAGAAGCTAAGAGAAAAGGATATGATTTAAGCACTGAAGAAGGAATACAAAAAGCAGCTATTGATTTTACCCTAGATGAAACGAACAAAAGAATAGCTAGATTTTCTGATCTAAGTAAGATTCCAGAATTTTTACATCCTTTTGTAAAATATCAGGTGCAATGGCAGATTAAGCTTAGAGACGCTCTGCAAAGAAGGGAGCCATCAATTGTAAACCTAGTCACTTATTGTTTTAAAGAAGGGCTTAAGCCAGCAAAACAGCGCAGGCCTTTGGATGAGGTAATAAGAAGCTATAAACCAATAGGTAAGCTAGATAGGGAATTCAAGCAGGAAGCATTGCGTTATTTAAGAGGCGAGCTCTGGGAAGAATTCGTTAAAAGGGTTAAGGTGCCTTAACGCAAATGGCAGATCTAACACTCCTTGACTCCTTCCAGAGAAAGCCCCACATCTATTACGCTAATTCCATTCTCTTTCCACTCTTCCTTTATCTTCTCTGCGATTTTTTTATCAAAAGCAACTGCAATGCCACAATCACCGCCACCAGCCCCAGAAAGCTTACCTGCGCCACCATTCTTATTAGCAATCTCACTCAATAACTTTAATGTTTCTGTCTCTATGTTAACACCCGATTTTTGTCCGAGCTCTCTAAGATAATCTTCATTCTTTCTTAGAAGCTCTAGTATTTTTTCTTTATTGTTATTTTTCCATGCAACAATTAGCTCTTCAACAAGTTTTGCTATCTGATCAAATAATCTTTTATATTCTTCCTTGTTATTTTCTCTCCACGCATACATCTGTTTTACCATTGCCGAGGTAGATGCAGATTCCTTTGTCCAACCAACAACAAGCTCGAAATTATTTGGAATTTCTAAAGGTTCAACATAAAACCCAGGCCAAACGCTTTCCACAACATCTCTAACCTTTTTTCCTTCCTCAAACTGCTTCATAAGCCACTTTGGATCAAAGCGCTTGTACACAAAGATGCCCCCATACGTCGATGCCGCAACATCGAAGGCAGAACCAACCTTTCCTTGAGCAAAGTAGTGAGCAATAGTTGCTAATTTGTAGATTTTATCCTTCGCTCCTCTACTGTGTATATCTTCACCATGAAACTTGAGCAAGGCAGCAACAGTTGCAACTACTGAAGCTGCTGAAGAACCAAAACCCACTTTTTTGATTTCGCCGTCGATGTTTACAGTAGTTTCTTCGCCCCAAGATTTTATCTCAAAAGGTTTCGCTTCTGGCAGGTATTTTAGCACTGCTTCTATCGCAGCTCTCATAAAAAGCGTATCCTTTTCCTCCTTTTCATCAAGCTCTTTCTCAAACTGTAAGATACTGCCGTTAAATCTTGCTTTTAGGTCTTCTATTCCGAAGTCTTTTATTGAAATATGAATGAATTCATCACATGACTCACTCACTTCTACAAATACTCTCTTATCTACTGCTGCAACAATTCCTGGATTGCCAACCTCTAAAATAGCCCATTCTCCAGAAATAAATAGCTTTCCTGGGGCGCAAACACAAAGCATGTAATCACCTCAGAAAAGATGTTTATCAACTACTTTAGCATCCTCGCCAGGATATGTAATTATAACATCTTCCACATGGGGGAATTCTTTCACTCTTTCAGCAATTTCCTTAGCGTCTTTTTCGAGGCATAATATTTTTACTTGTGGACCGGCATCTATAGTGAAATAACATTCTAAGCCTTCATCACGCCATTCCAGCACAGCATGTATTATATCCATTGTTCCGGCATTCCAATAAATTATGCTTGGCTTTGTTGTTATCATTGTCGCATGCATTTTTAGGCAATTATGCTCTGCCGTTTGGCCAACTAGAGTAAAGTCCCTTTTAAGAATGCCTTCACGCACAGCTCTCAAATCTTCATCTACAGTTTCGAGCCATGCTTTATACATGGGTGATGTCTTTACTGTTTGTGCCATTCCGGCGCGAGATTTTATTTTTTTTGCTTCTTTAGTGGTAACACAGACAACCATCCTAAATTCAGGCCAATACTCAGGCTTGGCTATCTGCTCAGCGTAGCTATCAGTTCCGTCCTCGCGAGAGCCACGTTTCCATTCTACAAATCCTCCATAGATAGATCTAGTTGCAGAGCCTGATCCACGCCTTGCAAGCATGCTGAGTTCTTTTTTGTCAAGACCTAATTGTAATGCTTCATTCACAGCTACAGCCAAAGCAGCAAAACCTGCTGCAGAAGAAGCTAAACCAGCAGCTGTTGGGAAATTATTATTGCTAACTATTTTGCATCTTAAGTTTACGTCATAATTTTGTCTAACCACACTAAGAAACTTTCCAACATAATCATCGTACTCTTCCATCCCTTTTTTATATTCCTTTCCATTAAGAATCAAAATATCCTCTTTGTATTTTTCATCAAATTCTACAGTAGTATGGGCATTTAAGCCAGCAGTCGTCATACTTATACTGCCGTTATTTGGCAGCATCAATTCTTTATTTCTCTTACCCCAATATTTAACCAAAGCTATATTTGCATTTGCAATTGCCGAAGCTTTCATAAACCCCTCCAATTTTTATTCTACTAAAATTTTATAAACACATCTGAAATATATTTTATACATAACAGTATTAACAATACGTTTAAAAAGAAATGAAACGTTTTTTACTAGGTGGTAGAGTGCCCAAGAAGCCAAATATAAGAAGAATTGTTTTTAAGGAGTTTGGTTTGCTAGCACCTAAAAAAGTGCCATTTAAAGAAAAAACAACTCAAGAGCTGCATAGGTTTTTACGTCCTTATGAAGAAGCAAAGTATCCAACAAGAATGGCTGGAGATAAGACAAAGCTTCCTATAGAGTTTCAAAGACATGGTTGGGGCATAACGCCGGAAGCTATAGCTAATTTATTAAAAAACAAGAGACTTGCAAGACTTGTAGCAACAGACCCGGTTATTAGAGAAGAATTCACAAGAGCTTTAAGAGATGCTATTGTAGAAAGAGGAATACTTGCTTATGAAGAGGAATGGGCTGGTTTAAAAGGCGAGGATATTAAGAAAAGGGTTGTTGGTAGAGCAATGCCACAAAAAATTGGAAAGAAGGTTGTTAAACCAACACCTTATTTAGCAAATAAGTTCAACTCCCAGTTAGCTTTGCCAGAAATTAGAAAGGGAATTGCTAAGCTAAAAAAGGGGCAGCATTACGTAATTCTTGATATAGGTTGTGGTGCTGGTGGTACAATCTTGCCCATTGTAGAAAAGCTAAGTCCAAAGGAAAGAAGCAGGCTGAAGCTTTTGCTTGTAGATATAATGGAAGCAGGTCTCAAAGAAGTAAGGAAAGAGCTCAAAAGGCTTGGATTAAAGGATGATCAGATAATAACAGTTAGAGAAAATATAGCAACTATGTTAAGAAACCCTAAGATAAAAGAATTTATGGGAAAAGTAAACTTTGTGACGAGTGGCGCAGCAATCCACCATACGCCTGACGTTACGCCAATATTCTCGGCAGTGTATAAGTTACTAGCTAAAGGAGGTACATTCTGCTTTTGGGATTGGGGGCATGCTGCATGGCGTGCAGAAAGGCTTTTGGTTGCTCCGAAGGGAGCTATAGTGGACCCTACAGGCAGATACTGGAGTAGAGGCATACATGAGAAGGAAGCTCCAAAAGAGCATGCATTTATTTCAAGAGAGGCTACAAAAGCTGTTACTGTTGGTTGGGCCCCTACAGAGCTTCAGGGTGTTAAAATAATGCTTCAAACATGGATAAGTCTTTTAGGTTATGGTAAAGAAGAACAGGCAAGATTTGCTAAATGGTTCGATACACAGGTCAAAAAAGGTGCGCCAATAAATTTCTTAGAATATCTAAAAAAGCTTGAAAAGAAGAAGCCAGAATATGAAACACCATTTTTATTTTGGGAAGGTCACAAACCTCCAGAGCTTTACGTAGAAGCATTAAGAAGATCTGGTTTCCTATCAGAGAAAGGTTTGCCATATGTAAGATATTCTACCCAATCACCACTCCTGTATCAAATTAAGGTAAAGAAATAAACAAAACAAATAAAAACAATAAAATAATTTTCTGCTAAATTTTTAGAATACTTCGTAAGGAGGTGTTTTTTTTGAAGGTTGTTAAAGCATCAGCTCCAGGAAATTTGTTTTTTGCTGGTGAGCATGCTGTTGTTTATGGGCATCCAGGGATAATTGCCGCTATAGGAAAGCGCACTTACTGTACAGCTAGCGAAAGGAATGATAATAAAATTCTTATTGAAAGCAAAGAATATGGAAAAGCCTCAGGAGTTTTAGAAAAAGGAAAGGTCATTTCCAGAGAAGGGGAAAAACCTTTAATGCCCTTAATGAATCTTGTTGAAATCGTTGCTAGCAAGAAAGAGATTAGCAATGGCTTCGAGCTAAAAATAAGCTCAGAGATTCCAGTAGAATCAGGTATGAGTTCAAGCACAGCTGTACTAAGTGCAATCTTGACAGCATTGAATGAGCTATTTGGACTTGGTATAAAGCTTAGCGAATATTTTGATTATCTATATCCTGTTCAGGTGGAGATTCATGGTGGCAAAGCTTCTGGAAGTGAAATAATTTCGAGCTCTATAGGCGGCTATCATCGCATACAAAAGATTGAAAAGGAAGGAAAGGCAAAGCTTACTTGGAAAAGTTTGGGTGAGCATGAGTTTAGCGTTGTTATAGGAAACACGCTTGTTAGAGCGCCAACAATGCTTACTGTAAAGCACCATGTTCCTTCTTTAATGAAGCGCTTCCCGGGAATGGCTGAACAAGCATTTGAAAGGATTGCAGTAATATGTGATAAGATGGAAAAAGCTTTGCAAAGCGAAGATATTGAGCTCTTAGGCATTTTGATGAATGAAAATCAGAGATTGCTAGCTGAACTTGGCATAAGTCATCCAAAGCTCGATGATTGCATAAAAGAGGCTTTAAAAGCTGGGGCTTTAGGAGCAAAGCTAAGCGGCGCTGGCTGGGGCGGCGTAATGTTTGCTTTGGTTAAAAAAGGCGATGAGCAAAAAGTTGCTAAAGCAATTGAAAGCACTGGAGCAGAAGCAATAGTAACAACTATCGGTGGTGATGGGGCAAAACTTCATTAGGAGAGCTTAATGACAAAGACTGTTTTTATAAGAGGCCATCATGCATATTACAAAGAAGCTAAGAAAATTCTCGAAGAAAGTAAAATTTTCAAAGTTTTAGCAAAGACCCCATCTCTTTTTCTTTCTTCCCAAATAGCGAGGCCTTACCAAAAAGAATACTACGATTCCTTAATAAATGCGATAAAAAATAGAGAGATTAGGATAAAATACTTGTTTTCCCTTCCACTCACAAGAGAAGAAATTATAAAAATCGCTAGCACTAGCATTGACCAAGCAGTCAGAGATCTTAACTCTTGGCTGAGATATTCAAAAAATGAAAAAATAAAACTGAAATATATTAGCTTCAAAAACCCCTTTAGTTGTGTAATTGGCGATTCAAAAACAGCAGTTCTGATGGTTTATCCCAACGGCGGCAGAGGGTGTTTAGTCTTACCCAACGAGACAGTGCCTTTTTATAATGAAGCCTTCGAGCAACTATTTGATATGGCATCAGAAGAGCACGAAAAAGAAATTCAAAAAATAAAAAGAGAATTAACGCTTAATAACCAGCAAACAAAATTAAAAACCTAAGGGCTTTCTTTCTGTACAATGAAGGTATTGTTTCTTGATATAGGTGGAGTACTTACGGACCTTCTCCCGCCAGAAAAAAGAAAAGTGAAAGATGAAGCTATGGATATGCTTGTAAAAGCTAAAGAGAAAGGATATGAAATCTTCGTATTTATAACAGCAAGAAGTGCACCTTGGGTTTTGAGGAATCTTGTACCAAAGCTTAAGAAATGGAACCTTTTCCAGAATTCCATAATTTACTGCGAAAATGGTGCATACAGAATTGAAGGAGAAAAACTAATTTTCTCGAAAGAAGCAAAATCCTTTTTGAAAATCAGAAAGAAACTAGAAAAACTTGTTGAGGAAAAACTTAAACAAAAAGGCATTAATGCAACAAACGCAAGTGAAAAATCAGAAAAAATCGTCCAGATAAGATTTGTGCCTTCGAAAAATACAAGCTTGGATGAGCTTGCAAAAGCTTGCGAAGAGATACTTGAAAGTATTAAAGATGTTGACACATCAAATATAAAAGCTGAAAAAACTCGGCACGGAGTAAACATCTATCCCAAAAGCATAACTAAAGGAGATGCAGCCAAAGATGCTGAAAAGCTCATTGCGAAGAGATACGGGGAGGAAATAGTTGGCGATGCTTTTGGTGACATTATTGCCATAGACAAAGAAATGGCATGGAAAAGTAACATTCAATGGCATCATGTCGAAGGATTGAAACTCTTTATAAGAAAAATGGCACAACTATTAGATATTCATCAGGAGAGCAAAGAGATGCTCAAACTGGCTGGTAGGGGCGTAAAATCACAAAACTCAGCAAGCATGTAGGAACAATAATAGAGTGATTCTATGCTTGTTGTGTTTGATTTTGATGGTGTGCTGGCAGATCCTATAGTGAGCATAGCTACGGTTGCCCATAGAGCTTATTGCAAGCTTTACGGGAGAATTCCTCTGAAGAAAGCTATAAACATAATGAAAGGCGCAAAGCATGCTTTACGTGCTGGCATGGATATAATGCCCGCTTTGCTCCTTGGTTTGGAAAAGCCTGCAAGAAGCATAACTAGGCAGGAATTGCTTGAATTTGAAAAAAGCTTAGGAAAAAAGCTAGACAAGCTTGAGCAAGCATACTATAATGCAAAATTTGAAATAAGAAAAGATGCCAAGCGATGGGTTTCGCTATTTAAGCCGCATAAAACAGCTTTAAAAGAATTTGAAAAAGCATGTAAGCGCTACAATGTTTTTATTGCAACCACAAGGCACGCTAACGACATAATGCTTTGCTTTGAGCGTTGGCACATAAGTTTTGATCGCAAGCGAATAGTTGATTTACAAATTTCTAAGGATAAAAGAAAGCAGTTTAGGCATATAAAGGCACTTACCAAAATTCCATTTAAAAGAATGATATTTATTGAAGATACCCTTTGGAACGCACTTATGGTAAAAGAGCTCAATGTGAATGTTTTACTTTCTACATGGGGTCTTTCAAACAAAGAGCAGCATGAGCAGGCAAAAAAGCTTGGAATAAGGGTAATAAAAAGGCAGAGGGACATATGCAAAGAGATTGAAAAAACAGAGCGATCGTTTGCAACCATATGAGTATCAATTGTCTGGATTTGGGGCGAAAGTTTAATAAAGAAGCGTTGCGTATGTTTTTAGTGTGGTGGGTATGGGAAATGCAGAAAAAGAATTTACTGCAGCATATGGGAAAATGCTCTTGTTTTCGTTTTTAATGATAGTTATAATTATAGGCGTCGTATTCTTTGGTTTTGGTATTGTTGGAAGGTTTCTTGGAGGCGTATCTTTTTACTTAATGCCAATCCTAATTGTGGCAATAGGTTTGGGGCTTTATTATTTCTTTATTATAAAATCTGGAGTATATGCTAAGATGTTCAAATCTGCAGGAAAGATGATGCTTCAAGATACAGCGTTAAGCGACCAGGGCAAATATTATAGAGAACGCCTGAAGGAACAGTTGAGAGAAGAATTAAAGGAGGAGCTGAAGCGCGAAATGCTGGAGGAGATGAAAAAGAAAGAGCTTTGCAAAGGGTCGAAAGAAGAACCCAAACAAGAGGTTTCTCAGAAACCGGTGCAGCAAGAGCAGAGTAATCAGGGTTTTTAATAACATTTTAATTATGGTTTTTTATGGCAATTAGGGATAGAAAGCTTGATCATTTGCGCATTGCGCTAAGCAAAGATGTGCAATTTAAGGAAAAGACAACTTGGTTTGAGAAGGTTTTGCTTGAATATCGCTGCTTGCCAGAAATAGATTTAAGCGATGTTAATTTAGAAACAGAGTTTTTAGGCAAAAAGCTTAGAGCGCCTATAATAGTAAGCGGCATGGTTGGAGGCATAGAAGAGGCAAAGAAAATAAACAAAGATATTGCAAAGGCTTGCGAAGCCCTAGGCATTGGCTTTGGCTTGGGTAGTCAGCGTGCGATGCTTGAAGATGCTAAGGTTAGTGATACTTATTATGTGCGCGATGTCGCGCCAAGCATATTTGTTGCTGGCAACATTGGCGTAACGCAGCTGAAGGATTATTCTATCGAGCAAATTGAGGAAGCTCTTCAAGCTGTGCAAGCGGACGCTTTGGCTATACATTTAAACGCTGCACAAGAGGCAGTACAGCCGGAAGGAACAACAAACTTTAAAGGATGCTTAAAAGAAATCGCAAGAGTTGCAAGCAAGCTTAGCAAGCCTGTTTATGTTAAGGAAGTTGGTCATGGAATAAGCTATGCTGTTGCAAAAGAGCTTGCAAAAACAGATATAAAAGCCATAGATGTTCAAGGAGCTGGCGGAACAAGTTGGGTTGCGATAGAAGCTTTGCGTGCAGGAAAAAGCATAAGTAAAGAGCTGTGGGATTTTGGCATTCCAACAGCAAGCAGCATAGCGGAATGCAGAAAAGTCTTCAAAGGCCCTATTATAGCTAGCGGTGGAATACGCTCAGGCATAGATGCAGTTAAAGCATTTGTTCTCGGAGCAGATTTAATCGGCATAGCTTTGCCTGTTCTTAAGGCTCAGCAGGAAGCAGGTTCAAAAGGCGTGCAGAAATACTTGGAAAAGATAATTGAGGAGATGCGCATAGGCCTTTTCCTAATCGGAGCAAAAACACCAAAAGAAGCTTCAGGCAGAGGAAGATTGTATCTTTAGGATTGGATAGTCTTTTTATACATAATCTCATGCTATCTAATATCCTTCGCTTTTAGAATGGGGATATCGAATTCTTCTAAAATTTCCAAAACCTTTTGGCGAAAGCTAGCTAAACCCTTTTTTTCGATTATAAACGCTTGTACATTCTCGATAGTTTTTTCAATTGCTTTTTTAACCATTTGTTTATTTAAGCACTCTAAAGCATATTTTGCACACATATGCGAGAAAGCATAGTCAGTATGCAAAGCTATTCTTGTAAAGTGCGGATTATAGTGCAAGCCACCAAAACCTAAAGCTGCTTTGCAATCCACAAGCTTTGTTGCATCCAGTATAGTTTCTGCTATCGCACTAGCTGCTTTAGAATCCTTCCACTGTTCAATACTCGAACCAAGTTCTATAAAAACAGTTGGTTTTTCTAAATAAGGCCCATGGTGAGTTGCCTCATAACTAACTTCATAATTAAGCTTATTTTCTTCCTTCTGTTTTTGAAGTTCAAGCAAGTAGCTTTTCATAAGCGATGCACTTGTTTCTACGAGCTCGTTGTCTCTACCACCTAACTCAGCTTTACCCCAATTGCCAATAGGATGCACAGTAAGCGTTGGTTTCTTTGAGGCACTAGCGTGCTTTGAAGCAAATATGAAAAAATCGCAAGCAATGCTGTTTACATGGTTAGCGAACACCTGATCCTTATTTATAAAATAGAGCTTCATTTCCTTTTCCTTTAGATAATATACGCTGTTACCATCAAAAAGCTCGTTTGTCTGTTCGAAGCCGCTTTCAATTAGATGCTTGGCTATGAGCATGCCTGCAGGATCTAGCTTAGAAACAATTATTCCATACATGAAAATAAATTTTTCTGAAAAAGCATATAACGCTAACCGTTTTCGCTAGGCGTATAAAACTCTGACAGCTTTTCTAAGGCTTTTTCGATAGTTTTGCAGCACTGGCTAACATCTTCTTTTATGTAATAGACAGCGCTTGCTATGTTCTCTCTTTCAGCATCCGGAGCAGGGTTTATAGCATATCTTGCGTTTTTTCTTGTTAGGATTCCCAGCTCAGTGAGCTTTCTTAGATGATATCTTACAAGCCTTTCAGAGATGAGCAAGTGCTTTTCTTTCTCTAGATATTGCTTTATATCAGCCGATGTTGGATTTTGCTTCTTGCTCAATAAAAAGTAAAAGATTCCATCTAGAATATGCAGCACCGTTGTTCTGCTTTCCCTTTCGCTTATCAAACCTAAGCTAAGTGCAAGCCATCTAAGCAGGGAGCGCTTTGTTAGCATTACATTTGGAGGCAGGTCAAGCTTACGCAGAATCAAGGTTTTCCTTATTAAAGAGGTTTCAGGGATTTCCATTTTCTCACCAAATTATTTTGCCAAAAGAAATAAACTCTTTCCATTTTTAAATCTTTCTTTATTGAAATAAATTCGCATAGCGGTGAATTATGTTTTTAATAGGAAACATACAATTTTCATATAAGGTGAATGCTATGCCAATAGTTATAGATTACAGGTTTAGTCCCTTACGAATGGTTCTTCATAAACGTGATAAGGTAAATTTTGACCTTTTTATAAGGAACACAGATCCAGAAAAGAAGAACCTTACCGTGCGAGTTATACTGCCAGCAGAGCTTGCGTTTTCCAAAGGTGGCTTCAAAACTGCAGAGCTGTTAAGAATAGAGGGAATAAAGCCAAATGAAGAAAGAATACTCTATTTCGAATTGTATCCTAAAACCAATACAACTCCCGGGGAAAAAGAAATTAAAGTTAAAGTACAGGAGCATTATGCAAACTTCAGGTATGCCAATAGAGAGTATGAAAAAACGATAACCCTGCGCGTTGATGAGTGATTTTGTGCAATTTTATACATAATTAATATTTATATTATGTATAAATATGGATATTCGATAAAAATATTTTCTACATAACACTATTGAAACAAGCAGGCATCGCTGCTTTTTTGCGCAGTCCTTTCCATATGGAACCTTAGAATAAACCCCTTGAGGCCTGTACAGTGCAATTTATTTTAGGGCTTTCTATAGCGAGGCAAAAGGCAAAAAAGCTTCTTTTCGAGCAATTAAAAAAGTAGTTTGAAAAAAGTTATGGAATTTTGCATAGGGGATAGCTGTTATATGCTCCTGCTCCGCCGCTTCTCTTGGAAGTTATGAGAAGGTTACGCAGGCCAATTATTTTCAGAACTTCCTTCTTCAAGACTCAAAGGCAGCGATGCTTTTTTACGGCATCCATAATTTGCATAAGATCGCGCAGCAGATATGCTAAAAGCAAATAGAAAAAGCGATGAAATTTAGTTGGAGAGATCACATTGGCATATAAGCAATATTGCCAATTTATACATAACTCTCTTGCTAGAACCTTTATAGCAAAATAAAAGAATGCACCTAATATATGCCGTATAATCTATCTTATACGGCATATATGGGGGTTGAAAACCTTTTAAGAGCTAAAAATTATGTATAAGTAATGAAAAACAGGGCTTTTCACCGTTAACTTTGTTATGTAGAAATTCTTATTCTTCTGTGGTGTTTCAAAAATTTATTTAAGAAAAAAATGAAAATGCGATCACGTAATTGAGATGATATTTGTGTAGAGAATCAGATGTATTGGGAGCGGGTGTGGGTTGAGCACCCAACCTCGGATTCAGGTCATTACGACCTTAGCGCTTGCGCGCCTCCGAGGCCCCAACCACCACACCCAAAAGATTTTGTGGAGCAGAAATGTTTAAAACACATTTCGCTTTGTTTTGCAAAGAATAAACAAAAAATTATTTAGAAAAACAAACATTAGTGCCTAGGCATTATTGCAACCATACAGAATTCCTCGCTTGGAATGAGCTCTTGCGCTACATCTCTAAGCTCTTTAACACCAAGCTCTTTGATTGTTTTAATATAGTCCTTCCATGTCCACCCAGAACACTCCGCAAATGCGGAATCTTTGGCTAACTCGAAGGAATCCTCCCATTCGAGGGTTTTTGTTCCCATTATGTAATTTTTTGCTCTTTTAAGCTCTTTTGCAGTTATTTTTCCCTCTCTTAATTTTTCTAATTCTTTTATTATAATATCTTTAGCTTTATTAACTTTTTCAGGCCTTGTGGTTAGATAAACTCCAAATAGACCGTGTTTGGGTTCAGCTTCTAAAAACGGATCAACAACATAGCTTAAGCCGCGTTTTTCCCTTACTTCATAAACGATTCTTGAGCTTAAGCCACCGCCGAGAATTGCTTCTATTAAAGAAAAAGCAGCATAGCCGTGCTCAGCTGAACTAACTGCTGGAAAGCCTATGCAAAGGTGCGCCTGCTTAACATCACGCTCGATAAGCTTTTCTTTCCTCTTAGGTTTTGCCTTGCATTTTTTAAGCTTCAGTCTTTTGCCTTCCCTCAAGCTTTCTAAATGAAAGGCGATCCTTTTTGCATAGCTACTAACATCTTTTGGGCCAGCTATGCTTAGCATAATGTTGCTCTTACAATGAGTTCTCTTAAACTCCTTTAGCAGATCAACCCTTTTAAGCCTCAGTACGCTTTTTTCGTTTCCTATAATAGCTCTGCCAAAAGCACCTGGTAAGCAAAGCTTTGTAAACTCTGAGATGGCATACTTCACAGGAGTATCTTGCATATCCTTTATTTCATTCAAAATTATCCTTCGCTCTAATTCGAGCTCTTTAGGAAAAAACTCGCAATTGTTCAGACATTCGAATAGCGTATCTATAGCAAGCTTATAGTGCTCTGCTTTAACTTTTATGTAGTAGTGCGTATATTCCCTTGATGTAAATGCATTTAGAATACCGCCTACAGAATCTATTCTGCTTGCAATCTCCTTCCGCGAAAATCTTCTTGTTCCAGAAAAGAACATATGCTCTATGAAGTGAGCAATGCCAGGCTTCTTTTCTAAAGCTGAGCCGAAATTAACACAGATATCTATGGCAAACACATCGCTGGCTGTTCTATTGCAAAGCAGCTTGGTCCCGCTAAGCAGCACTGGCTTTACTTCTGGCATCATCCTATCAGCTTTAAGTTTAAATAAAAATAAGTTTATTTTGTTTGCTCTTTTTTTCTCTTTCTTCCGAAGTTTGCATAGCGCCTAAACTTTGTCTTTGTCCATGGTTCTGGCTGCCTAGCCCTAAGCTTTCGCTCCTCCTCAAGCAACTTTTGCCTTATCTCTTCATTAACCTCAAATTTAATCACTTCGCCATCAACCACTATCTTCATGCATTCTCACCCAAAAGATGTAAAAAGAGCTTGTCCAAATTCTAAAACAAGTCGATATATAAAATATTGCACATTAAGATTTTTAAAGAGGTAGCGTGCCTTATTTAAAAAAAGCTTTTTAATTTAATACCTTTAAAGGAATTGTTTGCGGTGGTATTTTATGGAAGAGTATGATGTTGTGGTTATTGGCGCTAGCGTTGCTGGCTTAAGAGCAAGCTATTCTTTGGCTAAAAAAGGCCTGAATGTGCTTTGCCTCGATAGAAAACAAGAGATTGGCGTGCCCAAGCAATGCGGAGAAGGCCTAAGCTTAAATCACCTAAGACGCTTGCGCATAAAGCCGCAAAGCTGCTGGGCTGTGCAAAAGATTAAAGGCGCCGCTCTTTATGCGCCTAATGGCAAGAAGGTAGAGATCGATTTTGGAAAAACAATGGGGTTTATAATAGAGAGGAAGATTTTTGAAAAATACTTGGCTAAAAAAGCCAGCAAAGCTGGTGCAACCATAAAAGTAAGGAGCAATGTTGTTGGTGTGAAAAGAACGAAGAAGGGCGTTGAGGTAAGGGTACAAGACCTTTTTTCAGCGAAATATTCCGCAAAGCTTGTGTTTGCGTGCGATGGTCCTCAAAGCGCTATCGCTAATATGCTTGGTTTGCCCATAAGAATAAAAGCTAGCGATTTAGATTCTGGCTTGCAATACGAGATGACCAATATAGAGTTCGAGCAGCCGGAGTTAATTCATTTGTGGTTTGGCAATAACGTTGCGCCAAGAGGCTATGTTTGGCTTTTTCCCAAAGGCAAGGAGCATGCTAATGTAGGCATAGGAATAGGTGCGCATATAAAAGCATCAGCAAAGGAATATTTAGACAAGTGGATCGCTAGCAGACCAGGGATAAGGAAGGGCTCTATAGTAGAGGTAAACTCTGGTGTAATCCCTGTTGGTGGCTTGCTCGAAAAGATGACCGCTAACAACCTAATTGTCATAGGCGATGCAGCGCACCAAGTAAACCCTATCCATGGTGGCGGCATGGGCTTAGCGATGGAAGCAGCAGATATAGCGGCAAGCGTTGCAGTTAAAGCATTTGAGAAAGGTGACTTCTCAGATAGAGCATTGGATGAATATAACAAGATCTGGTGGGAGAAGTATGGAAATAGGCTTAAGCGCATACTACGCATACGCTATATGGTTGAATCGCTTAGCGATAAGGATCTCAATGCTATAGCAGAATCATTTACTGGGGAAGAAATAATGATGCTACAAAGCGGAGAACTTGCTAAAAGCAAGAAGTTTATAATAAAAAAGCTCATAAAGAGGCCTAGACTGGCAAAGATAATGTTGCGATACCTAACCTCTTAAAAACTTCCCTAAAACCTTTTTATATGCCTAAGATTGAGATTCCAGGCATAACCTTTGCTTATCTAATTGAAGAGCTTAGATATATGGAAAACGCGTTAGTTACTAAGGTACAAGAGCTTCCTAACGATTGGATAAGAATAAGATTACTCACAAAGAATGGACAGCGAGACCTTGTTTTTACCGATAATGCTTTCTTCTCTCTTGAGTATGCGATGCAAGCAAAGCAGCAAACAAGCGGTTTTGGTGCTTTCTTAAACAAATACCTAAAAATGAAAAGATTGCTGAAGATAGAGCAGCTAAACTTTGAGCGCGTATTCCTCTTCCATTTTGGCAGTTCCATACTTGTTGCAGAGCTTTTCTCTAAGGGAAATCTTATCTTGCTTGATGAGAAGCGCGATATAATGATGCCTAAGAGATATGAACGATGGAGCTCACGAGAAATAAAGAAAGGTTTAGCTTACAAAGAGCCGCCATTAATGGAAAACCCAGCAGAACTTTCATTTGAACGATTCGCTGAGCTAATGAAATGCGATAAAAAAATAGTGCCTGCTTTGGTTAAGCTTGCGGGCGTATCGCCAGTTATTGCCGAAGAAGCATGCTTTGTTACAAAAATTCCTCGGGAAAAAATCGCTAGCGAGTTAAGCGAAAATCAGCTGAAAGAGCTCTATAAAGTAATTCAAAGCTTCTATTCACAAATATCTCTTGAGAAGGAAAAGGTAATACTGATTGAACATAGGGGCAAACATGTGCTGATCCCATTCGAGCTTAGTATGTTTAAAGGGAAGGAAATAGCATGTTATAAAAGCGTGAACGAAGCACTCAATGAGCTTTTTGTTTCACAGCAAGAAGATCGGTTAAGCCCGAAGATTGCAGAGCTTAAACATTCTCTAGAAAAGCAAAAATATGCTTTACAAAAAACGCGCGAGGCGGCGGAGCTTCTAAGAAAAAAAGCAGAGCTAATTTACATGTGCTTTGCCGATTTGGAGAAAGCGTTTAGATTTGCTCAAAACGAGCTCAAATGCAAAAAGGAAAAAGGAAAAGTTATGTATAATAAATCTTTTGGAAGGGTTAAGCTAAAGGAGATAGACTTTAAAAGCGGAAAGGCAAAGGTAGAAATAGATGAAGAGATAAAATAAAAGCGAATTAGCCAACAACAATTTCTCGTTCATCAACTATAAATACATCACTTACCGCTGTTACGGCCGAATATGGAATTTCTATTATTGGCTCCCTGCTTTTTAACCTCTTCGCTATCCTGCTATTTCTATCCACCTCAACTATAAGCTTTTCTATCTCCCCTGTACGCTCGTTTATTAGCAAATCCGATAGCTTGCCGAGCTCCTCCCCTCTGTTGGTTATAACGCGCTTTGTTGCAAGCTGCCTTGCTATAGTGTACTTATACATACTTTCACCTTATAAAGTAAATAAACCTCCTATTTATAAACCTTACTGTAACACCCTTCTACATAACCTTTTGCAGCTCTTTTTAAACGTATTGATAGCCTTCCTTGCGGAAGGTTTGAAGGTAACGACCTATCTTTATTAGTTTTTTCTCATATTTAAATATATCGTTTTTACCTTTTTAGTGGGGTTATTTGCCTTTGGAGGTGTTTTTGGTGAAAAATGATGATAAAGCTAGTGGTTTTTGGAATGCTGCAAGAGTGATGATGGTTTTTCTCTTCCTGCTTGGGGCTATTGTTGGCGCTCTGATTGAGCATTATACAATAGAACCCTTGATAGGCCAAACGATAAAAGAAGCTCTTGATAAGTGTAAACTCGAGAATAAGGAGCTTTTTGATTCTTTGCAAAAATGCCATGCTTCGATTAAAAGCGCAAGCGAAAGCTAGCATTTCTTTAGATTCACTTCTACAACCTTGCCCTTAGGCGTTTGCTCTCTAAATATTTGTGCGCTGAACCTATAAAGCTCAGCATCGCTCGCTTTCCAAGCTTTGCCATATAATCCTGCTTTTAAGCAGACATTTTCTAGAAAGGTTTCTAAATCCCAATGGTATTCCACTGGCACCTGAGGTAAAAGCAAGCCGCTAGCGAAACCTTTTTTTATTATAATTCCATGCTCCCCAATTATAATCTCCTTTTCAATACGTTCCTTGTTTACCTTTTCGGGCTTTGTCAGTATTGAGAGCTCGACAATAGTATGCTCCAACTCCTCATTAGTTAGCGGCTTGAATCTTGGATCTCTGCAAGCGCCTATCGCTGCTTCAACTATCGCATGCCATAAAGGCATCGTAGGATAAGGCAGGCCTATGCAGCCACGCAGCTCATTGCTTGGGAAAGAATGCAACGTTACAAAAACGCCAAATTTTTCCATATATTCTTCCTTCTTAGGCCTCTCAGAATAACGCATCCCAGTGAGATTAAAGTATTCAATTGCCCTTCTTGCAAGATTTATGAAATGCTTTGCATCACTTATGCTAAACTTTTTGTCCATGCTATCAATTAAATTAGCTAAATACCTTTTATTTACTTTTCCCTTAAAATCTTTTTTGATGGAAGCGAAAAGCCCTCTTATAAATGAGCTCATTGATTTTAAATCTCTTCAAGATTTTGTTACTGCTAACGAAGGCAATCTTATAGAGCTAACAAAGGAATACTACTCGATGCTTGGAAGCGACCTTGGCTTTAAGGTTAAAAGAAACGCAGAACTAAGCTTTGAATCAGTGCAGCTTGGCAGCTTTGACCTTGCTTGGTTCGATGACTCAAGCATAGCTGTTCTATTTGAATTCGAGTTTGGGAGCAAAGATGAGTTTTTAGCAGCAATAGCTAAGCTGATTCTTGCTAGGCCTGAGCTTGCTGTTCTTATAACCTCTTCTAGAGCAAAGATATTTAGCTTAGAAGAGCTTAAGTGTATAATTTTGGAGCTAACAGCCGGCACTCAAAGATTCTTGATAATAGACCTTACAAAAGAGCAATACGTTCTTTGTTAATCAAGGTTTTATAAACATTTTTAACCAATTAATTCTTTAATGCTAAGAGAGTTGGTTGGGAAGCTTGCTTTAGCTTCTATTGTCTTGCTTTTATTTCTTTCTGCATGCATCGAGTATGAACAAGTAGAATTCTATAAGCAGAAATGCCTTTCGCTAGCGACTTACGATGTGGCACAGATTCCTAGCTGCAATACAAATGAAAAATGCTTTGAGCTTGTAGAATCTAAGCTTTTCAATTTTCCCAGCCAAAGCTTGCCTTTCGAAAGCAAACGCTTACTTTACCACTACAAAAACCATCTTGCTAAATCATGGCTTTACTATCGCAAAACAATAGAAGACGCTAAAGAACTAAGGGAACTTTGCCTTCAAGAGCGTTTCCGTGAATTGCCTAAAAAAGCAAACGAATTGCGCTATCATGTAGAAAAAGCATTTGAGGAAGCCGACAATGCTTTGCAAACAAGCTTCAAATTCATAATCTTTGAAAAAATGGATCTCGAAAATCAGGATATAAACCTAATGAAGGAAGAACCGCTTTACAGATTTTACATAAAGTTGAGCGATAATGTAAGGCAAATAAGGAGTAACAAGCTTTTAGAGCTTAACAGCTATGCTTCCCATGCAAGACGCTTAGCAGAAAAGATAAGTAGGCGCAAAGCCTTTAGAAACGCTGACCTGAAGATAATTGAGGAAAAATCCCTTTTTGAGATGATGCTTGATGTTGCAGCTAATTTCGAGCTGGAAGGTATTGGCAAAAGCTCCTATTTACCTGTTTTCGCAAATTTAGTAAGCTATTATGCAAGCATACTTTCGAGCATAAAAACAGCGGAAAGAGCGCTTTCTTATATAGAGGAAACACCGCCAAGTGAGTTTTTGAGCTTGCTTTCCGATATTGCCGCTTCGCAGGATTCTTTGGCAAGCGAATTTGCATCTCTTGTTAAAGAGGATTCGCTTAAAAGGATGTTTTTGAAGGAGGAGCTCAGCAAGCTACAGAACTCGTTAGAGGGCAAGCTTAACAAGCTTAGAGAGCAAGCAAGCTTTTTTGAAAACGAAGGGTTTAGGTATGCTGATTCCAATTTTATCACAAGCTTGCATGCATTGCTTAATGAACCTTTGCTGATTTCTAACGAACCGCTAGCATTTGATTCATTAGCGGATGCTCATCTAAGAGCAGAGTCTATGCTAGCTTCCCTTTCGGCAAAACTTGATGAGATAAGAAGCAAAGAAAGCAAGCATGCACTAACTCTAGGCAAAAAGGTACATGCGCTAAAGAACCTAAATCTTGAAGCAGATGAATTGCTTAGATCGCTTGCAAGCTTAAGAGAATCTTTTTACTACCTTCTGGATAAATGCAATAAGCGGCTGAGCAACGCTAACATAAAGGCGTATGACGCTAGTACAACCTTCGAGCTTGAAATGCTTAGGGAAAAATTCAAACAAGCCAACGAATCCTTAAAGCTTGCCTACTGTGCAAGCTTTGTTAAGGTTGAGCTAGAAGCAAAAGAAAGATTGGCTAGAAAGGAAGGAAACAAAGCAAAGCTTTTAGAAAGCAACTGCTACAAAAGGTTGAGCATGCTTATAAACTTTGTTAAGGATCCGGAGCTCGCGGAACAGTACTCTATGCTTAGCTCAAGCTCAGAGCCTCTAAAAAGCTGTCCTTTATTGCTCTCTTTTGTTGAAGAACATTTGCGCGGAGAATATGGTATAGAGGAATTAGAAGAAAGGTATGTAGAAATAAAAAAGCTCTGGAGTTTTCTGAAGGAGCAAGGTTATGTAGAAGATAAAGAAATTGCTAATTTAGGTGGCTTTTTCTTCGCCAATAAAATACTGCTTGAAAAAGCAATGCCATACATAAACTCATTGCGCTATAAGATAAATACGCTTTACTCAAAAACAAAGGAGAAGGTAAAGGAATTTGTTGTAAGCTATGTGAAGGAACACTATTCGCTCGTTGCGGCACCAACAGAGCTAGCTGTGCTGAGCCATAAAAAACCTAAAACGGTCTTAGAGAGCAGATTCGTACTTTCTTTCACAAACCCTTTCCTTGATATTGATAATAGCATAGTCCTAACATTTCCAGAAGGCCTTTCAAGATGTAAGCTTATTTCCGCAAGCGCCAATGTTGAAGCGCTAGAGTGTGAAGCAAAAACACTGCGTCTTTTTCTCAAATCTCTGCCAAAAGGCAAAACATTAGCAAGCTTTTCCTCCCTTCAGAATATAGAGCTGAAAAGAGAAAAAGTAAACGTTACTATGAGTTCTAATATAGCAAGGATAAGCGAAGCATACAAAATAAAAAGCAATGCAACAATACCAAAGCTTAAGCTTGAGTTTCCCAATATTGGGCACAGAGCAATTCTTTTTTATAGAGGTTTAGCGATCGAGCTAAAGACAGATAATAATGCTATTGTCGCCTTTTTAACAGATGTAAAACCAAATAGCACATTTGAGGTTTCTTACACAATTTACGCTCCAGTAAGAATCTCATTAAAGATTCTTTCAGAGGAAAGGGATTCAAATACAGCAAAAATTCTTTACTTATGCTCAATAGAAAATAAGATCCCTTTTTCCGCAAGAAACGTTATGCTATTTCTTCCTTTAGAAACTAGCAATATAATTGAAGCTAATGCTTACGATGCTTTGGGGAAAACAATAAAGCTAGAGAAGAGCAAATCGCATTTAGTTGCGATACTTCCTAGCTTAGATAAGCTCGAGAAAAAAGAGATTTATTTGCAATTGACCATAGAGGATTACAACAGTTTTAAACAAGCTCTTATAGCCAAAACAAGATATATTCTGAAAGGTTTGCTTGACTCTAAAGAATTCGCTCCTAAAGCAAAAGAGCTTCTTCTTAAGGCAAGGCATGCTTCTAATGCAAAGCTGAGCGAGGTGCAGAAGCTCTATGAGCAAGCATTGTTGCTTAAAAATGAGGAAAAGGAGTATGCTAGCATAACGGAAAGATATTTGTTTGCGAAGCAATCCTTGGAAGGAAAGCTCAATGAGCTGAATAACAAGTTAGAAAAAGCAAAAGAGCTCGGGCTTATCAAGTATTTTACTTATTTAGAGCAAAACATAACGCATGCCAAAAAAGAGCTGGCAGAAGCGGAGAAGCTTTTTAGCGAAGATAGGAAAAAAGCGCTGCAGATTCTAGAAAAAGCTTATAACAAGCTTTTACATATTCAGGCCAAGGATGTTGCAGAAAAGCTTGCGGAGCTTGCCGATGACCTAATGAAAAGAACAAGCGATTTAGAGAAGAAAGCTACAGAAACAGGGCTTAGAGATTCTAATATTGAAATTGCAATTGAGGATATAAAAGCCACTTATGAACGCTTGCTAAACTATATAGGTAAAGCTAAGCTTCCTGAAGCGAAGCAGGCATTGAACTCTATGGAGAAGCGCTTAGAAGATCTAAACAGAAGCTTAAATCTGAAGATCCAAAGTCGCGTAGCATATCTGCTAAAAGCAATTGATTTTATTAACCAATTTAGCACAAGCTTTTATTCTAGGTTAAATTTTTTGGAGAAGCAGCTTTCAAGCGTAACAAATGATGAGCTGTTGGGAGCAAATTATATGCCAAAGTTCGATCAGCACATGCTTAAAAATTTGGTTAAAGAAGCAGAGCTTGCTGAGGATCCTATATGGGGAAAAGTAAATCAACTTATTAAGCAGAATATGCTAGAAAAAGCGATTGCAATTGCAAAAGAAGAAAATTTCGATAAGAAGTATCGCAAGCTATTGCATCTAGACAGGAAACTAGCAGAACTTGAGACCTCTTTGAAAGAAGAAGCGCTTTACTATACAAAGCTTTTAGAGGATGCTCACGCAAATAGTGAGCTTCTAAAGCTTGCAAAAAAAGAATTGCTGGCTGGAAATTATCTAAAAGCACTTGTTGTTGCAAAATCCGGTTTAGCAACGCTTTCCGAGGAAGATAGTATTACTCTATATTTAATTGCCTTCTTGACGATTTTAGTAATTATTGCAATACTCAGAATGAAATCAGGTAAAAAAGAAGAACCTAGAACCCTTAAGGTTCTGAAAGCATGTCAAAGATAGCTTATGTATAAGTCAGCTTTTTTGGGAATTTAAATAGATAAAAACAGCCAATGCTATTATAATGAATATTGTAGAAAAAATAGCTATTAGCACATAGTTTTCTTCCTTAAGATTTATCCTTATTTCATTGCATCTTAACTCCTGATTATAATCCTCAACCAAAACTATGCATGAGACATAAAGCTCTTTTTGCAATGGTTTAAGCTGAAACGATGCTTTCTCTTGAGTTTTCCCTGCAACGCTTATCACTTGTTTCTCTGGCGTAACGCTGGCGCCTTTGGCTATGAGCTTTACTTCTACATCATTTAGTTTGTTAGCTGAATTATTTGAAACAATAACTCTTACCTCAACTTTATCTAAGCTTGCAGAGTCTGCAATTAGTACAGCATTAACATCAGGGAATCCTTTAGGATAAATAGTAACAGGGTTTGATAAAATCATTTTTTGCTTGCCAAAAGCATCCTGGTAATAAAGTGCTGCTGGCGGAAGATTGAAGCGCGAGCTCTCCTTAACACGAACTGTATAGTAAAACTCTTTAGTTTCGTTTGGCAGAATATTTGCATCAAATCGCAGATTGCCTAATTCTTTCTTTGTTTTGCGCTCGCCAGCTACCGAGCGTTTTGCCTCAACTACTATATAAGCGCTTTCATTTCCAAGGTTTGTTACCTCTATCCTAACGTTTAGGTCTTCTCCAAGCACGGCTCTGTATTTATCTACACATTTGTTGTCGGTAACTATGCACTTTCTAAAGCCACTTTTTTCAAATACAGGCATTTTATAGTAGCCTATAGTTGATTCATTGCTTAAGGTTAGCTGAGTTGTACCGCTGCTTGGAATTAAGCACACTCTAAGCAAGCTTTCTTCCTTAATAAGATCGGATGGTAAAGGAATTCTCGCTAAACATGTTTCTGTGCATTCTAGCTTGCTTATCTCCAATTCGGCTAATTTAGCATTATTAAAAAACACAGTAACGCTAGCGTTTCCTATCTTGGAGGGTTTTGGGAGTATATATAAACTTAGGAATGCGTAACCGCTCAGCTGAGGCAAGGTTATGTAGAAGTCATTGCATTTGTATGTTTTTGCTGTAAAATCTTCATAACCAAAATCAGCAAGCCTTTTTTCAAATATTGTGCTTGCGTAGGCAGATCCTAAAAGACACGCTATAATAAAAACAAAGAAACGCTTAGCATATGCCACGGCCTTTCAGCTCCTTAATAATTGTGTTGAGAGTTTCTTTTATCCCTTTCTCATTCTTAACCTCTATAATCTTTGAGCGATTGTAGCGCCTATAAACATGTTTCTTGCAGTAGTCAATTCCTTCGCAAAAAACATTGTCCATAATTTTAACCTCATTATATCCTTTTCTCTCAAGCCGTTCTTGAAGTATCTCTGGATGAACCCTGAGCAAAACAACAGCATCTACGTTAAGCTTTATCTCGCATAGCGTATGCCCTTCTAAAATCACTCTCTCATGTTTTTCAAGCTCTTTCTCAAGCCCCTTTTTTAGCTTCCCTAGGGGAATCTCAAGCTCAGCATTTTCATGATCCCATTTTGCTATGCCCCTTTCAAGCGAGAAGTCAGCCTCATTTATTAGCTTGCATCTAAGCTTCTTAGCCAAAAGCTTTGCTATAGTGGTTTTTCCAGTGCCTGGTGAACCGGTTATTATTATCCTCATAAAAAACTTTTTACCTAAAAATCAATAAAAACAGAGCTATGCAGAGAATTAGGAAGGGTTAGGGTCGGTGAGGTGATTTCAGAATTAGACCGGCTTTTTGAAAAGCAGGGCAATCATCGCTAACGATATTGCCGCCTTGTTTTAGTTCAGCATAAATCCTTTTCAAACGCTCATCGCCCTGCTTTTCCGCCGGTACCATCCAAAGCCCCCTAACCCTTACAAATAAAATAACAAACTTATATAAAAATATTTCGCTTAAAAAAGCCAGAAATAAGCTTCTTTTTATGTAGAACGCCTTAAATGCCTATTTTTCCTAAAAAAAGCAAAAATAAGCTCTTTTTTACTTATGTATAAGCACATATTTGCCTTTCTTCATTCTGAGAAGGTGTTTACTAGATAAAATTTGTTATGTAGAGAAAAAGATTTTTGCCAAAGGAAATATTTTATGCTAACCTTTTAGCGTCTAGGTTTTGCGGTGCAATTGCCTTTGTTTTGAAGCGCATACTTATAAAGTTTGCAAAGCTTAATGCTTTGCTCTGCTCACCATGGTTTACTATTGCTCTTTTCGGCTTTGGCTTAAGGTTCTTCACATAGTTGATTAGCTGGTTTCGGTCGCTATGGCCAGAAAAGCCCTCGACGGTTTCAACACGCATCTTTATCTTAAGGGCCTTTGTTTTTCCTTTTTTGGTAACAACGGGTATTGTTCTCGTGCCGTTTTGTATCTTCTTGCCCAAAGAACCTTCGCCCTGATAACCAACGAATATAAGCGTATTTTTCTCATCCTCAGCAAGGGCTTTAAGATATTCAACCGAAGGACCGCCAGTAAGCATTCCGCTGCTTGCTATTATTACGGAGCCGCTATTGCTTATTATCTCTTCCCTTTCGTTCTCCTTGACTATCTCAAATATCTCGGATGTAAACGGCGAATCATTTTGCAATATTCTTCTTCTAACACTTTCTCTTAGATATTCTGGATATGCTGTATGAATAGCGCTTGCTTCTGCCGTCATTCCATCAATATAGCATTTGCCTTTGAATTCTCCACGCCTATAGAAATTTTCCAGCACAAGCATTATCTCCTGGCCTCTTCCAACAGCAAATACGGGAATAAGCACATTGCCGCCTTTTTCAAGAGTTTCATTTATAACACTCATAAGCATCTGTTCTGCTTTCTGTCTGTTTGGCTGAATATCTTGTTTGCCACCATAAGTACTTTCTATGATAAGCGTCTCAAGCCTTGGATACTTAGTATCAACATTATCAAACAGCCTAGTAAAGCCATATTTTATATCCCCTGTATATAGCAAATTATGATCTCCTTGACCTATATGTAAATGCACCGATGCTGAGCCAAGTATGTGAGCAGCATTATGCAAGGTTATTCTCATATCCGGTGCTATATCTGTAACCTCGTTGTATTCGCGAGGAATGCAATGCTTTATCATCTGCTTTACATCCTGCTCGCTGTAAGGCGGCTCTTTACCCTCTTTAACAAGCACATCTATATAATCAAATTGCAATAGCACCATTAAGTCGCGAGTGGGCTCTGTGCAATACACAGGTCCTTTATAGCCATGCCTAAATAGATAAGGAACAAAGCCAGAATGGTCTAAGTGAGCATGCGTAACTATTACAGCATCTATCTCATCTAAAGGGAAATGCAAGGCATCTAGATAAGGGAAAGGCTCCTTATTCGAGGCAACATTTATGCCGCAATCCAACAATACCCTTGTTTCGTTGGTTTCTACTAATATACAGCTCCTTCCAACTTCTCTAAAACCACCTAAGAAGACAGCCCTTATCCAGTAATTGTTATTTATATGTACCTCTCTATAAATGCGCTTTGCAACATTCTTAAGTATCTCTTTCCTCTCTTTATGGTATTTGTGCAAATGGTGTCTTATGCCACGCAATATATCCGATTTTGAGGTTGGCGCTCTACAAATCTTTGGCGTCCATCCTGTTTGCAGTATTATTGCTTTTGATGTGCTTCCTTCTTTTCCTATAACTAGCCCTGGCTTTATGGCCTCTATCACAACCTCGCTAAAGGCAGTGTTAAACTTTATATCTTTAATATCAGCTTCCTTGGGCACAATCTCAAGTATCTTTTCCTTGGCTTCAGCAGGGTCTTTGAGCAAGCTTTTGTCTGTTCTTATGTTTATCCTTTTCTTAAGCTCTGAAGCCACCTTAGCAACCAGGTTTTCGTTCTCAAAGAAGACCGCTGGGTTTTTTGTATACAAAGCGATCTCTGGTCCTTCAAATTCAACTTTTGTAATGGCTGCTTCCTCGGGCAGAATCTCCTTTATTTTCGCCTTTATCTCCTCTATCTTTTCCATCCTATCACAGCTTGCATTAGTGAGCCTATCCCGAATAAGCAAAAACGCTACTTATTTGCTTTTTTTTCTACCTTTTTAAGATACTTCTCAACTTCCTTTTCGCTTAGCTCTTCTATCTGCTTTTCTGTTATAACCACAACAGAGATTCTTTTGCCGCCAGTGTATATATCGCGCTTCTTGCTTGCGCTTATGGCCTTGACAGCAAGCTCTATTGCTTGCTCCTTGCTCATATCCTTCTTATAATCGCTATCCAAAATCGCAAGCGCAAGATGTGTTCCTGAGCCGGAAAGCGCAAAGCGCTCGCGCTCTATAAGATCGCCATAAGGCGAAACCTCTATAAGCGCTGGCTTATCGACAAAGCCTCCGACTATAAACTGAGCCATATATGGGAACAAGCGGTTTGCGTTTAAAACATTCGAAAGAAAGGTCGCTAGCGCCCTTGGCGTTATATGCCTGTTATGCTCCGCTTCGTAAAGCTTTGCCTGAGCGCGCAAAAACCTTATTAATACCTGCGAATCACCAACACTACCAGCATTGGTTAAAGCTATGCGATCGGTTATCTTGTATATCTTCTTTGCTTCCTCCTCATACGCAAGATTTCCTAAGGTGCTTTGCATATCAGCAGCAAGCACAACAGCATCTTTTGCTATTATTCCTACTGTTGTTGTTCCTGTTTTTACCTTTTCCTCATTCAATTAGCTCACCAACAGAAAAAGAGGTTATTTATACTATTCTTTCTTTAGCACAACATTTAAAAGGCTATTCTTGCTGGCGTTTTTCGCTAGAATCGCTAGCTTCCTGGCTTTTTTCCGCTTTCTCCTCCTTTTCAAATATCTCGGCAATTTTAACCTTGCTTACATTCAAGCATTTGAAAGCTGCTTTGGCAAAGGCTCTTTTAAGTCCTTCTACGCCAACAAGCTTATCGGCTTTTGCTTCAACCACAAGCGTATCATCCTTGATAGCATAACTTATGTCCTTCTCTGCAAACGAAAAGAACTTTTCAATAAGCGCCTTTGCTTTGTTTTCCTTACCCTCAACCTTTTCAACTACCTCAAGCTCAAATTCTATTGTTTTTCCTGCAAGCGGATGGTTAAAATCAACTCTAACGCGACCACCGCTTACGCTCTGCACTCGGCCTCGCAAGCCGTTTAATTCAACAACAAGACCTGGGAAAGGCGCTATATTCCTTTTTTTAAATTCCCTAAGCGAGACAACCCTTATTAGCTCCTCATTGCGTTCGCCAAAAGCATCTTTTGGGCTTAGCGTTATGCGCTTTTTTTCGCCAACCTGCATATTCTTAAGCGCTTCATCAACTTTTTCAAAGAAGTTTCGCTCGCCGATTATTGCGATAATTGGCTTATATTCGCGCTTTTCATCAAATATGCCTTCTTTAACAGCAACATCCTCTTTAGTTGTTTCAAACGCTTCATTGTCTTGGTAAGCGGTATAATGAACCTTGACAATGTCTCCATCGCTAAAGGCCATGCTTTCACCCCGGTAAAAAGCAGTAATAAAATTTTATGCTACACATTGCTTTTTAAAGGGTGCTGAACACCCTTTGCAAAAATTATATCTAAGGAATATTGTATCGAAGAGCAATAACACAGCATACTTCCTTTGGCGTACTTGTGACACATGGGCATTCATCCACCCAGCTCGAGCTTAGGCCACTCTCTTCGCCATACAGGTCTAAAGTATCTTTTAGGCGCTCACCAACATCACACAACAGTGATAATCTAACTTTCTTTGGAACATTGCCTTTATATGCTATGCGACCTTTTTCAGGGTCGCCACTCCAAGTTTCCGTATCTTGGGAAAAATCTCCTAAACTCAAACACAATTGTTTTTCCTCTATAGCAACGTTACTACCCACAACTATTGAGCGAGCTAGCATTGTATATCCAGGATGAAAGGTTACAGACCCTGTTTTAACATGCGTGGTGAGATGGGAATAAGCATTGGTTAGAGCATCCCTTGCCGCTTGTGTAGGATCTTCTTGGAGAAATGGAAAAGGTATAATTCCTAAGATACTTAGTAAAATGGTTAGAATAACTATCGCCACAACAGCGGCTATTAAGATTTGAAATGTTGAAAACGCCTGTCCTTTGTAATCAATTTTAATCATAAAGATCCCTCCCATCGGCAAATTTTGGTAAATATTAATACTAAGTTCATATATTTAATTATTTTGCTGCAGGTTCGATTTTGGAAATCGCATGTAAAGAACCTTTTTATTCTTTTTGAGGTGAAAAATTGGTTAGGCTAATTGCAGTGATCTGAGATGGATAAAGAGAAACGCAGACTTTTGTTCTCAGCATTTTTAGCCATTATAATAATAGGGTCTGTTATAAGCTTAGCTTTCAATCCCAGATTTACAACACCAAAAAAGGAAAAACCAAAAGAAACAGTAAAGCCGGCAATAAAAGCATACAAAGCGGAGGATATAGAGGCGGAAATAGAGCAGCTAACCTCAACCTATGTGCTTTACGGAAAAACAACCATCGCAAACCCATATGAGCTTACCTCAAAGTTAAAAGCGCTTCCAAGCGTTCGCGAAATATATAATGCTAAGTATATAGGCACAAAAAATGGAAAGCTTGAGTTTATGTGCGATTTGCTTTTAGAAAGCGATTACAATACAGAAAGCTTATTGGCGCAGATTCAAGAGCAGAAATTGCTTGAGGATGCAGCTCTTTATGTAAAAGCAATGCTCAAGGTTAAGCAAAACATAAGCTTGCAAGCCCTAAATGATCTCAACAAAAGAAAGGACATAAACCTAGATGTGCCGTTTGTTGTAGGGATAGTTGGCATAGAGTCCAAGCCAGGGGACAAGCTGAGAGTAGCTCTCTACCTGCAGCTTCAAGGCAAAGCTATTGTTAAAGGTTCTGCAATAGCGTATGAGAAAGAAAACCTAAGCTTGAAGCCAAGGTTCTTTACGCAGGATGTTAATGCAAGCATAGTTGAGCTGGAGCCAAAGTTTATAATCGCTGAACAGTTTAGCTACGATGGCTTTGATCTCAATGAACTAAAGCAAAAGCTTATGCTGAGCGATGTAAACAACACAGAGCTGAAAGTTTATACCAAAAGCAGCTTTTATGTAGAAGTTGATCTTAGCGACTATAAAGATGAAAATAAAGAAAGGTTAAAAGAGGACCTTAATAAAGAACTTAGTTCGCTTGAAAATGTAAGCGATATTAGTTTTGAGGAAGATGCTAACAAGCTAAAGATTAATATAACTATGGATTCCAGCAAGCCAGAGCATTATGCAAAGCTAAGGAAAGCGATAGATGCTTTGTTGAAAGAAAAAGAGCTAAGCTATAGCATCTCTAACGCCAATGCGTTCTTCTCAGCCAAGATTGAGCTTGAAGAGGCACTCGCTGGCGAAAGCGCTAAAGAGCTTGCAGATTCTATAAAAGAAATACTTTCTGCATACGGAATAGATGCAAAGGTTGCCCAAGGAGCGTATCTAAAGATAGAAAGCTTACAAGATACTGATAATAATGTTAGCGTAGAAGTTAAAGAGAAGGTAAAAGCAAGCGTGCTTGCTGGACACAATATAGGGGATACAATAACAGCTAGCGTAAACTTTTCCCTTATAAGAGAGAAAATAGGGTACATTGAAGCAACAGAACTGGCTTTGCTAAGCTAGCTACCTAAAAGAGATTTTATAGCTAGCGCTATATCTCCCTTAGCTTCCTCAAGCGCCTTTTTCGCTTCCTCAAAGCTTTTACCTGTTTTCTCCTGAACGAGCTTTATGTCATCTTCCTTTATCTCTTCCTGCTTTTCTATGCTTTCTTCGCCAATTATAGTATAGGTTTTCTGCCCCTGCATCTCTATCGCTGTTACCTTCGGATTTTTTATTATAAGCTTACTATCAGAGAGCTCTATTATAACCCTTTTTGCCTCAATGTCATGTGATTTAATATTAAGCTGTTTCATTAGCTTTCTCATCTGCATAGGATTTATTCCGAACATAGTGATCGTTCTAAATTTAGGAGCGAAAAAGTTTAAATGGGCTTTCAAAGCTTTGGAAACAAATAAAAAGCGATACTCATTATTTTTAAGCATATGAAAGAACTTACCCTAACGAGCTTCAAGCAGTTTAGAAGCAGAGTGAAAGCAAGAGACAAAGAGTTGGAAGAAGCATTGAAGGAATACTTTGCTAACGGAGGCATAGTGAGAGTAGCAATAAGTTCAAGCAAAGAATGGCCAAAGCTTATCTATCCATCGAAGAAACGCTTGCAAGCATTAATAGAAGAAAAAAAGAAACAGAAGCGCGAGCTTCTTGGAAAAAAGGCTACCTGGCAAAAACGCCTCTTCAATGCGAACATTTACAATGTAGCTAATTTTGTGAAGAAGTACGCTGAGCCAATCTACTGGAAGCACATTTTTAAGTACTTAATAGACAGCGATTATCGCAACGATGCAAATACAGTTAAGCTGCCCGCACATTTAGTTGCTGATCCGAGATGGAAGCCGATGATAAAAATGTTTGTTGAAGATATAGATTACAGAAAGCAGCTTCGCTTAACAGTGGAGGAATCTTTTGTTTACAAGAAGGATAAAAAGCTTGCAAAGTACAGCCAGCAACTCATAGAGTTTAGGAAGCAAGAAAGTAAGCGAAAAATAAAGGAGCTTGAAGAAAAGATAGCAGAGCTTGATAAAGAGATAAAGGTTTTGAGCACTCTGCTCAAATGGGCCTCTTAGGTTTAGCGGAAATCTACTCTAAACCAATTTTTAACTAATTCTAGTGAGAGTATATATAGAGGTGCTTTAAATGAATAAACCTTATAGAAAATTCTTGGCGGGAAACATACAAGTTGCTCTTTGGCAGAATGAAGGAAAGAACACTTTTTATACGGTAACGATAACAAGACGTTTCAAAGATAAGGAAGATAATTGGAAGAGTTCTAGCTCGCTAAGGATTAGCGATATTCCAAAGGCAATAATGGCTTTAGAGGAGGCATATAGGTTCGTTATGCTTAAGGAGCAGGCAAGAGAGCCAGAAGAAATAGAAGAATTACAATAAAAAATGAAGCAGGCAATCTCTATTTATGCAGCAAGACTTTTCTTTAGAGGAAATAAAAAGCATAGTGCTTGAGCGAAACAACTTTGAGAAATTCAATCCGATGCAGGAAGCGGTGCTTGCAAAGCCCTGGTTTAGCAACAATTTGGTTGTTTGCGCTCCCACCGCAAGCGGAAAAACGATAATAGCTGAACTATGCTTCCTAAATTGCATTTTGAATAAGGGGAAAAAGGTTATATATACGTCACCTCTAAAAGCGCTTGCATCCGAACACTATAAAGATTGGAAGAAAAAGTACGCTGATTTAGGCATAAGGATTGCAATAAGCACAGGCGATTTTGACTCAAGTTCGCATTACTTGAGCAATTACGACCTTATATGCACCACAAATGAAAAGCTTGATTCCTTAATAACTCATAGAGCAAGCTGGCTCTCAAATGTTGGCCTGCTTATAGTGGATGAAGTACATGAGCTTTCTAGCTCAAGAGGCGCTACTCTGGAAGCAGTTGTAGTTAAGATGCGCTATATCCTGCCAGAGCTCCAAATAGTTGCGCTAAGCGCAACAATCCCTAATGCAAGCGAAATAGCAGAGTGGCTGCAAGCAGAGCTTGTTGTGAGCGATTATAGGCCTGTGAAGCTTATGGAAGGGATCTATTTCAAAAACACTATTTATTTTTCAGAAGAAATTATAGAGCTTAAAGGAAGCGATTATGTAGAAGCGATAGTGAATGATACGCTAGCGATGCAAAAGCAAGTGCTATTTTTCATGAGCACAAGAAAAAATGCTGAAAATCTAGCTAAAAAAGCAGCCCCTATTGTTGTAAAAAATCTTTTGCCAAAGGAAAAAATTTCTTTAAAAAAGCTGGCTGAAAAAGTGCTCAATGTGCTTGAACAGCCAACTGAGCAATGCAAGCTTTTAGCTTCATTGGTCGAGAAAGGCGTTGCCTTTCACCACGCTGGCTTGCTTGCCAAACAACGCGAGCTTGTAGAGGATTCGTTTAGAGAAGGAAGAATAAAAGTGCTTGCTGCCACGCCAACACTAGCTTTAGGCGTAAATCTGCCTGCGTTTCGCGTTGTAATTCCTTCGTTGTACCGATATTCAGAATACGGGATGCAGCGCATACCAGTAAGCGAATACAAGCAGATGGCTGGCAGAGCAGGCAGGCCGAAATATGACTCATATGGGCAAGCAATAATTGTTGCTAGAAGCGATATAGAAAAGGATGAGCTTTGGGATGTTTATATAGAGGGCATACCCGAAGATGTAAACTCTGCTTTCGCTTACATGCCTATATTGCGCATGCAAACCCTTGCTGCAATAGCTACGCATTTCATCTTCGATTATAATTCCTTGGAGGAATTTTTCTCAAAAACATTTTACTGTCAGCAGTATGGTAAGCTATCTGCCCTCATCGAAAAAGTGCATGCGATAATAGATGATTTGATTGATTATGGGTTTGTAGAGGAAAATAATGAAAGAATAACTGCAACATCTCTCGGCAGGAGGGTTGCAGAGCTTTACTTAGACCCTGTAAGCGCATATGCTATGATAAAATGCCTCAAACAGGAGCTTACAGAGCTTGGTTTATTATACTGTTTAGTTGACACAACTGAGTTTAGTCCATGGCTTAGCGTTTCTAGAAACAAGGAATCAGAGCTTTGGAACTTGCTTATGAACAGAAGCGATGAAATGCCTATAGATGTTGCTAAACAGCAATTTTTTGATGAAAATATGCTTGATAAGTTTTATTCAGCCCTAATGCTTGAGGAATGGATAAATGAGAAAAGCGAGCAAAGCATTATGGAAACCTACAATGCGCAGCCAGGAATACTCTACTCAAAGCTTCAGATATGCGACTGGCTTGCATATGCTGCTAGCGAGCTAGCAAAGCTTATAGATGCTGAAGAAAATGCTGTAAAGATGCGCAAACTTAGAAAGCGCCTCAAGCATGGTGTCAAGGAAGAGCTTTTGCCTCTCGTTGAGCTGCGCTATATTGGCAGAGTTCGTGCTAGGAAGCTGTATAGAGCAGGCCTAAAAACCATAAGCGTGATAAAGAAGACCGATACAAAGGATCTCGCAAGAATTGTAGGCGAAAAGATAGCTTTAAAGATAAAAGCCCAGCTTAAGCAAAAGAGCTAAAATTACGGCTAAAAAAGCGAAAAACCGTGAAGAGGTTCTGTTTCAAAAATTGTTGGTAAAATTTTATTAAGTGGGGCAGTGTAGTATCACTGAGGTGATACACACGAACTGCCCCATATGTAAAAGGGGTGGTTGGGTTATTAAATATGGTGGTTATGAG
>JAPDKC010000004.1 GCA_029258755.1 archaeon | reverse complement strand
GGGCAAAGACGCCCTTCCGCTTAGCACTTAACCGGCACTTATGGGCCTTAACCTGGGTCTGGGTTGTTCCCCTTAAGGACACGCGGCTTTCCCACGTGCCCCTACTCCGGCCATCTACGAGGGCAATAGCTTCGGAGTTTGATAAGAGGGCCAGACCTCTCGGCCCGATACCCTCTAATCAGTATCTCTACACTATTGCCTCTCTCCGGCCAGGCTAACCTTAGGGTTACTTCGGGGGGAGCCTGCTATCTCCGAGCGCGAGTCGTATATCGCGCCTACCCCCAGGTCACCCGAGCAGATAGACTAGCACCGGTTGAAGGCCTCGACCCTCCGGAAGGAGGGCTTCACCTTGCCCAGGGGTAGATCGCTCGGTTTCAGGTCTTACCGGTGTGACTAACGCGCTTTCACACGCTCCCCCTGACCGCATTATGCGGCTGCGGGGACCTCGCTTTCGCTACGGCTGCCGCCTTGAAGGCGTTAGCCTTGCCACACCGGTAAACTCCCTCGCTCGTGTTTCGAGACGAACGGTGCAACCCCGATCTGCCCTCTTCGCTCGCTCCCTTGCAGAAGCTCGCTTCGAGGGCTTCGCTTCTTAAGGGCCGCACCGGCCTGTAGCCACCTAGTTTCAGACGCTTTTCACCTCCCGTTAGGGATGCTTTTCAACTTTCCCTCACGGTACTAGTGCGCTATCGGTCTCAAGGAGTATTTAGGGTTGGGAGTTAAAGTCTCCCACCTTCGCGCGCGAAATCCAACGCACGCTACTCTGGGACACCGGGAATGGCCATAGAAGCTCTGCCTACGCGGCTTTCACGCTCTATGGCGCCCCGTTCCAGGGGACTTCGGCTTTGCTTCCTTAGGCCTACCCGGGCCCTAACCCCACATCTCCGCTAACTTTCGCTAGCGGATTCGGTTTGCCCTCTGCCGCTTTCCCTCGCCGGTACTCACGGCATCGCTATTGCTTTCTTTTCCTGCGGCTACTAAGATGCTTCAGTTCGCCGCGTTCCCGCTCCTTACGGAGCAATTCGGGAATCCCGGGTTCTAAGCCTGCATGCGGCTCGCCCGGGCTTATCGCAGCTTGCCACGCCCTTCCTCGGCTCTTGAGCCTAGTCATCCACTAGGTGGCTTATTGTTCACACGCAGCGCGGCGGTCTATGCGGACATCATCACATGCTTAATGTAAGCATGCTAGTCCTCTGCCCCAAAAAAGCTTGGGACAGTTGATTTTAAAGGAAAGGTAAAGTGGACCCAACGGGATTCGAACCCGTGGCCTCTGCCTCTCTTGATTACCTTAAATGGAGATACTTGCAAGGGCAGCGCTCTTCCGCTGAGCTATGGGCCCAAAGTTTTTTTGAGCATGCTAGATGAAACCACGGGTTCGCTCGGAGCCCAAAAGCCATTTGAGGCCAGTGCAGCTCTTTTTAAAATGAAGGAGGTGATCCGTCCGCAGGTTCCCCTACGGACACCTTGTTACAACTTAGCCCCCCTCGCAGAGCCTAGAATCGACGCTCCCAGATGAGAGCGCCTCATCTAAGCTCTACTCGGTTGGCTTGATGGGCAGTGTGTGCAAGGCGCGGGGACGTATTCACCGCGCGTTGATAACACGCGATTACTGGGGATTCCACCTTCACGAGGGCGGGTTGCAGCCCTCGATCCGGACTGGGACCGGGTTTAGGGGATTGGCTCACCCTTTCGGGCTCGCAGCCCATTGACCCGGCCATTGTATGCCGCGTGTAGCCCAGGGCATTCGGGCCATACAGATCTACCGTCGCCCGCTCCTTCCTCCCTGTTGCCAGGGCAGTCCCCCTAGAGTGCCCTCCCTGCAATTAGGGAGGTAGCAACTAGGGGCGCGGGTCTCGCTCGTTGCCTGAGTTAACAGGACACCTCATGGCACGAGCTGACGATGACCATACAACACCTCTCAGCGTGTCAGGTAAGCCCTTCAGGCTGACCATCATCCTGCTGTCGGCCCTGGTGAGGTTCCTGGGGTTGGGTCCAATTAAACCGCAGCATCCACCCCTTGTAAGTGCGCCCCCGCCAATTCCCTCAAGTTTCGGCCTTGCGGCTATACTTCCCAAGCAGCGGACTTAACGGCTTCCCTTCGGCGCTCCGACAGCTTACGCTGACGGAACACCTAGTCCGCATCGTTTACGGCCAGGACTAACCGGGTATCTAATCCGGGTCGCTCCCCTGGCTTTCGCCCCTCACCGTCAGGTCCGTTCTCGGCAGGCGCCTTCGCTACCGGTGGTCTTCCCGGGATCTTCGCATTTCACCGCTACCCCGGGAATACCCCTGCCGCCTCCCGGCCTCGAGCCCGGCAGTATCGCCTGCACGCCGGTCAGTTGAGCTGACCGATTTCACAGGCGACTTGCCGGACAGGCTACGGACGTTTTAGGCTCAATATAAGTGGGCACCACTCGTGGGGTACGTGTTACCGCGGCGGCTGGCACGTATCTTACCCCCCACTTATTCGCCGAGCTTTTTAGGCTCGGCAAAAGCCAGCAGAGCTGGCACTGGGAGTACCCCTATCACGCTTTCGCGCATTGTAGAGGTTTCGCGACTGCTGCGCTCCGTAGAGCTAGGGCCCTTATCTCAGTGCCCTTCTCCGGGCTCCCTCTTCCAAGGCCCGTACGGATCTTAGGCTTGGTGGGCCGTTACCCCACCAACAACCTATTCCGCCGCAGGCTCATCCTGGGGCGCAAGCTGCAGCATGGTGCAGCTGCCTTTCGGCAACAGCGCATTCCAGCAGCTGTTGCCTATGGGGCATTAGCCCCAGTTTCCCGGGATTAACCCCTCCCCAGGGTAGATTACCCACGTGTTACTGAGCCGTCCGCCAGAGCGCTCCATGGCTAGCGCTCTAAGACTTGCATGTCTTAGTCGCACTCCCATAGCAGTGCCCGCCAGCAGGATCAGCTGGAATTGCCGAAAACTTGAGGTTTTCAGCGAGAGCTGCACTGGTTACCTCTGGCTTTTGGGCTCCATCACGCCCAAAGAATCTTGGGCGCTCATATTTAGCATAAGGATTTTTGCAAATAAACATAATCTAGCGATATTTTTAAAAATTTACAACGAGAAACTCTGAGGCTCCTGGCGCGTTTTTATGTTTCTCTATATTAATACTTCTGTGCAGGTATTTAAAAATCTTTCTGTGTTTTTAGCTATTTAACCCCTTATCAGCGTTTTCGGTGTATTCTATGCTTCCCTTCCTTAAAGGCCTCTTAGAGTTGATGCGACCAGCCGAATGGAGCAAATCGCTAATGAATATGATTATTGCGGTTGTGTTTGCGGGCTTTATGTATAATATTTCTTTTGATCCGTGGATTTTTTTAGTAGGTGCCGCTAGCGTTTGCTTGCTCTGGTCAGGCCTTTATACACTGAATGATTATACAGATAGATTTGAAGATGCTGCACATCCTTTGAAGAAGATAAGAGCGATTCCTTCTGGCAGGGTGCCTGCAAACTTTGCTTTAGCTTTCTCTTTGTTTCTCCTTACGATTGCGTTTTCCTTAGGCCTTTTTATAGCTTCCCTAACAAAAAACCTTTTTTTTGTTGTTTGTCTTGTTGCTATGCTTATAAACCAGATACTTTATACCATGAAACCCTTCAATTTTAAGAAGAAGCCTATAGTAGATCTAATCTCCGGTTCCTTAATTAATCCGATCTTTCGCTTTTACTCCGGTTGGGTTCTTTTCGTTCCGCATTTTTATGCTCCTTTATTGGCCTTGCTTTTTATCCTTGGTTTGCAGTTCGGCGGCTATGGGCTTTACAGGCTTATGAGCGAGGAGCACGATAAAAACAGAAAGTATAGAAGCAGCGTTGCTTTGTATGGAAGCAAGCTTAAGCCAATATTCTACGCTTCGCTTACAATAAGCGTCTTTTCTTTCTTTTTCGCATGCGCAAACAGTGTTTTTAAGCTTCCCTTTCTCGGTTGGCTGCCCTTAAGATATTTGCTATTGGCATTGCTCTCTGCATTTGCTGTGCCTTTTTATATCAAAATTATAAAAGATCCGAAGCGTGTTGATAACGTTAAGAAATACAAGCTCCTCTATAGATTCCTTTACTTCCACAGCATTCTCTTTATGCTTGGTTTCCTTGCGCTTTACATCTGGTTTTAATCGGAAAAATTTCGAATAGAGAAAGAGGCTATGATTATAAGCCTGTTTATGACTTTGCCCTCTGCCTCAAGTAACGATGCTTGCGCCTTCTGCGCCTGTATTTCTTCTTCTTCCATTTCCATCTCTGCTTAGCATGCGTTTTTTTAAATCGCGATGTGTCCTTCGAGCGAGTGCCCATGAAATCACCGCTAGATTAAATTCCAGTTGGGAAGCTTGCACACCTTGGTGCTATTATAAACCTTCTTGCAAAGCTCATCCGCTTCCTTCTTTACCTCAAGCAGACCCGCGCTTACATCTAAATCTTCAATTAGTTCAAGAACCTTCTTGCTAAGTTTATTATGCCTCATGTTAAACCCTTTCTAAGTAGAGGTAAATTAAGAAAATTATTTTGTGGCGTTGCTTTTAAAAACCCTTGCTTTCATTTTTCCTCCGCAAATTTTTGCTGAAGTTTTGCATTATATTTAGCTAAGCTTTCCTCAAGCTCTTCAAATTCATTCAAAAAGAGCACCAAGTTGCGCAGCCAATCTTCAGCAATAGTAAAGCAGTTGTTTATATTCATGAGCAAGCCGCGCCTTTCCAACTCAAACAGAGCGTTTTTAATCTCGATAATGCTTACATAAGGAAGTTTCTTCTTTACGCGCTCATGTATCTGATAAGCGTTTAGAGCTTGCTCTAGAGCAAGAACTGCGAGCACCTCTTTGTAGGGCGAGCAGTTTGTGTAGTTTAGATAATCTAATTGCGACATCTAAAAAATTATGTTTTTGCATTATTTAAATCTATTGTTTTAAAATCTTGAATCCAAAGCAGCCAAATGCCCCGGCCGGGATTCGAACCCGGGTTACTGGCTTGAAAGGCCAGGGTGCTTAACCGCTACACTACCGGGGCAAATTAGCGATATAAAAGTTTTGCTGATAAAATGTTTTTTAAAGCTAATCATCGCACTTTACATCTATCGACTAAAAGAAAAAGCTACACAGCTAGAGAAACTTTTACGAATTTTCAAAATAAAAGTCGACCAAGGAATTATTGTTTTAAAAATTACTGTTTTTTTATTTTTGCTGATATTATGCTCAACTCTGAGAAGGGAGTTTCTGAATTAGTAGTAATTGTGCTTTTCCTTTTGGTTCTTGCAGGCATAGGCTACCTTGTTTATTTATGGGCGGCAGGTTTCGTTTCCGAAAAAACTTCAGAAGCTTCACAGGCAAGCGAGTTTATAGATTGTTCGAGCGTCTCTTTTATTTTGAGAGATTGTTCTTATACTCCTGGCTATCTAAAAGTTCAACTCGAATCGTTAGCGCCTCAGGACCTCAACGGCTTTACTGCACATATCCTGTACCAAAATGGCTTAAAAGCCACTTATTCAACCTCAAACGTGCTGTCAGCAAAATCCATTAATTTGATCCAGTTTCTCACAGATCACAATTTACCTCCCGAGGAGATAATTCTATATCCAAACGCATGCCCATCTGTACGTCTTTCTACTACTAGGTGTTCCTATTCCAACATTGCAAGCAGTACAATAAGCATGCAGGAAGGCTCTATAGGTGACACAAATAGCGTTGTTTTAGATTCCAACACAATCATGCTTTCTCAGGAAACCATCTCAAAAACGTTCACAAATACTGATTTTTCCAACGGAACCTTTTACTTTACGGAGGTGGGCTCAATAGAGATGATAGGAGAGCTAGATTACAATGGCGATTCGCTGCCAGAATCCTTGAAAATGTACCTAAAAATGAATTCAATAGGTAATAACAAGATATCTGATGCAAGCGGAAACGGTAATCATGCTTACATTAAAGGCTCTGCTTCACTGGCTTCAGGCCTATGGACAACAAATGCTCTATATACTGATGGAAATGCCGACAATTATCTTTCAGTTGATGATAATACATCCCTCGATATCGAAAATAGCATCACTGTAACCGCATGGATAAAGCCCAACAACGCTTCACAAGGTACCATAATCGCAAAAGGTAACGCTTACAGAATCTATATAGAAAACGGTTATATCATTGGTGAGGTAAATGGAAAAATTGTTAAAGCACAATTGCCAACGCAATGAATTCCTCGTTATGCTTTTGGCCATTGCATTAGCTTTGCCAACAATAAGCGCTCTTTCGGTTACCATAAACCATCCTGATAATGAGTATGTTATGACGCTTTTTCCTGTGGAGTTTACCATTGACGATTCGCAAGCAACAAGCTGGCTTATCGATATAAATTATTCAAATAGTCCGACTCAAGGCACTGGTGTAACTTTAATCAACGATGAAAATTTTGATCTAAATAATAAGACACCGTTTGATTGGAATGCGGAGAATGTATACTCTTATTATTATGAATTTGATGCCGGCGAGGCAATAGATTTTGATAGAGACGGTGACATAGATATCTTACAATTTGAGCGTGAAGGTTCCCTATACTTTCATGAAAATGACGGTTTTGGAAATTTTACATACTCGCAGATATGTAGTGGCAGTAATTGGGATTTATCCAATGAAGTTGCAGCTATAGCAGATTTTGATGGCGATAATGATTATGATATGGTACTCCCTGTGAAGTATTATGATGCAGGCACACACTATTATCAGCTCAGATTGCTAAGAAATGATGGAAGCATGGATTTCACAGAGGAGATTATTTACGAATCTGGTACATCTGAGTCAACAGATGCTATCTTTTATTTGGGTGCTGGCGATTTAGATGGTGATAATGACATAGACATCGCTTTTGTTAAGGGCGAGTATAGCAATGCTTCTTTTTACTGGGGTGAAAACGATGGTAATGCAAACTTTACAATTCATCTAATTTACCCAGATGTATACATATACCAAGGATACTTTCCGAAGCTTATTATAGCAGATTTCAATGGGGATGGAACAAATGATATTATTGGTCCAACTAAAGATTATTCAAGTAGAAGAGCTCTCTGGTTGAACAATGGCGATGGAACCTTTACATATGGATACGAGAACATACGCGGTTATTATGGTGTAGACATAGGTGATTTAGATAACGATGGTGACTTAGATATTATTACCTCTTCTTATGTTTATCTTAACGATGGTTCTGGAAATTTTACAGCACAGAGCTTGCCATCTATGCCATATTACATCTCAGATGGGCATCTCTATGATTTAGATAACGATGGTGACTTAGATTTTGCTGGGATTGATGATGAGTACCTATTTTGGCTCGAAAACGATGGGAGCGGCAGTTTTATGCCACATACGATTGCTAGGAATGTTTCAGGATACTATGATGACGATCCGCTTACCTTATTTGCAAGAGATTTTGACAACGATGATGATGTGGATATAATAGTCAAATCAGAATATAACCCTAATACCCTTGTGATGTATGAGCACATCCCTCTTTGTGAGGAAGTGGCACAGAATACTTACAGATGTTACAAAAATATAGATTTTTCTCAAATACCAAATGATAGAAACTATTACCTGTTGTTAAGCGTTTATAACGGCTCGAACATATCTTTTACGTATTCATACTTTGAAAACGATTCGCATTCTCCATTTATTCACTGCCCTTCAGGAACTATCTATATAAAAGAGGATGCTGTGTTTTCTCCGCTTACATGCAATGTGGCAGATTCCAAGGATGAAGGGATACTTAAAATAATTTCAAACAATGTTACAATAGATTGCAACGGAATGCGGCTTATAGGAGATGATACTGGAGTAGCAATAGACAACAATCAATATGACAATATCACAATCAAAAATTGCCATATTCAGGATTATTATTATGGAGTTTATTTCTATGCCAATAACGAAACCATAAACCATGTGATCGTTCAAGATAATAATTTTGTAAGCAATAGAAGGTATGGATTGTATGGGGCAGGAGAATATACTTCCAACTATGGATATGATTATAATATAATAGGTAATATTTTCCAGGAAAATTATACCCATGGGGCTTATTTAAAACTGCACCATTCTAGCATAGTTAGAAATAATGTGTTTTCTGGATCAACTTCCTATGGGTTATATTTCTATATTTGGGGTTACCAAGTTTCTTCTTCACAAGAGCTTATAGAAGATAACAATTTCTTCCAAAATTATGCTGGGTTATATGCATATCGCCAGTATGGAAATGAGGATTCCTATATAGAAATAAAGAATAACAGAATATATGACAACAACGTTTATACTTCTTCCTACGGAGCCTATTTAAGCAGCAGAGTTCATTTCCACAATAACACTGTTTATAACAACAGAAGAGGAGGCATACGCACTAGATACGGGCTAAGATATATAGTAATTGAGGATAACAACATTTTTGGTAACAACAATTATTTCGGCACATCTAGGGATTATTCGGGAGTGTTGCTTTATTACCCAAGAGATAACGTTATCGTACGCGATAATAATATAAGTGACAATACATATGGGATATACGTATATAGACGCTCTTCCTCACACGATAACAACGTAATAATAAAAAACAATACAATTGAGGGCAATCTTTTGAATGGAATAAAGTTGGATAACACTTATGATGTGAACATAGTAGCGAATGCAATATGGGACAACGGTTCCTATTCTTCCGATTACGGTGGCGTAAAAATAGATAACTCTTACCAAATCTTGCTTAAGGACAATAACATAAGCCAAAATAACGGTTTTGGAATTTATCTTTCTGGTTCTAATTCGCAAAACAACCTGATTTACAACAATTATTTCTTCAACACTATAAACGCAATAGACGCTAGCGGTAACGCTCAGGACTGGAATGTAGGAAAACGAGAGGGAACAAATATAGTTGGCGGTCCTTATCTAGGCGGAAACTATTGGAGCGATTACAGCGGCACAGATACCGATGGGGATTATATAGGCGACACAATGCTGCCTTATAATGCAGATGGAAATATCCAAACAGGCGGTGATTACCTGCCCCTGCTTCTTGCTCCAGCACAGCCAACAATTACTGCTATAATAAATTCCCCAAATGGCGGCGAGTCCTTAAGTGGAACAGTTACGATAGATTTCAATGTTTCCTGTAGTTCGTGTACAGAACTTCACGTAAAACTTGCTTACTCTTCTAGTTCAGGGTTATTTGAAAATATTATCGCAAGCGACCTAAATCTGAACGATTATGCTAACATATCCGGGTTAAGCTGCGATGGTACGGACTGGAGCAGCTCAACGAACTGTACTTACAGCTGGGACACTACACAGGCAACTAATGGAACATACTACATAGACCTTAATCTTTGGGATGAATCCAGCAACCATACTACTGATTCAAGCGACTCCGCATTTACAATAAACAATACGGTCACCTATAGCTGGACACATGTTGCTATAACCTACAGCACAACAAACGGTTTAAAGCTGTATGTAAATGGTCAACTCGCAGACACAAACACTGCAGCTGGCACTATACCAACAAACGATGAGAACATAATAATCGCTCAGAATTATAGTGGTCTTATGGAAGAGTTAAAACTATTTGCAGACGAGTTAAACGCTAATGAAGTAGCCAGCGATTATAATGCCTGGATGAATGCATATTTTATAAGCCCTGTTTTTGATGCTAACAGTAGCGTTACCTGGACAAACCTTAGCTGGAATCAGAGTGTTGCGCCACAATACAATCGTATTAGAGTGCAGGTTAGAGCATGCTCAGATTCTTCATGCTCTTCTTCTAACTTTACCGGGCCTAATGGAACGGGCAGCTATTATACAGATTCAGATGGCAGCTCTTTAAATTTAGCTGGTCGTTACTTCCAGTTTAAAGCGTTTTTAGATACAAATTCGGTAACCCAGCTTCCAATCCTGCATAGTGTGACTGTAGATTACAATAAGTATGCATCCGTAGGGTATTTTACAACTCAAAACATAACAATTATTGATAAAAATAGGTGGTCTTCCGTGGAGCTTGATGCAGATCAGCCAGCGGGGACGGGGATATACTTCCAGGTAAGTACTGATAATGGAAACTCTTGGTTATATTGGAATGGCTCTGCATGGGTTGAAACAACAGATAATTATAATGATCTGGAAACGCTCAATGCACATATTTCCAGTATTACGAGCGATTCCCTTAAACTAAAAATAAAACTTACTGGAAATGGTGATGCAACACCTATTATAAGATCTGTTGTTATCAAATATATAGTAAAAGAACAATAAGCATTTAAACATCCCTTATATTTTTTAAATGTAACCTAACTATAAATTTGTTAAAAAGCTGTTTTTAAGGTGTTTCTGATGCCGATTTTTCCAGAGGCGATGCAAAGGTTGTTTGCCAATGTTTGGGTATGCATGCGCTGCAACGCAAAGATGCGCGCTTCCCCAGGGAAAAGACCTGAAAAATGCAGGAAATGCGGAAGCAAGCGCTTAAGGCCTAAGCGGAAACCCAAAAAAGCTTAAATAGTTTTATCCTCTTTTTTTGATAGATGCCAAAACACTATATCGAGATACTTAGGCCTTCAAATTGCATAATGGCTTCGCTAGCTGTTTTGATAGGTTTTCTTGTGGCTTCCCAAGGAACCGTAGATGCAACGCTTTATCCAAAGTTGCTTCTTGGAATGATCTCTGTTTTTTTGTTTGCTGGCGCGGGCATAGTAATAAACGATTATTACGATTATAGGATAGATAAGATAAATGCTCCTCATAGACCCTTGCCTTCTGGAAGAATAAAAAGAGGCCATTCACTGCTCTATTCCTATGCGCTGTTTCTTATTGCAATATTTCTTGCTTTGCATATAAACATCTATTGTATTTTACTTGCTTTGGTAAACACCTTATTGGAAATATATTATGCAAGAGATTTCAAACGTATGCCCTTCATAGGCAATGTTGTTGATTCTTGGTTTGTTGCCTCAAGCTTCCTCTACGGAGCTCTCATAATAGGCATTGAGTACCTGCATGCTGTACCGTTGTTAGCTCTTTTAGCATTCTTTTCCAATGTTGGCAGAGAAATATTTGGCGATATAGAAGATATGCGTGGTGATAAGAAGCTCGGCCTAAAAACATTGCCTATAGTTATAGGTAAAAGAAAAGCAAGATATGCTGCAAGTGCATTTATCCTTTTAGCTGTTATTTTGAGCCCTCTGCCCTGGTTTTTGGGAATGCTAAGTATAAATTATTTAATTCTTGTCGCTATCGCAGATTTAATCTTTATTTATTCCCTCTTTGTTAAGCCAAAAGAGAATCAGCGCTATACAAAGATAGCAATGGTATTAGCACTATTTGCTTTTATGGCTGGAGTGGTCTGATTGGATTTTGCTGAGCAAAGAAAAAAGCTTGTTGAGCGTATGGTTGCTAGCGGTATTTTGAAAAGCAAGCAAATAATAGATGCTTTTCTTAAGGTAAAGCGTGAAGCTTTTTTTACAGAAGATATGAAAAATTATTCATATGTTGATTCCGCATTTCCTATCGGCTACGGACAAACTATTTCGCAACCAAGCACTATTGCAGTAATGCTCGAGCTTTTGGAGCCAAAAAAAGGGCAGAAGATACTTGAGGTTGGCGCTGGCTCTGGCTACGTGCTGGCTCTGTTAAGCGAGATCGTTGGCAAAGAAGGCAAGGTCATTGGCATAGAACGCATTCCACAGCTTGCAAACAGGGCAAAGCATACGTTAGCGAAGCTCGGATATAAGAACATAGAAATTGTTTTGGGTGACGGTGCCAAAGGTTATGCAAAAGAAGCGCCATTTGATAGAATTATTGTTTCTGCAGCTTGCAGCGAGGTACCGCAAGCTTTGATTGATCAGTTAGCAAACAATGGCAGGCTCGTTGCACCTGTCGGCACAAGGTTTATGCAGCAGATGCAGGTAATAACAAAGAATTCTAAAGGAAAGCTCAAAAGTTTCTTCGCTAACGGATATTTTGTTTTTGTTCCTTTGATTTCAGAAGAATAAAGCTTAAGATGGAGTGCAGGAGTGTTATTTTGGTATGAGTATTGCTTTTTTTATTCTAAATATTCCAGCATTTTCTTTATACTCCTTTTCCGCCTCAATAATTTTTATTCTTTGGCTGAATAAAGGGGCATCCAGCACAAAGGTTTCGAGTTCGCCGCCCTCGCCAGCTGGATTTATGCCATAGGTTTTTTTAAGGAGCTCAAATTTTTCGATCATTTCTTTATCTATAGGTTTGCCTAAAAGTTCCTCTGTTAGCCCATATGCAAATACGCCTGTTATTATAATATCGAAACCTCTTTGCAAGCATTCTTTAAGCAGAGCTATTTCATCTTGGTGCCACAAGGGGTTGATGCTATGGATTTTAAGCTCATCGCATATGCGCTGAATTCTGCTTGCTTGATAAGTTGAGCGAATAGCACCGCTTACAACCCCTTCAATGTCATATTCTTTTATAGCTTCTCTAATTAAGCTCTTCAGATCAGCAAGTTCCTTTTCTTTTTCGCCAGCGGTTTCTTTTTTCATAATAGGCAGGCGCAGAGCTTTTGCTTGAAGCTCTGTAAGCTCTATATTTACAGTGTGAAACATATAGCTTGCTGGGTTTTTAGAGATAAGAGTAAGCAAACATGCAATGCTGTGCTGCTCAGCCGCTTTGTGCAGCGCTAAACAAGAGTCCTTTCCGCCAGAAAATAAAACCGCTAAGCGCATTTAATTCACTTAAACCAAGCATCCAAGCGAGCTTGCGTTCCTTTTTGCTGTAAGCCTGCTCTCAATTTTTCTATCGCTTTAGAAACGCGATCCTCGGAAAAATTGCGTTCGTCGCAGAGAAAGCGTTTTATGCCTTCTTCATCTGGCTGATTAAACTCAAGCTTAAAATCTTCGTTATATTTCGGCTCTAAAAATATCGCTTCCACCTCTTTCCAATCAAAATCAGGTTCGTGCTTTGTTGCTTTTATTATATCTTCAAATGAGTCATATTTTTTCACAAGTTCTAAAGCCCTTTTTGGCCCCACCTTCGGAAACTTTTCATTGAAATCCGTTCCAATGAGAATGCCGATCCATATGAGCTTTCGCCTATCTATGCCAAGGTTCTTTAAGGTGTTTTCCAGCGATACAAGCTCTGGATTAACATCGATATAAATATCCTTCCCAGGAAGCTTCCGCTTGCCTGTAATTGCAAGGTTTCTAACAAGCAAAGGTGCGCCAAAAAGCAAGGCGTCATAATCCTGACTTCCACAAGCATATATTTTGCCCTTTGCGGCCATAACCGCTGCCTGCGCTTCGCCCTCGCTAGGCGCTTGCACAACAGGCAGACCCATAAGCCTTATAAGCTCCTTTGCCTCTTCAACCATCTCATCACTTAGCTTTACTGCTTGCTGTGCATACTTGCGAGCTTCTTCAAGGTTGCCTTCTTTTAGGGCTTCTTTATATTTTTCCTCAGCCTCTGTTCTTATGCGCTTTCTTTCCTCACGTGTCTTTTCCTTGAGCTTGCTTGGTTCGCCGTCAAAAACAAAAACTGGCTTTATTTCGTTCTCTATTATGTTTGCGGTTCTATAAAGCAAGCCGCTCAAATGGCTTGTTATTCTGCCTTTCGAGTCCATTAGAGGCGAGCCATCCACGCCGCGAATTATTGAGAGGAATTGATACAGCATGTTGAAAGCATCTATACCTATAATCCTTCCGCGCAAGTAATCAAAACTAATTTCCTGCTTATCGACCAAATCCCCTAGATCAACTCCCATAGAGGCACCTTTAAAATTTGTTTATAAAATTGTTAAAAATATATTTTCCACATAAAATATCTTTCTATCGAGGCGTTGCCTATGTATATCCTAAAATGCCCGATAGGACTGCATGCTTATATCGTTCTTTTAGGAATTATTTTCTTAGTTGGACTTATATGGATAAAACTGAGCAAGGAACAGAAGGAGAGGATAAATGAGCTTTACTTTAAATGGATTGGCTATTATGACGAATTAACATTCTATAATATTTCTTTGGCATCACTCATCATCGCTTTTCATTATAGGGAAGCGCTTTTTCTTTTTGCCTTAAACTTACTCCGCGCTCACGATTTGCTCACTGTGGTTTTTGGGCTCTGCACATTGCTTCCCTTTACTCTATTCCTAATCTTCTCTATATGCAAATCGCTTAGCTATGCTTTCTCTCGTGCAAGCTTTTACCACAACGCTAAAAACTGGGAAAAGTTAGCGTTGCTTTTCTATGCCCTTTTAATCGGATATGGGATAATGATTCCTGCTGGAATGTCTGCATTGGAATACCTTTTAAATAGCAAGGCGTTATCGCTCGGCGTTATTATTTCCATGCTACCGCTTCTCTATTCAGGTTTGAAAGGGCTTGCTGTTCTTTCCTCATTAAGGATGATGAAGGAAGAGCATCTATTGAGGCTCCTTAAACCCTACAACGCAAAGCTTTCAGATATTCTTATTTGCACATTTGTTATGCTTTTTTCCTACATTTTTTCCATAACCTTTGTTTCATTACCAGCAGACTTCGTTCTTGCCGACCTTTACAAAATAGCAGTGGCTCTCGGCACAACCCAAATAGTTGAAGCATATCTAAAGCGTTAACCTTTTAACCAGGTTCTGTTCTAAATTTTGTTGGTAGCAAAATTAAAAAATAAGCCTTCCTTATCAGCACCTTCCAGTTTCTCAATTTTTCCTTCTGCACAGCTCCTGCTTTTTCAGCAGGAGTGCATCCAACAGTAGAGTGGAACCTGATAAAGTTATAATACACATAGAAGAACCTGAGCATAATGCTGGCAGTAACCAGGCTCTTGAACCCTCTTTTGGGATGCAACCACCTGCGCAGAGTGCCCTGCAAGCGTTCCACAATATTGTTGTTATGCTTACCCTTGAACCTGTGCCATCTGTAATAGTGCGAGCGTAACCATTTATAGTGGTAAAACTTCTTTAGTGCTTCCCTGTATGCGTGCAATCCATCGCTCACTATGAACTCTGCTCTCGGTGCCTCTCTGAAAAGTTGCTTAGCGTTTTCAGTGTTCCTTGCACTCTGTACTGAGAATACAGCAAACCTGCTTGCTTTATCTATTGCATCGAAAACATAGAAAAAGCGCTTTTTCATACGCAAAAACAGCTCATCTACGTGCAGCTGAAAAACTTTCTCTGGCCTGAACCTCTTAACATATGCATACAGTTTTTGTGCATATTTCATTACCCAGCGCCAGACTGTGCTCGCTGAGCAACCGATAAATGTTGCTATTTCCCTTAGCGTTAGACCCTTTGCATAAAGCTCCAATGCTGCTCTAACCTTGCTTGGCCTGTAGTGCAGCCATTTGTAACCATAATCCACTACAAAGGTTCTTCCGCAACGCTTGCATCTGTACCTGTGCTTGTAAGCCCCTCTGCTCTCATAACCACCATATTTAATAACCCAACCACCCCTTTTACATATGGGGCAGTTTATGTGTATCACCTCAGTGATACTACACTGCCCCACTTAATAAATTTTACCAACAATTTTTGAAACAGAACCTTTAACCAAAAAATTTAAATACCAGAAGATTCAAAACCTTACATGAAAATATTTTTAGTTAAATCCGGTAATCGTGTGGGGAAGTAAGATGCCTAAGCTATCTGCCACTCGTATAAAGTCTGGATTGCATAGTGCGAAAAGAATTTTTTCTCGTTCTATTAAAGGTCTCTATCACGGAGCGAGGCCGGTGCTCAAAAAAGCAGTTTTTACATCGGGTGCTAAACTCAGAAGATGGAAAAGAGTGCCAACAAGAGGAATAAGGTTAAGCAGCTTCCCCTCAAAAAAGCACCCCTCTCAAATAAGCGCAAAAGCTTCGCACCCTATGCCACGAAGAGGTGCGAGAGTCTTTACTAAAAAAATTGCTTATGGTTTGGCTAGGGCACGTGCGGGAGTTGGCAGAATAGGTGTTAGGGCTAAACTTTGGATCCAACGATTTCGTGAGATTGTCAAGTCGAGACCCGCTTTGCTACCTTCTTTCATGGGCGATGTTCTGCGTTCAGAAAGTAGTCCATTATTCTTGAAAAGGATTGCTGTTAGGTATCTGGCTAAAAGGGAAGGTTACCACTCGTTAGTTGAAGGTGTTCTTCTCAACCCAGACGAACCTGTTGAACTGAGGATAGAAGCTGCGAAAGCACTTTCTGTTTGGCTTCCCTCCGCTAGAGTTTCCATACTACTTTCCAGAATCTCAAGAAATCCTGATGAAGAACCCGAACTCAGAGAAGTTTGTAGAACCTTGTTAGAAAGCAGGGGCGGTAAAATAGCCAAACTAGCTAGCAAGGTTTCGCGGGCATTTGCATAGGCATATTTAAGTTTGAAAGATTTTTAGCAGAGGTTGCGTATGATCGCATTTAAACGTGATATACAAATCTTTGCAAAAAAGGCAGGCATGCTTCTGCTTAGGGAATTCAAGAAAAAAAGAAGCCATGCCAGATTTAGTCCAAAGGAAGCTAAAACCACCTATGATAAAGCATCAGAGCTTTTGATAAAAAAGCTTATAAGGAAGAAGTATCCTGAGCATAGCATCCTTGCTGAAGAAACTGGTTATGAGGAGAGAGACGCAAGCTATTTATGGATTGTTGATCCTTTGGACGGAACATCTAATTTCATCAACGGTAATGCATTCTTTGCGGTTTCGATAGCTTTGCAAATCGAGAATGAGTTAAAATGTTCAGCTATCTATGCTCCTTTTTTGAAAGAGTTTTATTTTGCAGAAAGAGGGAAAGGCTCTTTTTTGAATGGAAAGCGCATAAGGGTTTCGAAAATAGATGATTTGAAGAAGAGTTATTTGGTTTGCTGCGAAGGCGGCTTCAAAAACAGAAAAAAGCTTTCTCTGCTCTGGCAAAAGCTTATCGCTAACTCACTTGATTTTAGGAAGCTTGGTTCAGCTGCTTTAGAATGCGCTTTCGTGGCTTGTGGTAGAGCCGATGCTTATATAACAACGCAAATACCTACCTACGATGTTGCTGCTGGCGTTCTGCTAGTTGAAGAAGCAAAAGGAAAAGTTAGCGATTTTCAGGGCAATGCCTGGGAATTAAAACAAAGCAACTTTTTGGCTTCAAATTCAAAACTGCACGAAAAATTGCTCAGAATTGTTAAAAATTTTGATTTTTGAATCTAAAAAATAAAAAACTTTCTATATTGTGCATAACTTTAATGGAAATAATAATTACTTATGGCACTGGGTGCGGAAACACTAAGCTGAGCGCTTTCGATTCGGCGTTAAATAGCGCAGGCATAGCCAATTACAACCTAATAAAGTTAAGCTCGATTATACCTAAAGGCGCTAGGGTTTTGGTAAGGAAATTTAGGGCTAAAAAAGAAGAGTATGGAAATAAGCTCTATGTTGTTATCGCTAGCAAAGTAGAGAGCGAGCAAGGCAAAACAGCTTGTGCAGGCCTGGGCTGGTTTTTGGATCGCGAGCACAAAGGTGTGCTAGTTGAGCATGTGGGCAATTCCAAACAAGAGGTAGCTAAGCTTATTGAAACCTCACTGAAGGATTTAGCCAAAATTAGAGGGATTAAAAATCCCGCTATGGGGCAGAAGATAGTTAGCATAGAATGTAAAGAAAAGCCCGTTTGCGCTTTAGTGTGCGCTGTCTTTAAGAGCGAACCCTTTTAAACTATTTTGAAGTTTTAAAAATTCCTATGAAAGAAAAACGCGTGTATTTACCTAAATGGCAGATTTATTTCTTAGTTCCACTAATGGTTATTATTTGGGGCTTCATCACATATCAAACTTTTTTTACAAAAAGTGGTGAAGAGATTGGCTTTATAGGTTGGCTCCTTCTTTCAGCGCTCTTTTTGCTTCTTATTGTTATGTTCTCTTTGATGGCTTTTAAAAAGCTGCCTGCTTACATCTTGGTGGAGAAATAGCTGAGAAAATTTAATTCTTTTGCCTAAAACTTTTATTATGCCCTTGCCCGTTGGAAAATTAGATTTTAGGTTGCTGGAAAAGCTGCTTGCTAAATATTGCGTATGTGATTCAAGTGTTTTGGTTAAGCCGAATATCGGCTTGGATGCAGCTGTTGTGCGCTTGCATAATAAGCTCTTAGTTGCAAAAACAGATCCAATTACTTTTGCTAGCGAGCTTATTGGCTGGTATGCCGTAAACGTTAATGCCAATGATGTTGCAGTTAGCGGCGCTAAACCAAGATGGTTTTTAGCAACGATTTTACTTCCCGAAGGAAAAACCAGCAAAGCGCTAGTTGAGCATATATTTGCCCAAATTTCGCAAGCATGCAAGAAGCTTAACATTTCTTTCATTGGAGGCCATACTGAAATAACAGCTGGCTTACCTAGGCCTATAGTTATTGGTAGTATGTTTGGCACAACAACAAGAAAAAAGCTTATAACAAGCGCTGGCGCAAAGGAAGGGGATTTGCTCCTAATTACTAAAGGGGTTGTTATCGAAGGTACTTCCATAATTGCACGCGAAAAGGAAAATGTGCTCAGGAAAAAGTTTAGCGAAAAATTCATTGAAAAAGCTAAGCGTTATCTATTCGATCCCGGGATTTCGGTTGTGAAAGATGCTTTGTTAGCAAGCAGATATGCTAACGCTTTACACGATCCAACAGAAGGCGGCTTATTAGCTGGTATATATGAGATGATGCTTGCTAGCAAAAAGGGATGCTTGGTTTATGCTGACAGAATTCCAATTCTTAAAGAAGCAAAAATCCTTTGCGAAGAGTTCAAACTAAATCCGCTAGCCACAATAAGTTCCGGAACATTGCTTGTTTCCGCAAGTAAAGAAAACGCTGAGAAGCTGCTAAAGGTATATAAAAGAAATAGGATAAAAGCAGCTGTTATAGGAGAGGTAAAACCAAAAAGCTTTGGGATGAAGCTTGTACAGAATGGTAGAATAAAACCCTTAAAATGTTCTGCTCGAGATGAAATAACCAAGATTTTCTAATCGCATTCTTTGATGCCCTCTAAGTATCTTCTTATATTCTCAAGTGTTATAAATTCTATCTTCTCTCCAGAAAACTCTTCTGGCTTAGCATTCATAAATCCATAAACCCATACAAAACGCCAGCCATAATCTAAAGCTGCAGCATCTCTTTCTAGATCATTCCCAAAATAAACAGCTTCCCCAGAATTTACTCTTAGAAGCTCTATAATTGTTCCAAACATCTTCTCGCTTGGTTTGTTTGCTTGAACCTCTTCAGAAACCACAAACGCATCGAATTCTAAGTGAAGCTCTTTCCAAAGTCCTATATACCAGACCTTATTTATAATTGCATTATCTGAAAGAATTGCGGTTTTGTAACCTTGCTTCTTCAAAAAATTCACAACCTTTTGAAATTCTTTGCCGAGCCAAGTTTCTGTGAAAAATTCCTTTGTTTTTCTCCAATGGGTTCTGCGTACGTTCCATGCTACTTCTTTCGAATCCATTTCAATATTTAATAAATCCAACGCTTTCTGAATAGTCCTTTGTAGAGTGTTTTCATCGCTCACTTCCGTTGCGTGTATTCTGCTTTCCACCTCTAAATATTTCTCCAAAAAAGAATCAGGCAATCCGTACTTCCTCATAACTTCCTTTAAAGCCTCAAGCCGAATGCTGCTGGAGGGATAGATAGTATCGCCAATATCAAACACAAGCGCTTTGAGTTTTCGCATGTTATTCTATTACCTTAGGAATAATTTTAATCCTTGCTATTATTTCGAACTGATATAATTTCACAAATACCTGTTCAGATCAGCGCTTTCTTCTTTGCACGAGGGTTTTTACAATCCTTGCTGGTAACGAAAGCCATATTGCAGCTCTTTTCATTGGCTTAAGCCTATAGTCCATTTGAAGCCAGAGCTCAAACCTTCTCTTTGGCCTTAACTCTTTTAGCCAACCTTTCCCAAAAAGAAATTCCCAATCTGCCCTCAAACCTTTAAATCTATGCGCTTTAGGTTTCAAATCAGCGGTTATCTCAAACTTTGCACCAGCTTTTCTTAATTTGCCTTTAGCTTCGATTCTTTTAGCTAGTTTTCCAGCTTCGAGCGCATCCTCTATGTTGTTTGCGACCTGCCTTACAAAGTGATGCCTTCTGTAGTATTGGGGCTCTTTCACTTTAAGGGATGCAGGTGCAAGATATTTCATTATTATTTTCGCCAGCTGCATAGGTGTTACTATCTTTGCTCCGGGATTTTCATACAAAAATCTTTCCAAAGCAAGCTTTGTGCTTTGGATATTGGCTTCTGTAAGCACCTTTCTTATTTTTTCAGCATTCTTTCCTTGGACAAAGCCCAGATCTGTTGTAAGCGGTAGCAGCCTAACGTATTCAGCTTTTCTATATCTTGGTGAAAACCAAGAAATAAACATAGAATAAGGCACTTCAATAGCAAATACTTCTATGCCTTCTATAGTTTCTTTTATTATTCTTTGTTTTGCTTTCGGAGCGAAAGAAACAAGCATAATATCAACATCGCTTTTTGGAAGTGTGGAGCTAGGAGCATGGTTCTTGGCATCTTCGCTATAGGCCCTTCCACTCCTAAAAGTACTTCCAAAAGGCACGATCGCATGCGTTTCCAAATATTTTGAGTAAAATTTCTCCGCAACCCTCCTTAGCAGCTCAGTTCTCTCGACACTCATGTAGAAATAGATTTCCTTATGGAAATAAAAATTTTGCCTTCAATTAGTTCTATCGGGTTGGATGCCTAGAAGGTTTTTTAGGAGAAGAAAAAATCCAGAACGCGAAAAATTGGAAAAGTTTCTGAGAAAAAGCGGCGTTCTCAGAGATCTTCGTAGAGCAAAGGTATACACAAGATACATTTTCTCTGATGAGGTGCCGGCGCCAAGGCGGGTAGCAAAGCTGTCCGCAAAGCACATTCTGGAGGATGAGCTAAGACGTTTCCTGAAAGAACTCTCTATGGAAAGAGGAATTCCTGTACCAAAGCTATCAAAAGAGGGAAGAAAGCATATAAAGGAAGTTATGATAGCTTATGCAAGCGTTTTTGATAGCCACGAAAAAAGAGTTGCGTTTTTTAAAATGCTGAAAATGGTTGCAGAAGCGGAGTTAAATGCAAAAAGAAAAGAGCTCAGAACAATGCAAATTGTTACTCCCATAGAAAAAGCACTTTGTGCTCAAACAGCAAACATTCTCGAGGAAATTGTAAATACCTGCGACCGTATTCTAAGCAAGTATGCTAAATGACTATTTCTTTCCTTTAAGTTTTAACTTTTCCTTCCAATAATTGCATATTTTAACGGTTATTTCTTCAGCAAGCCCTGTATATTTCTCTGGCTTTTCCAGTAACAAGCGCTTTTCTTTTGGAATTTTTTCTATGAGCTTTTTTAGCTCTTTTTTATCCGATTCCAAAAGAGCTTTCCTTACTCGCTCATGTGCATCCGGTATGCGTTGAAGAGATAACAAAATGTAGAGGGGCTCAGCAATAATCTTTTCTTTAGCGTTTTCGAAGTTTCTTTTCAATGCATTTTTATTTACTCTAATTTTTTCCATGGCTGTTTTTGCTCTATGGCTCATATAATAGCAAGCAAAGAGAATTTCTGGCAGAAAGCGTTCGCTTGCCGAATTGCTTAAATCCCTTTGATGCTCGCTTATCTGATCCATATATACGGTCAGCATTCTTGGTACAAATTCCTTCCAAAAACTTTTTATATTTTCGAACGTTACGGGGTTTCTTTTATGAGGCATTGCTGAGCTGCCGACCTGTTCTTTTGCGAAGTATTCCTCTACTTCAGCAATCTCGCTTCTCTGCAAATGTCTCATATCATCAGCTAGATTAGCTAGTATGCCCATCGTGCTTACAACAGCATGCATTAGGTCAGCAAAATATTCCCTTGGCAAAATCTGTGTTGAGTAGCGAGCTGGCTTTAAACCAAGCTTTTCCAATGTGAGCTTCTCCAGTTTTTCTGGCTTATCGCAAAGCAAGCATAAAGAATTGTAAGCCCCAACAGCGCCTTTTATTTTTCCACAGAGCTTGCTAGAAGCCTCTTCTATTGCAAGAATTCTCGTTCCGAGCCTTTCCACATATTCAGCCATAGCAAAGCCGAATGTTATTGGCTCAGCGAACATGCCGTGTGTTCTGCCTATCTGAGTAGCACTTTTATATTTCAAAGCAAGCTTTATTAATGTGCTTTCAAGCTCTTTCAACTTTGGAATAAGCTCTTTTTGCACAAAATCTTTGTAGCGCAAAGCATTAGCGGTATCTATAACATCATAGCTTGTAAGTCCCAAATGAATGAACAGCTTTGCATTTCCACTAACGCGTCTTTTTAAACAGTTTACCAATGCCTTAGTTTCATGCTTCGTTATTTTTTCTTCTTCATATACATGCTCTGCTTTTATATTCCTTGCCGCTTCTTCAACCTCTTTCACTATATTTGCTTCACATACGCCAAGTTCAGCAAGCGCTTCTATATAAGCTAGCTCTACCTTAAGCTCGTAAGCGATCTTTGCTTCCTCGCTCAAATACCGCTTAGCTCTTTCAGCAAGCTCTCCTTTCGCATATCTAAAATCTAGAGGGCTTATAAGCTCGAACATTTACATCATCTTTATTAAATTCTAAGCGTTTGTGTTCTTTCAGGACCATAAGAAACCAATCTTATTTGCGTGCTACACTGTTTTTCTATAAACCTAAGATAAGCTTTTGCCTCTTTTGGCAAATCCTCAACACTTCTCATCCTTTCCGGTATTTCAAACCCTTCAAACTCCCTGTAAATTGGTTTGCATTTCGCCAGCTCGAATGTGTTAGCAGGCACCTCTTTCAGTGTTTTTCCTTTGAACCTGTATGCATAGCATACCTTTACCTTTTTTAGCCCAGAAAGCACATCAAGCTTTGTTATCGCTAGCTCTGTAAAACCGTTTACCCTTGCTGCTGTTCTAAGCATAACCAAATCAAGCCAGCCTATTCTGCGCGCTCTTCCGGTAGTTGTTCCATATTCTTTTCCTTTTTCCCTTATAAAATCAGCAAGCTTTCCTTTAAGCTCGGTAACGAAAGGTCCGGAGCCTACTCGCGTACAGTATGCTTTTGCTACACCTATGATACGCTCCAATAATCGCGCAGAGATGCCAATACTTGCTAACGCTGCGCTGGCAATTGGCCGAGAGCTTGTCACGTAAGGATATGTGCCAAAGTCGTTATCTAAGCAGAATCCTTGAGCGCCTTCAAGAAGCACTCTTTTCTGTTGTTTTAGGGCTTTTTGCAGAAATAGTGAAACATCGGCTTCGTATTGCTTAAGCTTCTTCGCAAGTGGCAAATATTTCGCTAATATTGTTCTTTCGCTAGGACACCTTATGCCATAAGAATTTAGCTCCTTTCTTTTGAATGGAAGTACAGCATGCAGCTTTTCCCTGAATATTTTTTCTCTAACAAATTCTCCAAATCTTATGCCGGTTCTTGCAGCTCTATCAGCATAGCATGGCCCAATGCCGCGCTTCGTTGTACCTATCTTGTTTTTGCTTTTTGATTCCTTTGCACCATCGAGCAGAATATGATAAGGCATTATTATTTGAGCCCTTGAATCTATAAGTAGCTTAAATCTCTTACCAGTTTTTTTGAGCATTTCAATCTCGCTTACCAAAACTTCTGGATTTATTGCTACGCCGCTTGCTAAGCAGCATACCTTATTCTGTACAGCGCCACTAGGCATAATATGGAACTTGTATGTTTTATCGCCAACAACAACAGTATGGCCGGCGTTATTGCCTCCATTAAACCTTACAACAACATCCGCCTTCGATGCCAAGAAATCGACTATTTTACCTTTTCCTTCATCCCCGAACTGCGCGCCAACAACCGCTGTTAGCAAGAATTCCCTTCTAAAAGTAAAATAAGAAGATTTTTAAAAGGGATTCTTTATCGGAATTCAAGCTTGAAAATTCTTATTGCGCTTTTTCCTTTAGCATTTTTTTATGCAGTTCAGCATTTCAAAAACTCAAGCAAAGCTTTCCTATTCGCTAGCTCTTGCAATGCCTGAAGGCACGCTGATAGATTTCGAAACAACAGGCATTCCCAATAAAACCCGAGAGCACGAGATAATTACGCTTGGCTATTTTACTGAAAATGAAGTTGTTGTTCTGCAGCGCGTGACTAAAGAAAAAGAGCCCTTCTATGCGGAGCTTAAAAATCTACTTAAAACACTTCCAAAGCCATTCTACGCTTACAATGCTTGTTTTGAAAGAGCAATAATGGAAAAGGAGCTAGCGCTTAAGTTAAGCTCCGCTGAACTTATCGATATAATGCAGCCGTTTCGCGAAAAGGCAGAAAAATTATGTATAAAATGGCCTCGCTTAGATGACCTCATAAGCGAACCAGAAGATTATTTTCGCGAGCAAAAAATAAGCGGCAAAAATGTGCCAATTCTTTGGAAACAATACTTACTCAGCGGCAATACACAACTCCTAGAAAAAATAATGCTCCACTGCATGAGCGATTTATTGAGGGAATGGATACTTCTTGTTAGGTTAGTGGGCTTTTGCTGAATTTCCAACCTTTTTTAAGAGAAGCAATTTTATTTAGGTCAATTCTGCCTACGCCAAAAAACCTCAGCAAAGCTTCCTTATTAGAACTTCTTTTTTCCTTTATTAAGGAAAGTATTGTCTCAGAAAAGCTTTTGTTTCCTTTAATCCTTTTTAGCTCTTTATAAGCGGCTTCCGAAAGACTAATTACCTTTGCCATGTATGTATATACGTATGTATTATGTTTTAAAATTAATTCGATAATTAATTTCCCTGTGACGCCTTTTGTAAGATTTCATCTCTATAGATGCCCAAAATTTTAACTCTCAAAACTTTTAAGGAGGTTTTTTCTCGATTCAGCCCAACACTCTTTCATTCACGTACCGGTGGTTGATGGTGGCAGGCTTGTGAGGGAGATTGTGAAATTATCTTGGGATGTATGGAACTTCGATATCCTCTTTGCTTAGTTTGGCAAGGTTTTGGACTATGTGTAGGGGAAGTATTGTTTTAGGCTGTTTGTATAAAGAACTCCAATCAAGATATCGTAAATCATTGAAAATTCTCAATATTTGATCTATTTTCATATTTTCTTGAATCTGAAACTCCAATTTTAACCTTAAAGGGGAAGGGGTACCCTGAAAAGACAAACTAGTAGCTATAATGGCTTCCTTATCATCTAACAATAACCCTACGTTTTTAATCTGAAAATTACGAGATTTTGACCCATATATTCTATAAGGCCCTTTTTTTGTAACCGAAATTACCCGAATGTTACCTGACTCGCTCATTATATCTTCCTCTATTAGTCTATTCTTTGCATCTAACGAGCCTTTTTTATAATCCACTAGTTGATTTTGTGGTATGGGACCATCTTTGAATAAAATGAGCTCATCTAAAACTTTTTTTTCTTTAGTTTCATCATAAGTTGACGAAGCTACATCAAAAAACCAGTCACTCAGAACTTTTGCTTGAATTTTTTCCCCTTTATGAGAATCTATTGCTTTTCGATAAAGTATCCGGCCATAACTATCGCAAATTGCAGCGTAGGCTGCAGCTTCTTTTCTCTTTTCTGGCGCCCGAGAGATGTCAAACCCCATAAAATAAACAATTTTGTTAGGATCAACGCCTCCGGCAGGTCTTGCTAAATGCCAAATAGATTCCCTACAACTTAAAGATTTATCATATATTTGTGCTACCAAGTTATCCTGAATCGAAGGATGGGCAGTATTCTTTATAATAGATAGAAATGTTTCGTATTTTATCATTTGACTTTTTACTTGATACTGCCCCAAACCTCGTTTAGATGAATAATATGCTTTCATCACATTTTCTTTTGGTAAAACAACTATGATAATTTCTTCTTTGTCTTTAACTTTACTTGCTAGTTTTTTACAAATTCTTAGATATCTGTCTGGGTGGTTTCTATCGATGGTTTCTATCCCTACTAAAGCTAATTTTCCTAATTTTAATTCGTTCGCATTTCTATTTAGAGTAGTAACAAAGGCATCTACATGTTGTTTTAATTCCATTGGAACAATACATCTTATTTTAACGGTTTCTTTTTTGGTGTAAGGACCATATTTTGAAAGAAATTCTCTTAGGTTTGGCTCATTCCATAGACCATCTGAGTAGCATATTCTATTTTCCCCAAATACTAAAGGAGGGGTTGATAAATAGAGTGGTACTCCATATTTCTCGTTCTCTTTTAGGCCCCACATGATAAGATTTTTCTGGAATTTTATTACTTTGTCTCCAATTTTCAAACCTTCTGTAAGTAATTCCTCAAACAATTTAAATGTTTCTCTTATTCTTTCTTTTGGTTTTAATGTCATTTTTTCACTAAGAACTCCTTCGGGAAGTACAGGGTCATTTACATCAATGATGAGCTGTAATAATGATGCCGGAAAAAATAATCTTCTATTGATATGCGAAAGTTGTACTTGAATTACCAAATTCTCCGCCGGATCCAACACAATGTTATTTTTTTCCAACCATCTTTTGTGGGGTTCACTATATTTTGTCCAATAATCGTAGAGTGTAAGAATTCTTCCGTTTGTAAAAATTTCAAAACGGTTGATCGGTTTAAAAATGACATCCACGATTTTTACTTTATACTTTCTATAAGTTTTAACCTCTGGACATAAAGCAGTTTTTCCTATTAAATAATCTCGAATTAATTTCTTTTCGAACCTGTTGTGTTGCTTGCACCACTCAACAAAGCAGGGAATAGTTTGCCGCCATCTTACTGTGGGATCTAACCATATTCCAATTCTTCCATCATTAAATACATCGATTGCACAGTAAAAACCTTGGTGATATGTGAAGAAACCCTTTTTATAAGCTTCTTTTTTAAAAAATTTTTGTGTTTCAGGGCCTTCATACCCTTTTTTTCTTGCTACTTGTTTAAGAGCCGAATAAACAAGTTGTTTAAGCTGTTGTTGATTTTTGGCTGGTGTTAGAACGATTTTATCCTTCGACAAAGAAAATGTAAACTTATTTATCCTTTCACTCTCGTTTAATTTTCCACACCCAACCACTATTAGGTTATCCCCCCTTGTACAAGTGGAAAACCCTCTGCGAAAAAGCTTGTTCTCCAAACCTTTCATAACTTTATAAAATTCTTTAGGATCCATAACCTGATCTGGCATATAATAATAAGCCTCTACATTTTCTATTGGAGCTACTGACAGAAACATATTTGAGTACACTTTCCTCACCTCGAATCAATTTTCGCACTATATATGTCAATATGTCTTTTGATTGTCTCCAAAAATTCTTTCACATCTTCTATACGTTCTTTAGTAATCATCACTTCTCCGAAAGTTACCCATTTATCCCCCTTCTTTTTAACCTCTTTGATTCTAATGAATGGCTCACCAAATGGCGAAATAAATGTATCAAGAAATAAAATGTGAGTGGAGTTCAAATGAACTCTCTTTTGCCACTTACCATTACCATTAAAGAAGTAAATAATAGAATTTCCTAAGTGCTCGCCATGGACTCTTCCTATGCCTTCCAAATACTCAAGATGTTTTTTAACTGTTGCCCAAGATAAGCCTGTAGCCTCCGCAATTTGGTTAATAGAAGCTTTACCGACCTGTGCAAGATAGCTTTCTATTTTCTTTCTTTCTTTGTTTTCTACAATTTGCATTTTCATATAGATTATAATTCTCATAAAATATTTAAACTTTTCTCATAAAAAATGAGAACATTCTTAGAGATTATGAGAATATTACTCATAAGAGATTTCTGAAGCTTAATTTTGCCTGTAAGTGTTCTTGCAAGAACACCGCTTCTTGCGGATTTACATAAATCAGTTTGGTACCGGTAGTTAGAAAACTACCTTCCATTTTAGAAGGAGCTTTAGTTGTAAAAGTTAAACCCTTTATAAAACTTTTTCAATCTATTTTATAATCTATTTAAAACCATTCTATTATTTTCCTCGCCTCTCCATGAAAAAGCAATTTTATAAGCTCCCCCTCTTTATATTCTTTCATCATTGCTTTTTTGGCGATATAATCTTTAATACTTTCTTTTTCTAGGAAATAGTTTGTTTGAGAGAAAAATTCTTTATCAATTAGACTTGAGTTAAATAAAATATTAAATTTTGGGTCCATAAGTAAATTACGAATTTTGTGATTATAATCTGATATTTCCAGCTTGAGGTAATAATACGTATTGGGGTCAAATACTCTGGCTTTATGCTTTTTTAATTCAGCAAGGTGCTCTTTGTCCAAAGTATTTTCTATTGGTCTTGGAGGCTCTCTATTAACTCCAACCAGATTACATCCTACTAGAGTTGCTAGAACATCAGACGCAGGTGTTCTATCGCTTTTAAGGTTTGAAATTATTTCTCTTTTTATATTTGTTGAAAAAATTATAAGATTATCTAACCTTTCAGCAAAATCGAACTCTCTAAGGAATGCTCTTATTCTTGACACCTTTGATTTAGTAATCGCAGAACTTTCAAAATCAATCCAGACATTGAAGAATTCATTTTTTATATATTCGCGCGCCAGTTTTTTAGTATCATCAATTCCAAATTTTAAAGACATTGGAACAAAAATTGGTTTCTTATTTTTGTAATTTAATATTTGGAACGCAGCCTTAACAAATTGTATATATTCTTTTATATTTATTATCGGTACTTTATTGCCCGTATTTCTATCATATTTTTCAATTTTTATGTTTGGTATTAATAAAATTGGATCTGAAAAATTGTAGCAATAATCAAGATAGCCAGACATTTTCTCAATATCTCCAAATTCTTTGTATGGGTTGAACGTAAGCGTCTGAGAAAAGATGTAGGGATTTCCTTCCATCCAATTTTTGAATCCGAAAAACTTTTGAATTTTTACATCACTGGTTTCTGATAGTATATAATTAACTGCTTTTAAACTCACTAGTTTAGAATATTCAAAAATAGCATTTGAAAAATTTTCTATTACATACCTCAATAAGTTCTTTGTTAATATTTTGGCATTTATTGTTCTAGTTGGTCTCTCTATAGTTATTTTTCCAATTTTGAATCTTTTAATATTAAACTCAGAGTTTTTATCATAAATACTCTCTTTTATATCTATGCTTTTTGTCATTTTTAACACCTTTCTATTTCTTTCAAGGTCTCATCCACAACTTCCTCTTCAACTCTGAATCTTGAACTTTTTATCAAATTTAAAATAGTTATGGTTTCTTTTTTTGAAAAGACATGATAGTTGCAATAGCAAAGTTTTATGAAACCCACTGTCCCAGTTACATTTTTGGAAATTTGGGGGAGGTTACAATCTATAAATTTTCTCCCTGCACAATCGTCGAGAATCGCTATGAATGTATTTTTGTGTAGGTATAGTATATATGAAATTGCAATAACTTCATGTTCACCTTTTTTTATTTCATCAAGTGAGAAGAAGGGCCTTAATATTTCACCGTAATTATAATACTCAAAATATTGAGTATGATTACAAAGGATTTCTCTTATTGCACTATAGTGAGGCGATTTCATGATTTCTTTTTTAACTTTCTCTCCAATAACAAATGTGAAAAATTCATGAATTAATATCTTTGCCAAGTATTCTGGTTTATTTATATCATCAATGAAACATATGTAAAAGCTGCTATCGGGAACTACCTTGATCATAGTTTACCAGCTCTTTGTATCTTTTCTTGGTAATAACCCCTTTTTTTAATAACTTCTCAGCTAACTCCTTTCTTTTCGTAGGAGAGAATAATCTATCTGAAAGGTTTGATTTTTCTCTGTATTCTGGATAGGTTGCATACATTATGAAAAGAAGTTCATCTTTAGACAGTTTTTCATATATTTTTCTAATCATCTTCATTGAATTGATAAGAGCCTGAAATTTTAAATTTTCAGAATATTTTTTAATAATCTTATTATATATGTTTTTTCCTTTAGGGGTAAGCCCGCATCGCCCTTTTTTATCAATCCAGATGGCTCCAGGATAATACGTAGGATTCTTTATGATATCGTCTACATCTATGGAATAAGGTCCCTCGTAATGTTTTTCGAAAGTAATATATTCAGAAATTTTTGGATTCGCTTTTGAGAGAATAAATAACTCTTTTTGAAGATGTTCACGCGAAGGGATGGGTTTATTTTTAACTCCCAATAATAGAATGATATATCTTTCTATTACCTCTAATTCATCTAACTTTTCATTTTCCATTTTTTCTACCCTCAACAATTTCTATCCATGGATAGGATTTTATTTTCTCTATGTACTCTATAATTTTCTTGTGTTTTTTAATCTTTTCAATAACTTCTTTAATAATTTTAAGATTTTCTTTTTCAAGTTTAGCTAATTCACTCTCTTCTCTTTCACTTAGTTTTTCTCCTAATTGTTTCTTCCAATACAATGCGTTCCACCTATCGTAATTTATAGATTTCAAATATGGTTCTACTAATCTGAGCAAAATATAATCATTTTTCCCATATAGTTTCTCCTCGTAGAATTTTTCTTTGAAGTAAAGCTCGTAAACCAAAGAGTCAATTATTTGCTTATCAATGAAATCAATTAGTTTTTTTTCTTTTATTCTTCTTTCTTCTGTTGCGTTGAGGAAAAGCATGTATTCAGCTAAAATATCTAACGTGTGAGAAGTATTGTTATATAAATTTGGTATAACAATTCTTTTAACAAAAAAGGCATCAAAATCCATGTCTCTTATTGCTTTATTGTAAATAACCAAGTAAGTAAACCAACTAACAAATCTAGAATTTAGGAGCAGGGAAAGGGTTTTAGGGGAATGACCCTCTTTAGGAACTATGTTAGTCACAGTTTCAAAAGTCAACAATCCCTTTTCATCAGGATATGCCATAATTATTATCCTGTGTATCGGCTTTGTAACGTGTGCAATAATTCTTTGAGTAATAACCTTTTTCTTTTTTAGCCGAAAAACTCTTCTTTGATCAATTTTATTTAACTTTACACAATCTTTTGGTTGAGAAACATAATATCTATCAATTTCTTTACCTCTTATACAAGGTTCTCCACGATTAGAAGCCAGATTCCTTGGCAATCCTCTAAAAACGTCAAAACCTGAAAGAGTAATAAAATCTTTTTCAAGTAAATATTTTATAACGGTGATTTCATCAGAAGTAACATTACATGGTAAAATGTGATAGATATCATACGTAATAAAAGCCCTCTCTATGATTTTACCTTTTGTTTTGTCAAAATAACCTCCAACATATTTGCGCTCTCTTACTTGGCTGTTTCTCAAAATTATCACTATTTGTTCATGTTTTACATCCTCAAAAGCTTTGCCTAAGTCAATACAATGAGTAATTCTATATGTTCTAGCGAACTTCCTAAAGTCTTCCCATGAATAGGAGTAAGTTGAAGGTTTTGGTATTACAAGTGCTAAGGAGGCATTTAGACGAAGTAATAAGAGACTCCTTTCAATAAATGTTTTAGCGCTGTCTAATCCCCTCTCTTTTAATTTATAAAAGCTACGCCACAATTTTTTTTCAATATCAGAAACTTTTGCGCCGTGTGGAGGATTCCCAATTATCACATCAAAACCCCTTTCTTCCTTTGGCTTCTCTAAATCAAACACTTCGTAAAACTCAAAGCCCCAGTGAAATGGTTTTAATTTCAAAAATTCTCCCCAAGAAATTTTAATTCCTTTGGCTTTTAACCTGTTATAAAACTCTTCATTCAAAACTTTCCTTGCTTCATTTAGTTCTTTCTCCAATTTTTCTCTAAATTTTTGAGTCTCGTTTATAGGCATTTTCTTAAATTCTTGCTTTTTCTTTGCTAGGCTTTTTAACCATTCTATTTTATTGTCTCCTAGCCAAGCAGAAAGTGTCTTCTGTTTATCTATAAAATCAATATCTTCTATATCCATAAAACCTACTAAAGAATTTCCACACATTATGTTAAAATCCAAGTTTGGCAAGGTTTCCAATCTTTTTCCTTCTATTTCTTCTGATTTAACTTGAGAAATTAACCAAAGCCACAATCTTAATCTCGCTATATCAACAGCACCCTTCATTATATCTACGCCGTATAAATTGTTTACAATAATTTCTCTCACGACATAGTAATTTCTACTCGGAGATCTTCTTATTTTTTCTAAAACATTCTTTACATCTTTGTCTTCAGGGAGGTTTTCTTCTAGGATCTTCAAAACTCTGCTATACAATCTGAGTAAAATATCGCCCGCAGCAATCAAAAAACTGCCAGAGCCGCAAGCATTATCGCAAATTTTGAGTTTAGTTAAAATTTCAAAATAAAGGTATTTTATTATTTTTAATTCTTCTGGAGAATATCTTTTCTTTCCTTTGTGAAAGATGTATTTTTCAGATTCTTTTTCGAAGAAAGCTCTTCCTTTTTGTCCAAACCTTTCTTCTAATCTGTCTTTTATGAATGGGAAAATTGTATTTTTCGAAATGTAGTTCGTAATCTCTTCAGGTGTGTAATAAGCCCCTATTCTCTTTCTTCCCGCTTTCAAACCTTTTTTTGTTACTGAGAATTTGTTAAGATTAATTTTCTTTAAGGTTTCTCCCATCTGTTCTAAAGAAACAACCAATTTTTCATAAATATGTCCAATAACCTCTGGTGTTAGATCGCCTATTCTATCTTCGTCAGGTAGTTCTTCGCCTACAATCCAGTTATACCGGTTTAAAAATTGGATTAGCTCACCAATGTGCTTTATTTTGATTTCCCCTTCTTTCTTACCTTCAAAACAATCTTCTTTGAAGAGGCCTCCATCTAAAGCAGGACCTTTCACTTCAATATAATCTCCTGCTATGGTAAATGAATGGGCCGCCCAACCTAACTCATTAACCTTGGCAAGAACATTGAAAAAAATATTATTGAAGAATTCGAGAATCTTGCTATCATTTTTAAGATATTTGCCAATATCTTCCATGAATTTTCTAGTTTTCTCTTTTGTTAGTTTTATTTCGTTTCCTCTATATCTAATTTTTATTAAGCCTAACTGAGAAACAAAATAAAAGAAAATTAGTCGGTCTATGAATTTTTGGGCCACAAAGAGCTTATTTCCTTCATCTTTCAACTCTCTAATGCTTTTAGCCATTTTTATTCTTATTTTCCATAACTCATTGTAAAAACGATTTACAATGTCTTTGGTATCGAAAAGAATATTTATATTTTTAGCTGAAAATTTTCCTAAGTTTTCCTTTTTGCTCTTCTTAGTTTCCTTCCTTTCTTTTCGTGGGGAAAACCAAAACCACTTAATTCCACCTATTTTTCTAAAAAATTTTAGTTTAGTTTCGTTTGGAATCCAAAACCAGATGTAATAAACACTCTCAAATTTTTTAAGGATTTTCTTTTTGAATTCTTCTACTTGCGAAGAATTGTCAACTTCTACGTATGCAAAAGAGGTTTTTGGGTCTAAAAACACAGTCTTTCCATCTATTTCATCTTTTACAATTTCTTTAAAGAAACCTTTCTCTTTGAGAAATTCAAGATCATACTTTGACATATTTTATCACCGCAATTATTTGAGGTTTTTCTGTTTCGTATTTTGTTGAAACTTTTCTCAATATAAGTTCTCGAACTTCTTTTTTAGTAACTTCTTCTCTCCATAAAGGAGCATTTTCACATCTTCTAAGTTTTGAGAGAATTTCTTTCTTTTCTTTTTCTGAAAACGCTTTAGAGTTAAAACTTGGTAGAATATCTGGAAGGTATTTTCCCAGCAATTTTTCTATCTCTCTGCTAATTTTGTCTCTTTCTTTTGGTGTTTTCAGAATTTCTAAACTTCTTTTTTCAACCTCTTTCTTAACCAGAGACCCTATAGCGTTCTCATCATTTCGGGTTATTTTTCCCTTAGCTCCCCCTTTAAATAACTCTGTCGGTTGTAGTTCTCCTGCAAATAAATAATTCTTTTTATTTTTAAATACAACCCAATACCCTTCTTTCTCGCTTTTAAAGCAAGTGTAAATTGGTTTTTTGAATATTCTATTGTATATTTCTAAGGTTTCTCGGGAAATGCCAAAGAATTCTGCAAACTCTTTCAAAATTTTATTCTCTTTAGAAACAGATGTTAGTATCCTGGATTTTAATTCCTCTGGAGTTCTTGTTGCTAGGAGTTCCTTCCATTCTCTTATGAGTCTAGCGGCTCTTTTTCTATGTTTGTCTGAAAATTTTTTCAATTTACCTTCTTCTACACTCCATATAACGAAATCCAAGCCAACAGCAGCAAGTATAAGTTCCACTCTTGTTTTCAGTTTTTCAAACAGCTCCAGTTCTTTATCAATACTTTTTTCTGGGACAAAATTATAGATTTTTATTTTCTTTGGATTGTTTAATCTTAAAGCCCTTCCATCTCTTTGAATTAATTTAACGGGGTTGTACGGAAGATCGAAATTTATGACAATATCCGCCCTAGGTAAGTTGATGCCCTCTGCAAGGATATCGGTTGAAACTATTATATTGTATTTTCCTTCGTTAAATTCCCCCTGGATTTTATCTTTATCCAGCTCTTTTATATGTTCTCCATAGAATTCTTCTCCTTCTTCAATTCCACCGCCATAAGCATAAGTAAATTTCTTAATGCCATTTTCTTTGAGAAACTTACAAATGTAAATTACAGTATCTCTTGATTCTGAGAAAATAAGCATAGGCTTATTTTCTTTTTTTATTATGGCCAACAATTGTTCTAGTTTAGAATCCTCTCCAGCTTCTTTTTCAGCTGTTTCGACATTTTTGAGCATTTTTTCAATTTCTTTTATATCTTCCTTCATATTTCTTATTACCTTATTTTTTTGGTTTTTATTTAACGTGCTGAAGGTATTGAGTATTGTTTCTAACCTGTCCTTCGAGAAGAGATCGGTTTTAGAAACTCTTTCGCTCTTTCTTAAAAAAATTTTAATTAAAAATTCGTTTCTTTTTTTCATTTTTTCCAAACTTCTTTTAAAAGCATATAAACTGCTTTCAAGCCTTTTATATAATCTCCATTTATACCACCATATTAGATTCTTATCTTCTTTATACTCTCCCTCCCAAAGTTTCGTATACTCATAATTCAATTTTGCCAGAAAATCGACAACCCTATCAAAAACTTTATTAACTATCTCTTTTTTGTATTCAAACTCAACCTTTTCCACTTCTGGCGGTTCAACTTTATTTACTCCGGCAATTTTCATTAAATCCTCTCTGAAATGTTTGATTATATCCAACCAATCAAATCTTATCACGAAAATTTCTGAAATTCCTCTTACCATTTTAATCAGGTTTTCATCAATTCCCTCCTTCTTTTTAACTTTTCTTTCCAGTTCTTTTATCAAATAGGAGATTCCCTCTTCTTCGAAAGCAGATAAGTACTTACCTCTTTCGAACAATTTTATCAAACTTGTAAGATCTACAAGACTTATATTGATGGGTGTTGCGGTTATTAAAAGTACGTGTGCATTTTCATTGATTTTTGTTATTTCTTCCAAATTTTTCCTCCTATTTGATTTCTGTTTTGTTCCTGATTTCGAAACTCTGAAGTGATGTGCTTCGTCTACTACTATAAGCTGATATTCAGAGTATTTTTCGCAATTAAAATCCGCCTTTTGCAAGAGTCCACGAGAAAGGATTGTAACATACTTCTCATCAATCCCTACTCTTTCCAGTGTCCTTTTCCAGTGTTTCTCTAATATGGGCGGTATAATTAGGAGTACTTTATTACCTTTATCAATATAGTATTTAATTATGGCACAGGCAGTATCTGTTTTTCCCAACCCAACAGAATTAGCTAAAATGCAACCTCCATACTTCTCCATCCTGTCCATTATGAGATCAATCGTAGCTCTCTGAAATTTTCCAAGATAATCAAGTTCTATTCCTATATTCTCAAGCAACCTTTCTTTTTTGAGAATTTTTAGCAAATAAGCAAAAAACTCTCGCGGGGAAAGGTAAAGGTAATTCTCTGCTGAAGCTTCTTTAACTATATCTATTACTTTTAATTTTTCGACTTTGTCTGTAGATCGTTTCCATATTTCACTGAAGAATGTCTTATACAGCTGCTTATCTTCAGATATTGGTGCATCCACAGGCACTATCAGCTCTATATTTTCTTCAAGCCCTGCTTCTGTCAGATTTGCTGAACCAACCCATATTTCTATATCGTTGCCTACTTCGAATATATAGAGTTTTATATGAAAATTCCTATCTAAAAATATTCTAAACTCGAATTTGCCCTCACCATATAACTCTTTGATAAAATTAAAGGCTTCATTATCAAGTATTGATGCATCGTTTTTTAAAGCCTCTAAAATCTCTTTGGTTGTTTTTCTGGTTTCAGGCCCCATAATCAAGAAAAACTTTTTAAGGAGGCCGCGTTCATGAAGCTCTCTAAGTTTCGGATAAATTTTCTGAAAACCCTCAAAAAAGAAAAATCCAACTGCGATATACAAAGACAATGGAAAGCCATCTTTTAGGGCCCTGTCTATATTTTTTTCAAATACGTTCAAAACAGTCTTTTCCTCTTGTACAATCCCAGCTTTATTGTCTACTATATACCTGACCATAATTTCTCTTACGAAGTTCCATAGACCAAAACACATAAATCTCTTTCTCAAGCGCGTTTCCGGTGAGATTTGTGTTTTTATGTATACTTATTTTTAGCCAAATTATGTTTTGCTAGCTCTTTTTAGACAATCCTCTGCCCATTGGCGTGTCTTTTTGAGAATTACAATCCAAGCGGTTTTTCCTATGTGCTTTTTTGGCACTGTTACGTGAGCTGAAGATGCTCTAAAAGGTTTTACCTTTCTTTCTATAACGGCTTCGGCCTCTACAGTATAATTATCTTGCCTTAGTTGAGAGAGCTAAATGTTGCAAATTCTGCTGGAATCTTTTACAAAGAACGTTTCGTTGGTGTCTGGAAAGGGTTCCTTAAAGCACTTGAGTTTGCCTTGCTTTTTTGCGCAGTGCATGCAGAGAATCTTTTTAGGCATAGAATCAATTACTTCGATTTCCAGCTCTTCCGGGTTTTCTTCCGAAACAACGAATTTTTCCTTGTTTGCAAGCTCGCAGTAGTAGGGCTCGTTTACTTCGAGAGTTTTATTGCAAGAATCGCATCTGTAATATGCACTTCTGTGCTTGTCTATCGTTCTTAGATGGGCTTTTATCAAGGTATTTATAAACCAGCTTACGCCTCGCGAGCCAGCGATTCTTTTTATTTTTTCCTTATGTGATTTTGGAACCCTTACTACTATAATCTCATCTTTCTTTGGCTTCCGCTCTGTCTTGCGTGGCATATCATAAATTTCCATAATTTTTAATTTAAAATTTTGTATAACAGCAGGCGAAAAAATGTATTACACAAATTTATAAATCATGGGCCTGCAGTAGGTAATGAGGTGGTTATTATGAAAGAGGGTTTGTGGGTTCCAGACTCTACAAGGGTTTTGGGCTATGCTGGTTTCGTTTGCGACTATTGCGGAAAAGCGATAAAGAGAGGCGAGTATTATTACTCTTTGGTGCTAAGTAAGGAGAAATTTGTGAAGAAAAAGGATTCCGCTGAAGTAGTGCCGAAAAAAGCAGTACAGCTCTCAATGTGGTGCAAAGAGTGCTATAAAAAGCTTTTTGGGCTTCGATAAAGTTTCTCAGTAAAATTTTATAAATTTCTATAATTCTGGTAAGCTATGGGAAATAAGTATTCGAGAGGAATTAGCGCAAACGTGCTTTGGTTGGGGGTTGTCAGCTTTCTGAATGATTTGAGCAGTGAAATGATAATGCCAATTCTGCCGATGTTCATCACAGCGTTAGGCGGCACCGGGCCTATCGTTGGATTGATCGGAGGGCTAAGAGACAGCGTTTCAAGCATTCTGAAAGTTTTTGCCGGGTATTGGTCTGATAAATCTGGGAAAAGGAAAATTTTTGTTTTTTCTGGTTATCTGATTTCGGCGCTCTTCAAGCTATCTTTAGCGTTTTCCCAAATGTGGCAGCATATTTTAGTTTTTGCTGGATTGGAACGAATCGGTAAAGGGTTGAGGACTGCAGCACGCGATGCTATTATTGCGGATTCCATGCCGAAAGAAAGGGGCAAGGGGTTTGGGATTCACAGGGCGATGGATACCTTAGGAGCTATCGGAGGATCGATTGCCGCTTTTCTTTTATTTTGGTTTCTTGGGTTCGATTTTAAATCACTTATTCTTATAGCGGCTATTTTGTCTTTTCTTTCCTTAATCCCTTTATATTTTGTAAGGGAAAGAAAAAGGGGTGCGCAAAACATAGACCTAAAAATCGGGTTGAAGGGCCTATCTCAACCGCTTAAGTTATTTATCTTGATTTCGGGCATATTTGCTTTGGCAAATTTTAACTATATGTTCTTTATTCTTAGAGCGCAGCAACTCTTTTCAGGCAGATTAGCGATTGCCGTACCGATCCTTTTGTACGTTCTCTTTAACATTTTTTATGCTATGCTTGCAATACCCTTCGGTAAGCTTTCCGATAAAATAGGCAGGAAAAAAGTCATCCTTTTCGGTTATTTATTATTTTCACTGACCTCTGTTGGATTCGCGTTTTCTAATTCGCTGCCGGCATTTATAGTTTTATTCGCTCTTTATGGAATAGTTCATGCCATAGTGGATAGCAATCAGAGGGCTTATGTTTCCGATTTATCTTCAGAGGAATTAAGGGCCACAGCGTTGGGAACGTTCCATACCACAACAGGTTTGGCAGCATTACCAGCAAGCTTGGTAGCCGGATTTTTATGGCAAATTAGCCCAAGCATGCCATTTATCTACGGTGCGGCAATTAGCATTATTTCGGTTGTTTTGTTCGCCGTTAACTTTTAGCTTCTTCTAATAGCTTTGCCTGAACAACGCCATGCTGGCCAGGCCTGCTTGTTACAACTGCTTTTGCCGGCTTGCCCTCAAGTTCAACTTCTATGAGAGCCCCTTTTGTTATTATATTGCTCCTTGCGAATTCCCTATTTGCTCTATTCTCTAATATGGTTTTTATTGGTGCAACAACAGTTTTGCTTCCTATGGAAACAGCAGCTTTAGCCGCTTTTTTGAGTTTTACCTTTATATTGCCGCCTCTTACCCTAACAGTTTCCCTTTCCTCCTCATCACTAAGCTTTGTATTGGTTGGTTCGCTTCCTTTCCATGCAAGCTTCTTATCGCATCTTTCCAAGGAATGTCTCAAGCCACCGGTTTCTTTTCTTCGAGACCTCATATGATAGATTGCCATGCGATCACCTGTTAGGGATTAAAAACTTTGCAAATAAAAGCTTTTTATGGCAACTATAAACGATTTGCATGTTATAACAAAAAAGGGCTTTGCTTCTACTGAAGATATGGAGGAAATGATTAATAAATGTTTGCTTTCAAAACATGCTATTTTTGCTTTAATACCTGCTGAAACTATAGTTAGCGAACTCCAGATCATAAGCGCTATCGAAAAAGCAGAGCAAGCGTTTAAACAAAACAAGGGGATTGCTAAAAACCTTTCTTTAGAGTTTCTACTCTTCCTTTATTGCACCACACAAATAAATAGAGCTATTGAGATTGCTTGTAAAAGAACAAAAAAGCACGTGCTTGTGATAGCTTCCAAAAGCAAGCAGTTAGCTAAAAAAATGCTTGAATGCGCGAAAAAGCACGGATTCGAGGAGAGGGAATTCAAATTAAAGCCCAATGTTGCAAAACTTTCTAAGCTATACAAAATCGCTTGCCTTTCTGCATACAAACACATGCCAAAGCAAAATGCCTTGGAGCTAGCAATACTGGAAAAGCAGGCGTTATGCAGAATACTCGAATAGCTTTTTTAAAGTTTCCTTACCAAAAAAATATTAATCTCATTTTGCATAAAGGGTGCTTAAAATGGAGCTTCCAAAGAGAATAAAGCGCTATTGTAAAAAGTGCAAGAGGCATACTGAGCATACGATAAAGGAATATAGAGGCGGAAAGGCAAGAACGCTTGCAAAGGGTACGAGAAGGCACGAGGCAAACATAGCCGGCTACGGAGGCAAGTATAAAGCGATAGCGTTGAAGAAGAAGCTTAACAAGAAGCCGACCTTTGTTGCCGTTTGCTCTGTTTGCGGTGCAAAACAGGTTTTCAGCTTAGGAAAGCGCATGAAGCGCGTGCAGCTTGTATAAATAAAAACGATTAAACTAATTTTGCTCCTTTCTATTAACATGGCTTCAAAAAATTCTATTTTGTTAATTATAAAGCAAAAGCCGGGCATTAGCTATACTGCTTTGCTTGCAAGTATTTTAGGGGATTATTCCAACATAAACTCGGCAAGAGCTGCATTAAGCAGAACTCTAAAGGATCTAGAAGCTCTGGGGTTTATAAGAAGGAAGAAAAACGCGATTTTCATAACAGATAAGGGCTTAGCGATGCTTCAGCTAGAGATGAAAAACAAGCTTATCCTTAAGCTTAATGAAGCCGTGCTTAAAGAGCAAAGCCCTGAGGAGATAGTAAAAGAGCTTTCAATTCTTGTACAAAGGAGTAAAGAAGACCAGGATTTACTGGAAGTAGCGAAAAAAAGCATTGGTTTTTATGTTAGCGATATAGAAAGGGTTCAAAACTCCTTGGAAAAAAAGATAAGCCAGCTGAGCTATATAAACAAGGTGTTAAAAAAGCAGATAGAGATGCTGAAGGAATTGGGCTTTCGAGATAGAGTTATCTTAGATAAAAGTTCGCTAGCAAAAATACTAAAGCTTCTTCTGGAGAAAGAAAAGCCGAAGGAAGTTATAATCACAGCAGAGCCAGCAGCGCTAGAAAAGCTTGCAAAGATAAGCGGTGTTATGCAAAGTAATGCTCTCATAGTACCCGCAAGCGATGTAGCTGAAATCTTAGATTTTATAAAAAAAGAAGAAATAAAAGCTACTGTGATGTTCCAGGATTTTTTGATAAAGATTGCTGAGCGCTGCGAGATAATCGCGCCAGCGAAAAAGCTTGCTTTTTTGAAGCTTTAAAAATGCGACCGCCGGGATTCGAACCCGGGCTACCAGCTTTCCATGCTCCGTTCGGAGCTTGGGGGGCTGGTGTCCTGCCACTAGACGACGGTCGCTCACTCCTTATTATTATATTTTGATTCCAAAACCTCTATTATTTTTTTCGCCTTCCTTTTACCCATACCGGGGATTTTTTCTAAATCTTTTAGAGAGGCATTAAATATAGCTTTGACAGAGCCAAAATGCTTCAGCAAGCTTTTGGCTGTTTTTGGTCCAACTCCCGGCAAAGATTCTACTATAAACTGCTGCCATTCCTTAAGCGAAAAAGCTTGTTTTTTCCGCAAGCTTATTTCTTTTTCCTTGCTTTGCTGTGCTCTTTTTGCGATTATGTATATATAGTTGGCTGTTTGAGCTCTGCCATCTGAGAAAAGTATGGGAACCCTAAAGTCCAAAGCTATCGAAGCTAAAGCGCCTATTAAAGCATTTGCATTTATATTCCTCAGAAAGAAAAGCTCTCTTGGAGTGCCTTCTATTATTAGCAACGGTTTTTCATAGTTTAGCATTTGAGTTAATTGATTGAAAAGCCTGCCATCTATCAAGCTTGCTAAGAAATCGCTTGCCGTTTTTCTTTCTATAACAATTTGATCGCTTATAAGATAATCCCCTATTTCCAACATTATTTCCCTTACATCAACGCCTTTTCTGCGCAGAAATTCAGCTACCTCAGAATGGCTTTCTCTTACATCGGCAAAAACGATCGGCTTATCGCTTTTAACATATTTTGCAAGCGTATCTTGCTTTTGCTCAGCCAACCCAATCACCTGCATAATCAGTTAGCGTTTTCTGCTTAGCACCTTTTTTCCTTTCCTTCATATTCTTTAATTCGCTTATCATTTTTCTTTCTTTGTGTTTTGCTGCCCAATAGTACGCTTCATCCCTCGTTCCTCTTGCTATAAGGATTACAACCCTGCCGCTTCGCAAGCGGGCTGTTCTGCCGCGTCTTTGTATATGCCTTATTTCGCTTGGCACCGGCTCATAAAAAATAACCAAATCGCAGGCAGGAATATCTAAGCCCTCTTCAGCAACGCTTGTTGCTATCAAAACATTGATCTTATTGGCTTCAAATTCCTTTATTACTTGCGCTTGCTCTTTTTGGCTCATTCCTTTGCTCTGCCTCTTTGCCTGGCCAACGAAGCGTTTTGCCCTTACATCAGGCATCTTATTTAATTCTTCCTCGATTAGTGCTACAGAGTCGCGATAATGATTAAACACTATTATCCTGCTTTCTGGGTTCTGAGCGAGCTGTTCTGCTATTATCTGCTTAAGCATTTTTATCTTTGGATGCTTTTCATTTCTTTCGACAAGCTCTCTAGCGAAAAAGGCAGCTTTTGCAATGTTTTTATCCTTGAAAAATAAGCTTCCTGCCTTGCTTTTCCTATCCTTTTTATAAGATCTATTTAAGTATGCCCATAAAGCTTCTGGTCCCTGAGTTTCTATAAGGAGCAATGCGTGATTTGCCTTTATAAGAGCTGCTATTCTTGCTGCTAGCGTATAAAGCTCTGGCTGCGCTTTTCCATTCTTTTCAATAAGCTTGCTTACCTTCTCCTGAAGTTTAAGCAGCTTTGCCCTATTGAAGTAATCTTGCTTTGGCATCTTTGTAAGCGGACACTCTTTTAGTTTAGAAGCATTCTCCCTGATGAATTCCATTAAAGCTTTTTTTATTTCCTTAAACTCTTGCGGTAGATCAACCCTTCGCCATTCAAGCTTTATTTCGCTTACATATGGCTTAACATCCTTGTCGCTTAGCGTAACTATTTCAACATTCTTTATATTTAGGTTTTTGCAGATCTCTTCTATGCGTTCTCTTTCATGGCCGGGTGATGCCGTAAGTGCAAGAATTAAACAGCTTGTTTGCTTCAGCATATTAGCGATAAACACATAGCTATAATTTCCTACGGCTCTGTGGGCTTCATCAAATACGCATAAGCCGAATTCCTCAAGCTTAAGCAGCTTTTGCTTTAAGTCATTCTCTATGCATTGAGGCGTAGCGCTTATTACCTTTGCTTCTTTGTAAGCCAAATACCTGTGTTTGGCTGGCTTTGCCCCCGTAATAAGAACTATGCTGCTTTTAGGGATGTTAAGGATTTTTTTCAAGGTTTTTTGATGCTGCATCGCTAACGGCTTTGTTGGTGCTAAAAAAAGCACCTTCTTGCCTTTTTCAAGCGCATAAGCTGCAAGCACAGCAGCAACAACAGTTTTGCCAAGAGCGGTTGGAGCAACTATGAGCGTATTGCCCTTTTCCAAAGCACTTTTTACCAATCGCTCCTGATAAGCTCTCTTCTCGATGCTTTGCGGTTTTATAAGAGGATGCTCAAAAAATTCCATAATAGCAAAAATAGAAATTAAAAGGTTTTAAATGATAAATGCTTAAATAAAAAACCTTATTTCAGCCGAATTTAAAGATTAAAAACCTAAAAGACCTTATTTTGAGCAAAAAAGCAAAGCTTTTTATTATTTAGCTTTATACTCTTTATTGGTGTTGTTTATGGGCGAGTTGCCACTTGCTGCGGTAGATAGAATAATAAGAAAGGCCAGCGGCTTGCGTGTAAGCGAATCAGCAGTAATAGAACTTGCAAGGCTTCTTGAGGAGGAAGGAATGAGGCTTTCTTTAAAGGCAAAAGCATTGGCAGAGCATGCAAAAAGGAAAACGATAACCGCTGACGACATAAGGTTAGCGGCAAAGCAGCTTTAGAGTTTGCGCCAGAAGAATAAGTATTCCTTCCTCTTAAGTTTCCTCTCAACCTCGCGCAACTCTTTTTTAGCTTTTTCATAGCGCTTTCTAAATTCGCTCTCGCTAATGTGTCTCTTAAAGTATTCTGCCTTAGTTTTCTTCAGAAGGGCTATAAGTTTTTTGCGGTGATGTAAAAGCAATGCTCTAGCATCCTTAATCTTAAGCACTACTCTAATTACGAAGTAAACGAATAAGGCGCTAGCGAATATTATTGCAAGCGCTAGCAAAACTTCTTGCGGCTTCAATGCTTTATTTATCTTAACATATGCGGTTTTTTCTCCCTTAAGCGGCTCTTCGAGCTTCAAGCTTATTTTATGCTCGCCAAAATCAATCGCTTTAGGGAGCTTAGCAACATAGAAGCCATTTTCTTTCTTGAGAGTGATGTTATGGGATTCATCGTCCACAATAAGGGTGCCTTTCAATTCTGAGATAGCTAAAGGCTCGTTGTTTGCATAGCGCACTTTTATCTTTATTTCATCTATAGGCGCTAACCTTGCTTGCTCGCCGCTTTTTGGCTGAATGAATTCTATCTTGAGCGCTGAGAGAACTGTAAAGCTTACCTCCTCCACATCTGCAGCGTCTGCATTTATGGCAGTTCCAAATATTTTGCAGTGAAGTTCGTCTTTATTATAGGTTGCTGGAAGTTTTATTGGAAAATAGTAGAGATCGCTCTTTTCATCATATTTCATGTAACCGCTTATTCCGTTACATTGCACGCTTATCTTGCCTTTTAGATTCTGAATGGAATTTATTCTCACAACAAGATTCTTTTCCTTAAGTACTTCAAGCACTTTCTCCCTGGGAGCAACAACTACTATATCAAATAAAGGATTCTCTTTCTCGATTGGAATGTCTATTTTAGCACTGAGCTGGTTGCCGTAAGCGTCTTGTCCTTCAAGCAGGATCGCTAAGCCGTTTTCTACGTCTTCTTCAGTGATTACATGATTTATATCAACATATACAGCATTGCCAAACGATTCGTTAATAGTAACATCAAGGTTCTTCTCCCAATGCTTAGAAACAAGCTTTGCGCTGAGGTAGGGATAAGTAGCAGGTATTCTTTCATTCAGCATAAAAGCAAATCTATAAGTGCCGAGCTTTGAGCCCAAATAAAAGCGCTCATTAGCGAATGGGTTTGCGATCTTAAGCTCTAAAGGCCTAAATCTAACTGCAAGCCTTGTGCTTAGCTCTCTTAGAGCACCTTCTACAGGAGCTGCCGCCTTTACAGTCACAAATTCTATATTATTTATTCTCAAATACGGTTCATAAATTGTTCCTTTGAAGATTCCTGCCTCTTCTTCTTTAAGATCTAATTTATTTCCGAGCACATACGCTTGGAGATAGGTGAGCCTACTAGAATCAACAGGATTATTGTACTTGTCCAAAAGCTTTATTTTAACGGTAACAGGCCTTGATTTTTCTGCAGCGTATTTTGGCTCAAGCATAACGGCTTTTATATACGCTCTTGTAACAACTACACTAACACTCTTTTCATCAACAACTTTGCCTTCTTGTATTAGCTTCAGCTTTACCTCGAAGATCTTTTCATCTTCCTCTTCCAAATAGAATGCATGCAAAGTGGTTATGCGCCTTATTTCTGTCCCTTCAGCATTGCTTTCGCTAATTGTTCCTTCCTCTTTTGTTCCATCACCAAAGTTCCATTCGTAGCTAGCTTCTTCTACATTGGTGAGTACGCCTATAAATTTAACTAAGTAACCTTCAGGTATCGCTTGAGCGCTAGGCTCAACAATTATTTCTGTTATGGCTGGTTTTGCTGGCACCTCTGAGGTAATAAAGCTTCCTTCATACCTTACAGCTTCTGCTCCTCTTTTACAAACAATCTCGAACCAATAGCTGCTATCTGGTTCCAAATCCTGCAACATTACTTGATGGCTTATTCCTTCACTTTTAACAGATTGCAAGGCATTGTCATAAGTTAATTTATAGAAAAGTTCGCACTCGCTAGCAACTGTTGTAAACCAGCTTACTTCAGCATGGCTCGTAAATGCCTTAACCAACACTTCTTTTATCTGAAAGTTTTCATATAAGGTACTAAATTCAAGTATCTCTGTTTCAACGCTTTTAGCACTATTCCAAGCTCGAACCTTGAAGTAGTAGGTTGTCGCTTCCTCCAAATCATCGAGCAAAACTTCATGCAAAGTTCCAAAGCTGCTTTTTTTGCTAAGCCCTAAGCTTTTTGTAGTTCCATACAGCACCTCACCATAAGCCTCTACGCTTGTTTCCCACATTATCTTAGCACTATGTGCCTTTACCTCTAAAACACGCACATTGTATATCTCCAACGTCTCTAACGGATTTATTATAGTAAAGCTTGTTTGCTTTCTTTCGCTTTCATTTCCTACTTTATCCACAGCATAGAACTTTATCACATGCGCTCCTTCATCGCTTACATAAAATTCATTTGCATAGGTACGCCAGCTGCTGTTGTCCAAGCGGTATTTAATTGCCGCACAACCAGAGCCTTCATCCTTGCAGCTAAAGCTTATTTTTGCCTTTCCTTCAACCGTGCCTGTGCTTCCAGTATATTCAACTTCAGGCTTTGCATTATCTATCCGAAACTTAACACTTTTTATATGTTCTTCATTCCCCTCCTTGTCAACAGAATAAAAACGCACATAATACTTGCAAACCTCTCCACCAGGACACGAAATGCTAAATCGTTTTCCTTCTTTATTTGGCTTGCACCCTGGTTTAGTATCATAACAATAATAAGTATGCTCACAGCCGCTAATAGCATCGTAACAGCTAAGCGAAACATAAACTGGGTTAGCGTACCACATATTGTGAATAAGATTACTCCGTGTTGTTGGAGGGTACTTATCCTCGATGCATTTGCCTCCTGCACACCCATATTTACAATATTTGCTTTCTGTGCTACAATCCTCGTGCTGGCAAACTAGCGTATCTCCCTCACACCAACATTTTTCTTCACAAGTTTGAGGCGTTGGAGTAGGGGTTGGTGTAGGAGAGGGTTCCTCTGGTGGTTCTCCCGGGGCTGGATTTGTGGGTGGTTGAGCTGGGCCACCAGGAGCTTCAGATCCATCTTCGTCACCATTACTTGGTGTTGGTGTAGGAGAGGGTTCCTCTGGTGGTTCTCCCGGGGCTGGATTTGTGGGTGGTTGAGCTGGGCCACCAGGAGCCCAAACAGCTTTAATAAAAAATAATGAGAATAGAAGTAAAAATATGAATATAACAATCACAAGAAAAGTAAAAATAGACTTAGATGTCATTTCTTTTTTTGTTTTCATAAGAAAACAATAGGTTATTTGGAGTTAATAAATTTTTCTACAATAAGGGCTTTGCATCAAAATCGCAGCTACTCATAGCTACCTAAATAAGGATTAAATATTCGCATAGTTTTAGGGTGGTGAGGTTAGAAAAATAGAACCGAAAATCTGTGCAAGCGTTTCGGTTCTATTGTTTTTTATGTCCCAGTGGATGCCTGACAGAATACTAAACGACCTGCTTGACCAAATATCAAGCAAAAAGTTCCCATACAAAGAAAGGAACAAGAAAAAGGTTAATTGGGCTGCTTACAATAGAGCCAGGATAGAGTGCTTAGAAAAACATTCTTTACCTCATAAAAAGCTCTGTTGATAGTGTGGAGCTTATAGAGTTGCGGAACAGAGGCCAGGAAGACCGCTAAGCACAGTGCAAAGGATAAAGCAAAAGCCGTTCTGCTTGCGGAACTATTCCAGGCGGATGAAAGGACAGCAAGCGGCTTGGTAAGCCTGTTCA